>NZ_JACJPF010000001.1 GCF_014695915.1 Trichocoleus sp. FACHB-40
AATACAATACTTTTGTTTCCTCATCTGTCATTTTGTTGCTGTTCTAGCATCGTCTCGGAAGGTTAACTCCCCCTCCGATTCTTGCATTTCTTCTCGATCAAGTTGTCGGAGATGAATATGCTTGCGTCCCAGAGAGATTTCAAATTTATCTCCTGGACTCAAACCCATCTGTTTGGTATAAGCGGAGCCAATTATCAGATTGCCGTTAGCCTGCACACTAATGCGATAGTTAAGAGAAGACTCTCCACGATGAATACTCTCTTGCTGACTGCCATTAAGCTGTATGCCCTCAGCATCAATAAGGGCATTCAAGAACTTCATCATATTGACCCGCTTTACGCCGCTTTTAGTGGCAGTGTAGTAGCCACAAGCTGTAGCCTTTTCTTGTTTGCTCAAGTTTCCTAGCTTCTTTACGTTTTTGAGTAACGCCTCACCAGTTAGAGTCTCTCTTTTTTTAGACTTTTCCAGTGATTGAACTTGTAGCTTTTTCAGTAGCTCATTAATAATGCGTTTAGCAAGATTACCCTTCTGAGCCACCACTTGCAAACGTTCCAAGACCTTCTCGCCTACAGGCAAATATAGCTCCGCTAAACCTATCGACCTCAAGGAATCAGCCGCTGTTAATGTCAACTCGTCATCTTCCTCCCCAATTATCTCCAGCAGCAAAGGAACTGCCTGACGCGCCTCTCCCCAGTCGAGAATTTCGGCACAGCGCACCTGCCAGTCCTTTGAGCGATTTTGCCAAGAGGCGTGAAGAGCATTCCAATCCTCTGTAGTCAGTTGTTTAACCAGCTCACGCGCATATAAACTAGCGTCATCAGCCCAATAGTCCTCCGAGAAATCTTGGCTTAAATACACATCTAGCTCTTGGAAAGTCGTCATAGTCCCGTCGCCTCAGAAATTGGTCGTCGGATTGCCGCCAGTGGGGTAAGAGGATGTCACATTTCCCGCCGAATCCTTGATTACTTCCCACTCTACGCCATCAACAATCTGCCGATGCAAAGTTGAACTATCACCCCGCGAACTTGTTGCAACAGGTGAAGTACAAGCTACTTGGTTTGTCACCTCGATAATCTTGTCATCGCTCCAACTGTCCGGTGCTAAAGTGGACTTCTTGATTTTAGAGACGCTATCATCTGGAAATTCTTTAACTAACTTAACAGTTGTTGTGCCATCTGGGTTATTGCTAAGAACCTCGACATCGAAATCCGAACGGCTTTTAATTTTTGGTGAGTGTGCGCCTATCAGTTTGTTGGAAAGACCACCAGGCGAGTTGGGATTCGGAACTCGCTCCCCATAGAGGATTTTATCTCGCATTGCTTAACCACCTTTTAAGGCTTTTAAGCCAATTCTGAGGTGCGGCTTTAAGATATCCGAGATTCTTCGCTAAACTAGCGTTTTGCTCAACATGACAGTTTTTTGCTGGGTAGTCAGGCTGGGGCTGTACTCTTAGCATTGCTGTCTTTCAAGCTTTCAACAACTTTGGATAGTTGTGCGATCGCGTTGCGCTGACTTGTCAGTTCGCACAATTTCCTAAACCACCCGGTTCTGACAAATGCACTCTGCGTACCAATTAAAGCTGGCTTTGGGAATGCGCTGTTGTGTCTTGTAATCGACATAGGTAATCCCGAAGCGGCGACTATAACCGTAAGGCCACTCAAAGTTATCCATAAAACTCCAGAGGAAGTAACCTTTCAGGGGATAACCTTCACGAATGGCTCGATGAGCCGCCTTCAAATACTGGCGTAAATACATAATGCGATCTGTATCAATTACCT
>NZ_JACJPF010000010.1 GCF_014695915.1 Trichocoleus sp. FACHB-40
GGCTTCTTGGCTTGCCTGCTTGCGTTCCTGTGAGCGTTTGGATAAAAAACTCCCCAGTTCTGGGCTGACATGGGTCTGGAGTTGTCGCCGCAGCGTCAACTCCATTCCTTCTAGAGTTTTCATTGCTTCTGGGCCGCTCTCGTCATACAAGATTTGAGCAATGGCCTTGAGATGGGTCTTCAGGGATTGCTCTTGTTCGGGAGTCATGGCTTGCTTGGAGGAGTGGAATCTTCTTATCTTCCCCGCTCCTGTTTCAATGGGCTAGAAATACAGTTCTCCTGAGCACTTCTACTTAGCGCAAAGGTGACATGCTCCCGTTGATGTTGAGGGGGGTAGAGGGTGAAAGAAGGTTGTTCCAGAGGGTTTGGGCGCTATTGTTGATGGTGTAAATGGATGCAGGAGTTGAGTTATGGATGCTGAGGAATTGCTCAGAAGATATGCTGCTGGGGAGCGAAATTTCTCTAGAATCAGCTTGAGGCGTGCCAATCTGCAAGGAACCAATTTGAGTAGCATTGACCTCAGTAGTGCTGATCTGTACGCTGCCCGTTTGAGAGGTATCAATCTCAGCAATGCCAACCTTAGTGGTGCCAACCTGCTGGATATCATCCTGGAAGAGGTCGAGCTGAATGATGCCAACCTCAGTACTGCCAACCTGAACGGTGCCACTGTGAGAAATTCCAGTCTGAAGCGGGCTAACTTTGAGGGAGCTAACCTGATGGAAGTTAGTATGGACACTGTCTCTCTTGAAGGTGCCGACCTCACAGGAGTTCCCCTGGATGAAACATCCTTCTACAGCTGCAACTTCAGAAATGCCCTCGTAGATAGGGATAGCCTGAGCGCCTGCTACCTGAGCAATACCATCATGCCCGGAGGGAATATCATTACCAACGTGATTGAGGAATAAGGTAGAGGCAGAATTCGCACCCGCCAGTGCGATCGCATCGCCTCGTAGGTTGGGTTGAGGTACGAAACCCAACATCACATTTTCAACTAAAAACAATTCAAAGCCATGCAATACCGTAGAGCAAAAATAGAAGGAGGCACCTACTTTTTTACCTTAGTAACTCATAATAGAAGAAAATTTTTATGTATACCTTCAAATGTCTCCTTATTAAGGAATGCTTTCAGAGACATTATGCAAAACCATCCTTTTAAAATTGATGCTTGCGTTATTTTACCCGACCATGTACACTGCATTTGGACTTTGCCGAACGGAGATAGCGATTTCTCTACGCGATGGCGTTGTAATCAAAAGTTATTTTAGCCGCAACTGCGAACAAGAGTATCATCAAAAAGTTTCTCTATCCAGACAAAGTAAAAAAGAGCAATCAATCTGGCAACGCCGCTTTTGGTAACATCAAATTCGAGACGAATAAGATTTTGCTAACCACATTGATTATATTCACTACAATCCAGTCAAACATGGATTAGTGAAAGCACCCAAAGACTGGGAATATTCTAGTTTTCACCGTTATGTTACTGCCGGATCATATGATGTATCTTGGGGTTCTGCGGAAGAAATGTTGTTTTATGTCAGTGTAGGACATGAGTAAGCTGGGGTTTGTTTTAATATCAATTCATAATAATTGTAGGTTGGGTAGAGCGAAGCGAAACCCAACAAATGCTTGTTAATAAATAAGTTGGGTTTTCTACGTGAACCCAACCTACTGTGAAGAATAATTGTAGCGAAACCCAACAAAAGCTTGTCGATGTTGGGTTTCGTCCCTCAACCCAACCTACTAATAAACAGCGTGGCCTAATGCTAAACCAGCAACGAGCATTCCTAGAACTAAGAAAGGTTGAGCGCTTGCCTGATATTTCACATCATTTTTCAGGGGATCGCGCAGAAAATACATATCCTGAAAAGTGATTTGGGGGATGATGAGTAATATCAAGATTGCCGCATAAAGATTTTGGTGGATGCTAATTAAATACGCGGCAATTCCAGCTTGAAAAATATCGATCATTAGCACGCATATCCATGCAGCCTTGCCAACGCCAAACATCACCGGAAGCGATTGTAGACCGAGTTGGCGATCGCCTTCAACGCTCTTGAAGTCATTCACCACCGCGATTCCCAACCCCGCCAAACTGTAGAACAGGGTCAGAATCATAATCGTAGGGTTTAACTCGCCAAACAGCGCGTGACCAGTCCACCAGGGAAGAGCAATATAACTGGCACCCAGTGCGTAATTGCCCAGCCAGCCATTTTTCTTCAGCTTCAGCGGTGGCGCAGAATAAATATACGCTAGAAAAGTACCACCCAAGGCAATGCAGGTGATGGTAGGAAAATCATGCCCCGCCCATCTATCTAAAACGTAGGAAAGACTTAACCCTGCAAATAACAGCACCAAAATTTGCGTCACTACTTGGGGAACAGAAATGGCACCAGAGGGAATAGGACGGTAGGGTTCGTTAATCGCGTCGATATCGCGATCGTAAAAGTCATTTAAAGTTTGGGTATACCCAACTAAAATAGGCCCCGACAGCAGCATACAAGTAGCAGCTTTCAGAACATTTTCCAGAGTCCAAGTGTATTCACCCGAAGAAGCTGCACCGCAGACAACGCCCCAAATCAGGGGAATCCAGGTAATCGGCTTCATCAGCTGCAAGCGGATTTTCCAGATAGAAGTCTCACCGGAAGCAGCACCTTTCATGCCTAGCAGTTGCCGAGTTTTCGCACTGCGGTCAGCTGAGTTATCAGTTGTTGGTTGTCCGTTGTCCGTTGTCATTTGCTAATAGGTAATAGGGACTGGGGACTGGGGGCTAGGGACTGGGGTTGGGGGCTAGGGAATAGGGGTTAGGTAAGCAATTTTCCCAATTCCCAATTCCCAATTCCCAATCCCCAATCCCCAATTAAAACGAAATCGTTAAGTAACTATTTTGAAATTTAGCGCCTTTGACGGATTGACCGCTCAACTGGGGCGGCAAAGAGATATTGCGTCGCTGGTCTCCAGCATCGATAGTGACTTCTGGGCCAGACTGGGTAAGTTTTACCTGTTTTTTGTCAAAACCGGGCAAGAATAAACGTACCTGACGGGCAGAGATATCAATCTCAATCGGTTTGGGAGCCGATGCAGCTTGACGCAAATCTGGGAGAGCTTCTATCAGGGGTTGCCAGTCACTGGGAGGACAGATAGGAAGAGAACTAACTGCCAAAGGACTAAAGTTCGCCGAGATGCCTTCTGTCACAGGCTCCTGGTTTAGCAGTACGCCGCCCACAGTCAGCCCGATTTGTTGGGCGCTACCCCACAGATACTGGGCAGTTGCCACAGTGGTAGGATCGCCTGTTGTCACCAAATAGGCGGCAGTCCGAGAGGGGTCTGCTATTGCTGCTTTCCCTCGTTCCAGCAGATTGTTCACTTCGTTGCTGGGTTGTTGGACGAAGTTATCCCCAGTCCATGAGACGTTGAGGACAGCGCTGCTGATCGGTTGAATGAAGGGCGATACTGTTTTCCAGAGGTCGGAATCTTCCACTACTTTCCGGAAGCGACGGATATACCAGCTGAGTATTTCTGGCATACCCAACATCCGTAGGGTAGTCTGGTCGCCGCTGCCATCGTAAACGATTACGTCGTACTTGCCACTGGCATCGTACTCGCGGATGGCGTTTAGAGCTAAGGCGCTATCCATCCCTGGCAATACGCCTAGTTCTTGACCGTAGACATTTTTTATCAGGGGTGTCCGGAGATATTGCGCCTCCAGTTTTTTGATTTCTTCCCAGCTGCGCTCTAGCAAGACGGCGGACTGGAACTGCACTACTTGCAAATTTTGAGTTAGTTCCTGGGGGTCGGGACTGGTGGTTGTCCCCAGCAGCAATCCGAGGGATGGGCCGGGGTCAACTCCAGCCAGTAGAACTCGCGCTCCTTGGTTTGCCAGTTTTTTTGCAGCTGCGATCGCTACTGTTGTGCGACCAGTGCCGCCTTTGCCCAAAAAGGTTAAAATCAAGGCC
The DNA here is from genome assembly GCF_014695915.1 of Trichocoleus sp. FACHB-40. Classification (GTDB taxonomy): domain Bacteria; phylum Cyanobacteriota; class Cyanobacteriia; order Cyanobacteriales; family FACHB-T130; genus Funiculus; species Funiculus sociatus. The sequence continues at coordinate 3,953 of NZ_JACJPF010000010.1, forward strand.
ATCTCTGTTACTGTGCAGGTTTCAGTTCGTCTTCAAAGAACCATGTGGCTGAGTTGTCCTCGAATTGGACTACGACCCCAACGCCACTACCATCGGTCATTCTGTAACCTTGGATGGTTCCGACTTTCCCCAGTTTATTGACTATCGCGGGTGATACCCTGTCTCTGAGGCGGTATACTTTAACTTTTTGACCGATCTCCATTACTGCTTCCGAATACAATGAATCATTCCACAGTGTAGCGGAATCGGGGACTTAGAGGCACCGGGAATTCGGGAATAGGAGCTAATGAGATATTGCACCATTGACAATAAGCTTTGAAATTAATTTCAGGCTGAAAACTTAAACCTTTTAAAACTGGTTAAAATCTTTATCTAGTCTGTTTTAACTGACTCAGGAGTTACGCAGTTGGGCTAAAGATGGGGTAAAAGGAAGCAATGAATCCACCCAAATATACGGCTATTGAATACATTAACTTTCTGATGGCGACGCAAAAGGCATACAGCTGTAGCGAAGCCGAGCGGGTGCA
>NZ_JACJPF010000100.1 GCF_014695915.1 Trichocoleus sp. FACHB-40
TGCAATCAACTCTCTCTCAATGGTTTAACTTAGCTGGTGGTACCGCAAGGATTCTACTGCGGTCTTTACGAGATAAAGCCGAACAGTGGTGGTATTTTCTTGACCATCCAGAAGTTCCTCCTGACAATAATCTGGCAGAACGTTCTTTGCGCTTAGCTGTTACTAAGCGCAAAGTTAGTGGCGGCTCTCGATCGATGGCACGTTTTCAAGATACTGCCAATTTATTAACTGTGGTACAAACTTGTCGTCGTCAAGGTCGCTCGGTAATTCATTTTTTTGAGCAAGCTCTTCAGAGCCAACTTCATTCCTCTCAAGTTGCTCCTTCTTTGATTCCACATTCTTAGACCTGAATCCTTACAAGTCAGTTAAGCGGATTTTGACAACTTCTTCACCCAGTTTCCCCTTCATATTGCTAATAAATACCTGACGAACCGGGGAATTCCGCTTGTACTTTTCAGCCATTTCCCAGCAGAAGTCAACTAACTGTTTTAACTTATCGCCAGAGATGACAGTCAATTCACTATGCTGACCTTCAGTTTCACAATGCAGCAGCTCATTAGATTTCAGTCTTTCGATGAAGTCGGCTTGTTGCGATCGCAGCAGGGTAGTCCAGTCCATGCTCATACTAATTTGATTGACCTTACCAGGAATCCAAACTTAGTATTCCCACTGAAGCGGCAAAAATCTCAAAGTAAGCCAATTAACTACCGTAAAGCTTGCGATCGCAACAATTTATCAGCCCAAGCCGCATCTGCGTCTGATAGCGATCGCACTAGCTCATTAGAGCGAAAAGGCAGGTTGTGCCATCGCTTATCAGGCGACAGATTCAACTTTTATTGTCGCACCATCAAATTCTGGCAAGCCGTGACCCCTAGCAATACCGATGATTACCCACTCCTCCAGCACTTCTAATAACTCCGTGCGACAAGCTTCTAAATTTTTACCTGTTGCCCATACCCCAGTAGCACCAGGAATTTCTCCATAAAAGCCTTCATCCTCCTCAAGCAGTTCATAGTGTGCTACTTCCATTGCCTTCTGGAGATATTGCTGAATCATTTTCTACCTCTAGATATATCTAACATGAGGGCATCGAAATCGTTATCGTAATCCTTGCGATCGCAACAATTTATCAGCCCAAGTTGCATCTGCGTCTGATAGCGATCGCAGGAACTCCTCTTCCAGCTACGAAAAAATCAGCACTAACTTTGATGCGAGACTGCCAACCAATGTACAGAGAAACTTTGGCGGAGATTGAGAAATAAGCAACTCATGAGGTTGAAGTTTCGCCGTCAACATTCTATTGATCGTTTTGTTGTTTATTTTTGCTGTAATGACGTTGGCTTCTTGCAAAATCGGGATGCTCCCCACGCCTGCGCTACAGTATATTTACCCATTGACTGATTCAATCAAGTTTTTCAGGTAAGCTGCTGCTTCTTTTGCAGGTAGCATAACTACTTCATTTTTCCGAAGAATTTCATACTGGTTATTACGATAACCGTGACCAATAATCAATCCTAAACTTACTGCTCTATTGCCAAGTTCTGTTAACTCGTTAAAGCCCATCGCTTCAACTTCCATATTTAGTTGTTTGATGATTTCCTCATCCATATCCTTTAGCCTCCTCGTTACTGCATTTACTTAAATCTTACTTTTTTTACATACCGTTAACTACCCAATTTAAAAGGGGCAGGAGATTGATCACCATCCGCTAAGGCCGTAGCATCTTTACAAGCCAGCTTACGCGATCGCGCACGAGATATCATAGCTCTTTTTAACAACCGGGATTTTTTGCCTCTCTCTCAAGAAATATTTTTTTAACTCAAAATCTTATTATATTAATAATATATTACAAGCCTTTCGTGAATAATTCTCTTCCATAGCAATCCTTGCAGGAGTTGTAAAGTTATCTCTCTTCTTTCTTAAGCGCCCGGTCGCGCCTAGAGGAGTTCGTTTTTTTTTCACCAATCAAATAGGACTGCTATAACTTCTTTTTTCTCTGCGTTCTCTGCGGTTCATTTTATGAAGTTGTTTATGAACAAAGAATCTAGTCCAAGCAAATCCAGCTTAAATCGCAAGCTAATTGTAGGATTTTTATTACTTGTCTCTTTAATCTCGGCTTTTATTTTTGCAACTAAATATTTTGATATTCAAGAGCATTTAAAAAAACTATTGGCATGGATCGACAGCCTGGGATTTTTGGCACCCGTGACTTTTATTCTTATTTATATTTTAGCTACCGTGCTTTTTATACCAGGCTCCATTCTCACGCTGGGATCTGGTTTTGTCTTTGGCGTAATTTGGGGTTCAATTTATGTTTTCATTGGAGCGACTTTAGGAGCAACAGCCGCTTTTCTAGTTGGGCGTTATTTAGCTCGTGGATGGGTTTCCCAGCAAATAGAAAAAAATGCCAAGTTCGAAGCCATTGACCAAGCGGTAAAGAGAGAAGGATTCAAAGTTGTTCTTTTGACTAGACTTTCGCCGATTTTCCCCTTCAACGTTTTAAATTATTCTTTTGGAGTAACCCAAGTTTCTTTAAAAGATTATTTTTTAGCCTCCATTGGGATGATTCCGGGGACTATCATGTACGTTTATATTGGTTCTTTAGCGGGTAGTCTCGCCACGATTGGAGCAGCAAATCAGCCCACTAATCCGGAAACAGAGGCAGTAAAATGGGTTATTCGTGTTGTTGGTTTTATTGCCACAGTTGCTGTGACTATTTATGTCACACGCATTGCTCGTAAAGCATTAGAAGAAAGCGTTAATCAAGAGGAATTGTAATGTCACAAACAGTTGAAAAAGCGATTGTGCAGCCAATGGATGAATATAATCAGACTTTGGTTGCTAATGTACATCCGTCAGATTGGGTGAACCCAGAACCCTCGTCTCGTTACAATTTGGTTGTGATTGGAGCAGGTACTGCGGGACTGGTTGTTGCCGGAGGTGCAGGACTTTTAGGTAGTAAAGTAGCCTTAATTGAAAAAGATTTGATGGGTGGAGATTGCCTAAATGTAGGCTGCGTACCTTCTAAATGTATGATTCGCTCCTCTCGTGTTGTCGGTGATATTCAGAATGCAGATAAATTTGGTATTCGCGTTCCTGATGGCACAGAAATTAATTTTTCGGCAGTGATGGAGCGAATGCGGCGAGTTCGGGCGGAGATTAGCCCTCACGATTCTGCTCAAAGATTTAAAGAAGAATTTAATGTAGATGTATTTTTGGGAGAAGCGCGTTTTAACAGTGCTGATACTGTGGAAGTTGGAGGAAGAATTTTGCGCTTCAAAAAAGCAGTAATAGCTACTGGTGCCAAGGCTACTGCTCCCGACCTTGAAGGATTAAAGGATGCTGGTTATCTCACTAATGAAACGGTATTTTCTCTAACCGAAAGACCGCAACGAATGGCAATAATTGGTGGTGGCCCCTTGGGGTGCGAATTTGCTCAAACTTTTCAACGTTTAGGCTCACAAGTGGTGTTAATACATAAAAATGACCACATTCTGGATAAGGAAGATGCTGATGCAGCAGAAATTGTCCACCAGTCCTTTATTCGGGAAGGCGTTCAGCTGATATTAAACTCCAAGGTGAAACGGGTTGATCGAACAAGTGTAGGGAAAGTTATTTATTACGAATCGAATGGAAAAGAAGATTCTGTAACGGTAGACGAAATTCTGATTGGAGTTGGGCGATCGCCTAACGTTAAGAAATTAAATCTTGAAGCTGTTGGTGTGCAGTATGACCTCAAAAAAGGAGTGATTGTAAATGACAATCTACAAACCTCTAACCCTCGAATTTATGCGGCTGGTGATGTTTGTATGGATTGGAAATTTACCCACGCTGCTGATGCTGCTGCCAGAATTGTAATTCAAAATAGTTTGTTTTTTGGACGCAAAAAACTCAGTTCGCTGACAATGCCTTGGGTGACATACACCGATCCGGAAGTTGCCCATGTTGGGATGTACGAGAAAGACGCTCAAAAAAAAGGAATTGAGGTGGATACTTTTTTCGTTCCATTAAGTGACGTGGATCGGGCAGTTGCCGATGGCGAAACAGCAGGATTTGCGAAAGTTTTTGTGAAGAAAGGTACTGATAAAATTTTAGGTGCAACGATTGTGGCGCGAAATGCAGGCGATATGATTAGCGAAGTTACTTTGGCAATTGTGGGAAATCTTGGGTTAAAAACTCTTGGTAGTGTCATTCACCCGTATCCTACTCAAGCTGAGGTGATTCGCAAGGCGGCAGATGAATATAGTCGTACTCGTTTAACACCGTTTATTAAGAAACTGTTGGGCTGGTGGCTGGTTTGGACGCGATAGAAACTGTTTTCTAGTTACCAGACTCAGTCTGGTAACTAGAAATAGCGCCGGGGGGATGTCAGGACATATCCACGGCAACTTGCGGTGCTTTCTCCAAAAGGTACTCGAAAAAGGTGTGAGCGACAACCGAGAGCTGTTTGCCAGCAGGATATGCTACATACCAATGGCGACTTATAGGAAAGCCTTGCACATCAAGGATGGTAATTTGATTGGTGGCACCATCTAGCCCTAGAGTATGGCGAGATAAGACAGATATGCCTAAGCCGCCTGCGATCGCTTGCTTAATCGCTTCGTTACTCCCCAACTCCAGCCTGACTTTTACAGAAACGCCATGCTCATCGAATAATGTTTGCACCGATGAGCGCGTTCCCGATCCATGTTCCCGCATAATAAACGGCTCACCAGAAAGGCGAGATATCGGGATATTTTTTTCCTTAGCTAGCGGATGATCGACAGGTGCCAAGACCACTAGGGGGTTTGCCAGAAACTGATGATAGGTGATATCAAGATGCTCCGGTATTTGGCTCAAGATATACAAATCGTCCAGATTTTCGCTCATGCGGCTGAGTATCCGTTCGTGATTTGTCACTTGGAGCGCAATATCAATTCCCGGATACATCTGGCAAAATGGCCCTAGTAAACGCGGCACAAAGTATTTGGTAGTGGTAATCACTGCCAGCCGCAATCGTCCCTGCTTCAGCCCTTTCATTTGAGCAACAATCATCTCAAACTGGGCTAATCTATCGAAAACTTCCCGACACGTTACCAAAAGTTCCCGTCCGGCATCGGTAAGATAGAGTCGCTTACCGACTTGCTCGAACAGTGGCAAGCCAACTGTTTTAGTTAGCTGCTTGACCTGCATAGAGACGGTGGGCTGGGTGAGAAATAATTCCTCTGCCGCACGAGTAAAGCTCCCGTGCCGAGCCACTACCTCAAAAACCTTTAACTGATGCAGCGTTGCCTGCTTCAACCGCCCTTCTCCTGGCAGTTATAGATAATAATCTATCATAACCATTGAAAACAATGTTTTTGATCTATAGGAGATCAAGGTTATTATCAAATTAATGAAACAAAGTGACAGTCTTCCTTCCTACAGGCGTTGCATATTTACTTGATGGTTGGTCGGGGAAGTCATTATCTTCTATATTCATCCTGTGTTTTGCAGGCTGATTCCCTCCCAAAGCATCTAAGGTGTGAATGTGCAACGCTTTCCATTTGAAAAGAAGCTGTTAGCTGTAGATGCGCGAGCCCATATACATCATTCTTCCACACGGAGGGGTGGTAACTTAGCTAAATCTGGCAATTCTAACTCTACCAACTGTTTTTCCGTTTCCTTAACGTTAACAGGCACCATCAGAGGTTCAGGTTTCTCCTCAACCCAGCAAGTCGCCACTGGCAGGATTTGCTCCAGATCATCCAAAAGTCTTGGAATCACCATCAGCGAGTTGAATTCCCCAATCCTCTCGGCTTCTCTCATCCCAGCCTCAACAGCTACAGCCACATCTGCCACCCTTCCTCGGATAATCGCAGTACACAGACCATCGCCAATAGTTTCGTAAGAGGATAGATACACCTCAGCTGCCTTGAGCATCGCATCGCAGGCACCCACCATCGCCGGAAATCCCCGCGTTTCCAACAAACCAACCGCTTGATTGCTCAGGCGACTGTAACTGTCGCCGTCGCTTAATTCGGACAAGCGCCTGCCAATAGGAAATATTACTTCCAAATTGGGCATGGGACGCGCCATTACCGAAGAGGAGACTAATTGACCAAACTGTTCGGCAGTCTGTGCGCCTGCTTCTACAGCTAAACGGACATCTGAGATCCTGCCTCGGACAATAGCGGTACAGTAACCACTGCCAATTTTTTCAAACCCGATGAGTGTCACCCCGGCTGACTTCAGCATCATATCAGCTGTGCCAACGATAGCGGGGAAACTGCGAGTCGAAACCATGCCAAGAGCAGTGTCTTTGAAGTTTTTTGGTTGAGTTGTCCGTTCAAAACGAACAAGCCCTGGTTTTTGTACCTCCACCTATAACCTCCGTGAGAAAATACTGGCCGCCTAACTTAAGTATGCCCACACTAAGAGATTAGTTGATGGTTGTTAATACTAATACTTCCCAAAAGTCGAAACTATCATTCACTGTGATTGTCTTCGGGAGGAGGGTTGGCGGATTTATGATGAGGAAACAAAGTCAAGAGCAGTCGGTTCAGGTTTGCTTGTCCATAGACGGGAACGCCAACAGGGGGAGGCTTAGGCACTGGCTCCTCTTGGGTATCTTCGCCACTTGGAGTCGGGGGAGTGGTAGCGATCGCTAACTCCTCTTGGGTGTCTTCGCCGCTTGGAGTCGGGTCGCTGGTGGCTATCCCTTGTCCGTTTAGGGATTCTGGGGGGAAGTCCTTGCTTTCTGGCTGGTTTGCCGCATCTTCGCTTTTTCTTGCTTCTGGGGTGTCAGCAATTTGCCGCCCCTTGACTCCTAGCAGAGATCCTGGCGGCACTACTTGACAAGATTCCACAGATGCGTTGAAAACTGTCGTCGCGGCACCGATGCAGGCATTCGCCCCAATCTTACCCGTACCGACTAGCAGAACACCAGCGCCCAGAATAACTCCTGCCTCGACTTCTAGGTTGCCTTTGTGGGCATGAATAATGGTTCCCATGCCGATGCAGACACCAGCAGCGATAATAATTTTACAGTCTGGATCTGCTTGAATAATTACCCCTGGTGCGATCGCGGCACTTTCATCAATACTCACATCCCCTTGCACATAAACCTGAGAATTGCTAAACGGCGGTAGTAGGGGCAAGTGCATGGAACTAGGAGCTAAATAGTTATAAGTTAGGCGTTAAGAGTTAAGAGCTATGAGTTGCTAACTTCCAACTTCTGTGAATAGGTTATCACTCACGAGTTACTAACTCTTAACTACTAGCTTCTGTGAGCAAGTTAGTAGTTAAGCATTCCTAACTCGTAACTTTTAACTTTTTACTAAAAGTTATGAGTTATTAGTTGAGCGCTGCTAACTTCCAACTTCTGTAAGTTATGAGTAACAAGTTATTAACTCGTTACTCATAACTCCTGTGAGTGAGTTATGAGTAAATCATTCCTAACTCCTTACTCTTATATCTCCTAACGTCCAGCCTTACCATTCGGCTGTTGAATCAGCGTCTCTTGGACGCGGCGCTTGGCTTTGGTATCAATACCAAATAAGCGCACGTACTCGTCGCTGTGGCTGTTCATACAAGCTTCCAGCGCATCAATTACTTCTCCTTGTCTGGTTGATTCAATCGGAGAACAAGTATGCCAGGAACTGGTGCGGAAGCGACGCTCATCTGCGTGTTCTGTGCCAATCTTGTAGCCTTGAGCTAACAGATTTCGCACTTGATCCACCACTTCGCTGCTCAATAGAGAGCTGTTAACCACTTGCGGAGTGCTGTTTGAGTTTGAGCTACTCCTAGCAGCAGCCGGGGCGCTCTTAGCTGCGACTTGTACCTTGCCTTCAGGACGTTGGATAATTTGCTCTAGTACCCGGCGCTTAGCTTTCGGGTCGATGCCTATTAACCGGACATATTCGCCACTATATTCTTCGAGCGCTGCTTCTAGGGCTGCGATCGCTTGGCTTTGATTTTTGGCATCAATTGTCGAACCACTTTGCCAGGAACTGGTGCGGAAGCGACGCTCATCTGCGTGTTCTATGCCAATTTTTAAGCCTTGGGCTAACAAGTTTCTAACTTGTTCACTTAGGTCTGAGTTATTGGAAGCACTCGCAGTTCGGGCAGTGGTGCTACCATTGCTAGAGTGAGTTTTCGCCGGTGTTGTCTTAGCTGCAACTTGTACCTTGCCGTCCGGACGTTGGATAATTTGCTCTAGTACCCGACGCTTAGCTTTCGGGTCGATACCTATTAACCGGACATATTCGCCACTATATTCTTCGAGCGCTGCTTCTAGGGCTGCGATCGCTTGGCTTTGATTTTTGGCATCAATTGTCGAACCACTTTGCCAGGAACTGGTGCGGAAGCGACGCTCATCTGCGTGTTCTATGCCAATTTTTAAGCCTTGGGCTAACAAGTTTCTAACTTGTTCACTTAGGTCTGAGTTATTGGAAGCACTCGCAGTTCGGGCAGTGGTGCTACCATTGCTAGAGTGAGTTTTCGCCGTTGTTGTCTTAGCTGCGACTTGTACCTTGCCGTCGGGACGTTGGATAATTTGCTCTAGTACCCGACGCTTAGCTTTCGGGTCGATACCTATTAACCGGACATATTCGCCACTATATTCTTCGAGCGCTGCTTGTAGGGCTGCGATCGCTTGCGCCGCGTTATTTGTTTCAATTGTCGAACCACTTTGCCAGGAACTGGTGCGGAAGCGGCGCTCATCAGCGTGTTCCGTCCCAATTTTTAAACCTTGGGCTAACAAATTTCTAACTTGCTCGGAAATATCTATGCTTACTGAATTCATACTTGATACCTGACTTGATACTTGAGTAGTGGGACGGCGATCGCCATTAGATGTAATCATCTCATCTCGGACAGATGTAACGCAGTTTGCATCCGCAGCACACAAGTACCCAGCCCGCAGAGCCTCATTAATTCCTACAACATGGCGGCTAAACTCCGTATCGCCCTCTTGCACATCCGGCAAACGGTCTGCTTGCTGCTGAGAAGTAATCACCGACCCAGAAGCTACATACTTCCCTGGAGGAATTTCCACATCTTGAATCAGGGAGTGCATCATCACAATGCAACCGTGGCCCACCCTGGCATTAAATACTGTCGAGCGAAAGCCAATAAAGCAATCATCTCCCACATAGGCTGGTCCATGAATTAAAGCCATGTGGGTCAAAGAAGCATTCTTCCCAACCCACACCGAGTATTCCTCCTGGTCATCCCCAACGACCCGGCCTTGTTCCAAACCATGAATCACTACACCATCTTGGATGTTCGTGCTTTCGCCAATATGAAACGGTGAGCCTTCATCAGCCCGGATCGAAGTCCCCGGAGCAATCAACACATTCGCCTCAATCCGCACATCTCCGATGATGTTGGAAAAAGAATGTACATAAGCGGTTGCATCAATCTTTGGTTCCGCCAAACTTTTTGACCACGGGGTCGGGGGAGCCGCATACCTGCGGACAACCGGCATAACTAGATCCCTCACTAACTCAACAAAGTAGACCGACTAACGATACTGTTCCTTCTTGCTGTATAGGAGGCGATTTTCCACATTCACAGTGTCAATAATCGCCACTACCATCGCATCGATAGGACGCTTTTCACTTCCTTCCATCTGCCGAGCCGCACTACCACGACTAATCAGAACCCACTCATCCAGACCCGCACCTACTTGATCGCCTGCTACCTCGTATTTCGGCAGTAGCTGTCCCTCTTCATCAATGAACTGCACCAGAAGTAACTTGACACCTCTGAGTGTAGGCTCTTTGTGAGTGCTGACGACCGTGCCGCGAACCTTAGCAATTTGCATCTTCGGTGATTGTGTGTTGACTATCCATTATTTGTTGTCCGTTGTCCATTAGCGTTTTAACGTTTGAAGGTTGGAAAGTTATAGAAACTTACCTCTAGTCAACGTTCCAACTTTCCAACTTTCCAACTCTTAAAGGACAACTGACCTAATCTTACGGTCTATTGTAAGGGCGAATGCCGCTGACACTTTCGCGGAACTGTTCCACAGCTTCGGTGTAACGAATGGGCAGCACGTACTCCAAGTTTTCGTGAGGACGAGCAATAATGTGAGTGGACAAAACTTGACCGCCGTTCACCCGCTTTACAGACTCAACTCCCGCCGATACAGAGGCTTGCACCTCAGAAACGTCTCCACGAACAATTACGGTGACGCGACCACTGCCTATTTTTTCATAGCCTACTAGCGTCACACGAGCAGCTTTCACCATTGCATCAGCGGCTTCCACAACTGCGGGAAACCCTAGCGTTTCAATCATTCCTACTGCAATTGCCATTGATTCTTCCTTCCCTTATAGATAAATAAACAAACTTTTTGGACTTGAAAAACCGATTTATCGGCATCTGACTGCCCAACAATCGCCTTTAAACTTTTAAAGACGGAACTGTTCGACTGCTTCGGTGTAACGAATGGGCAGCACATACTCCAGGTTCTCGTGAGGACGAGCAATGATGTGGGTGGACAAAACTTCACCGCCATTCACCCGTTTTGCTGCGTCAACTCCAGCTGATACAGAAGCCTGCACCTCGGAAACATCGCCTCGGACAATGACTGTCACCCTAGCGCTGCCGATTTTTTCATATCCCACCAGTGTCACGCGAGCGGCTTTCACCATTGCGTCGGCGGCTTCCACAACTGCCGGAAAACCTTTTGTCTCAATCATTCCAACCGCAATTGGCATTACTTCCCTCCTACAAAATCAGTTGAATTACCCGGTCCAAATTTGCCTTGTCAAGAAAATTTGGACGGAGATGCCCATTTTTTCACTTCAAGAACTATTTTTTACCCTTGCATCAATAAGCATAGGGAAGTGAGGCTCCCTTGACAATATAAATTAGTATGATATTTTCAGATTAAAAGGTTTAAAAAAACTTAACAATAGACTAAATGAGGGATCTGCTTAGTAGAAGTTAATCAGTTTCTGGAATGCTTAGTTATGTTTTATAATTTCTTCATAACTTTTATATAGACTACAATAATACCACCTATAACCCGCCCCGATTGGGTAAGAGCGACCAAATTTAAAAGCTTGACAGGGAGCGCTCGTTGTGAGCCGCCCAGCGCAGCCACGCCGCGAGAGCGATCGCACGATCCGCCTGCTAAACCTAAAAGCTGATAACCTGCCAAATTCAAGCTATAAGTTTTTTAAATAAAGCTTATAAACTTAGGTTTGATAGGCATGGATGCTGAAATTTTTACAATCTCTAAGGAGATATTGTTATGAGATTTGGAGTTGTTTAGTGTTAACGTACAACCAATTAAAGGCAACAGCGATAAAAAAATAATCTAGCAAAGATTAAATTTGAGAGGTGCAAAATTCTAAAACCTCGCTAAAGGTTCATAGTTCATGGTGCATGACAATGTTTGTGCTTCACAATAAACTATGAACAATTTTAAGTAAATTGATGTTGAAATAGCAAAGGCCTTTTTCTATGACAGAGTTTCTCACCCAGACAAGTTGGTGGGTGCCTTTTTATAGCTTACTTGGTGCCGTTTTGACCTTACCCTGGTCTACAGGCATGATCCGCCGCACAGGCCCCAGACCAGCTGCTTACTTTAATGTGTTGATGACTTTCTTGGCGTTTCTTCATGGCACAATTGTCTTTAGATCCACCTGGAACCAAGAGCCGATAAAGTTAGTTTTCCACTGGCTGCAAGTTGTAGATTTAGACCTGACATTTTCCGTAGATATCTCAGCCGTGAGTGTTGGGGCAATGGAATTGGTGACTGGTTTAAGCCTTTTAGCGCAACTGTTCGCTCTGGGATATATGGAGAAAGATTGGGCATTGGCTCGCTTCTTTGCCCTGATGGGATTTTTTGAAGGAGCGATGAGTGGCTTGGCGATTAGCGATTCATTATTGCTCAGCTATTGCCTTTTGGAAGTTCTCACCCTTTCGACATATTTACTGGTGGGGTTCTGGTATGCACAGCCCTTGGTAATAACGGCAGCAAGAGATGCCTTTTTAACTAAGCGGGTAGGAGACATCTTGCTGCTGATGGGAGTGGTGGCGCTAGCGACTTTATCGGGAACCCTGGATTTTCCCGATTTGTATGAGTGGGCAGAAACTGCCACCTTGTCACCACTGACGGCAACTTTGTTAGGTTTGGCTTTGATTGCTGGCCCTACGGGAAAATGCGCCCAATTTCCGCTGCACCTTTGGCTGGATGAAGCGATGGAAGGGCCTAACCCAGCTTCCATCTTGCGGAACTCTGTGGTGGTAGCTTGCGGCGCATATGTGCTGATTAAACTCCAGCCTGTGTTAATTCTTTCGCCTGTGGCTTCAAGCGCGTTGGTAGTAATTGGGACGGTAACAGCGATAGGTGCTTGTTTGGTAGCGATCGCTCAAATTGACATTAAACGCGCCTTGTCCCATTCCACCAGCGCTTACTTGGGTATAGTATTTATCGCCGTCGGAACGCAATGGACGGGTTTCGCTCTAATGTTGTTGTTTGCTCACGCGATCGCCAAAGCCCTCTTATTCATGAGCATTGGCTGTGTGATTTTGACAACTAACACCCAAAACCTCACAGAAATGGGCGGTCTTTGGTCGCGGATGCCAGCTACCACCACCGCCTTTGTCGTCGGTAGCGCTGGATTAATTGGACTACTGCCACTGGGCGGATTTTGGGCATTGCGCCTGGGAATGGATGACTTTTGGACACACCAACCCTGGCTGGTGACAGTATTGCTGATAGTTAATGGCTTGACAGCATTAAATTTAACCCGCGTGTTTCGTCTGATTTTCTTGGGTGAACCCCAACCGAAGGCGAAAAGAGCGCCAGAAGTGCCTTGGACTATGGCTGTGCCAATGGTGAGTTTGATAGTGTTAACTCTCCTAGTACCATTGATGATGCAAAGCTTGTCACTGTTGCCTGATTGGGAGTACCTGAACAAACCAGCCCTATTGCTAGTGATGATATCTGGCTTAATCGGCTGTGGCTTCGGGGCAGTTATTTATCTGCCGAGAAATTGGTCTAGATCGATTCGGGTTCCCTTCCGATTTCTCCAAGACTTGTTCGCCTACGACTTTTACATCGACCGACTTTACCGCCTGAGTGTAGTTTTTGCTGTCGATCGGCTTTCCCGGTTAAATGCTTGGATTGACCGCTACGTGGTAGATGGACTGGTTAACCTGGTTGGTGTTGTTACCATTTTCAGCGGGCAAAGCTTGAAATACAACGTTTCCGGTCAGTCCCAGTTTTATTTATTAACTATCCTCCTGGGTTTAAGCGGTTTGACAATTCTGATGCTCTGGCCAATTTTAACTTTGTTAAGCGCTGAAATTTTTTAATGTGCCATACAAGAGTTAGAAATTAGGAATTAATAACTTCTAACTCTTAACTTTCTCCCCAGTCCCTAGTCCCTAGTCCCTAATCCCTATCATGCTTAGTGCTTTAATTTGGTTGCCTGTGTTAGGCGCTCTCATAGTTGGGTTTTGGCCCCAGCTCACCGCCCAAGTTGCCCGTCGAGTGTCGTTGGTGGTTATGGGTGGCGTTTTAATTTGGTCTATTTTACTGGTGAGTCAGTTTCAACCAGAGGATGGACTCCTACAGTTTTCTGAGTTCATTCTTTGGATTGATACATTAGGTTTGACCTATCATCTTGGTGTAGATGGTTTATCTTTGCCTTTACTGGTTTTAAATAGTCTTTTAACACTAATTGCCCTCTACAGCACTGATGATTCTATCAACAGACCACGGTTTTATTACTCTTTGATTTTGCTTTTAAATGCCGGAGTTTCAGGGGCATTTTTGGCGCAGGATTTGCTGCTGTTTTTCCTGTTTTATGAGGTGGAACTGATTCCGCTATATCTGTTGATTGCTATTTGGGGAGGAGAAAAGCGAAGCTACGCAGCAACAAAATTTCTGATTTATACCGCAGTTTCGGGAATTTTACTCCTCGCATCTTTCTTTGGGCTGGTTTTGCTCAGCGGGGGAACTACTTTTGAGTTTGAAAAATTGTATGCCTTGTCCTTACCTTTAGGCACACAACTACTACTGCTGTCTGGAATTTTGATAGGCTTTGGTATTAAGATACCCTTAGTGCCATTCCATACCTGGTTGCCAGATGCCCACGTAGAAGCATCAACCCCGGTTTCAGTGCTATTAGCGGGAGTGCTGTTGAAGTTGGGAACATATGGTTTGCTACGTTTTGGCTTAGGGTTGTTCCCCCAGGCGTGGGCGTATCTGGCTCCCTGGCTGGCTACTTGGGCGGCGGTGAGCGTACTGTACGGTGCCTTCACAGCGATCGCGCAAACAGATATGAAAAAAATGGTTGCCTATAGCTCAATCGCTCATATGGGCTACATTCTTTTAGCAGCAGCAGCAGCAACTCCCGTAAGCATTTTGGCAGCTGTCTTCCAAATGATCAGCCACGGTTTAATTTCCGCACTGCTGTTTCTCCTGGTCGGTGTCGTTTACAAAAAAACTGGCACCCGCGATTTAGATGCCCTCAAAGGTTTACTCAACCCAGAACGCGGCTTGCCCCTGATTGGTAGTCTAATGGTGTTGGGGGTGATGGCTAGCTCTGGTATTCCGGGTATGGTGGGCTTTATTTCCGAATTTTTGGTATTTCGGGGCAGTTTTCCAGTATTTCCCGTTCAAACCCTGTTGTGTATGGTGGGTACAGGTTTAACAGCAGTGTACTTCTTGCTGCTGGTTAATCGCGCCTTCTTCGGACGACTTTCCGAACGAGTGATGAATTTGCCACCAGTAGAGTGGAGCGATCGCTATCCGTCTATATTTTTAGCTATCCTGATCGTCATTCTGGGAATCTCTCCCAACTGGGTAGCGCGTTGGAGTGAAACCACGACAACAGCAATGATTACACGACCAGCGATCGCGCAAATTTCTTCTGTTAATAGTCATTAGTCGCTTGCTATCTGTTAATGGCTAATTGTTAACCGTAATAAACAAAATATCAATTAGCCATACACAAGATAGCTAATGACTAATGACTAATGACTAATGACTAAGGAGTACCACCAATGATCGGCACTACATTAAAATCTTCAAATCACCCTCTGGCAGAGTACATTAACCGAATAATGAATGGGGGTGCCTTACTACCCGACACGCCAGAAAATGTGATGGAAGTTGTAGGGATTCTCAAAAGTTATGGAATAGTTTTAGATGCTTATTCTAAGAATCTCATCTACATCGCTGAACATCAATTTTTAGTGCTTTTTCCCTTTTTTAAATACTTCAATGGCGACATTTCTCTAAAAAAATTGCTGCGCCACTGGTGGCACGACCGGATTAATTATGAGTACGCTGAATACTGCATGAGGGGAATGCTGTGGCACGGTGGCGGCGGTTTAGATACGTACCTAGATTCTCCAGAATTTAAAGCGCGAATAGAGCCAGCAATCCAAGCAGCAATTAAAAACAACTTCCTCATCCAAGGACTCAATAGCCTATTTCCAGAATTCTTGCCAGAACAGGTGCGAACCTTAGCTTATTACAGTGGGCTGGGGCAATTCTGGCGGGTGATGAGCGATATGTTTATCCAGTTATCTGACAGATACGATGGCGGAGAAATTAAATCAATTCCCGACGTGGTAGAACATATCCGCGCCGAATTAGTTGCAGCTGCTAACTTGCCGATTACATATGCCGTGCCAATTAAAGGACAGGTGTATGAAATAATTCCCAAAGAAGTCGGTTTAACTTTTCTAGCAGATACAGCACTACCCTACGTAGAAGCGATTTTCTTCCGGGGAACGCCTTTTCAAGGTACAGTTTCTTTTAACGCTCAGGCACAGCAAATTTCCCCAGATCAAAGTAGATTTGATTATGGCGCTTTGTATGCCGATCCGTTACCGATTGGCGGTGCTGGAATTCCACCAACTTTGCTGATGCAAGATATGCGGCACTTCTTGCCAGACTATATGCATGATATCTACCGCCGCAGCCGTCGAGGAGAAGATGATTTGCGAGTACAAATTTGCATCAGTTTTCAAAAGTCAATGTTCTGCGTAACAACCGCTGCCATGTTGGGATTGGCACCCCACCCTATCGATAGCACTGATAAAGATCAGCAGCAAGCAAATTGGGCTTATTTGGCAAATTGGATGGATCGATTCCTGAACTCTCGCTTGACTGATGTTAATAGCTAGGGCATCGGTATAGTATTCAAAATTGGGGCTAAAAAACCCGGTTTCTTTCCTCGTTCCCAGTCAGAGACTGGGAATGCTATTGATGAGGCTCTGCCTCAAAATAGGGCTGGGATTTCTTGACTATTGAAGGAGGCAGATCCTTCGTTTAAGTGTTCCGAGTCTTTGACTGGAAGGATAATTTTAAATTTTTAATAGCTTATTAGCTTTTAGAGCATTTTCTCGATGAATACAGTGCAGAAACCATCGTTGTATTGCTCGATAAAATAAAAGCCGAGTCGCTTGTAGAGCTTCAGGGCTTGTGCTTGTTTTTCTTTATCAGTTGTATCAAGTCTGACTTTCTTGTAACCTGTTTTCCGGGCAAAATGTAAGAGCATCTGGGCCATTTTCATCCCCAAACCTCGCCCTCGGTAATCTTTGAAAAACCACATCCTCTTCAGTTCGCAGATGTCGTCATTCAAACGCCGGATAGCTCCGCTTCCCACAACCCTACTATCATCGATAAGCACTAAGAACGTGCCGTTATTGTCGAAGTAGTGCGATCGCATATCATCTATGTCAGACATGGCATCGTAACGGGCGATCTCTTCTTCAGGAAGCTGCCAAATTTCACAGGCAACCTCAACAATTACCCGCTTAACTTCTTCAACTTGGTGTGATTGTATCGGTTTGATTTCTATCATCTGTTTCTCGTTAGCTGGTTACAGACTAAACTTTAACAAGACTTACGCAGTTAATTAGTGAATGCCTGATTCTGTCGTAGGGGTAATGCCATGCCCCTACAGCGTGTTGACGTGCGTAAGCCCTATTTAACCTGAGTTCGGGATAAGGAAGGGGCAAAACAGGTAGGGTGAAAGTGCTAACTTCTCATCCATCTGAATTACCCCATGCTTAGTCTAGAAGAACTATTTTGCTGTGTCGACGACTTCTGCCAAGGCTTTGAACCGCAGTGGGAGCGCCAACTGCTTGGGCATGGATTACAGCTACGTAAACGAGAGCGGAGCCTACGCCTGAGCTTTCATCATGACCATTCTGATTGCCTTTCACCAGTCCTGCTACCGGAATTTCAAAACCTACTATCAACAGAAGGTGCAGACCCAGTGGTCGGAAGAGTTTCCAGCACTGGTGAGCTACAACCGATTTATCGAGTGGATACCCAGCACGTTGATACCGCTTTGTGCGTATCTGCGCTCCTGTTTTGGCAGCTGTAGCGGTATCAGTTTTCTGGATTCCACTAGCCTCAAAGTCTGTCACAATCGTCGCATTCAGCAACACAAAGTGTTCCAGAACCTGGCGGCGAGGGGCAAAACGTCCGTTGATTGGTTTTTTGGCTTCAAACTACATCTGGTGGTCAACGACCAAGGGGAGTTACTCAACGTTGTTCTAACTCCAGGCAACACCGATGATCGCACCCCTGTACTGAAATTGCAGCAGCTTTTTGGCAAGGTGTTTGCCGATAAGGGCTATGTGTCTCAAAAGCTGGCGCAACAATTGTTAGAGAGTGCTGGCATTCAGTTGATTAGCAAACTCAAGCGCAACATGAAACAACGTTTGATGCCCCTGAGTGAGCGCCTGATGCTGCGTAAGCGCTCGATCATTGAAACCATTATCGACCAGCTCAAAAATATTTCTCAGATTGAGCATTCTCGGCATCGCTCTCCAGTCAACTGAAGAGTCAACATTCTCTGCGGATTGATTGCTTAGTGCCATCAACCGAAGAAGCCGGCGATTGCCATTGACCACAACTTGCTGCCTTTGGCTTAACCCGAACTGACGTTATTTAATCTACTCCAGCTAAATATCGAGTTTTACCCTGGGGTTTCGCTGGCGCTCAAAAGCCACCCCCGCGCGCGGGGGTGGCTTCTCAACCTACGTAAAGAGTAATTTTTGAGCGGGAAGAAAGTAACCCAATATTGGGGATGGTGATCGTTAAACTTAGGTTTTTACGGACGCAGTATTGGAGCTACCAGCGCCAATACTTCATCACTTGTGGCGAAGCCATCAAAGGCTTCACCACTAAACGGAATTGGGAAACCAGTCCGATTTTCGTTGTAAATCACCTCATTTTGATTTCTAATCCAAGGTCGGATGTCGGCATTGAGCAGAGTTTGCCGCAGGTATCGGAAGCCCGCAGCGTGCCGCGCCTCTACAGTATGAATTTCTAAGGCTCCTGCTAACACAGTTTTGCCAGCTTCTCCAGCTGCCAGCAAGTTCTGTACTTGACCTTTATAAGCTGCTACTCCCAAATCTTCAACGTATTGTCCTGCGAGTAAAAAATCTGCAAGATTAGTAAATGGATTGCGACCTAAGATGGCGTTGTAATTGGGGTTGGCTGGAATAGTAATCGCATCTGGGTTGCCTCCCAAAGCTGTCAATACAGCTGACAAGTCAACAACGTGTTGAGCCTCATCTTGTCCATAGGATGCGATCGCATTCTTGGCTGGTTGGGGAGCGTTCGCCAAACCCCCGTTCTGGGTTGAAGCGATCGCTTTGACGTAAAAATCAGCTTCCAGCTTTTCTAGGGTTAGGGCATATTCCACCACTTGTCGGGGTGTCAGCACTGCGCCTTGAGCATAGGCAGGTGCGGCTGGAGCGATGAACACTGATAGAAATATTAAAGAAACCAGCACCACAGCTTGTACAGCGGTGGCGATGGGGCGGATGAGTCGGAGGTTAAAGCTCTTTGAGTGCATATTTTCTGTCGCCTGCTGTGCTGTTAGGTTTGAAAAGATTTTCATTGTCAAATACCTCTATACATCTCAAGCGACGAGCGCCCCGTTGATGGGGTTGTTTAGAAGCTGGAAAGAGCTGACAATAGCCACAATTTGTTTAGGCGTGTACAACTCATCGTATGCCCGTCCCTTAAAGGGGTTGAGTTCAGGTACTAAGTCAGGGTCTTTGATTATGCGATCGCTATCGCTTTCTGTAGCAGGGCGACCCACCAACCCACGTACCCCCGCTGCGTGACGAGCTTCAACACTCACAATCGAACCAGCCGCCAGTAAGTAAGTAGGGTTCTTTAAGCTTGTTCCCGCGCCATTGTAGGCGTGTACGCCCACGTCCTCTAATGTCAAAGCTGTATTCAAAATCGTGGTGCGGTCGGTCAGTACGCCAGCCAACCCAGCTTGGTTGAAGTTGAGGTCTCTGGTGTTGAATGTGGCATCCGAGCCGAGTACGCTACGCAAAAATTTTACGTGTTCGCCTTCGTGAATACCCAAGGCTCTCATGTAATCGAGTTCTCTGGGATTGGTAATTTTGCCAGATTTGACAACGGATAGATAAAATGCTGCTTCCAGTTCCTCTAGCAATAAAGCAAAGTTGAGGATACCAATGTCGTCAGCATTAAATGTCAGGGTTTTTGTGGTGCGACTAGGCTGTGCAGTTAATGCTTTTGGGATGGTCGTCAAAGCTAGTGCGCCAAAACCGCAAAGGCCCATTTTTAACAGTTTGCGCCGCGAGGAAAATGTCATAAGATTGCTCCTAATAGAGGTGCGCTCAATTGCCTGCAAATAATTCCGAGGTCAGCGTTTTTGCGTAGGCGTTGAGTGAAGGGAAATTTAATCGCAGGGGATGAGAGTTAACTAGGTAATGTTCAGGATGCGGAAGAATTACCTGTTTTTTGGTTGTTTTTCTGGTTTTTTAGCCGTGATGCACCCAAAGCACCAAGCGCCAATATTCCTAACACAGAGGAGGGTTCAGGGATGCTCGTATTTCCTGCCGTTTCAACTCCGGTTAGGGCAATTGTGTAGCTACCACCACTGCTCAAGATCGCACCGTCAAACTCCTTCAAAGGTGAATCACCACCAAAACCAGTCGCTCCAACAACTGCATCGAAGGCAACATCAGGAAAATCAGGAAAATCAGGGAAAATTTTACCCTTGTCACTGACAGGATCGTAGTCAAAACCGGAGATTCCCAAGTAATAAATGCCGGATTTGGTTGGGGTGAACGGACTGTTCATTGGCAGCGTGGATTGCCCCATACTCCCAGTTGATTCATCGTTAGAATAGACTCCGAAGCCATCTTTATCGAATAGGAACAACTGCGTATCAAAATCAGCCCCGCCGACTGTTGTCGCCGAGAATGTCTGACCGCCAGTTAAGAAGATTTGGAATAGATCAGCATCTCCAGAAAGCATCCCAGAGATTGACTCTAGGGGCATTGGCATTGTTGAGAGGATCTGGGCTGTACTGAGAGTCTCACCTGCGTCGTCGCTTTCGGTGAACGTGGCCGCCTGTGCAGGCAGGGATGATAGCCCTGCAACTATTACCGATATTGCTGTTATCTGTGCCAGTTTTTTCATTGGGAGTTTTATATCTCGATCTACATGGGACTAGACTCAATACTGTTCGGTTAAGGATTGATCCCTCCTAACAGCGGTGTAGGGTGTATCTACCCTGAACTGAACATCACTATCCAGAACCCTATGGGAACTTGGCTGAGTAACCCATGCGCGATGCTGTGGAATCTACTCAACCGACCTACTTGTTATTACGGAGTCAGTGGCATTTTGGATTGCCACTGACCGCAAAATTACTGAAATAAATCTGAAATAAATTTACGACTGTGTTGGCAGACATCCAATTAGCGCTTTCGGTCGTATAAAAGAAAAAGGAAAATTCTCTCTTGTGAGGGATGCAGCAGAACAAGTGCTGACTTTGACTCTGAAGAGGTATCGGTTTAGACATTCTTTTCAGAACGTATGCCTCCTGACTCTAGCGATCGCACTCCCAAAACCCCATCGACGAGGATGGATACAGATTTATTTCAAGCCCTCAAAGCTGGTCAATCCTCTGCTCTGGGGATTCTCTACGACCGCTATGGCTCTCTTGTATATGGGTTAGCACTGAAAATTTTGAGGAATCCTCAAGAGGCAGAAGACCTAACGCAAGAGATTTTTCTGAATCTCTGGCGTAGCGATAGTTACAATCCCGCTCGTGGTTCTCTTAGCAGCTATCTCACAGTTATGACGCGATCGCGTGCTATTGATAAACTTCGCTCTCGCGGCACTTCTGTGAAGTTTCTGGAGCGTTGGCAACACGCAATGACTGCTGAAACAAGAACGGACAATCCTTTTGAACAAGTGTCTTTGGGAGAGCGATCGCAACAAGTTCGAGCTGCTTTGGCGGAACTTTCAGAAAATCAGCGTCAAATATTAGAAATGGCATACTACGAAGGCCTGAGCCAATCAGAAATTGCCACTCAACTAGATATTCCTTTGGGAACGGTCAAAACTCGCGCACGAACGGGTCTACTAAAACTGAGGCAAACTCTACGAGAATTTATTAAATAGTTGTATTATGACCGAACCTTTAAATCCTGAACATTTAGAAGAATTAATGACAGGTTATGTCCTCGGCGACCTCAGCCCTGAAGAAGCCCTGGAATTTCAGCGACTCCTGGCAGAAAATCCGCAATTTGCTACAGAGGTGAGTAGTTTGCAGGAAGCACTAGAAGTGTTGCCCTATGCTTTACCTGAAGTAACTCCTCCTCCTCACTTGCGTACAGCCATTCTAGAAGCTGCCAATAGTTCTCTAACTCCTATCTCAACACCAAAAAGGTTTTCTTTACCTTGGAGCAAAATTGCTGCTGGTGCGGCTGCACTTTTAGCTCTTGCTTTAGGTTTAGATAATTACAATTTGCGGCAACAACTGAAAGTTGTGCAGGCTCAGAAAGATGTAATTGAGGTGTTACAACAGCGCAATACTCGCGTAATTGAGGTGTTACAACAGCGCAATACTCGCTTATTTACTCTCACAGGAACAGAAAATGCAAATACTGCCTCTGGTAGTATAGCGATTAATACTAACGAACAAAAAGCGGTTATTGTCTTTCAAAACCTTCCCGCTTCCCCTGTTGGTCAAATATATCGACTTTGGGCAATAGTTGATGACAAGAAGATAGCTTGTGCAAATTTTGATGCAAGTCAGCAGGGAACAGTTTTAGCGGAATTTACCATTCCTGCCGCTGCTTGTAGTTCTACAAAATCAACTTTAGCTGTCACCTTGGAACCATCTACACTACCTCCACAGCCAGTTGGGCCGGCCGTAATGGTAGAAAGTAGTTTGTAAAATAGGAGGACAGATTATTTTTTGCCACACACCTTGATTGTTTCAGCAAATCGCTGGTTAGAGTGGGTGGACAACATAATATTTCCGGGCGATTAGAAATCGCGGCTATACAGGCGAAACCTGCTTCTTGCGGGTTTCAATTTGGCTAAGTATATAAATGATGGTAAATCTCAATTCCAAGGCTTCTAGTTCGCTTCGCAAATCCAAGACTTTCAATAATCCAGACTGCTTTATTGAAGGGTGGTATTGGGCGATACCTTCTCATCAGCTTAGGGTGGGTGAGGTAAAACCTGTAACCCTGATGGGAAGGGAACTAGCGATTTATCGGGGAAAAGATGGGAAAGCGATCGCACTCGATGCGTACTGTCCCCACATGGGCGCACACTTGGCGGAAGGAACGGTTGAAGGTAATAGCATCCGCTGTTTATTTCATAACTGGAAGTTTGACGAAGCGGGGACGTGCGTAGACATTCCATGTCTGGAAAAACCGCTAGATGTAAGAGTGCGGACGTGGCATACGGGGGAAAAATACGGCATGATTTGGGTCTGGACTGGGGAAACTCCCAAACACCCTTTGCCTTTTGTTCCGGAACTGGAAGATGATGAATGCGATAGCGCGATCGCATCGAGTTTTGTAAAGAACTGTCACCCCAATGTTGTGATGATTAATGCTATCGACGCGCAGCATTTCAACACAGTTCACAATTTACCCTTAAAAATCGTTTTTGAGAAAAATGATATTAACGAAAATGCCATAACTTTCAGCAATACTACTCGCGGCGGCGAAGATTCTTTTTTTATAAAGTTAATCCGCCCGTTTTATAAAAAAGAAGTAACTTATAGTATGTGTTACTGGTATGGAAGCACTGGTACAGTCACCGTAGGCCCAGATTTTCTTCACTTTCATATTATGTTTGCTTTGCGCTTGCTTGAAGGAGGAAAAGCCGAAGGTAAAACTATCCTGATTACTAAGAAGCGGCCGGGTATATTAGGATGGGTTTTCAATCGAGTTGTGCTGTGGTTGACGAAGATGGTAGGGAATTATTTCGCCAAAGGTGATACTCAGGTTTTTCAGACGATTAAGTTTGATTTTCAGACTCCGACTAAGGCGGATATTTCGATTATTCAGTTTATTCAGCACGTTGAGAAACAGAACGCGATCGCTTGGGGAAAGTGGGAAGCAGAGTGAATAATCCAAAATCACGCGATGTTTTGGGAAGAATCAATTTCCCCAGAAATCGCTTTAAAATCGCAACTGCTGGGTTTGACTTACCCCATGTTTACTCTGAGGACAAGCTGCGTCGCATATTATCAGGTGCTTTGAAAAGTCGTTTGGGCAATCATTCAGTATCCCCATACGACAGTTATCAATATTGGGATGCTCATTATTTCGGTCTTCAGAAAGTAAATATTTTCCAAGATTCTAGCGTTGAGGAGCAAGCAGAAATTCTGCGACTATGCAGTTGCGGACTGTTAGAAGAAGCCTACTTTGTGGAGAAAGCTGGCGTAGGTTACATGGCGAAAATGGTGCTGCTTGCAGAAACCACTGAGGAACGTATGCTATACGGACTCTTCAGCGCCGACGAAGTAACGCACCTTTCCCAGATTAGCAGCTTCCTGCCTATTCAGGAGCCTGTCGGAACAGATAACGCCTTCTTACGCTTCCTTGGAGACTTGGTGGAAACCGAGGATAAAACAGTTCTCTTATTTGTGATTCAAGTTGTACTGGAAGGGTGGGGTTTAAGCCATTACAAAAACCTTTCCAAGGATTGTTTAAATCCTCATTTGAGTAAAATTTTAAATCAGTTCCTGCAAGATGAAGCACGTCATCATAGTACCGCCGTCAATTTGTTTAATCAAAGGCAAGTTTCAGAAACAAGTCGAGAGGTAATAATTGAGAGTCTTGCACTATTTTTGCAGATGATCCAGGTAGGCCCTCAGAGTGTTGTCGCCGCAGTAGAAAAAGTTAAAGGTCATTTGTCTCGCCAGCAGAAAGTGAGGATTTTCTCGGAAATTGACACAGAAACTCATAGCGGTACTCGTCTTAATTTCCTGCGATCCCTGATGCGAGATCCAAAAGCCGGAATTATTGTTCAAGAACTAGAGGAACGGGGAGCATTTTTACCTTTTCCCCCAGAAAAATGTGTATGAATTTACATTTTTCACTAAGAAACCCCTCCCCTACGAGGGGAGAGAAAAGGAAAAAAGAGGAAATAAAAGCCCGGTTCCCCTTCCCTGGAAGGGGCTAGGGGGTTAGGTTTTTCACATCCGGTTTCCCCTACCCTTGCTCTTAACGGGTTAGGTTTTTAACTTGTAAAAAATTTGTATGACTTCAACAATCCAAGAACCCAAAAGCAATACACTTCTAGAAAACGAAAAAGTTTACCGGAAGCTTCAGATTAATTACACCCGCTGCAAGCAACAAGATCATACCCAGTTATTAGACGAAGCAGCAGCGTCTTTCCGCTATGAAGATTGCCAAGATGAATACTGGAACCCAGAGGAATTTTCCTTACTTTACGGTACTCCCTTATGGGAACAATCTAGCGCAAGTCAGAGGATAATTTTAAATCAACTTTATTGGGTTGCATATTACTCGCAAATTATCTCTGCCGAAATTGCTACAATCTACTTTAATCAAACTAGCGCCGCCGGATTATATGCTCAAGAAGACTTTCGTTTAGTCTGCGATATTCTGGATCTTGAATCTGGGCAAGAACGCGCTCACATAAACGCCTTTAAAACAATTTCTACTCAGGTAGAAGCTGCCCTTTTTGGAAAGCGAGTTTTCAGCTACCCGATGCGCGGGCCTTTTACGGAGACGATGATTTTTGCTGACACCAACGCTTTAAAAGCATGGTGGAAAAAACTTCAACTTCAGTGCTTCGGACTCCTTAGTGCGGGAAACACCTTTCTGGCTTGCCAATACTTTACGGTACGGGGTGTGCGGACGTTAAACGGTAAGCTAGTGCAGCACAAACTCAGCAATTACTATCAAAAACATCCCAACCAAGAAAAAGCTCCTATTCCCGCAAAGATTTCCTACTATCACTTCATGGATGAGAGCTTTCATTTTAACAGCTCTACCATCCTCTCCCATGATGTAATAAATTGCCTGAAATCGCCGACAGCTTTTGAAAGTTTTGTGGCGAACTTAGGGATACGTGGTTGTCAGAAAGATCATTATCACTTCTCAGCAGCAATCAATGGTATATTTTGGTACGATCCTGCCTTATACCCAGCGATTTACGAAGTGATGCGATCGCGTGTTTTTGGGATGAGCGATCGCGAAGCTAAAGAAATGATCCAAAAATGCTTCACCCAAGAATCCGAAGGCTTAAATCGCAGCTACGAAACCCACAAAGAAGCCATCGAATCATACAAAGTATACCTCGAAAAAATTAACTACACTTGGAAAACTAACAAAGAAATGTCTATCATGTCTGCCAATTCCATCCCCAAATACCTCGCCACCCAAAAAAAGGCAATTGGTAACTGGTAAGCAGGTTTCTCGTTTCTCCTCTGCGTTCTCTGCGCCTGTGCGGTTTTTTCCTTATGAACCAGCTACAAAACCAAAACACCCAACCACTGTTAAAGATGAAAATCTTTAACAACTGGGACATTATTGCCAAAGGCTGGTACATAGCGTGTCCTAGCAGAGAACTTCCCCTCTTAAAAGCAAAATCTTTAGAACTTTGCGGACAAAGAATAGTAATATTTCGAGGACAAGACGGAAAAGTTCGTGCCTTAGATGCCTATTGTCCGCACATAGGAACTGACTTAGGAATTGGACGAGTAGATGGGAATTTGATTCGCTGCTTTTTCCATCATTGGGCATTTGATGGCGAAGGTAACTGCAAGGATATCCCTTGTGAAGCAACCATTCCTGAAAAAGCCCGTCTTCAATCTTATGTTACCGAAGAAAAATACGATCTAATTTGGGTTTATCCAGATGCTAAAGCTCCCGAAGGCGTAGCAGAATTCGAGGAACTCAAAGGCAAATCAATTGTAACCATACATGACAAAGCCTTTGAGCGCAGTTGTCACCATCACATTTGCATGATAAACGGAATTGATGCTCAACATCTGCAAACAGTCCACAAAGTAGACATCAAAATGGAACTATCTTTAAATGAAAATAAATCTGGCACGTTGATTGATTTTACACTCAAAGGCGAGTTGCCCAAAACCACGCGCCGAGAACGTATTGCAGGAAAAATTTTGGGCGATAAGTATGAATATTGCATGAGGTATGCAGATGGCTGTATAGGACTTTTGACAACCATGAAAAATGTGAGGCTTTTTCCCTCACTGCACATGATTTACGCTTATACGCCTGTAGAACCTGGCAGAACTTGCATTCAGCCGATGTATGTAGCTGAGAAGAGAAAAGGGCTTTTCGGCTGGTTTATGACGCGACTATTACTTTTTTTCACCAGGTTGGGATACTACGCTTTGCGTGGTGAGGATGGAAAAATATATGACAATATTCGGTTTAATCCGAATGTGTTGCTGGCTATTGATACGCCTTTAGTAAAGTATATGCAATATGTTAATCAACTTGAACCTTCGGTATGGTCAAGAAAATTAACTGACACACAGTAAATAAGTAACCCAAAGTATTTTTGTAATAATTAATTTAAAGGAAGCACAGAGTCACGGAAAAGGTAGAGGAAAGAAATTATAAAAAAGATGTGGTGGTTGAGTTGAGGTAAAGAAACCAATTCTAGAATTAGCAATCAACTAAAAGCAATGAGTTATCCACGTTGTGTAGTTAGTTTTCCAGGGACAAATTATGCACCGCTAACTCTGGAAAAAAATGAGAATCTTTCGGAACATCTGACGGTGCAAAATTCCCCGGTACTTTTTGGCTGCCGTACCGGAGTTTGTGGGACTTGTCTTGTAGTTGTAGAAGGTGATATTCCTCCTCCAAGTAAAGAAGAAAAGGAGGTTTTGGAAATTTTGGCTCCGGGTGATATTCGAGCAAGGTTAGCTTGTCAACTGAATTTGACGAACGATATTGCGATCGCACTCTTGTAAATTAAAAATCCAAAATTAAAAATTAAAAATTTACAAGACACTTTTTTAATTTTTGATTTATTGTGAAAAACAGTGAAATTTGAAGATTTTTGGTACGTTGTCGCACTCAGCGAACATCTGACATCTAATACTGTGCTGGAACGCACAGTTCTGGGTGAATGGCTGGCAATTTTTCGAGATGAAGAGGGAAAACCTGTTGCACTACGCGATCGCTGTATGCACAGAAACAGCCGTCTCTCGCGGGGAAATATCTGTCAGGGAAAAATTCAGTGTCCCTATCACGGCTGGCTTTACGACAAAACTGGCAAGGTGGTAGCTGTTCCCGCCGAGGGAGAAAATTTTAAGGCTACTAATGCTCGTCGCACGCAGAATTATGACACAAAAGAGCAGGATGGATACGTGTATGTAAGGCTGGTGCAGAATCCAGAAGAGGAATTTGAGCCTTTTGCAATGCCTTACTATGATAAACCTGGATGGCAAACGGTGCGGGTAATTAACCGCTTCCGGAACAATGTTACTAACTGTGCGGAGAACTTTATTGATATTCCTCACACTGTTTCTGTTCATCCTGGGGTATTTCGCACGCCTCGCTGTTCAAAGTTAGAAATGACCGTAGAGAGACGCAATGGATCAGTTTTTGCTGAATACCGAAATGAAACTACTAACCTCGGCTGGTATAGCCGTTTTTTAAACCGAGGTGGTTACGAAATTCGACACACAGATAGCTTTCATATGCCGAATGTCACCAGTGTAGAGTACGACATGGGGCCAAGAAGAAGGCTTTTTATTACCAGTCAGTCTGTACCCGAAGCAGAAGACTCGACTCTCGTTTATACAGACGTGACTTTCAACTACGGAATCTGGAGCAAAATTGCTCGTCCTTTTGTGCGTTGGACTGCACAATACATTATCCGTCAAGATGTAGAAATTTTGGGTATTCAACAGGATGTAATTGAAAAATATGGCACTCAGTTTGCCAATACTCCCGCTGATACAATCCACCTTTTTGTTGAATCTATCCGGAATAAGATTGCATCTGGCGAAGATCCTAGAACGCTATCTGATAAGGCAGTTAAAGTAAATTTTTGGGTTTAAAGATTGTTGAGGCGAAGAATTCAAAGTTGTTAGTTAAGATTCCAAAATTCACCAATTACCTTTTTTATGGGAGTTTTCGCTGCATTTGTGATTTTGATGACGCTGACTGCTACTAATAACCGCAGTTTAACAGCACTCCGATCGAGAAATTTTGAAGAGTGGGCTCTGGATGTCGTTGGTTTGTTTTTTCAGGGCATTCTCATACCCATTTTGCAAGGTACAGTAGTTTACCAACTTTACCACTATATTTTACCGAGCGATCGCGCTTTATTTGCATTGCCTCCAGTCACAGCATTTTTCCTTAGCTTCGTTGTTGTAGATTACCTCTACTACTGGAACCATCGCCTGCTGCATAGCCGATGGCTATGGAATTTGCATCTGGTACATCATACCAGCACCGAAATGAATGTTCTTTCTACCTCTAGAAATACCCTGTGGACAAGTTTTTTAATTATCTACTTGTGGGTTCACGCTTTGTTTATTTATCTACTACAAGATCCCACCTGGTATATTGCAGGTATTAGCCTCAGTTCAGCTTTGGACTTATGGCGACACAGCACAACAACACCCAAACCAAACTCCGCCCTTTATCGCTGGCTGTCGATTTTACTCATCTTACCTCAGGATCATGCTTGGCATCATGCGAGTGAAAACTTTAGCGGGAATTATGGAGCAAATTTAAAGTTTTGGGATCTGATACACGGTACTTATTATAAATGTGATAAGGCCCCGAAATCTTTAGGGATTAAAACTAATTTAAGTTTAAGCCAAAAATTATTTTATCCCTTTTCAAGGACAGAGTAAAAATATAAAAAATAGGTTGCGTTAAGCATTAAACCGTAACGCATATTATACGAATATTGCGTCACTCTATAAATCCCAAATTAAATGACTTTTCTCAGCGTAATACTTTCATTTTTCCCCGCCATAATCATCTTGCTAGCTGTTTCGTCTTTTCTCTGGGTTTGTTTCTCACCAGGAATCTTCAGCATCTTAACTTTGCTTTTTTCTCTGTACGGATTCCCACTTTTGGTATATCGGATTCATGGGCTTTTTTACCCAATCAAAGAAGGTATTAGCTATCTAGGCACAAAAGAGTATTCACCTTGGTGGGGAAGTCACCAAATCCAAGTTATATACATTGCCTTTCCTGCACTAGAAACATTGCTTCGCTTAATTCCTGGTGCATTTTCCATTTGGCTCCGCCTCTGGGGTGCAAAAGTCGGTAAAAGCGTTTACTGGACACCACAACTAGAAATCTCAGATCGCGGATTAGTTGAAATAGGCGATCGCGTAATTTTCGGACACGGAATTGGAATTTATTCGCACATCATAAAACCCAAAAAAAATGACTTAATGCTGTATGTAAAGAAAGTAAAAATTGGCACCAACGTATTTTTAGGAGCTTGGAATCATGTTGGGCCCGGAGTCGCAGTTGAAGACGCAACCTATGTGCCAGTTGCTACTCATTTATATCCAAACAAAAAGTTTTCCAAAGATTAGAACTTATTGAAAAATTGTCTGGGTAACGAAACCTACTTTTAACCTGTTCTTTACGGTTTATTCCTGATTATGATGCACCATATTATCAACCTCTTCGGAAACCTTCTCGCTCCTGCTGCTCAAAAATTTCTTCACGCACTAGATAATCCTCAAAAAATGCAGCAATCTGTTCAACAAGAGATTGTATACCGTCTTGCCAAGAGCGAATATGGCAAATCTTTAGGTATCAACTCTATTGCTGATTGGCACCGCATTCCTATTGTTGAATATCAAGATATTCAGGAATGGGTTGAGAAACAGAAACAAACTAAAGCTCCAATTCTTACATCTGATCCCATACTTTTTTACGAGAAGACTTCCGGAAGTAGCGGCGCAGCTAAATGGATTCCTTACACACAATCTCTGCGATCTTCATTTAATCATATGTTCTGTGTTTGGGCGTATGACCTAATTCAGCATGGGCCAAAATTTTCCACTGGCAAGATATACTTTTGTATTTCTCCTCAGCTTGGAAATGATGCTACCACAGAGTCAGGAGTGAAAGTTGGACTGAAGGATGATTCGGAATATTTAGATGGATGGTTGAGACAGTTTCTGAGTCCTTTTTTAGTTTTGTCTCCCGGAATAAATAGCCTCCGCAATCCAGAAGAGTTCAAAAATAAACTTTCTCAAACTTTGCTACTTGAGGAGAACCTAGAAATTATCTCAATTTGGAGTCCAAGTTTTCTAAAAGTTCACCTAGACTATATCCAAGAACATCAGAAACGGCTTGTTTCTGAACTCGGCAATAAGCTATCAGCAGAACGTCAAAAGTTACTTTTAAAACCAGAAATACCCTGGACAAAGCTTTGGCGAGAACTCAAGCTGATATCCTGCTGGGATAGTGCTAATGCTGCGGATGGTGCAGGATTTTTGCGATCGCTCTTTCCTGGTGTCACGATCCAAGGAAAAGGGTTGCTAGCAACTGAAGCGCCAATAACAATTCCCCTAATTGCGGCCCAGGGATGCGTTCCGCTAATCGATGAGGTGTTTTTTGAGTTTGCGGATGAAAAAGGGAATATCCACCGCCTGCACGAACTTGAGATGGGGAACGTCTATAAGATTATTATTTCGCAAAAGGGGGGTTTGTATCGTTATCGGATAGGCGATCGCGTCCGCGTCACCCATTTTTACAAAAATACACCTTGCCTGGAATTTCTCGGACGAAGTGAGGAGATAAGCGATTTAGTTGGCGAGAAACTTCATTCTGAATTCGTGCGCGAAATTATCGATAGTTTACCGCTAGAAGGAACGTTTTTTAAAAGCTTAGTTCCTGCAACTTTCCCACAGGAACATTATATTCTTTTACTCGACACAGCCAAGCAACCTGCTGATGCGATCGCGCGACAACTAGATGATGCTTTGATGCGGTCGCACCAC
Organism: Trichocoleus sp. FACHB-40; assembly: GCF_014695915.1. Taxonomy (GTDB): domain Bacteria; phylum Cyanobacteriota; class Cyanobacteriia; order Cyanobacteriales; family FACHB-T130; genus Funiculus; species Funiculus sociatus. The sequence continues at coordinate 31,248 of NZ_JACJPF010000100.1, forward strand.
TATAAAAAAGCTCGGCTTCTAGGTCAACTTTCTCCGGTACGAGTGCTTGTGTCAAGACAAATACCTGAATCTTTAACTATGTACAAAACCCAGTCTGGCGGCAAGTGGGGAGACTTGAAACACCAGCTTCTTGTCACCAAACCAATTAAAGAAAAGCTGCTGCTCGAGTTAGAACAGCTTTCATATACCGTTGTTTAAGAATAATTATAGGTAGAAACCGTGGGAGAGCGAACCCCAGCAAATATCAAAAACAGTGTGGATTTTTTGTACTTTAAAAGCTTGTTGTGATTTACATTAGGCTGGTAAACTTATTTAATAATGAAATGCTTGTTCCTGTTACAGTCCTATTTGAGACTGATTAGCCTCGTCTGTGACTGCGGCAAGGATAAGGCGCGAGTAGGACAAGCCGCGCATCCGCTGTTTTACAATTAGATTCCGCTAAAAAGTCAGAAAATAAAGTGTCGTCAGAGGGGTAGCTGTGGCTCGTAAACGCTTGATTATCGAGATGGGCATGGGGATAGATCAGCACGGACAGGAACCGACTGTTGCCGCAGCAAGGGCTGTAAGGAATGCGATCGCGCACAATGCTTTGCCTGGTGTCTGGGAAGTTGCAGGTTTAAGCGACCCGGATCAAATGATAGTTGAAGTACAAGTTGCAGTACCTTACCCGGAGCAAGTGCGGGAAGCAGAGGTTTTAGCCGTGTTACCTTTCGGTCGCAAAACTCTCACCGTCGAGTCCGGCGGAATGGTCGTTCAAGGTAGAGCAATTCCCTCCCTTAATGATAAAAATGACGAAATGCTCATCGCTGTTGCCGCTGTTACAGTTCTGATTGAAACCGAGTAGTTGAATCGATTAAGCGGGAGCGATCGCTACTATTAATTTGAAAAACCTGTGTCACGATAGTTGTTGTATGCTCTTTTAAGCATCTTCTTGTCTTATGACTCAATCCACAAGCCAAAAACTGCTGGAAACTTTGGAAACGTAGCGACGCAATATATTGCGTTTTGAGTAGAATTAGAAATATTCTCTGCTCGGATTTATTCTAAACCCAATCATTGCAGGATTATTACAATTCTGCTAAAAAAATGCTTTCTTCATCGCCTAAAGTAACGCTTCCCGTTTTGCCAGAAATTATTGATGGATTGCCGAATATTTCTGGGTGGGAAAAAGAGGTTAATTTGGTAGTGAACCGCAATGAACCTGTATTTTTGCAAACTACTAATCTGCGTTTAGAAGATATTTCGGCAGGGTTTGCGATCGCGCTCCATATGCACCAGCCTACCATCCCCGCAGGCTCCAATGGCGAATTCCAGAGCAACCTGCAATATATGTTTGAGCATCCCCAAGAGGGAGACAACCATAATGCAGAACCATTCGCCTATTGTTATAGTCGCATGGGAGATTTTATTCCTGAACTTGTCGCCAATGGTTGCAATCCTCGCGTCATGCTAGATTACTCCGGAAATCTTCTCTGGGGACTGGGACAAATGGGACGCAGAGATGTCTTAGAAAATCTGAAGCGCATTACCATAGATCCAACCTACCAGCCTTATGTAGAATGGCTTGGTACAATGTGGAGTCATGCGGTTGTTCCTTCTACGCCAATTCCAGATATCAAGTTACATATTCAAGCTTGGCAACATTATTTCGCAGCGATTTTTGGTTGGGATGCACTGGCGCGGGTGAAAGGATTTTCTCCACCAGAAATGCACTTGCCAAATCATCCAGATACTTTCTTTGAATTTGTGAAGGCGCTCAAAGAATGCGGATACAAATGGCTGATGGTTCAAGAGCATTCTGTTGAGAGTTTAACAGGTCAATCTCTGCAATACAAACATTTGCCTCACCGTCTAGTTGCTCGTAATTCCAAAGGAGAAACTTTGAGCATTACGGCATTAATTAAAACTCAAGGTTCGGATACAAAATTGGTGGGACAAATGCAGCCTTATTATGAGGCAAAAACTCTATCTCGACAGCAATTAGGTAAGGTTTCTGTGCCGCCAATTGTAACTCAGATTGGAGATGGAGAAAATGGCGGCGTGATGATGAATGAATTTCCCAGCGCCTTTAAGAAAGCTTGGTATGAAATGAGCGGGACGGGTACTGTGGGGATGACGGGGACGGAATATTTAGAATTAATTGAGGCTGCTGGTTGTACGCCTGATGATTATCCAACTTGTCAGCCAATTGGTCAGCACCAAATTTGGGAACGAGTAGCAGATAATTACACTCCGGAAGCTGTAGCAAATGCGATTGAAGAATTGAAGCAAATAAACTCAAATTTTCACATGGATGGTGCTTCTTGGACTAATAACTTGAGTTGGGTGAAGGGATATGAAAATGTCTTGACTCCGATGAATCAGCTTAGTGCTTTGTTTCACGAAAAGGTTGAGATGAAAGAAGGTGTTACTCAGGAATCTCGGTATCGGGAAGCCTTGATGAATAATCTTTTATTGCAAACAAGCTGTTTTCGTTATTGGGGTCAAGGGGTTTGGACTGATTATGCTAGAGAAATTTATCGTCGAGGTGAAGCTAGTCTGAAAAGTAATTTTTAAGCTTTTGGATAAAAAATGAACCACTCTTGAATTGAGCCAAAAAGAGAAAGGAGAAAATGGGAGCATCCCCTTTAGTTTCAACTACTGATGCTTGAGTTTTAACTGCGGACTCCCAACTCCCAACTCCTGATAATTGAGATAGTTTTGCTGTTAATGCGCCTCGTGCTTCGGAAATAACCTGTTCAATATCAGCACCGAATGCAGCAGTCACCGAACTGCGTCTGATTTACTAGCTCTTGTACTCCAAGAGCCAGTTTTTGACTGGGAAATACTATGACCATTCCAACCATTATTTAAGGGTAGTGGTATAGAAGTAGTGATAAATCTACTTTCACCCCCTACTGTACAAGGCTTTGAGCATTGAATATCACTACCTGTTTACCACTACCTATTTAAGTATTATCACTTGCCCGTTATCAGGTGTTTTTCCACTGTCTATAGCAATCCTATATGAAGCGAGTATGAAGCTAGTGTTTATTTTATATAAAATTTTTACTTTTTTATAAGCAAAATTTTTCATCTATCTTAAGATTGGCATATTTATAAAGAGGACACTGGTGCAGAAAATTCAAGATATGCGATCGCGCTTTTGAGCCATCTTTGCTGCAACCGCCGAAAACCTATCTTGTATCAGGGTTGGAGATTGACGAAAAAGCCTAAAAGCTTGTCCAAGTAGGCTTTCCCTGGAAAAATTCATTTATCAACCTAAAAATCGTGATTTATAGAAATTTTTGGGAATTATAGAACTGAAGCTGCCGAAATTCCTCATTTAACTTGCTTGTTGCACATTGGGGAAATTTTGGCAAGGTTAAACAAAATTTAGGGATGCGATCGCGTCCCAGTGTTGATTTGTTACTTAGTGAGAATTTATTGAGAAGTATAAATTATGGCAGACCTATATTTTTCTGAGTATGTCGAGGGTAGCAGTAACAACAAAGCACTCGAAATCTACAACGGCACTGGGGCGGCAATTGACCTGGCAGCAGCAGGTTATGCCATAGACATTTATTCCAACGGTAGCCCTACACCTATTCATACTTTCAACCTGACTGGAACCGTAGCAAATAGCGATGTCTTTGTCTTTGCACTCAATAACGGTACTAATCCAGCTATCATTGCCCAAGCTGACCAGCTGGATACCAATCAATTTAATTGGTACAACGGCGACGATGCCATTGTGCTGCGTAAAAATACAACCATTATTGACGTAATTGGTCAGATTGGCGTAGACCCAGGCACAGAGTGGGGTACTGGGCTTACCAGTACGCAAGACAACACGCTGACTCGAAATCGAAGTGTAACGGCTGGGGATATAAATCCGAATGATGCCTTTAACCCCAGCGCTGAATGGCAAGGATTTCTTGTTAATACATTCAACGGTTTGGGCAGTTACTATGCTGCACCAGTGCTGAATAACGCTGGCTCTGTGACGCTGCCAGCTATTAATGAGGATATACCCGACCCTAACAACATCGGCACTAAGCTCTTTGATCTAATTAGTGGCTTAGTCACAGATGTTAATAATGACCCGCAAGGAATTGCCGTAACGGGGGTAGATAACAGCAACGGCATCTGGCAATACTCACTTGACGGCGGTAGCAATTGGACAAAGTTTGGTGCAGTGTCGGATACCAACGCAACAGTGTTGGGTTGGACAACCTTGTATACAAGTCAAGTAGGTACTGCACCAAGCAGTCAAAGGCTAACGTTTGCGAATCTTAGCGGTGCCATTCAAACTGTGGGTAGTGGTGCGACTACTCTCACTAGCCTTGCCAATAGCAACATATATACTGGCTACACTACATCGTCCTTTACCCTTGACCGAACCAAAGGCTACACCATCAACTTCAGTGTCAAAATCAACACTGAGGATCATAGCCCTGCCAGCGCACAAAAAAACCCCAGTCAAGATTCTATTGCAGATCGAGCTGGTTTCAGCATCATCGCTATTAGCTCAGACGGTCAGAAAGGTATAGAAATTGGCTTTTGGGATAATGAAATCTGGGTGCAGGATGATGGTGTTACGCCTGGTAATGGTTCAATTTTCACCCACACTGTCAATTCTGCCGAGCGCTATTTTGGCAGCACCACGACTTTAAAGGACTATTCCCTGTCGGTTCTAGGCAACAACTACACGCTTTACGCTAACGGTACGCAAATTCTGAGTGGCTTGCTACGGGACTACACCGCCTTTGTGGGATCTATAGACCCTTACGAAACTCCTAACTTTATCTTTTTAGGCGACGACACCACAAGTGCCTCTGCTAGTTTCGACTTGACACGGGTTGCAGTTCAGGCAGCAGAACCAAGAATCCGCTTCGTACCCAACGCCGACTACAACGGCACCACGCCAAATATTACCTTCCGCGCTTGGGATGGGACGGATGGGATTGTTAGCGGTACTACTGGGGTAAACGCCTCAGTAAATGGAGGTACGACACCATTTAGCAGTGCCAGCGAGACAGCCACAATTACAGTTAACCCAATCAACGATGCGCCGACGTTCGTGGCTGGAGGAAATCAAAATGCGATCGCCGGCTCTGGATTACAAACTGTAGCTGGATGGGCAAGCAAGTTCAATCCTGGTGCAACGGAATCAACTCAAAGCGTCGATAGTTACATAGTTAACGTCACTAGCAACCCTGGTATTTTTGCCACTCCGCCGACAATTGACCCCCTGACAGGCAATCTTACTTATACTCCTACTGCAACAATTGGTACAGCTACTACAGCGACAGTTCAAGTCCAAGTCAAGGATAACGGCGGCACTGCTAACGGTGGTGTCGATACCTCAGTAGTGCAAACCTTTCAAATTACCGTCAACCCCGGAACGCCGACAGTTAGCATCCAAGCGATAGATGCTGATGCAGCAGAAGCGGGCGCAAATACTGGAACTTACCAAATTACGCGTACTGGCAACACCACGGGCAATTTAACTGTTAAATTTGCCGTCAGTAACAACATTGCCAGCAGCGGGGACTATACCTTAACAGATAGTAACGGCAATGCGATCGCTATCTCGAATGGAATTGCCACCGTCACTTTATTAGATGGACAACCGTCTTTCAATATTACTCTTAGCGCAGTTGACGACATCCAAGCGGAGGCAGCTGAAACACTAAAGTTAGATTTAGTAGCTGATGGGGCGTATGCGATCGCCTCTTCCCAAAATACCGCAACTGTCACCATCCAGCAAAATGACACGGTAGTAATTAACACTAACGATAGCGGCGAAGGTTCGCTACGACAAGCAATTATCAACGCCAACGCCTTTAGTGGAACCAATACCATCGGTTTTCAGATTGGCACCGGCTTACAAACAATAACACCCCTGTCAGCTTTACCTACCATCAACAACTCGGTAATTATTGACGGCACTACTCAGCCTGGATTTTCTGGTACTCCTATTATTCAATTAACTGGAAGCGGCACGGGTACTGGACTGACAATTACTGCCGGAGATAGTACAGTACGCGGCTTAATAATCAACCGCTTTCAAGATGGCATTGAGTTAAGCGGTGGCGGCAACAATGTTATTGCAGGCAACTTTATTGGGACTAATGCAGCGGGTAATGCAGTAGCAGGTAACTCCCGCTGGGGCGTGTTTATCAACGGTTCCTCTAACAATATCATCGGGGGAACGACGGCAGGTACGCGCAACATTATTTCCGGTAACAGTGTCGGTCTCTTCGTCACTGGTAGCGGGAATCAAATCCAAGGTAACTACATCGGGACTGATGTTACTGGTAATGTTGACTTGGGTAATTCTGCTGACGGTATAACCATCCAAGGAAATAACAACATCATTGGCGGGACGACAACAGGCGCACGTAACGTTATCTCCGGCAATAATCAGAATGGTGTCAGCATTAGCCAAGTCGGTTCCAGCGGAAACCAGGTATTAGGTAACTACATTGGCACGAATGCTGCTGGTAGTGCCGACTTAGGCAACACTCTGAATGGTGTAGAAATTCAATACGCACCCAATAACATTATCGGCGGATCAACGGTAGGCGCAGGTAATGTTATTTCTGGTAATAACAGTAACGGTATCTGGATTACAGGCAACACCGCTACGGGAACTCAGGTATTAGGTAACTACATCGGCACCAATGCCGATGGCAGCAGCGCTTTGGGCAATACCTTCCGGGGAGTATGGCTTACCGACGCTAACGATAACACCATTGGCGGGACAGCAGCAGGAACTGGGAACGCGATCGCTTTTAATGGTCAGCAAGGGGTGTTGGTTAGTTCCGGCATTGGCAATGGTATCCTTGGAAACTCCATCTTCTCCAACACTAGCTTAGGAATTGATCTTGGCAATATCGGCGTAACCGCTAATGATGTCGGTGATGGTGACACGGGGGCGAACAACCTTCAGAATTACCCCCTACTTACTGCTGCAACTGCCAATGGTGTCAACACAACAGTTACAGGAACGTTCAACAGCAACCCCAACGCTACATTCAGGCTGGAATTTTTCTCTAACACAGCCTTAGATGGGTCTGGCAATGGTGAGGGTAAAACATTCCTTGGCTTTACCAATGTAACGACTGATGCCAGTGGCAATGGCAGCTTTACAGCTAATTTGGCGACGGTGGCGTTGGGTAACTTTATTACCGCAACAGCAGCCAATTCCAACAACACCTCCGAGTTTTCCCCCGGAGTACCCGTTACTACACTCGTCAGTATCAATGCTATAGATGCTACTGCTGCTGAATCAGGCACAGATACAGGCATCTACCAGATTACTCGTACTGGTACAACGGGCGATTTGACAGTATATCTTGCTGTTGATGGTAGCAGCACTGCGATCGCAAGCGACTACAATCTCAGTAGCGGCGGTTTGTCCGTGGTGATTCCGGATGGGCAGAGTTTTGTCAATGTTACTCTTACTGCTGTTGATGATACTTTGCCAGAGTTAGCGGAAACGCTGCGGCTAAACTTGGCAACGGGTGCAGGTTACACCATTGATGCTGCTAAGAATAATGCTACGGTAGCGATCGCATCCAACGACACGATTCAATACGCGATTACTACTGCTTCCCCAACTTTAAAGGAAGGTGACACTGGTAAGCAAACCGTTACCTTTACTGTCACGCGCAACGGCGGAATTGGGGTAGCCAGTACCGTTGATTATGCAATTGGTGGGACTGCTACTTCTGGCACTGACTATAACAATATTCTGGTGAGTGGTGGGGGAACTGCTCTTTCTGGCACTATTAATTTTGCTGCTGGTGAGGCGACAAAGACGATTACGTTGGATGTCTTGGGTGACACGACATTTGAACTTAATGAAGATATTTCTGTCACTCTGAGTAATCCTAACCTGACGGCTGCCCCAGAAAGTTCTACGATTACTACAGCTATAGCACAGGTAACGATTACTAATGATGACAAACCGCAAATTAGCATTGATGATGTCAGCGTAACCGAAGGAAATAGCGACACAACTAACGCTACGTTTACTATTAGCCTTTCTAATGCAAGTAGCGAAACTGTCACGGTAAATTACGCCACATCTGACAGTACAGCTACCACAGTTGATGGCGATTATACCAGCGTTACATCAACACCCATCACCTTCAACCCTGGAGAAACAACCCAAACCATCACTGTTGCTATTAAGGGTGATAATAAATTTGAGACAAATGAAACCTTTAACGTGAATCTCAGTGGTGCGACTAATGCCACCATTGCTGATAACACGGGAGTTGGTACGATTACTAATGATGACAATCAACCGCAAATTAGCATTGATGATGTCAGCATCACTGAAGGCAACGACGGCACTGTTAATGCCATCTTCACTGTTAGCCTCTCCAACCCCAGCAGCTTACCTGTCAGCATCAACTACGCCACAGCTAATAATACCGCGATCGCTAGTAGTGACTACACTACTACCAATGGCACCTTAACCTTCAACGCTGGAGTCACCACTCAAACCATCAGCGTTCCGGTTGTTGGTGAATTGGTGAGTGAAGCAAATGAAAGCTTTTTTGTCAACCTTTCCAACCCAATCAATGCCACAATTGCCGATAACCAGGGTATCGGCACTATCATCGACAACGACGCGGCTGGCTTCACCATTTCCCCGATTAGCGGTAACACTACCGAAGCCGGAGGAAAAGCCACCTTCACCGTAAAATTGAATAGCGCCCCCACTGCTGATGTCACAATTGGTTTAACCAGTTCTGACACAACCGAAGGCAAAGTTTCGGCATCTAGCCTCACTTTCAGTGCCAATAATTGGAGTATCGCCCAGACTGTAACCGTCACTGGTGTTGATGATGCGATCGCTGATGGCAATATTCCTTACAGCATTATCACTGCCCCAGTAGTCAGCACTGATAGTAAATACAACAACCTTAACCCTAACGATGTCGCTGTCACCAATATCGACAATGACATTGCTGGCTTTACCATCACCCCAGCGAGGCGACTACAAACCACCGAAGCGGGTGGCCAAGCCAGCTTCACTGTGAAACTCAATAGCCAACCCACAGCTAATGTCACCCTTGGTTTAGTCAGTTCTGATACCACCGAAGGCATTTCCACCTCTAGCCTCACCTTCACCCCGAACAATTGGAATATTGCCCAAACTGTGACTGTTACGGGTGTGGATGATGCAGTTGTTGATGGTAACATCGCTTACAAGATACTCACTAAACCAGCCGTCAGCGCTGATAGCAAATACAACCGACTTAACCCGGTTAATGTCGCTGTTAGAAACGCGGACAACGATACAGCTGAATTTAACGTGATTAACGGCACATCAGTTTCTGAAACATTGGTGGGAACCACTCAAAGCGATCGCATCTATGGTTTCGGTGGAAATGACACCATTTCCGCTGGACTAGGAAACGACCAAATTTACGGTGATGATGGCAACGACACCCTAATTGGCGATATCAGCAATAACTTGGTTGCGGGTGGCGATGACTTTATTTATGGCGGTACGGGAAGCGATCGCATCTATGGCAACGATGGCAATGATTTCCTCTACGGCGAGTCAGGAAACGATCTAATTTTCGGCGATTCTGGCAATGACCTTCTCAGAGGCGGCTTAGGCAATGATCTTGTTACGGGTGGTACTGGACGCGATACCTTTGTCCTTGCCAGAGGCGAAGGCACTGACATCATCCAAGACTTTCAAATTGGTAGTGACTTCATTGGTTTAGCTGGCGGTTTGAGTTTGGGTCAGTTGTTGATTACACAAAGAAGCAGTCAAACTGTGATTACTAATAACTCGAATGGTGAGGTTTTAGCAGCTTTGAATAATGTTAATGCTGCTACTCTCCAAAGCTACGCTTCCAGCACTTTTGTGACGATTTAGTATCTAACGCCTAACCCCTTCCGGTTCCGGGAAGGGGAAAAACATTAGCCCTTCTCCTCAAAAGAGAGGGGTTTAAGTATTTGCGTATGAATTTTAAAGCTACCGTAAAACTTTGACAAAGTTTCTCGATACTACGCTATTTGGCGTATATCATCCCCCTAAAGATATATTATCGTTAATAAAAGAAACCAATATTGAGAGGGATGGATACTGAAAAACTACCGACTTCACAGTTGTACGCGATCGCAGACAGCACTGCCTGAGCGCAATTACCGTTGTAAGCGGGTAAAAAATAATACATTAATATTCGCCCTCACTTACCTTGCCACCCAAACAACGCCATCTGCGTCAGACTCCTAACCCACTGGTGGCAAGCTTTTTACCAATTAATTTTTTGTCAATACCACCAAGTTATTTGGCAGCGCGATGTAAAGCGATTCGCGCCCGAATTCTGATGGCTTCTAGTAACTAACTATAAGGAATCCTCACCGTGCAAGACCTCAACCAGAACGCCAACCTCAATCAAGACTCCACCAATTCTATGACTGAAGTTACTTCCACCACCGCAAATAAAGAGATTGTTTTCATCGATGCCACAGTTGCGGATAAAGAAAGTCTGGCGGCGGGTGTGAAACCGGGGACAGAAGTAATTATCCTCGACTCGACGCGAGATGGTGTAGCACAGATTACCGAAGTGCTGGCAAATCGCAGCGACATCGCCAGCGTTCACATCGTCTCCCACGGTGCTGAAGGTAGTTTGCAACTGGGAGCGAGTGCAGTTAACTCAGATAACCTGCAAGCTTACAGCAACTCTCTACAGCAGTGGGCGAGTGCTTTAACAGCTGATGCGGATATTCTCCTGTATGGTTGCGATGTGGCATCTGGAGAGACTGGGGAAGCCTTTGTGCAACAGCTGAGTCAATTGACGAGGGCGGATGTTGCGGCTTCTGATGACTTGACGGGGAGTGCGGCGTTGGGGGGTGATTGGGTGCTAGAAGTTGCAGGGGGCAGCATTGAGACACCCTTGGCGTTTCAGCTTGGAGTAATGCAGGCATATAGCGATGTTCTGGCTAACTTCAACGCTGGTACATCTGCTGAACTGCAAGCCGCTATCAACTCAGCTAACACCCTAGCCGGAGACGACACGATTACCCTCACAAGCAACATTACCCTTGCAGGTGCACTGCCCCAAATTAATAGCAATATCGCTTTTATTGGTGGTGGTAACACTATCAGTGGTAATAATCAGTTTCAGATTTTCTTCGTTAACAACGGCACTGTCAGCTTCTCGAACCTCACAATCGCCAATGGATTGGCACAAGGTGGCAATGGTAATAACGCTGCCGCCGGCGGCGGCGGCGGCGGCGGCGGGATGGGGGGTGCCCTATTCATCAACAACGGCACTGTCAACGTTAACAGCGTTGTCTTCAATGGTAATCAGGCGCTAGGCGGCAGTGGCGGCATTGGTAGCAACGGCAGTGGCGGCATAGCCGGCGGCAGTGGCGGCAGCGGCTCCGGCTTTGGTGGCAGTGGCGGCAGTGGCGGCATCCCCGGCGTCGGCTCCGGCTTTGGTGGCAGTGGCGGTTTTGGCGGCGGCGGCGGCGGCGGCACCTTCGGCTTTGGTGGCAGCGGCGGCTTTGGCGGCGGCGGCGGCGGCGCAGGCATTGGCGGTTTTGGCGGCGCAGGCATTGGCGGTTTTGGCGGCAGCGGCGGCTTCGAGAGCTACGGCGGCAGCGGCGGCGGTGGCGCAGGGCTTGGCGGGGCTATTTTTATCAGATCTGGCTCCTTAAACCTAATCAACACCAATTTTCAGAACAACTCAACTGTTGGCGGCAGTGGCGGCGCACCTACCTACAACTACCCTAGAAGTCGAGGTCAGAATGGTCAGGGCAAGGGCGGTGCGATTTTCGTGAATACGGGTGCCACTGTCAGCGCTTCTAATCTGACCTTTAGTGGGAATACTGCCCTTAATAGTGCTGGCACCGATACGGATAACGGTAATGTTTATGGGACGATCGTCGCCGCTAACCAAGCTCCCGTCTTGGACAACACGGGGAACCCTACCCTAATAGAAATTACCGAAGACCCAACCACTAACAATGGCACCCTTGTTTCTGCCCTCATCGCCAGTGGTGCTGGCGGCAACCCCATCACCGACGCTGACACGGGTGCTGTCGAAGGCATCGCCGTCACAGGTGTAGACAATACCAACGGCACCTGGCAATACTTCATAAACGGCGGTACGACCTGGAGTAACTTCACTGTCTCCCCCACCTCTGCCACAGTTTTAAGGGATACAGCTAGTATCCGCTTCGTCCCCAATCTCAACTACAATGGCAGCGTCGCAGACGGAATCACCTTCCGCGCTTGGGATGCCACAGACGGACGCGCCAGCGGCACTACTGGGGTCAACCCTGGTGTTGGTGGTGGCGCAACCGCCTTCAGCACTGCTTCTGAGACAGCCAGCATTACCGTCACTCCCGTCAACGATGCCCCCGTCGCTGTCAATGACAGCCTCACCACCAGCGAAGACACGCCACTCATCATCTCGCAACTGCTAGCTAACGACACCGATGCCGAGGGCAATGCCCTGACCATCACCGAGATTACCCAGCCCAGCAACGGCACAGTGGTGAGGAATGCTAATGGCACCTACACCTACACCCCCAGCGCCAACTACAACGGTGCTGACAGCTTCACCTACACCATCAGCGACAACCAAGGCGGCACTTCCACCGCCACGGTAAATCTTAACGTCACCCCCGTCAACGATGCCCCTACCGTCACCCTTCCCGGTGCAGCCGTCTCCTACACCGAAAACGCCGCCCCTATAGCCATCGACAGCATCGCTACGGTAGCAGACCCCGACTCAGCCAACTTTGGAGGCGGAACCCTCACCGTCAGCTACACCGCAGGCGGCAGCCCCTCCGACCAACTTAGTATCAGTAAAAACGGCAATATCTTTGTACGCAACACCACCGTCTACTATACGGAATTTCCGATTGGCACCATCACCAGCAATGGCAACAACGGCAACAATCTCGTCATCAACTTAAATGACAATGCCGCACCTATCGTTACTGAGGAATTGCTCAGAAGTATCAGCTACAGCAACACTTCCGACAATCCTACCGCTTCACGCAGCGTACAATTTGTCCTCACCGATGGCAATGGCGGCACCAGCATCGCCGCCACTAAAACCATCAACGTTGCCGTAGTTAACGACGCCCCCGTCGCTGCCAACGACAGCCTCACCACCAACGAAGACACGCCACTCATCATCTCGCAACTGCTAGCTAACGACACCGATGCCGAGGGCAATGCGCTGACCATCACCGAGATTGCCCAGCCCAACAACGGCACAGTGGTGAGGAATGCTAATGGCACCTACACCTACACCCCCAGTGCCAACTACAACGGTGCTGACAGCTTCACCTACACCATCAGCGACAACCAAGGCGGCACTTCCACCGCCACGGTAAATCTTAACGTCACCGCAGTTAACGATGCCCCCACCTTCAATGCAGGCGCTTCTCAAGTCGTCATGGCAAATTCGGGAGTGCAAACCGTTACCGGATGGGCTACTAATTTTAATCCGGGTGCAGCCAACGAATCAACTCAAACACTTGACAGCTACGTAGTTAATGTAGTAGATAACGCAGACATCTTTGAAGCCGCGCCCACCATTGATGCTCAGGGCAACCTAACATTCACCCTAGTTGCTAACCTTACCACTAGCACCACTGCAACCATCGAAGTCCGCGCCAAAGACAACGGCGGAACCGCCAATGGTGGTGTCGATATCTCAGCACCAAAGACTTTCAACATTACCGTCAACCCGGAACCGAAGATTAGCATCAGTGATGTCACGATTACTGAAGGCAACAGGGGTGTCAGCTATGCTGAGTTCCAGGTTTCGCTTTCCAACGCCAGCAGCAGTGTTGTCAGTGTCAACTACGCTACCGCTAACAATACTGCTGCTGCTGGCAGCGACTACACCGCCACCCAGGGCATCTTAACTTTCGATCCCGGTGTCACTAGCAAAACCTTCCGGGTAGCTGTGAATGGTGACAGGGTGGATGAAGCAAATGAAAGCTTTTTTGTCAACCTGTCTAATCCCAGCAAAGCCACAATTGCCGATGCTCAAGGAGTCGGAAATATCACCGATAACGACACCGCAGGTTTCACCATCACCCCAATCAGCGGCAATACTAGCGAAGCAGGTGGTACGGCAAGCTTCAGCGTCAAGCTAAATAGCAAACCGACTGCTAACGTGGCTCTAGGTTTAGCCAGTTCCGACACCACCGAAGGCACTGTTTCCACAAATACGCTCACTTTCACGGCGAATAACTGGAATGTGGCGCAAACTGTCACCGTTAAAGGTGTTGACGATACGCTGGTTGATGGTAATCTTGCTTACAAGATCCTTACTAACCCCGCTGTTAGCGCTGACAGTAAATATAACAACCTAAATCCGGTTGATGTGACTGTTACCAACATCGACAACGATGTTGCCACCACCAACGTTATCAACGGCAATAGTTTAGTTGCCATTTCCGAAACGTTGGTAGGAACAGCTCAAAACGACCTGATTAATGGTTATGGCGGTCACGATACCATGAGTGGTGGTATGGGTAGCGATCGCATCTACGGTGGCGATGGCAACGATAACTTAATCGGTGATACTACCGCTCTAACGGGAACTTTCGGTGGCGACGATCTGATTTGGGGCGGTAGGGGAAGCGATCGCATCTACGGCGGTTACGGCAACGATATGCTGTACGGCGAAGCTGGAAACGATCAAATTTGGGGCGACGTTGGCAACGACTTACTCAGTGGCGGTACTGGTAACGATATTCTTACGGGTGGTGCTGGACGTGATACTTTTGTCCTAGCTAAGGGTGAAGGTAGCGATATGATTACTGACTTCCGAGTTGGTGAAGATTTGATTGGTTTAGCTGGCGGTTTAAGTTTAGGTCAGGTGTCGATTACGCAAAGAAGCACTCAAACTGTGATTACTAATAACTCGAATGGTGAGTTGTTAGCCGCTTTGAATAATGTTAATGCTGCTACTTTCCAAAGTTACGCTTCCAGCACTTTCGTCACTATCTAAGTGTAGGAAAACCGGATTCCTAGAAGGTAAAGTCGCTGCACCTATGTCAATGGGTGCAGCGAACTGATACCATCAAGTCGGCGATATCATACGCCACAATCCAAGGACGCGGAAACCCCGCCTCTACAAAGTGGATCTCCACTCCCCCAATTCTTGTGTAAAAGGGCAGGGGTGCAGCCAGCAGCTACCATTAATGCAATATTATTTAGCTCAAAACGCCACATCCTTTAGGTCGGAGAAAAAAAATGCTTCCGAAAAAATCAACTTCATACTTGTGCGCCACTGTGTTAGTTTCCGGGTTAGTTTCGGGAATACTTGCCACCACCACCACTGCACAAACTATAGAATCTTTATCTGAAACATTAGAAGTAAAAGTAGACACCGCCACTGTAGAAAATGATTTACCTGTAACTGAGGTATCTGAGGAAGCAAAAAAACTCGAAGTCGAAACTAATACTACAACTTTTGAAGTAAAAAATACTTTACCTCCAATTACAAATCCGAAAAAATTAGCAGATGTAGAGTTGCCGCCTCGTACCTTAAACGAGTTTGGAAAAGTCTCCCCAGAAGTTAACGCAGAACCCGCACAAAATCCTCCAATAAGTAGCCAGGAAACCGCACAAACAACCGCGACACCAACCGAATCAACTGTAAAAATTCTCCCGCGTGTGGGGGTAAACTTTACCAGCGGGCCAGGTGTTGGTTACTCTAGTTCGTTCACTAGCTTAGAAGGTTTTTTACCTCTATCTTCAGGTAAAAGTAATAACCTGCCATTTCTAGAAGGACGAGTCCTATTATCAACAGAAAATGCTCTCATCAGTAGTAATTTGGTTTTAGGTTATCGCACTTACAATTCTAAAGATAACCGCGTCTATGGCGGTTATGTCGCCTACAACACTCGCGACACAGGAAATAGCAACTTCAACCAATTAGGTGTAGGAGTTGAAAGCCTAGGGGATTGGGATGTTCGCGCTAATGCTTATATACCAGTTGGCGATACCCGCCAAAAGACACAAGAAACTATTTCTAATAATATGTCCTTATCAGAACCTGTCTTTCAGGGGAATTTTTTAGCCCAGACTCGAACTCAGCAAGGACAAATTAACCGCCGTTTTGAAGCAGCGATGGCGGGATTTGATGTTGAGGCTGGTACAAAAATTGCTCAGATAGGTAAGACGGGCGATCTGCGGGGTTATGCTGGATTATATTATTATGATGCTCCCGGTAGTGCCGATATTTTGGGGTTTAGCACTCGTTTAGAAGCCCGTCCTACTGATAATTTGCGGCTAGGAGTTTCGCTTTCAAATGATGCTACTTTTGGGACTAATCTGGTGCTAAGTGTGGGGGCGAATTTCCCTGGCACTCGTCCGAGAAATATAGGTAAAGAAAATACGGTGTTGGCGCGTTTGGGAGAATCTGTCGCCCGAAATGTAAATATTGTAGTGGATGAGCAACAGGAAGTTGAATCATTTACACGACAAGAAACTATTTTTGTTACTAACCCGAATACTGGTCAACCTTGGAGATTTCAACACGTTAATTTGGGGATAGGAACGGGTAACGGTACATTTGAAAGTCCAACTGGAGACGTTGCTTCAGCTTTGGCTGTGGCGCAGCCGGAGGATATTGTTTATGTGCAACCAGGGACAAATCCAAGTATTCCCGCCTTCCAAATTCCTGATAGGGTGCAGGTGCTTTCTACTGGCCCCGTGCAGCTGATAAATACGGTAGAAGGTGATTTACAATTACCGTCCTCTGGTGCTGGTGTGCGTCCACAGGTGACGGGAACGGTAACAATAGGTAATAGAACTACGCTTTCTGGGTTTGAAATTGCTACTACTACTGGTGCTGGTATTGCTGGGACAAATATCAGCGATGTGACAATTCGAGAGAATGCGATCGCATCTTCTGTAAGCGAGGGTATTTTACTTCAGAATGTGACTGGACAGGTAGCGATCGCTAACAACACCATCAACAATTCTGGTTTGGAAGGCTTCTCTTTGCGTAATAATCAAGGACAAGTCACTCTGTCGCTTACAGAGAACAGTATTGCCAATAATGGTGCTGCTGCTGACGACGGGGACGGAGTTAATGTCGAACTTAGCAATAGCGCCACAGGGACGTTCAACATAGAAAAGAACGCGATCGCTAACAATAGCAGTAATAGTGGCATCGCAGATGGAATCGAAATCAGAATTATCGATAATGCTTCTGGAACGTTTAATGTTTCTGATAATCAGATAACCACAAATCAGTTTAAGGGGATTAATATTCAACTTGACTCTACATCCTCTGGGACATTCAATATTACCAACAACAGTATTCAAGAAAATCTTGACGACGGGATTACTCTACAACTGAACGATCAAGCAACTGGAACATTCAATATTTCTAACAATCCTGAAATTTCTCAAAATGGCTTGTTCGGTATTGCTATATTACTGTCCGACAGCACTTCGGGAACGTTCAATATTACTAGCAACACGATTCAAGAAAATCAAAATAATGGGGTAAATATTCAATTAAACGATACAGCAGCGGGAACGATTAATGTTTCCAATAATCAGCAAATTGCTAGAAATGGATTGAACGGGATTTTTACAACGACAAGTGAAACATCCCGACTCCGGCTAACAATTGACTCGAATCAAATTTCAGAAAATTCTTTTACGTCGCTTTCGATTAACAGTTTTGGTTCTAGTAATACTTTTGCTAGTGTCGCCTTGAACACTTTAACAGGCGGTTCATTGGGCGATTTAGAAGTGATAACGAGTGGAGTTGATGATATTGTTTGCTTGCGATCGCGTCAAAATACAATTGGCAATCTTTTGTTAGATGATAGTCTTGGGGGGACGATACAGGCAGAGGATGGAATATCCACTAATAATATTGGCACAAGTAATGTGACTAATTGGTCGGGAACGAATGTAGCGGCTGGAACTTGTGGTTTCCCGTAAAAGATAAAGTTAAATCAATTCTACCAAATATAGCAATCCCCGGAATTTTAATCCAGCCATTCAGATACCCGACTTCTCTAAGAAGTCGGGTATCTTGCATTCACGAATCATTTAGGAATGCTATAGGTTGTAAACCGTATACACAGGAAAAATTTTGTCTGTCTGTTTTTACCAGAGTATCGTCACAAGACGCAAGAAAATGTCAAACTAAATAAATGTGTTTTTTTAACTTTCGCAAACAGTTAAATTGAAGTTTATGGCAAGTCAGCGCGTTCTCTCTGGAGTTCAACCAACCGGAAATCTGCATTTGGGTAACTACCTGGGAGCAATTCGCAACTGGGTAGAAGGACAAAGCCAGTATGAGAATTTCTTCTGTGTAGTGGATTTACACGCAATTACGGCACCGCACGATCCAACCACATTGGCGGAAAATAGTTATAAAATTGCCGCTTTGTATTTGGCTTGCGGTATTGACCTTACTTACAGCAGCATTTTTATCCAATCTCATGTCTCAGCGCACAGCGAACTGACTTGGCTGCTAAATTGCGTTACGCCGCTTAACTGGCTGCAAGATATGATCCAGTTCAAGGAAAAGGCAGTAAAGCAGGGGGAAAATGTCAATACTGGTTTGCTGGATTATCCGGTGTTGATGGCGGCGGATATTTTACTATATCAGGCGGATAAGGTGCCTGTGGGTGAAGACCAGAAGCAGCATTTGGAATTGACGCGGGATATTGCTAATCGGTTTAATTATCTGTTTTGTCGGGAAAATCCGGTGCTGAAGTTGCCAAATCCGTTAATTCGCGCTGAGGGTGCAAGGGTGATGAGTTTGACTGATGGAACTCGCAAGATGTCTAAGTCTGACCCTTCGGATATGAGTCGGATTAATTTGCTGGATACTCCAGAACAAATTCAAAACAAGATTAAGCGTTGTAAGACTGACTCGGTACGCGGTTTGACGTTTGACGATTCCCAACGGCCGGAAGCACGAAATTTGCTGACTCTCTACACTATACTTTCTGGAAAAACTAAGGAAGAAGTGGCGGCGGAATGTCAGGATATGGGTTGGGGACAGTTTAAGCCGTTGCTGACAGAAACAACGATTAACGCCTTGAAACCAATTCAGGAAAAGTATCACGGGGTGATGGATGACAAGGGTTATCTGGAATCGGTGTTGCGGGATGGAAGAGAGAAAGCCGAAGCGATCGCATCCTCTACCCTCTCCCAAGTAAAATCCGCTATGGGTTATTCCGTACCATTGTGAGGATAGCAGTTTCGCACCAGTAGTAGAGAAAATGAAAGCCCAAGAAGTGATGGGAAATGTTGACGAACACGGTCAATCCTTAGATACACCCTTAGTAGTGGATAAGCATAGCCGCGTCCGGATAATTGTATTGTTCGTAGAAGATACAGAGGAAGATGATGAACCCAAGGAGTCTGTTTTAGAAAGCCTTAACAAGTCGCTTATGGAAGCAAAGGCAGGTAAAACTAAACCAGTTTCTCAACTGTGGGATGACATTGATGCTGAGTGAGTCATCCTCAGTTGAAGTTAAGTTTACCGATGAATTTGGGCGCAGACGATATCCAGTCTGCGATCGCGCAGTTTCAAGAAGGTAGTGGTAATCAGTAAAAGAATCCAGGCGATGGGATTGAAGGATGAAGGACAGCTGAAATTTTACAATTCTTACAGCACAATTCACACTCTCTTTATCCTTCATAATCCATACTTAACAAAAAAACCAAATGCCTAGCATCCAAAACTCAATGCTGTTTAAATCTTTCCGTAGCGCCGCCGAAGCTGGTGAATTCCTGATCACCGCCGAGGTAGCACCCCCCAAAGGCGGGAATCCAGTCCACATGGTGGAAATGGCGCAAACCCTCAAAGGTAGGGTTCATGCAGTTAATATTACTGATGGCAGTCGGGCGGTGTTGCGGATGTGTCCGTTGGCGGCTAGTTTAATTTTATTGCAGCACGGAATCGAGCCGATTTGTCAGATGGCTTGTCGCGATCGCAACCGCATCGGACTGCAAAGCGATCTCATGGGCGCTCATGCTCTTGGCATCCGCAATATTTTAGCGCTGACAGGCGATCCGGTGAAAGCAGGCGATCATACTGATGCCAAAAGTGTATTTGATCTGGAATCTGTGCGGTTGCTGGGTTTAATTAAAAAAATGAATCTCGGTTTCGACTGGAACGATAAACCCCTCACAGATGGTGCTACAGATTTATTTGCTGGTGCTGCTGTTGACCCCCAACTAGCAAGTTGGTCAGGATTGCAAAGCCGATTTGAACGTAAACTAGAAGCTGGAGCGCAATATTTCCAAAGCCAGCTGATTTGCGATTTTGACCGTTTGGAAAAATTTATGGACAAAATTGCTGCTGGCTGCGGTAAGCCAATTATGGCGGGAATTTTTCTGCTAAAGTCTGCCAAAAATGCCCAATTTATTAATCGCTGCGTACCTGGTGTAAATATTCCCCAAGACATCATCGACCGTTTAGCAGCAGCAGACGATCCGTTGCAAGAAGGGATGGCGATCGCAGCTGAACAAGTCAAATTGGCTAGTCAACTCTGCCAAGGTGTTCATATGATGGCTGTAAAGCGGGAAGATTTGATTCCCGAAATTCTGGATATGGCTGGAATTGCACCGCTAAACCAGTTAGTGTCAGCAGGAACAGAAGATGAACGCACAAACAATAAAGCAACTGCCGATTCCGTCGCACTTTGATGCTAAAAAGGTGGGAGAAGTTTGGCGAGTGCCATATCAGCAACGGGCAGAAGACGCGCGGAATTGGGCAAAAAAGCACGATATTCCTCCATCTAGCGAGGATAAAACTCGCATTTGCCTGTTGTTGATTGATGTGCAGAATACCTTTTGTATCCCCGACTTTGAATTATTTGTCAGGGGTGCGGTAAATGATAATGTGCGGTTGTGCGAATTTATCTATCGGAATTTGGGGAAGATTAGCGCGATCTGACCCACAATGGATACTCACACCGCCATCCAAATCTTCCACCCCATCTTCTGGATTAACGACGCTGGAGAACATCCCACCCCCGCCGCCACGATGATTACACCGGAACATATCCAGCAAGGTATCTGGAAGGTAAACCCAGCAGTTGCTGGAATTGTTGGTGCAGATTACTCTAATCTTGCATCACATTCTTTACATTATGTCAAGCATTTGAGTGAGAAAGGCAAATATCCGCTAACCGTATGGCCTTATCATTCCATGTTGGGCGGTATTGGTCACGCCTTGGTTTCTGCGGTGGAAGAGGCGTTGTTTTTCCACTGCATTGCTAGGAATAGCCAAACGCAGTTTGAGGTAAAGGGAGACAATCCTTTAACAGAAAACTATTCTGTGTTGCGTGCGGAAGTATTAGAAGGAGTGAATGGAAACCCTATTGCCCAGAAGAATACAAAATTTATCGACTATCTGCTAGAATTTGATGCTGTAATAATTGCTGGTCAAGCAAAAAGTCATTGCGTTGCCTGGACAATTGATGATTTATTGACAGAAATTAAAGCCAAAGATGCCAGTCTTGCTAAAAAAGTTTATTTATTGGAAGATTGCACATCGCCCGTTGTGGTGCCGGGAATAGTGGATTATAAAGAACAAGCTGATGAGGCTTTTGCCAGATTTGCGGCGGCGGGAATGCACCTCATTAAGTCAACTGAACCTCTCGAAATTGGTAATCTATAGTGTCAATAATATTATGAGGCAGAGCCGCATTATAAACATTCCCAGTCGGAAACGGGGAAGGAGTATAAGGAATAAAAACGAATGACTAGCAGTAATGATGCGATCGCGTCCCTCCGAGAGGCTTTAAAATTTTCTCCCGATAACGTACCTTTACGGCAACATTTGGCAGAAACTCTGCTAAGTTTGGGACAGCCAGAGGAAGCCGAACAAGAGTATCGCCAAGCCTTAGTTTTGTCGCCTGAAAATCAGCAGCTAAAATTAGGTTTAGCTCGTGCTTTCTACCAACAAGGAAAGTATACCCAAGCGTTGGTAATTGTAGAAGATCAAATAAAGCGCTTGGATTGTCCGGCGGGTGCTTTTTTACTTCATGCGCGTCTTCTCTTGAACGCGGGTGCTGTGGAACAAGCTGTTCGTCAGTACCGCCGAGCCGTTGAAACCGATCCTGCTGTTAAAGATGCTGATTTTGCCGAAAGGCTGGGAATTGGGGCAGAGGAGGACGTGCAAGAGGTGGTAGATGGCAAAATTCGGGCAGGATTGGGAGACTTTCCAACTTTAGAAGATACCCAAGTCGAAAAACCTGCGATCGCATTCCCAGATGTTGGCGGTATGGAAGCGGTCAAAGACGAAATTCGCCTGAAAATTATTTATCCCCTCAAACAGCCGGAACTGTACAAAGCTTACGGCAAGGCAATTGGGGGCGGAATTTTGATGTACGGCCCTCCGGGTTGCGGTAAAACTTACCTTGCTCGTGCCACAGCTGGCGAAATTAACTCTGGTTTCCTTTCTGTAGGCATCAACGATGTATTAGATATGTGGTTGGGCAACAGTGAACGCAATTTGCACGACCTTTTTGAACAAGCCAGACGCAACCAACCTTGTGTATTATTTTTTGATGAAGTTGATGCTTTAGCTGCCAGTCGTGCGGACTTGCGACAAAATTCTAGCCGCATGGTAATTAACCAATTTCTGTCAGAATTAGACGGGGTGAGGAGTTCTAATGAAGGGGTATTAATTTTAGCGGCAACTAATGCACCTTGGCACTTAGATTCAGCTTTTCGCCGTCCGGGACGCTTTGACCGCATATTATTTGTACCGCCGCCTGATGCTGAAGCAAGGGCGGCAATTTTACGCTTGTTGTGTCGAGGTAAGCCAGTGGAAGATATCGACTACGACCATTTAGCGAAGAAAACTGAGAATTTTTCCGGCGCAGACTTAATGGCAGTTGTCGATGTGGCAATAGAAAAGAAGTTAGCTGAAGCGATGAAAGTAGGTATCCCAAAGCCACTAACTACCAAAGATTTAGCATCGGCGGCGGGAGGAGTGAAACCTTCGACAAAAGAATGGTTTTCGACTGCTCGGAACTATGCCTTGTATGCTAATGAGGGCGGATTGTACGACGACATCCTCAAATATATGAAATTCTGATGGGCGTACACTTAGAACGGGCCGAACTTCTCATGGCTCAATCGCGTTATGAGATGGCGGTGCAGGAATTGCAGCAGGAATTAGCAGTCGATCCAGATAGCGCCCAGGCTTATGCGTGGTTAGGTTGGTGCTTGAGGTTTCTCAAGAAGTACGAGGAAGCAATAAAAGAAGCTGAGCAAGCAATTAAGCTGGCACCAGATTGGGAGGATGGTTATTACGTTCTGGGTTGGATTCTCTGCGATCGCAATCAGCTTCTGGAAGCTGAGAACGCAACCAAAGAGGCAATTCGCCTAAATCCTGAAAATACCAACCATTTCATCCTACTATCAAACATTCGAGTTAAACAAAAGCGATGGCAGGAGGCACTAGAAGCAGCGACGCAGGGGCTTAACATAGAGCCAGAGAATGCTGACTGTTTGAATAACAAAGGGATTGCCCTATTCGAGTTGGGTCGAACAGAGGAGGCGATCGCTACGACTGAGCAAGCGATCGCTCTTGACCCGGAGAATTTTAGCAACTACAACAACTTGGGATGGATGATATTGAATCGGGAAGGAAGCCCCACGAAAGCTTGGGAGTATTTCCGCCAAGCACTCCGACTCAACCCCAATTTTGAATCTGCACAGGATGGACTCATCCAAGCGATCAAGTTAAAAAACCCACTATACAGACTAGTTTACAGGTGTCTAATATTCCCGTACCGCCGTTTACAACTAGGCAGATTTTTGAGCGGGAAAGCTTTGTTGGGCTTCTTTGCCTGCTTGTGTTTGGCATTCCGTATATTGCTGAATCTTGCTGCAACTAATCCCAATCCTTTGATTTGGTTAGCGCTGATTGTTTTGTTATGGTTAATCTTTTTGCCTTGGTTTGTAGACCTCTTTATAACCCTATTACTCGAACTGAAGTTTAAGCAATCCTATTGGCTCACGACTTTAGTTTGGGCAATACTAAGCGCATTTTATTTGTGGTTAATGACCGGAAATTCTAAAACTCTGTTTGCTCCCGTTTTATTCGGATTGTTGCTTCTGCCTGTATCGGCAACGTTCCGATCTTCAGCGGGGTGGCACAGCAGCCTCATGGTGGGATATACAACCATCATGGCGTTAGTTGGGCTGGCAGGGTTAGTTCTTCCATTACCAGGGCTACCTTTTGTAAGTGTTGACGTTTGGTTCTGGCTAACTTGGTTAATCGTTCTCGCCTTCGGAACGCTTTTTTCCTTCTTTTTCATCTGGAGAAGCTCCCCTAAGTTAAGGTAGTGCCTGAAGAATGGTTTTCGACTGCTCGGAACTATGCCTTGTATGCTAATGAGAGCGGATTGGACGACATCCTCAAATATATGAAAATCTGATGGGCGTACACTTAGAACGGGCGCAATTGCTAATTGGGCAATCCCGGTACGAAATGGCAGAGAAGGAACTGCGACAGGAGTTAACCCAGTCGCCCGATAGCGCGATCGCGCACGCTCTTTTAGGCTTGTGCTTGAGTTACCGCCAGAAGCACCAGGAAGCAACACAAGAAGCTCAGATCGCAATTGGGCTGGCTCCTGATTGGGCGTATGCTCATTACATCTTGGCGTACATTTTATGCGATCGCGAGCATCTCAGAGATGCTGAAATATCGCTAGCTGAGGCAATCCGAATTGACCCAGCAAATTCAGGTTACTTCGCCTTGCGATCGCGCATTCGATACAACCAAAGACTTTGGCAGGAAGCCTTAAATGCAGCGCAGCAAGGCTTAGCTATTGACCCGGAAGACGTGGAATGCTTAAATTACCACGCCCTCGCCTTGTCGCAGCTAGGACGCGCACAGGAAGCTAAGACAGCCATTGAGGATGCGATCTCCAAAGACCCAGAAAACGCCTCCAGCTACGCTAGTTTAGGCTGGATACTCCTGACGCAGGGAAAAAACCCTAACAAAGCTTCCGAAAGTTTCCGCGAAGCACTGCGACTCAATCCTACATTTGAATGGGCCAGACAGGGAATTGTCGAGGCGATGAAAGCCAAAAATCCCATTTATAGGGTAATGTTGCGATACTTTCTCTTTTGCTCTCGATTAGATAATCGTCCTAGATTGCTCTTCAGTATTGGCTTATATTTTCTCTTCCGCTTGTTAGTAGGTGGACTCGCCGTCGCTAACTTAAATCCATTACTATGGTTAATAGGTATTGCCTACATTTCATTTGTAGTTCTTACCTGGATTGCTGACCCTCTCTTCACCCTGTTACTAAGATTTGATAAATTCGGAAGATTAATCCTTTCCGAAGAAGAGATTAACAAATCGAACTTATTTGGCGGATTGTCGCTTTGCATCATAATTGCTGTTGCTGCTTGGTTTACTACGAAAAACCCCAATGTTTTAGCAGCAGCAATCTCCTTAATATGGTTCTTACTACCAGTCTCGGCGACCTTACAATGTCCGGCGGGAAGCGCGAGAAAATTTATGACAATTTACACAATTATTTTAGCGATCGCATGGCTAATGATCGTAGTTTTACAGTTTTTAGAATACCCTAGCATATTAACAACCATTTTCTTTAGCGTTTTCTTCTTGGGAGGGCTGCTTTCCACCTGGGTTGCGAATGCACTAATGGGAGTTAAACAAAACAAATAATCGATTATGACCAAACTTCCGTCAAATCTAAGACAAACCCTGGTAAAACATCTTCCCCTGACAAAGTAGTAGGATTATCCAACACTTCCACATCCTGACCTTGCCTATATATCTCGACCTTCTTATTCTTTCGGCCAATCAACCAGCCTAAACGAGCCTGATTATCCATATATTCCCTCATTTTGGCTCCTAGCGGTTCCATATTGTCATTTTTAGAACGTAGTTCCAGAACAAAATCAGGACACAGAGGGGCGAAGCCTTCTTGTTGTTCTCTTGTAAGCGCGTCCCATCTATCTTGACGTACCCAAGCAGCATCAGGAGAACGATCCGCACCGTTGGGGAGGTGAAAACCAGTAGAAGAGTTGAACGTCTTACCAAGTTTAGTCTGACGGTTCCACAACCAGAGTTGTCCTTCAATGTCTGAGTTTCTATTTCCTGTGATGCTTCCAGTTGGAGGCATAATAATTAATTCTCCTGTAGCTGTGCGTTCTAGTTGTAAATCTTGGTTAACAACACACAACTCAACGAACTGATCGTGAGTAACCGTAAGTGTTAATGTTGGTGGGATATTGATTGGAATGGGATGCGCGAGACGAACTTGTGTCATTGTAGTGTCCATGTGCCTACATAGCAGCAGATTGGTGGTATTCGGGACTAAAACGTAACTTAGTATTAGGTCGCACAACAGGATATATTGTCATCCCCAATCGATGTTAGATTTTGCGGAAGCCCAGACTACTCCTTTGCCCCCGCAAAATCCAAAATTGTTACGCCCAGCGAATCAATCCCAACTCATAAGGAGTTGACAAATTTTCATGTTTCGGCAGAACGCGCAGAGACAAACCTTGTAAACCACTGGAAGTGAAGAGAATATCAGCAGTGTAAATGCAACAATTATGTTGATCCTGACCTTGGTGTTCCATCACCACAGGCACACCGTTGACAATTTCCCCATCAGCATCGACAGCACCCTGATAGAGTTGCACCTGCACATCATCTGGAGTTAGAGCGTCCAGATTAATTCGAGCTTTGACACCAACAGTTTGATTAACCAAAACCCCAGCAGGTTCAGAGACATCAACCTCTTCAATTTTGATGTCATACCAATGTTCAAACATCCGCTGCTTCCAAGAAGCTATTTCCTTAGCTGGAGCGTAGTTGTTTGAGGTCATAATCGAGTAGCGATCGCTTGCCGGGAAATATCCCCGTACAGCATAATCGCGCACCATCCGCGAAGTATTGAAAAACGGTAAATTCAACCGGATTGCATCCTTCATTTTCGCAACCCATTGGCGGGGAATTCCATAACCATCCCGTTCATAGAACAGCGGTACGACTTCCTGTTCTAGCAACTCGTACAGGGCATTTGCCTCCACGTTGTCTTGATAATTCAAGTCGTCGTAGTCTTCCCCGTGACCAATAGGCCAGCCAGTGCGGACATAATCAGCCTCATCCCACCAGCCATCTAATATGCTGAGGTTCGGCGAACCATTCATTGATGCCTTCATCCCACTCGTACCAGAAGCTTCGCGGGGACGGCGGGGCGTATTCAGCCAAACATCACAACCAGCCACCATCAACCGAGCTACATAGATATCGTAATTTGGGATAAACACGACACTGATATTCATCCCTTCCTCCCGCGAGAAATGGATGATATCGCGGATCAGTTCTTTCCCCGGTATATCCTTGGGATGAGCCTTACCAGCAACTACAAACTGCACCCGGCGATTTTTGTTACCCTGCAAAATCTTCTTGATTCGCTCTTTGTCACGGAGAAATAGGCTAGCCCGCTTATAAGTAGCAAACCGTCGCGCAAACCCAATCGTTAACACCGTTGGGTCTAGCACTTCCTGCGCCTGGGCAATTTCGCCGGGAGTTGCACCGCGATCGCGCAACTGTTTCACTAGACGCTCCCGGACAAACACCACCAATTCCGACCGTTGACGCTCGTGATTGCGCCACAACTCTTCATCCGGAATCGACAGCACCCGCTCCCACAAACTATCATCCGCAGGCGCATCAGACCACTGAGGGCCAAGGTAGCGGTCATATAGCTCCTGAGTAGACCTTGCCACACAACTACGGGCGTGTACCCCATTGGTAATCGCGGTAATTGGCACCTCCTCCAGGGGCAAGTCCTTCCAAAGATCCTTAAACATCATCCGCGATACCAACCCGTGCAGCTGGGCGACACCATTAACAAAACTTGATGTCTTCATCGCCAGTGCTGCCATGCTAAAAGGCGACGACAAATCCCCGGTATTTTCCCGTCCTAGAGCGAGAAACTCTTCTGGCGAAAGCCCGTAACTATGGGCATAGTGTCCCACGTAATACAGAGCCTTGTCTGGGGGGAACAAGTCGAATCCAGCGGAAACTGGTGTATGAGTAGTGAAAACCTGACTAGCTTGCGCTACTTGTTTAGCTTCGGCAAAAGTCAAACCTTCGTCCTGCATCAACATTCGGATGCGTTCCAGAATCAGAAACGCTGAGTGACCTTCATTCAGGTGATAGACGGTGGGTTTATATCCCAAAGCCTTCAGCATCCGGAAACCCCCGATGCCCAGCATCATCTCCTGGTGAATCCGCATATCCAAGTCACCACCATACAACTCGTCGGTGATGTCGTGGTCGTAGGAATTATTTGGCTCAATGTTAGTATCGAGCAGATACAGAGGTACGGTTCCCACTTGTACCCGCCAAACACGAGCATAAACGGTGCGCCCTGGATACTCTACCTCGATCCGCAATTCCGAACCGTCAGGATTGCGCTCCGGGTGCAGGGGCATATTGTAGAAGTCGTTGATCGGGTAGCGTTCTTGCTGCCAGCCATCGGCGTTGAGGTACTGGGCAAAATACCCTTCTTGGTAAAGTAAGCCTACAGCAACCAGCGGCAAGCCTAAGTCACTAGCTGATTTCAGGTGGTCGCCCGCCAGAACGCCTAAGCCTCCGGAGTAGATAGGCAGGCAATCGGTAAGACCAAATTCCGCACAAAAGTAGGCGTAGCACTCTTTCTGGTCAGTTGCGCGATCGCTGCCACTTGACAAGTTTCGGTTTTTGCGATACCAATTTCGCTCTTGCAGGTAGTCGTCTAGCTGCATTGAAGCCCTTTCCATTTGGGCGACAAAGCCTTCATCTTCAGCAACTTCCTTTAATCGGGCTTGGCTGATGGTTCCCAGCATCAAAACTGGGTTATGACGGCTTGATTCCCACAAGTCGCGGTCTAAGCGCCGAAATAACTCTTTGGTTTCGACGTTCCAATCCCAGTGCAGGTTATAAGCCAGCTTGCGTAGGGGTTCTAGTCTCGGCGGCAGAGAAGGAGAAACATTAAATGTCCGAATCGGCTGCATCGACAAAGCCTCTATAAGTCTGAATAAAGTTATTGTGTACTCAGATCGGCCGAAAGTACGATGTTTTTTATACTCTTTTCGAGGACTGATGATGCTTACAACTTAGAACAAATATTTTTATACCTCTGTTTAGCAACAAGCAGCCGCTTTTAATACAAAATGATGGGATTTCAAGGTATCCGAAATTAAATCTTCCATTTCTGTCGGATAGTTAAACCGCGCAAACTCATACTCAATGACTGCGCCAAGGCTGTTTAATTCTTCTAAATTTTGGCAGCTTTGGATTGCGGCGATGAGGAGTCGCTGCCAACTCAGAAAAATTCTGTAGCTAAAAAAGCTGCTGCACGTCTTCCCTTTTTCGTTTTCCCAGACTATGCACAGCTGATGCGCCATGTGCTTTATCCACTTCACCTGGTTTGCCGGAACCCCCAAAACTTGCCCTGCTTCTTCCTTGGTTATATGCAAGCTGGCACGCTTAAACCATCGCGTTTTAATAAAGCTGTGGCGAGTTGCTTGCTTTGAGCGAGTTCTGCGAGTTCTGCGTGCCATGATGCGTTCCTTAGTTGTGAGTAAATTCTCTATAAATTCTGTCGCCCGAACCTGCCCTATACATATGCCGATAATTCTATTATCTTATCCGCAATTGCGGATAAAGTCCATATTCTCAGCATTCTCAGCAGCATACAATTGATAAATAAGTGAGGTGACGCTAATTGATTAAGTCTGATACTGGAAGCAAAGGTCGAGTGCAGGAGGACGGTACAGGTCGGTATCGATTCGACCGAATGGGCATCATGCGTGTTGGAGAGATTCTTCGCAAAGCCAGAGAAACAAAAGGCTGGAGTCTCCAAGAGTTGCACAATTATTGCGGTCTACCAGCCAGCTCAGTTAGTGACATTGAGAATGCTTGTGTCACCAAAGTTCAGGCTGATGCCTTGGAAACTTTGCGCGTAGCCTTAGAACCACAAAATCCCGATACAGGTATGACTTATACCCTCGGTGACTTATATGAAATGATGCTGGTTAGGGAAGGAGAAACTAACGGTGCAAAAGGGAAAAGCTAGAGCGATCGCATTTTTTCCCCAGGAAGCGATCGCGTAACTCTGTAAAAAAATCTACTTAACTGGAACCACCAGCATAGTGATATCCTGTCTGCCAACAACCATCACAGGCTCATCAGCTTCAACAATGGCTTGGCAATCAGGCTCTATAAATCGTGCAGGCCAGAAAGTACCAAGACACTTGACTCGTCCAGGCTGATTAGGAGCGATTGTTTTCTCCACTGTACCCGCGATAGGTTCAGCGAACATCTCAAAATTTTCGGGAGCTAATGAACTGTTCACGATTACCTCCATCTGATTGAGCGACCTGAGCCTTGGAAAACTGAGTGAGAAAGATTTGAGCCAGAGCCGATCGGGTTTTTTCGGAAAAACTTAAGTGTTTAGCCTATCGTTCTGCCACCAGCATCCGATTAGTTTTCAGCCAGGAAAAATCTAGACCATTAGAAACCTAACATCAGCTTAAGTTCCTTAAATTCCGGATAAAGCCCCAAGATTCCCGGATCAGTTGGACGGGAGGAGTCGCCAACGAGGGCGATCGCTTTCTTCAACAACGACGCTTGGTGAAACTTAATGCACTCCAGAA
The DNA here is from genome assembly GCF_014695915.1 of Trichocoleus sp. FACHB-40. Taxonomy (GTDB): domain Bacteria; phylum Cyanobacteriota; class Cyanobacteriia; order Cyanobacteriales; family FACHB-T130; genus Funiculus; species Funiculus sociatus. The sequence continues at coordinate 61,942 of NZ_JACJPF010000100.1, forward strand.
TCGTCAAGCAATTTGAGCAGCCTTGCACGACCCTGAATTCAACGCTTGAGGTCTTTGTCAAAAATGAAGCAATATTTCGGTATTATGAGAAAGTTGTCATGCCTTTAAGGTAACAACATTCAGCCTTTCCCGTCTGGAGTAGATATCGGTATGCTGACCCTCAAAATAGTTGTTTATATAGTCGTTGCCTTCTTCGTCCTGCTCTTTATGTTTGGATTTTTGTCCAATGATCCGGCTCGTAACCCGAAACGTCGGGATTTAGAATAAACAGCGATCGCTTAATGCCTCAGGCCAATGTCGGGACAGCAGCCCAATGTGAGGCACGCTGCTCAGAATGCAGTTGAGAATAGGCATTTGTGCTGTCCGCTCGACTCCTGTTGCTAGAAAATGCCCCAACCAGTCCCGCCGCCTGAACCACCTTCAATTGTCAGTACCTCACAGCCAGGGGAATTCGCTCCTCTGGCTGCTTCAACTCCAACTCTTTTCTCGGTTTCCACCAGAACCATGCAAACCGGGGCGGTTGCTGCTCCGACTCCGCCGGAAACCCTACCGCCGGAGTCTTCCTCATCTATATCTATCCCTAAAAGAAGTGCCGTCCTGCTTGGTTCTCCGATTTCAGTGGGGCATTCTGTCGTTGGAGCAAAGCAGCCGCCTGCGAAAAATCGAAATTCTGAAAATAAGACAGAACCAGTAAAAGAACGGGCAGCAGCACCTGTTTTGCAAAAGTCGCTGTCCGTATCCCAGTTACCAAGTGTAGATCAACAGCCAAAAGAGCCGCCGCCAGAGCCGAATCCGACGGAAGCCGAAGATGACAGGCTATCCCCACTCCCACCGTCAGAGGGAACTGGGAGAGAATCCGAAGATGATAGGCTACCCCTAGAATTACCGCCAGAAACTCCGAGAGAATCCGATACACCCGTTGCCCCCTCCCCCTTGGAGGGCGAACCCTGGAGTGAGGAGGAATTAGTACCTGTCTCACCACCACCCAAGACACAGACACAGCAACCTTCCCCCGTAACACCCACTACTGAGAGTAATGGTAGTGTCGTGGAATTAACTTCAGACCGTCAGGAGTACGAGGTAGATCGGCAAGTTGTGACAGCCGAAGGCGATGTTTTATTGCGATACCAGGGATCGGTAGTAGATGCCGACCGGGTGCAGCTGAACTTGCCAAATCGGATTGTGGTAGGCGAGGGGAATATAGCCTTGAAGCGGGGCGATCAAACAATCAGAGGCGATCGCTTAGAATACTTCTTTGCCCAAGATAGCGGTTTTGTCTTAAATGCCAGTGGGGAAATTTATCAGCCCACAGCTGGGACGGATTTTTCTGGGCCATTACCAAATGATACCCGTGCCTTTGCCCGACCGTTAAGCGATCGCATCCTCGCCAACCAACCGTTATCGAATATCAGCAGCCCCGGTGGCTTTGGCGCTGTATTTGGTGCTGGCAGAACTATTCAAAACCAGTCTGCCTTTCAACAGGGAGGCACCCTGAATCGGCTGCGCTTTCAAGCGGATCGAATTGATTTCGACTCCGAAGGCGCGATCGCTAAAAACGTTCGCTTTACCAACGACCCCTTCTCACCGCCAGAGTTAGAGGTACGGGCAGACACAGCTAGATTCAGAAGAATTTCGCCCCTTGTAGATGAAATTACCAGCACTAACTCCCGCCTAGTTTTCGACCAGGGGTTCTCCATTCCCATATTTCAAGATCGCCGACTGATTGACCGGAGAGAGCGCGAACCTGGAATCGTCACCTTCGGGTATGATGATGGCGATCGCGGTGGTGTGTTTGCCGAGCGCACCTTTCAACTTATTTCCACTGACAAGATTTTATTTCGCGTCACACCGCAGTATTTTATCCAGAAAGCAATTACTGAGGGCGACTACATCGATCCATCGGTATTTGGTGTCCGGTCTAGGCTGGATGCCACCCTGAGTCCCACTACCACTTTGAGGGGGACGGCAGTTTTCACCAGTCTAGATCCCGAAGAGATAGCAGAAGACGAGTTGCGGGCAAGTCTGCGCTTGCGCCAAACCATCGGCACCCGTTACCCCCACACCCTGAACCTGGAATATAGCTATCGCGATCGCCTCTTCAACGGCTCCCTCGGCTTTCAAACCGTCCAGAGTAGTATAGGCGCAGTCCTAACTTCCCCTGTAATTCCTCTAGGAAACACAGGCATTAACCTCAGCTATCAAGCAGGCGCTCAAATTATTAACGCCGACACCGACCGCATAGACTTGCTCGACCCGGTGCGGACAAACAACCGCGTCACTCTCAACCGCTACCAAGGTAGTGCGACCCTTAGCCGTGCCTTTACACTGTGGCGGGGTGAAGCCTTACCCGCCACCCCTACCGAAGGATTGCGATATACACCAGTACCAATTGTTCCCTACCTGCAACTGACTACTAGCGCTACTGGCGTATACAGTGGTTACAGCAGTAGCGATACCCAAGCATCCTTGAGTGCAGACATCGGACTACAAGGGCAAATTGGTCATTTTTCTAAGCCTTTCTTAGATTACACCGGGTTTAATGTCAGCTTGTCTCAGGTTGCCCGTAATGGCACATCGCCTTTCTTGTTTGACCGTTTAGTTGATACTAAAGTCCTTTACGCTGGTATCACCCAGCAAATTTATGGGCCATTTCGCGCTGGTTTTCAAACAGCTATCAGTTTAGATACCGGTGATAGCATCAGTACCGACTATTTTCTGGAATACAGCCGCCGCACCTATAACGTCATCTTGCGTTATAACCCAGTCCTAGAGTTGGGTTCCATCAGCTTGCGGATTAATGACTTCAACTGGTTAGGTAATCCAGATCCATTCCCAGGTTCTGGTGTCCGTCCAGTTATCCAAGGTGTTCCCGCTACAGACTGAGTGGAATTGCGATCGCAAACTCTGCCCCTTCCCCAATTGATGAAAAACACTGCAATGTCCCGCTGTGCTTTTCTGTAACAATTTGGTGGCTAATCGAAAGTCCTAGTCCAGTTCCTTTACCCTGCGGCTTAGTGGTGAAAAATGGGTCAAATAGCCGTTGGCGTACTGACTCAGACATTCCTAATCCATTGTCTTTTATCCGAATCTCCACCTGATGGTTATTGGTTACGAATGTGCGAATTGTAATCAGGTTCGGATGCTGCTCAATTTCAGCATAAGTTTTAAGGGCGTTAGACTCCTCTAGCGCCTCAATCGCATTCGAGAGCAAATTCATAAATACCTGGTTGAGTTGTCCGGCGTAGCACTCAACCATAGGCAAATCTCCATACTCTTTAAGCACCTGAATCGCTGGACGGTCTGATTTAGCTTTCAGGCGGTGCTGCAAGATCATCAGCGTACTTTCTAAACCATCGTGAATATTCACAGCCTTTTTCCCAGCATCATCTGCCCGCGAAAAGTTGCGTAAAGACTGCATAATATCCCGAATGCGGTCAGTACCAAGTTTCATTGAGGAAATCATCTTGGGTAAATCTTTCAGCAAATATTCTAAGTCAATCGCCTCAATTTCTTCGGCAATTTCTCCTGGCGGATTCGGCATATGCTTTTGATATAAATTCACCAGATTACTCAAGTCTTGAACATACTCTTTAGCATGGTGCAAATTGCCCGCAATGAAGCTGACCGGATTGTTAACTTCGTGGGCAACACCAGCGACAAATTGACCCAAAGAGGATATTTTTTCAGTCTGTATTAGTTGAGCTTGCGTTTGCTGAAGTTTTTCTAAAAATTGTTGCAACTGCTGAGATTTCTCTTTTTCCCGCGCATATAAACGGGCATTTTCTAAAGCTATAGCGACTTGCGAAACTAAGACTTTTAAGACTTCTATCCGCTCTTGGGTAAAAGCTCCTGCTGCCAAGTTATTTTCCAGGTAAAGAATTCCTTGCACCTGGGATTGATAAATAATTGGTAGACAGAGAATTGATTTTGGTTGATTTTTCTGAATGTAGGGATCTGTGTTGAAAGGCTCTGCTTGAGTCACGTCATTAAAGACGAGATGATTTTGACTTCTGAAGACGTAGTTTATAACGCAAAGGGGTAGATCCTCACTGGTTTCAAGAGAAATCGATTTTAAAACTGTCACTTCATTGTTTGTAGCAGTACCAGCAGCTTCGATGAACAGTTGGTTATCTTTAACTAGCAGTAGCACTCCTTTTTGAGCAGCGGCATTTTCCAGCAGAATTTTGATTAACTTGCTCTGCAATTTTTCTAAGACAATTTCACTAGCGATCGCTTGCGAAGATTTGATAAAAGTAGCTAAGTCTAAAAAGTTGGTCAAATTGCTACCAGTAGTGGTAGTCGTAGTCGTAGTGATGGTGACATCCAGGGTCGGGTCTTCTATAGTACGACTTTGTGCTACCAGAATTGGATGTTTGGATTCTAAGTCTTTGACTTTGGCTATAGCTCCCCAACGGATATAGGCATAGTATGCTTTCGTTATGTATGCCTGATAAATTATTTCTTTCCCTAAAGATTTATACAATTTCCCAGCTAATTCATAAGCCAGTGCTTCTTCTTGAATATAACCATTTTCGGCGGCTCCTTTGATGGCGCGATCGTAGTAATCCATCGCCTGATAATTCTCGCCAATCACCCGATATTGTTCTGCTTCGACCAGATATAATTTATGTAAAAAATTCATTGGGGCATGATTTGCCCAGTGCTGCATTTTCTCCTGGTTGGCTTGCACTTTGTCCAGTACACAGTCTTGTTCTGGCTTTGATAGGGAGGCATACATCGCCAACCGGACTAGAGAATCGTAGAAATCGAGGAGAGGAATAACTGGCTGTGCTGTTACACCGCCTAAATAGTTTATTGCTAAAGCTGCATTTTCCAGCGCTAGGGGATACTGTCCAAACAGATAGTGAAGGATCAGTTTGTAAAGGTGCAGATAGTAAAGCGCCATTACATCATTTGCTTCTTGATGTTGCGGTAGCGATCGCTCCTCGTCGTAAGTTTCACCGATTAAACGGCACGGATCGACAGAACGCCCCATCAAATTTAGAACGGCCTGCCGTAGCATCTCGCTGTAGTTTAACTGAAGTTCCTGCTTGATTTGGCGGATAGCATTACTATAGGTTGCTAGCTTGGGTTCCAAAGCAGCTAGTTCCTGACCCATTAAGTATAAAGATTGACATTCAAAAAAGTAATTCCAAGCAGTAGATTCTAAATTTCCAGTTTCTAGTCCGCGTTGATGCCCTAGCTGAAAAAGTGATAAAGTTTCCCTCAGATGAAACTTCCAGTGATTTACGAAGAGTGCAACGGCACAAAATACTTTGGTATCGATTGCTTTATCACTAAAGTGTGACAACAAATTTAACGCCAATTTGCCAAATTGGTAGCCAGATTCAATGTCATTGACTATACCGCAAAGGATAACACCATAAGTAGCATAAGCAACGGCAGACACGGGCGCATTACCGTGAGTAATAGACAAATTAACCTGTGATAATGTAATCAGCGGATACAGCCTGGGAGCGGCTACGTAAGTAGCAGCAGCTATTGTATACAAAATCCGCATAGCTGCCAGCGCGTAAACATCAGTCATTTTGGGCAGATTCATTAAGTCTTCAATGCCCTTTTCTGGGAGTAGAGCAGCCGTTTTGAAGAGCGCCTGACCGATGTCTGCATCTGTAGGTTCTCCGGGAAAGTCTACCCCCAGCAACTTCAGCGCTTGTAGCCCGATTTTAATAGCTTCTAGCAGTTTATTCTGGGCTACATAGGTGAGGATTGTGACTTCATAAACCTTGACTTTATCGAGCTGATTTCTTGCTTGTTGCAGCACAATCTCAGCGTGTTTTTGCATCTGTTCAAACTCACCACTGAGGTAAGCTGCTTCTGCTGCTTGTTCATATAATACCAAGGTAAAATTATAAGCATTTTCCCAGGTATCAACGCTTAAAAGTTTTACTCCTGTGTTCAAATACTTGAAAGCAGGTTCATAAGCAGTAGCAGCTTTTGCCTTACGTCCCGCAATTAAATTTAATCGCGCCAATTCATGTTTTTCAGACTCTTGGGTGAGCGTGTCAATTCCGAAATTCAACTGATTAATAATATCAAAAATGTTTAATTCTATTTCCTCAATTGGCGTATTTTGCAAGAGCAATTGACCAATTTTTAAATGGATAGCTTTCTTTTGAGTATTAGGAATCAGGGAATATGCTGCTTGCTGGACGCGGTCGTGCAAGAATTTATAACCAACCCGCGAAGTATCGAAAGTCAAATCAACCGCTTCTGACTGGTTAAAGACTAAGGGAACGCGGTACGCTTCACTCAAGGGAAGTATTAACGCCGCTTGTAAAGCTGGATACAGTTCGCTGGCAGTGACGGAGGGTGACTGTTCATTGACAATTGAAAGAACATCTAGGGTAAATCTGTCCCCCACACAAGCAGCTAATTTCAATACTTCTTGTGTTGATTTCGGCAGCTTTTCAATACGAGAAGCAATCAGTTCCACTACACTTTTATCGGTGATGCCAATCGCCTGTATCTTTTCAATACTCCACTGCCATTCCCCCTGTGTCCCTCCTTGGTAAGGAGGAATTAAGGGGTTGAAATCAAATTTCAAAAGCTTTTCTTGATATATCGCCTGGAGTAATTGCGTTATAAAAAATGGGTTTCCGGCAGTTTTATTACAAATTAACTCTGCTAGAGGTTTAACTCTTCCCGTATCATTTAAGGTATCAGCAATTAGCTGATTTATATGAAATAAATCTAACGCTTGCAGAACAATATTATTAACAACTGCGCCTGCCTTACGAATTTCTTCTACTGTTTGAATTAAAGGATGAGTGGGACTAACTTCATTATCCCGATACGCGCCGATGAATAGCAGATATTTGCTATCTGGGTCAGCAATTAGCACTTGCATTAACTTCAATGTGGCTGAATCTGCCCATTGCAAATCATCTAAAAATATGACTAAAGGATGCTCTTTTTGAGCGAAGACGTGAATAAATTCTTTAAAAACTCGATTAAATCTGTTTTGCGATTCGGTTGCCCCAAGTTGTGGCACTTCTGGCTGTTTGCCAATGATTAGTTCTACTTCGGGAATCAAGTCAATAATTACTTGCCCATTTGACTCGACAGCGCTTATGATTTTAGTTTTCCATCTTGACAGTCGGGCAGCACTTTCAGTTAGTAATTGGCGCATCAATGAGCCGAAGGCTTGAATCAATGACGCATAAGGAATATTCCGCTTTAATTGGTCAAATTTACCGGATATAAAATAACCCCGTTGTCGGGTAATAGGCTTATTAACTTCATTTACTACGGCAGATTTACCGATGCCAGAGTAACCAGAAACTAGCATCAATTCACTGGTTCCTTGACTGATGCGATCGCAAGCGGCTAAAAGTAATTTTACCTGAGTTTCTCTGCCGTATAATTTTTGTGGGATCAGCAACTGACTCAAGACATCTCGCCGTCCTGGTATGAAATCAGTAATCTCACCCTTTGTTTTTAACTGGTGAAAACAAATTTCTAAATCTGCTAATAGTCCCGCTGCACTTTGATATCTATCTTCGGCATTTTTCCCCATCAACTTCATCACAACTTCTGAGATGGCTGGGGAAATTTCAGAATTTAATTCGTGGGGAGATTTGGGTTGAGCAGCAATATGGCTGTAAACTATCTCCAACGGATCGTCACTCGGAAATGGCAACCTCCCGGTGGTCATTTCATACAAGGTGACACCGAGAGAATAAAAGTCTGTGCGATAGTCGAGAGTGCGATTCATTCTCCCAGTTTGTTCGGGAGACATATAAGCAAGGGTGCCTTCGACTGAATTGGGATTATTAATTAGTGGGCTTTCTTTAGTTAGGCGTGAAGCGATGCCGAAGTCGGTAAGTTTAACAATTCCGGTTTGGGAATTAATGATGATGTTACTGGGTTTAATATCTTTATGAATAATCTGATTTTTATGCAGATAGTCTAAGGCTTTAGCGAGTTGGATGCTAATGCTTAAACAGGTAGTGAGGTTGAGTTTCTCTATTCGCAGCAGTTGTGCGAGGGAGTTACCACCAAAGTCTTCTAAAAGTAGTGCCTGACGATTGTTGAAGGTTTCGAGGCTAAGGACTTTGACGATGCCTGGATGGTCTAAGCTTTGCCGGATTTGATATTCGTGTTTGAGGCGGGTGATGGCTTCGAGGGTGGGATATTCCGCTTTGAGGAGTTTGAGGATCGTTGGCTGTTGGTGGGTTGGGGTCTGCCCCCGATAGATAATCGTTTGGATACCTTCGTGCAGAGTCGATTGGATTTGATATTCGGAGATTGTCTGCATAAAGCCCTAAAAGTTACCTAAGTTATTAATATCCTGCCATCTAGAACTATGCTCAACAATGGGGAAAATACGCGATCGCACGCGCTAACAGTAACCAATTTAAGCAATTTTCGCGGTGATCGCTGCAAGTAATAGGTAGCTAATATCACTTTTTTCGCTGCCCAGTTAAAGAAAACTGGCACAGCGATCGCATCTTTCAATCGCCTCAAACCATTGGTTTGAGGTTTTGGGAACGAGAGTTTTCTGCCTACAGTTTAAAAAACTGTCACGGCGATCGCATTTTTCAATTAACATTAGTTAATAATTATCGCTTATCAAGAATTTTATCTAATCATAGATTAATTTAAAATATTAGTTCAGTTGGAGGCTATAGCAGCTATCCAACCACTTGCCCCACAAAAAGACACCATAGTTTATAAAGCTAAAAACCCTCAACAGCCGAATGCGGTTGAGGGTTTTTTAGGAAGACAACCATGTGCGCGAGCTTTGCTAATTACCTGGCTTTCGCTTTTTCTTGAGCTTTTGCTGCCGCTTTTTGGTAGCAGTAACAGCATGGTCAATCGGAAATCCAGCGATGGGTATGACTTGATACTGCCGCTCTTCTTCGAGCTTTTTCAGCTCCGTGTAATCGACCCAATGGATGCAATCAACAGGACAGGTATCAATGGCTTCTTGAACTACCTCTTCTAAATCTCCATCCTGGCGAACTACACGCGATCGCCCATATTCTGGCTCAATATAAAATGTATTCCGGGCAACATGGGCGCAGTGCTTACAACCAATACAAACTATTTCGTCAACATAGACTCCCTTTTGTCGCAGGTTGCCACCCAACTCCGGCTCCAAACCAGAACGTTCCGGTGCATCCCGCCAAATACCACCTAACTCTGGCTCTAGACCAGAACGCTCAGGAGTCTGCTCTATCCCAGAGGGTGCTTCCTCAGACATTAGGCACTCCAGCGCTGCACGACTAGGCGGATAGAACCATCCTCATTTTGTTTTTGCTCAGCAACTTGAAAGCCCTGGTTAGCAGATTCTTTGATAACCGTATGGTAAGCGTAACGCTGAGTTATTTTATTAAGAAAACGATCCACAGACCCGACTTGCTGCCAATACTGTAGGTCAGCGACCAGTTCGTATTCTTGGCCATTCCAGCTAAAGCCGAGGTCAGAACCATTGTCCTGCTCAATGACAACTTCGGCAGTACGGGTCTGACCGCGATAGCCTCGTACTGTGCTAGGGCCAGATTTCCAGTCAATTCCCAAGTCTGTCAAAGCAGCTTCTAAGGAGGAAAGGTTACGGATTTGAGTTTTGATGTTGCTAAAGTGTGACATGGTGGTTTTTTCAAATGAATAAAGATGGATTAAACAAAAAAATTACCATTCGCTATAGGTGGCTTGGGTTGTCGCCACCGCATTTTGCTCAACAGCTAAGGCAAAAAATTCCGAAGTTGGCTCATTAGTGAGTACCACACCAAGCTGCGCTTCAATAGCGGCAGTCACTTCAGCGCAGGAAGCCCCGATGATTCCCGTGACTTTTTCCTGCACCCGGCCATCCGGATAAATGACAAACTCTAATGATTCCATGCTCATTGCTTTAGAAATCCAAGAAGTTAGGGGGCGGCAATAACCATAGTGCTGATGTTGCCGTATAAGACATCTTTCTAGGGACTGACTCAGGGGCATCTCACTAAATTAATGTTGTTCGATTGAATCAAAGCGACGCAAAACGTAACATAACTTAATGATTTGAGTGAGTCGTACTTTTATTATTTGTCAGTGTCGCTTAACTTTACATCTCCGTCAAGATAGAGAATTATTTCAAAATCTGGTAAAAAAGCTAACAAGCATCTTGATCCCAGAGCTTGCCAGAGGAATAGCAATAATACTTAGTCAGTGAGACGGGGAATTTAGGAGTTGGTAAGAATAAATCCTCATGGTTGAAATAGGGAAAAAATTTGTTTGTTCTTTATGAACAAATTTCAGGGCTTGTATTGATTTTGGGATTGGGTCAATCAGCCTGGATAATTAAAGTTTGTTCAGTTTCGGTAAGACGCTATGAGTGTTTCCATCAATCCAACTACCTTGCACCCTCACCCCCAGCCCCTCTCTGATCAAGGGATACGGGAGGAAAACCCTAATCCTATTCGAGTGGGCGTTCTGGGCTTCGGGGGACTGGGGCAGGCTGCTGCCAGAGTTCTTGCACCAAAACGCGAGATGATTTTGGTGGCGGCTGCTGACCAACAAGGCTATGCCTACGCTGCCGCTGGGTTAGAGCCAGATGCCAGCATTGCGACTTATCAAGCTCAAGGTTCGCTTGGTTATTTAGAGTCAGCAGGCACCCTCAGCAGCCAGAGCATTCAAGATTTAATCGAACAAGCAAACCCCGTGGATGGCTATTTTCTGGCGCTGCCAAATTTGCCCAACACCTTTATGGCATCTGTGGCGCAGCAATTTATCCAGTCAGGTTGGCGGGGTGTTCTGGTAGATGCTATGAAGCGCACGAGTGCCGTCCAACAGATGTTGGCGCTCTCGGAGGAACTGCAAGCGGCTGGTATTACTTATATGACTGGCTGCGGTGCGACACCGGGCTTGTTGACGGCGGCAGCTGCCTTAGCCGCGCAGAGTTATTCAGAAATCCACAGTGTCAAAATTACGTTTGGGGTAGGAATTGCCAATTGGGAAGCTTACCGGGCGACTATCCGTGAGGATATTGCCCATTTACCAGGTTACGATGTGGAACGCGCCAGAGGGATGAGCGATCGCGAGGTGGAAGCGTTGTTGGATGAAACCAATGGCATCCTGACTTTGGAGAATATGGAACACGCTGATGATGTAATGCTGGAACTGGCGGGAATTGTTGAACGCGATCGCGTCACGGTGGGCGGCGTTGTTGATACCCGCAATCCCAAAAAGCCACTCAGCACCAATGTCCAAGTAACGGGGCGCACCTTTGAGGGCAAGATTTCCACCCATACCTTTACCCTTGGGGATGAAACCAGTATGGCAGCAAATGTTTGCGGCCCTGCCTTCGGTTATCTCAAAGCTGGCGTAGCGTTGCATCGGCGAGGCATTTACGGTTTGTTTACCGCTGCCGAAGTCATGCCACAATTTGTAAAATAAAAATCCAAAAAACTAATTGCTAATTGTTTTTTATTACCATTAGCAATTAGCTTTTGTTACTTTTTGCCTTTATGAAGCTGGTGGACTTTTCGGCAAGAAGGTTTCCGATGTCTCCTCTTCAATATCCAACATTGGTGTCTGGATAACAAAGGGGAGACTTGCCCCCATTAAGCCCCGCTTAATCCTTTCTGGAGTTTCTTCAAAGACTACGAATAGGGGATAAATCTTTTGCGCCCCTTCGCTGAATATGTGCTTATAGCGGTGAGGCATCACCCACTCATAATCTTTATCTAGCCACACTTGAGTTTGCCGCCAGCGACTCAGCAAGTCGGAAAAGTCTTCTTGGGGACGGTGGATAAAGACAAATATTTCCACCCCCATTTTGATTTTCCACTCTGGATCGCACATCAAAATGGCGACATCAGAGGGTAGGCGAATTGCTTCATCTGTGTGCCTGACAACGCCCATATCTCCCTTTGGTACGCTGTGGCGAATACGTACTATTGGCAGAGGTATAGCGATCGCGCTTTCGTCGGCTCGCCGCATACTAGGAATCATCTCTAGATATGGGCGGTACTGCTTGAGCAATGCGATCGCGCCTGAGTGGTTACTGTACTCCGCCAAACTAGCTTCGTAATGGGATTGTTTAACAGACATATTTTTATTTTCAATTTTATCTCGGAACATTTTTGATTATGTCCCTCAAAAAGCATAAGACAAAAGACACAAAAAATCAGAAATATTGGATTTCAAATAAATATCAAAATCTATTTTACCCTTCATCCTTTCTTTTGCCTTTTGCCTTTTGCCTTTTTATTTAGCCTAGTTTGTCAAACACTGCAAACATCGGCAGATACATGGAAAGCAAAATCACCGCTACCATCCCGGCTAACACCACCATCATGATAGGTTCGAGAATGCTGGTGAGTGCTTTCACAGCTTGCTCCACCTCATCTTCGTAGAAGTCTGCCACTTTCATCATCATGGCATCTAGCTGACCAGTTTCTTCCCCAATACTAATCATTTGAATTGCTAGAACTGGGAAAACCTGCTCTTTTTGCAAAGCTAAGCTCATCATTCCACCCTGTTGAATGTCCAGCTTAGCTGCATCCACTGCATTCGCAATTACCTGGTTTCCGGCCGTATCTCTAACAATGTCCATACAAGTTAGAATTGGCACGCCAGAACGAGTTAAAGTGCCAAAAATGCGGCAAAAACGAGCGACGCATGATTTTTCATTCAAGTCACCCAACAGCGGCATTTTCAAGAAAAAACGATCCATAGTCAGACGACCAACGGGTGTCTTGTAGTACCATCTGTAGACGATGGAGATAATTATCACAGCAGCTATGGGAATGATAATCCTCCAACTTCTAAGAATTCCGCTGATCCACAGCATGAACAAAGTTAGCGCGGGTAATTCTGTTCCCAAATCTTGGAAAATGCCTGCAAAAATTGGGATTAAAAACACCGTCATACAGATAAATACAACGACTGCCAAAAATCCCACAGCCATTGGGTAAGCCATAGCCCCTTTGATTTGGTTTTGCAGTCGCGCCATATCCTCTAGTACCTTGGCTAAGCGGTTGAGTACCTCATCAAGGACACCTCCGACCTCACCAGCTTGTACCATACTGACGTAGAGATTATCGAAGCACTCCGGATGTTTACGCATAGCATCAGAGAGATTGACACCCTGCTGCACCTCAGAGCTAATTTCCACAAGAGCTTTTTTCAGCTTAGGATTGCTGCATTGCTCAGATAAAACGCCCAGACATCTCACAATAGCCACACCCGCATTGACCATAGCGGCAAATTGACGGGAAAAGACGGCTTTGTCCTTGACTGTAACTGAGGCTAAGGAAGTTTTGATGTCTTCCAGGCTTATTTTGCTGATGTCAAAGCTTTTACTTTCTCTAATATTTCCAACAGAAACCCACTTTTCGCGAAAGGCATCACGCGCATTAGCAACGGAGTCGGCAACAATTTTGTCTTTTTTAGCGGCTCCTGTAGAGTCACGCACATCAGCAATGTAGGTAGGCATAGCTCACCTCTGGATGAGAGAAGAAAGGTTAATGGAAGAATGAAAGACGATCGCATATCGCCTGTTACGGTAGGATGAAGGTCAGAATTGGGAAACATAAAGCTATATGGAAGAATCTGATTGAGAGTTGATTCTTTTTTGTTCTTCCGTCTTTTTTTATCCTTCAGCCCTCAGCCTTCATCCTTTAATTATCGAGCGCCTGCTTTAGCTCCGGCTGGAGCTGCACCGATGATCCGCTGTAGTTCGTCAGGTTTAGACGATTTGCCCATCGCCGCTTCAAAGGAGATGGAACCGGCTTTAACGTAGTTAGCTAGAGCCTGTTCCATCGTCTGCATCCCCAATTTTGCTCCGGTCTGGATCGCCGAGTAAATTTGAGCGGTTTTGCCTTCTCGAATCAAGTTAGCGATCGCAGGTGTCACAAGCATGATTTCCTGAGCCATCACCCGACCATATTCACCGGCTTTCGGGTTATGCTTAGGCACCAAACATTGGCTGAAGACTGCTAACAATGACCCAGACAACTGAGCGCGGATTTGCGGCTGTTGCTCTGGAGGGAACACGTCCAGTATCCGGTCGATGGTGCCAGCAGCTGAGCTGGTGTGCAACGTACCGAACACCAAGTGACCAGTTTCAGCCGCTGAAACCGCTAGAGAAATCGTCTCCAAGTCCCGCATTTCCCCCACCAGAATAATATCTGGGTCTTCCCGGAGCGCCGCTTTCAAAGCATTAGCAAAGCTCTTGGTATCTTCGCCTTTTTGACGCTGGTGAAACAAGCTCTTGATGTTTGGGAAAACATATTCAATCGGGTCTTCCACTGTTAAAATGTGTTCCGCCCGCGTCCGGTTGATCAAGTCGATCATCGCAGCGAGAGTGGTGGTTTTCCCGGAACCCGTCTGTCCTGTCACCAATACCAATCCCCTTGGTCTGTGAGTCAATTCCCGTACAACATCTGGCAAACCCAGTTGATCAAAGTTAGGAATTTTAGAAGACAAAGCTCTCAGACACGCTGCGTAGTAACCCCGTTCTTTGTAAACATTGACCCGGAAGCGAGCTAAACCTTTTACCCCATAAGAGCAATCCAGTTCCCAGTTTTGTTCCAAATCTTTACGCTGCGTGTTGTTCAGCATACTAAAAATCAGTTTCTGGCACTCTTGGGGGGGAAGCGGTTCGGTACCGATAGGGGTCAATTTCCCACTGATGCGGAAGTATACTGGCGCTCCTGCTTGGAGGTGCATATCTGAGCCACCCATTTCGATGAGTTGCTCCATCAAGTCTTCAATCATTAATTCCATTAGGCTGTCTCCTTTGTTTGTCCGTTGCTAATTGCTAATTTGTTTAGTACGTTTAGTCTGCAAAGCGAGGTGTCATACAGTAAGGACAATCTAACCACTCTGGTTTTAACTCAGCAGTGCAAGTTTTACACTCAAGACCGCTCTTGCGCTTGGCTTTAAGTTCTGCCTCCAGGCCGGCATCAGTAAACGTTACCCGTTCTACTTCTTCAAGAGTGGTATGGCCCTCGCGTACCAGCTGTAAGCTGTATGCCAACAAGGTCTTCATTCCCTGTTCCACAGCCAGTTCCTTGATGCGCTCTGTGGGCGCACCTTGGCTGATTAAGGTTTGCAGCTCCTCGGTCACGCGCATGACTTCATAGACACCTACGCGACCTTTGTAGCCGATACCATTACATTTTTGGCACAAGTTGCCTTGGGCTTTGGCTTCCTTAGCTTCATCGGGTGCTAAGGTATTGGCTTTGTAGAAGGTAATATCTTCAAGGTTAGAAGCCGATAGACCAAATCGCTCCAGTTCAGCTTTGCTGGGGGTATAGGAATCGCGACAATCGCTACAAACGCGCCTCATCAGACGTTGTGCTAAGACTCCAATCAAGGAACCGGATACCATGAATGGCTCGATGCCCATTTCGTCTAAGCGAGCGATCGCACCGGCTGCATCATTGGTGTGTAGCGTTGTCAGTACCAAGTGTCCGGTAAGTGCTGCTTCAATTGCCGTTTTTGCCGTTTCTTTGTCCCGCGTCTCGCCCACCAGAATCACATCCGGGTCTTGTCGCATGAACGCCCGCAAAATCGAAGAAAAGTCCATTCCCTTTTCTCGAATCACCTGCACCTGGGTAATCCCCGGCAAGGCATACTCGATCGGGTCTTCCGCCGTACTGATATTAATTCCCGGATCGTTCCGTTCTGCCAAAACTGAGTACAAGGTGGTAGACTTACCAGACCCGGTTGGCCCTGTCACCAAAATCAATCCAAAGGGACGGCTTGCCATCTCTCTGACAATATCTAGGGATTCTTGATCGGAAATTAATTTATCCAAACCCAGCTGAGTAGCAGAGTTATCCAAAATCCGCAATACTACCTTTTCACCGTAGCGACTAGGTAAGGTGTTCACCCGAAAGTCAACTTTGCGTCCCTCAAACACCCGCCGGATACGACCATCTTGGGGCATCCGCCGCTCGGCGATGTCTAGCTCAGCAATAATTTTGAAGCGGGCAGTGACAGCTGGGATGATTTGTTTGGGCAAGTGATCGAAGGCTTGCTGTAACACCCCATCTTTACGAAAGCGAATGCGTAAGTATTCTTCTTGGGGTTCAACGTGAATGTCTGAAACCTTTTCTTGCAGAGCCTTGAGCAGGATTTTATTGACCAAGTTAATGATCGGTTTATCTTCTGCCTGCTCCTTACTGATGTCACCATCATCTTCATCAGGTGCATCTTCTAAAACGCCAAAACTTTCAATAACGTCTGAGACATCAGTCTGCTTTTGAAGTCGAGCTGCTTCCTCGTTTTTTACTTTTTCATCTCGATATTGGTTAATCAGATGCAAATAGTCTTCCCGCGTAATCACCATTCGCTGCAACCCAATTCCTTGAGGTCGCAAGATGCGGTTAAGGTCGTCTTGAGCGGCTAGATTATCGGGATCGACCATTGCCACTAGCACAGAGGGCGGCTCGGAGTCGTTTTTGGATAATGGCACCAGTTGATAGCGACTACAAATATCAATTGGAATCAGGGTTTCAATCAAAGCGCGCAGCTGCCCAGTCGGAATCTGGCTGATTTCCGGATCTAGCGATTCCACACCGTAAAGTATTTTTAGCTCAAACAGCTGTTGTTTCTTGTATTGGCGCAGTAAATCTGGGGGCAAAGCCCGCCCTGTAATCGATTCTAGGACTTCTGTTAGGGGTCTACCAGACTTCCGGCTTTCGACCATAGCCTGCCGCATCTGGTCGGCATCAACTAAGCCCTGCTGAATCACCTTCATGCCGAAGGGCGAAAATTCGTTGCGGACAGCAAGGGCGCGATTTCGTGGTGAAGATTGAGTCATAGAGGCGCGATCATACCTTATATTACAGATTGTTCCCAAAACGATCAGCAAAATTGCAATTTTTCAGTTAAAACTACTTTGTTGTTGGGCAACCAAGTTGGGGTTGTTCCAGGCAGCAGTATTAAAGACCATACCTTCATCCATTTTGAGCGGTTACGGTGCTTTTATGGGAAAAGTACCGCTTTCAAAGCAGATGGTGCTTTTAAGAGCAGTAAGCAGTAATACCTGTAGAAGGGCGCTGTACGTTTAAGATGTAGGACAAGCCGGACGATTTTGATTCCGGGATGGCTTAAATATTGGTGTCAGCACAAACGCTTTTATTTGTCTAGGGATGCAACATTCTCGATGATAGCCAAAAGCCCAGTATTACGAGCAAGATTGTTTTAATATATTATTTTGCAATAAAACCATAGTGGAATGTCTAGATTCTCGTATCTAGTAGCCGCGCTTAGTTAATGGGCATAAGCGGATTCGTTACACTAATGTTACACAAGTCCAGTTTATACTAGCGTATTACGCCCAAATGCCAGCGGAGGGAGTAGGTTGGCTCAATGCCAATAAAAGCGCCCTGATATCGGTTGTATAACTTGTTAGTTTTAGACAAGTAAAGCGATCGCAGTGTCCAAAAGTGTTGGCATGATGCCCTGGAACACTATTCTAGAAAAAGGAGGTTCCTGTCGCACCCCTTTACCAACTATTCCGATCTACTCCGGCTGCTGGCCACTGACCCAGATTCCTTATCATAAGATGGTACGGGCGATAGTCAAGACAGGACTAACAAACAAGTAAGTGTGAGCAGTCTCAAAACTTGGGATGAGAGCCGAATGAACGAGGAAGAAAATCAGCAAGATAACACTTCACTTCGGGTTGATGACCCAATGGTGGTAGAGGGAATGGGGAATGAACCATTATCTGAAACAGGAAACATGAGTGGAGAACTGGATTTAGACGTGCAAGTAGAAGGCGACCAAGTATCTGATGCAGTACCAGAAGCCTCTGCAACATCAAGGGAAGCGGAAGCCGATCAAAACGCACAAGAGGGCGATTCATCTGCTAGTGAGGCATTGAAGCGGGAACTAGAGGCAACCAGAGCGCAACTGGAAGAGCGCACCCAGCAGTGTGAGTCTTTCAAAACGCAGTATATGAGGATTGCGGCAGATTTTGAAAATTTCCGCAAGCGGAACCTCAAAGAAAAAGAAGACTCGGAGGTGCAAGTAAAACGCGCCATGATAACAGAATTACTGCCAGTGGTGGATAATTTTGAAAGGGCGCGATCGCAAATCAAACCTCAAACAGATGGAGAATGGAGCATTCACAAAAGCTACCAAGGGGTATACAAACAGCTGGCAGACGGACTCAAGCGGATTGGAGTATCTCCCATGCGTCCGGAAGGACAAGAATTTGATCCGAATCTCCACGAAGCGGTGATGCGCGAACCAACTGATGAATATCCAGAAGGAGCCGTGATCGAACAGCTGGTTCGGGGATATTTTATAGGCGATCGCGTCTTGCGCCACGCCCTAGTTAAAGTTGCTGCGGCTCGTGACCCCGTGGTACCCTCAGAGGAAGGCAATCGGTCAGAGCAGGAAAGTTAATGGACTTTGACGCACTGGATCGACGCTTATTGGCATTAGTAATTACAATCAAGTTGATGGAAATCTTGGGCGAAGTCAGAATCGTCCAAGGTAAACAATTTAACGGTTACTCAACAAATCTTCTTGCACACCTTCACTACAGCTAGCTATGGGAAAAGTCATTGGCATCGACCTCGGCACGACCAATAGTTGCGTGGCTGTTTTAGAGGGGGGTCAACCGATCGTCATCTCTAACACAGAAGGTGGAAGAACGACCCCTAGTATGGTGGGATTTGGGAAAGGGGGCGATCGCTTAGTAGGACAACTGGCAAAGCGGCAAGCTGTAACCAATGCCGAAAACACAGTTTACAGCATCAAACGCTTTATCGGTCGCCGCTGGGATGACACCGAAATAGAGCGATCGCGCGTACCCTACACCTGCATCAAAGGTCGGGACGATACCGTTGATGTTCAGATTCGGGGACGCAACTACACCCCTCAGGAAATCTCCGCGATGATCCTGCAAAAACTCAAGCAGGATGCCGAAAACTTTCTGGGCGAACAAGTAGATCAGGCAGTAATCACAGTACCTGCCTACTTTACAGATGCCCAACGGCAAGCCACAAAAGATGCTGGAACCATTGCCGGTCTAGAAGTTCTACGGATCATCAACGAACCCACAGCAGCTGCACTCGCCTACGGACTGGATAAACAAGATCAAGAACAGCGCATCCTAGTATTTGACTTAGGCGGCGGCACCTTCGACGTTTCCGTTCTGCAACTCGGTGATGGCGTTTTTGAAGTCAAAGCCACAAGCGGTAACAACCATCTAGGCGGAGATGACTTTGACAACTGCATCGTCCTCTGGATGATAGAAAACTTCAAAAAGCAAGAGAAAATTGACCTGGGAACCGATAAAATGGCTCTCCAGCGGCTGCGAGAAGCAGCTGAAAAAGCCAAGATTGAGCTTTCCAACATGGGCAGCACCTCCATAAATTTGCCCTTCATCACCGCCGATGACACTGGGCCAAAACATTTGGAGATGGAACTAAGCCGTGCCCAGTTTGAAGAACTGGTAAATTATCTGGTAGAAGGCACAATTGAGCCGGTTAGTCAAGCCATTAAGGACAGTGGTTTAACGCCAAATGAAATTGACCGCATTATCCTGGTGGGAGGTTCCACCCGGATTCCAGCCGTTCAGGATGCTATCAAGAAGTTTTTTGGCGGCAAAACACCCGATCGCTCAGTCAACCCCGACGAAGCAGTAGCACTGGGAGCAGCAATTCAAGGCGGCGTGTTAAGCGGCGAAGTTGAGGATCTGCTGCTATTAGACGTTGCCCCCCTGAGCTTGGGTATCGAAACTTTGGGAGAAGTGTTCACAAAAATTATTGAACGCAATACCACAATTCCCACCACAAAATCCCAAGTCTTTTCCACCGCCACAGACGGACAAACAAGCGTGGAAATTCACGTCTTGCAGGGTGAACGGGCAATGGCTCGTGACAACAAAAGTTTGGGCAAATTCCTCCTAGCAGGAATTCCCCCTGCCCCCAGAGGCGTACCCCAAATTGAAGTGTCCTTTGAAATCGGCGTTGACGGGATTCTCAAAGTATTAGCTCAAGACAAAGGTACTGGGCGAGAGCAGAGTATCCGAATTACCAATACAGGCGGCTTGAGTGCTACCGAAGTTGAACGGATGCGGCTAGAAGCTGAAACCTTTGCCGAAGACGACCGTCGTCGGGTGCAAGTGGTTGAGTTGAAAAACCAGCTTGATAGCCTGTTCTACAGCTATGAATCGACGTTAAATGACAACGGAGATCTCGTTAGCGAGGATTTGAAGACGCAGGTGAATCAAAAGGGCATACAGGCAAGAACCGCACTGGCGAATCCCTCGATTAGTGTTGAGGAGATAAAACAGCAAATTGAAGAGTTTCAACAGGCGCTGTTTGCTATTGGGGCTGCTGTTTACCAGAAAGCTAACAACGGACGCGAGTCAGTGCAGGATTACGAGAGTGTAGAAGGTGGTATAGCCCCATTCCAAAACACGCCTGACGGCACAATAAACGAAGAAGACGATTTCATCAATTTTGATGATGACAACACTGTAACTGCCGACTACGAGGCAGTTGACTAAAAGAGTTAGGAGTTAAGGGCTAGGAATTAATAACTCATGACTCCTAACTCATAACTCCTAACTTTCATCAACCCCTATCCCCAACCAAGCAGCGTTCTATGGCCCGCGACTACTATGAAATTCTCGGGGTTTCCCGTGACACAGATAAAGAAGAAATTAAGCGTGCCTACCGCCGTCTGGCTCGAAAGTATCACCCAGACGTAAATAAAGAGCCAGGGGCGGAAGAACGCTTTAAAGAAATTAACCGAGCCTACGAAGTCCTTTCGGAACCAGAGACACGCGCCCGCTACGACCGCTTTGGTGAGGCAGGGGTGGCTTCTGGTGTCGGTGCAGGCCCAGATTTAGGCGATATGGGCAACTTTGCCGATATCTTTGAAAGCTTCTTCAGCGGTTTTGCTGGCGGGATGGGTCAGACAGCGACAAGGAAACGCAGCGGCCCAGTTCGCGGTGACGACTTGCGGTTGGATCTGAAATTGGAATTCCGGGAAGCTGTATTTGGGGGGGAAAAAGAAATTCGGATTCCCCATTTGGAAACCTGTAATGTCTGCAATGGTGTTGGTGCTAAACCGGGAACGCGAGCCAAAACTTGTCCGACATGCACCGGTTCCGGTCAAGTGCGCCGCGCTACCAGGACACCTTTCGGTAGCTTTACTCAAGTTTCTGTGTGTCCCAGCTGTAACGGCGAGGGACAGGTGATTGAGGAAAAGTGTGAAGGGTGTGGTGGCAACGGCAGAAAACAGGAAACTAAGAAGCTGAAAATTACCATCCCTCCTGGGGTAGATAATGGAACTCGCTTACGGGTTTCTAAAGAAGGAGACGCTGGTTTGCGTGGTGGCCCTCCGGGAGATTTGTACGTTTATTTGTTTGTTGAGGAAGACGTAGAGTTTCAGCGGGATGGGATTAACATCCTGTCAGAAATTAAGATTAGCTACTTGCAGGCGATTTTAGGTTGTCGTCTGGAAGTTAATACAGTTGATGGGCCAGTAGAATTGACGATTCCATCTGGAACACAGCCGAATACGGTGCAGACGCTGGAAAACCACGGTGTGCCTAAGTTAGGAAACCCGGTAAGTCGGGGAGATCAACTGATTACGGTGGGAATTGATATTCCGACTCGGATTACGGCTGAGGAAAGGGAACTGCTGGAGAAATTAGCTAAAATAAAAGGCGATCGCACTGGCAAAGGAGGGATAGAAGGATTCTTGGGAGGATTCTTCAAGGGATGAACAATCCAACAGCTTCGCTAGGTCTGCCAGACGAAGAGATGGATTTGCGTGGGACACCTTGCCCGATTAATTTTGTCCGCACTAAACTCCGTTTGGAAAAAATGGCACCGGGAGCCTTGTTAGAAGTGTGGCTAGATCCAGGGGAACCGATAGAGCAGGTTCCTGATAGTTTGGCAATGGCAGGCTACACGGTAGAGCAAGTTGAAGACCGGGCTGGCTTTTTTGCGCTGAAGGTGCGTCGTCCCCATGAGTTATGAGTTATGAGTTATGAGTTCTGAGTTAGAAGAACCACTCAGTACTCAAGACTCGGCACTCAGCACTGTGTTGGGTACTGTGCTGGCTGTGCAGGCAAATTTCTATCAGGTGAGGTTGGAGGAGAGCCGGGACGCGATTCAGGAATTGCTGTGTACTAGGCGATCGCGTCTGAAAAAAATTGGTCAGAAGGTGATGGTGGGCGATCGCGTAATTGTAGAGGAACCAGATTGGGCTGGCGGACGAGGCGCAATATCGCAAGTTTTGCCCCGACAAACGGAACTGGATCGTCCCCCAATTGCCAATGCTAATCAAATTCTGCTGGTTTTTGCTTTGGCAGATCCACCGTTAGATCCCTACCAACTCAGTAAATTTCTCGTGAAGGCAGAATCTACCGATTTGGATGTCTGTCTTTGTCTCAATAAAAGCGATTTAGTCTCAGAGGAGCAAGTCCAGCAGTGGCGCGATCGCTTGCACGGATGGGGCTACCAACCTATCTTTATCAGCGTCCATGTTCGCATGGGGATGGACGAACTGCAAGCCCAACTCAATGACAAAATTACCGTCTTTGCTGGGCTTTCTGGAGTTGGAAAGTCTAGCATTATAAACT
This sequence comes from Trichocoleus sp. FACHB-40, assembly GCF_014695915.1. Classification (GTDB taxonomy): domain Bacteria; phylum Cyanobacteriota; class Cyanobacteriia; order Cyanobacteriales; family FACHB-T130; genus Funiculus; species Funiculus sociatus. The sequence goes on from NZ_JACJPF010000100.1 coordinate 84,521, forward strand.
ATTTTATTGAAGATGTCAATTTGAGAGTAGCGGAAGTTTCTGGGAAACTCAGCCGGGGTCGTCACACGACGCGACACGTAGAACTGTTTGAACTACCGACAGGTGGACTGCTGGCAGATACTCCAGGCTTCAATCAGCCAGATTTGGACTGTCTGCCAGAGGAGTTAGTCGAGTATTTTCCCGAAGCGCAGAAGCGGCTAGAAGTGGGAAGATGTCAATTTAGCGACTGTCTGCATCGCGATGAGCCGAATTGTGCAGTTAGGGGAGATTGGGAGCGTTACGAGCATTATCTAGATTTTTTGGAAGATGCGATCGCTCGCAGCGAACATCTCCACCAACAATCCGATCCCGATGCCGCTATGAAGGAGAAAACCAAAGGCAAAGGGCAAAACCAATACGAACCCAGGCTGAACACTAAAAAATATCGTCGTCCTTCCCGTCGCACTCAACAGCAAGCGCTACAAGAATTTTATCAAGACCCGGATAATTGACGTGAGCGATCGCTAGGACACCCAACTTGATAGGGATTTAAGAGTTTTCCGGCTGTATTTGTTCATGGAGATGGACGATTTAATGAAACGTTTCAATCCCTGATAGGGATTTAGGAGTTTTCCGGTGGTTCATCCTGGTTATCAACATTTTTTTCAGGATAACCGCAAATCTGCATCAGATTCTCCTGACTCACCTCTAGCGCATCTTCTAGATCCATAAGTTCATTTACCGTTGGTAAAGCGCCAGCTAGGAATTCCTTAAGCCGCCGCAGTGGAATATCAGAGAGTTCATGCACTTCAATCAAATCTTTTGCTGCCAAGAGACTTGCAAGCGTGGGCGGGTCTTTGGATAAGAATATTTCACCCTTGCCCAGCGCTTCTAATAAAGCTGATGCGTCTCGGTATCCCCAGAACTTGAATAGTCTGCCGATACCATCCCGCGCTATTTGCGTGAGGCTGAAGTTCCAGCGCTTTTTTAGATTGTCATCGCCAGCGGCTGAAACGCCTTTTACGCGGGGCATACAGTTCCTCTACTTAAACTACTTCAATCTTAATCCCAATCCCTTTCAAGACAGCTAAGTTGCGCTATCTGGGAAAATATGCGTATATTTTCCTTCCTTATAAGTTAACATTCCTGAGAAAGTATGTGCATACTTTGAGATAGCGACGTTTCAATCCCTGATAGGGATTTAGGAGTTTTCCGGCTTGCGGGAGACTTGCTGGATGCTGGTGTGGATATCGCGTTTCAATCCCTGATAGGGATTTAGGAGTTTTCCGGCCTTCGCGTTCTTGTTCGTCCGCTACACCCATAATTTCAATCCCTGATAGGGATTTAGGAGTCTTCCGGCGAACTGGGTCTGCGGTCTGTGCCATAACAGGTTTCTGCAATATTTCAATCCCTGATAGGGATTTAGGAGTCTTCCGGCAGTTAGGAGTAATCCAAGTATCCAAAGTTACGCATTTCAATCCCTGATAGGGATTTAGGAGTCTTCCGGCAACCCAAAAACATTTGTAGAAACACCCGTAACCTTCGAATTTCAATCCCTGATAGGGATTTAGGAGTCTTCCGGCGCGATCGCCGCCAACGCCACGCTAACGATCAACTATATTTCAATCCCTGATAGGGATTTAGGAGTCTTCCGGCGTGACGGTGACGACTGTGCAGCCCAAATACTTATTTCAATCCCTGATAGGGATTTAGGAGTCTTCCGGCGGCCGATATCTGAAAGGCTCACTGTATGTAGTTTTCGAGGTGCAATTGCGTCAATCTGTGGAATCTTATCATCCTGGCGCGGATTAGGCAAGAGTCTCATTTAGTGAAAATGTCTGAAAAGCTCGGTGCGAGAGCAATACAGCAGATGCGTCAACCGTAAAATTTGATTGCATCAGTTAAATCCTTACCCACAGAAGGATTCAGCCATTTTTTAGCTTTGGTGAATTTCAACACCTACAGGTTGACGCACTGAACTAAAAATCGCGCTTATTATTGACGCTTGGCTACCCAATCGCGGCGCTGTGCTTCATTGCCACCCAAATCGACACTACCAGCGATCGCATCCTCCTGAATTTTCCCATCAAACTGCATCGTTACCTTAGTTCCATTCACCGACTCCACGGTCTTGAAACTGAGACGGTCGCCTGTTAACTTGGCATCAGTCAACTTGATTACGCGATCGCCTATACTTAGGGTTCCCTTGACTCGCTGGAACTCTTGGGTTAATTGCAGCTTGTAACGTTCTTCACCAGAAGCAGTTGGCATATTCCATTCCCAAGTTCCCGATACTTGTGCTGGAACCACCCAGTAGTAAACCAGATGCGGACGCGAACCTACCTGCACCAGTTCAGTTTGATCCGGTTTCCATTCCCTCATATCGAACTGGTGGGAGACAAGGCGCGTCCCCGGTTTGAGTTGGAGTAGAGTAGGTCGCAGCTGTAAATTAACTTTAGGCAACAGGTAAAGCGTTATTACTGTAGCCGGAGTGAGGTCAGTTTTGAACAAATCTTGCTCGATAAACCTAACGCGATCTCTTACACCCGCCGATATAGCATTTTCCCTACTCTCCACAACTAGCCGCGTGTTAAGCTCTACACCAACACCCTTCGCGCCGAGTTTCGCCGCCTCGATAACCAGTCTTCCATCGCCAGAACCGAGATCGTAGACGACATCATCTTTGGTGACACTCCCCAGCTGCAACATTTTTGTTACCACCTCTTTAGGCGTTGGCACATACGGCACATCTTTCTGTGCTAAAACCTCCTCTGACAGTGGTGCAGGTTCAGCTTGCGAGACGGGTGCCAATTGACCCTCTCTCCAGATGAAGACGCTGCTAACACCCACACACAACACCAAAAAGCCAAAGATTCGCTTCAAACGCATAGCAAGTGATGACCTTTGTGAATGCGACACTTCTCCTTATCTTGCCAGATGCGATCGCTTGTGAACACTTGGATTCCCACTCCCAAAGATTTCCTCAGATGACGCAAGCGTTGGCGAAAGAATCATTAACTTGTTTAAGGTAGTATTTAACGGGTTTCTAATGCGGGTTGATAAATCCCGTTGTACCCACGCACCAAAGTGCGACGGGATCGAAATGCACACGCTAACGCAGCAGCAGCACAACCGTCTGGAACAACCCCACCACAAACCCCAAAATACCGCCTAAATTGACAATAGCTTGCAACTCATTTTTCACAATTCCTTGAATTGATGTTTCCAGTTCCGCCGCAGATGTCGCCTTCACTCGGTCAATAATTACCTGATCGATATTCAAAATGGGAATCACTTGAGCGACAATATTTTCTAAATCTCGCTCCAAATAACGCTCTAAAACTAAAGCCAATTCTTTGCTGACCACTCCCAAAGAATTAGTTATAGCCGCAGAAGTTCGCAAACGATTAAGCAGCAACGAGGCAATATTTTCCCAATCTAAAGATTGACTCAATCCCTGCATTAATTCAGTGCCACGCTCTTGAACATATTGGCGGACACCATCGCGTAAAGTTTTACGCAGCTGTCGCACTGTTGAAACTGGCAAATTTTGCATAGAGAGATTTTGCAGCCATTCTTGCAAACGTTGTCGAATCGCTAGGGAAACTATTAACTCTGCCAGACGTGCATTACTCGCCTCTTTTTCATCCAGGCAAAACGTCCGCAAGCGTGTTAGCGTATTGCGAAGACCAAACAAATTCGCTACTACCCAGTAAGTACCACTGGCCTTTTCTCGAAAGCCTTCATCAATAATTTGAATATTGCGATCTGTCAAGAAATCTACTATAGTTTGTCGCAAAACATCTGGTGGCAGTACCACCTGCAATATCCAATCAGAAAGCTTTTTAGCTTGGTCTTCACTAAGCTGAAAATCCAGCAAAATCTGGTCAAAAATTTGGTTTAATTGAGCTTCCAGAAAATCTTCGCGACGAGCTAAAACTTTGATAATGCGGGGTAAGGACTGACCGAGCAAATCCCGAAGAATTCCAGCCAGAACTTTGCTGGTTTTCTGCGATTTATCGGGTTTAATTTGCTCTAGTGCCAGTTTGAGCAACCAGAGAATTGCCGCCTGGACGCGCTCAGTATGCAACAGCCGCCGCGCCAGGTTTTGCAGTTCTTGGGGTGTCAGCAGCGACCCCATAATTGTCGCAGAAACCCGATTAGCTAGGCGCTCTTGATTTCGGGGAATCAAGCCGGGAGTGAAAGGTACACGCCGCCCTCCTATGTAAAGAGTACGATAGGGGCGGAATAACATTTTAATAGCAATATCGTTGGTGAAATAGCCAATAATTGCACCAACTATGGGGGGGCTGACGTAAAGCCAGAAGTTAGACCAATTCAAGGTAGCGATCCAGTTAGACAGGGCTTAGGGATAGGGGAGTGAGTAGGCGAGGAGTTTTATTCACTCTAATTCACGCCGAGTGCAACTTTCAGTCTTTGTCTCACCCCTTTTGAAAGGCGGCTAGGCAGGATATTGTCGCTTATGTCTAGCGTTTCGATCCCTCTAACCCTCTTTACAAGCGGCTGTTCAGAAAAAGCTGCATATCGCGCTAATTTATAACGCTTAACTCTTAACTCTCCACTCCCCCTAATTCCCATATTAGGCTTTGGCTACGACTAAAATGCCCATCATCCCACTAGCAATTTGATAGTGAGTAGCTTTGTCAAATCCAGCTTGACGGGCTAAATGAACTTGTTCGCTGCCTATGGGAAATTTATCTAGGCTGGGACTAATGTAGGCGTATTCTTCGGTCAATCCTAGTTCTTTGGCATTTGGGACGACGATGTTATCCAGATACCACTGCTGAAAGCTTCGCAGTAGGGGACTGCTGGGGCGATGGAAGTCTAACATAGCGGCTTTGGCACCAGGCTTGAGGACGCGGTGCAACTCTTGGAGACACCGGGGAATATTGGTGACGTTGCGGAGTCCGTAGCCCATTGTGGCGCAGTCGAAGTGGTTGTCGGGAAAGGGGAGATTTAGTGCGTCTGCTTCGATCCAGGTGATGGGTAGAGGCGGGTGTTGATTTTGGGAGCGTTGGCGAGCGATCGCTAACTGCTCTGATGAAAAATCTACCCCAAAAACTTGCCCGGTTTCTCCGACGCGCTGTGCCACTAGCTGAGCTAGATCGCCACTGCCACAGCATACATCCAAGCAAACATCACCAATACTTAAATCAATCCACTTCACTGTCATCAGCTTCCAGACGCGATGCTGCCCTAAACTCAAGCGATCGTTAAGCTGGTCGTAAACTGGGGCAATGCGGTCAAATATGGCTTGAATTTGCTTTTGGTCAGTAGTCATTAGTCTGTTGCTAATTGCTAATTGTTTAAAAGCCATTAGCCATTAGCCAATGACTAATGACCAATGACTACTTATGGTATCGGGTACTGGTGAGGACTAGACCAACTTGCTGCGCGGATAAGTGAATCAGTTTCAGCTCATCTTCTCGCAATTTGCAGGGGCGTTTCCACTGGAGTGATAGCACCGCCAGCACTTCACCCCGATAGACGATGGGGATAACTAGATGCGCCTGAAGGCCTGAAGCTTGGTATTGGTCAATACCAGCTGGAACGGTATTTCCCGGAGCATTCACCCAAGCCTGAACTTGTCGGGATGCGATCGCCTCCTCTACTCTGGGGTCTAAAGAGAGCCAGTTTTCTGTGTCAAGAGCGGAACTGTAAATTCCTTGAGCCTCAGTCAGCGCCTCACCGTCCACTAGCTGCAAAATGCAGCCATCTGCCCAAAAGCTTTTGCCAAAAGCATCAGCAATTGGCTCTAGCGTCGCTTCTAAGCTGGGGGACTCCTGTGCTACCTGCACAATCGTTGCTAGAAGTGCTGTTTGTGCCTGAGCGCGATGCAGCTCCTCCGTGCGTTGCTTCAACAAATCATAAGTATCTGCTGCCCGTTGCACCACGGCTTTGAGTTCATTGGGGTCCCAAGGCTTCGTGATGTACTTGTAAACTTGTCCAGAGTTAATCGCTTCTACCAAATCCTCAACGTCTGTAAAACCCGTGAGGATGATTCGCACCGTATCTGGGAACTTGGGAACTGTTCTGCTCAAAAATTCGGTTCCCTTCATTTCTGGCATCCGCTGGTCAGAGATAATTACGGCAACTTCCCCTTCTGCTGACAAAACTTCCAGGGCGTGAATACCGCTTTCGGCTCTCAGAACATTGAAATCTCGGCGGAAAGTGCGGTAGAGCAGATCGAGATTATCTGGCTCATCGTCTACCACCAACATTTTAGGCTTTTTTGGTCGCTCTAGACTCATTAACTGACGGCTGATAGTATCAAGATCCGTAATAGCATTGTCCATAAAGATACAATAAACTCTTGGTCAACTTCTTGGTGCAGATTGGGACGTACAAATCATTTTTAACTAGAGGTTAATTATTAGTAGCATCTTTGTAACGAAGAATGTAACCAGGAATTTACGGTTTTTGCCTAATCAAAGGGACACTGGGAGTGGGGGCTAGGGAATGGGGTCTGGGGATTCCCAATTCTCAATTCTCAATTTTAAATTCTCAATTTCTAAATTAGTGACCCGAACGCGATACATTGAAGAACGTCGCTTGTAACTTGATAGCTTGTGAAAGCTCCTTGCGGTAATTATGACTGAAACATCTTCCTCAGACACTCCCGATCGTAACCCTCAACCAGAGCAAGCGAAAGAGAATATCGAAGATTTACTGCTTAGTCTTCGGCGCAAAGAAGGCAGCTGGGTTGAGTGGGGACAAGCCTGTGCCACATTGCAAAAAGCAGGTTACACTCCCCAGGCGATTTTTGAGGCAACTGGTTTTGAGCCTATACAGCAGAATCAAGTTATTGTCGGCTCTCAAGTTTATACGTCATTGGTGAATGGTGAAGCGTCCCTGGAAGCGCGATCGCACTATTTTCGCAAAGGTAGCGATATTTTGTATGAATTGCGTATTCTTACCCAGCTAGAACGAGTTGCGACGGCAGAATTTATATTATCCAGAAATCTGGATGCCGATGTTGCCCGTGAAGTCGCAAAAGACGTGAAAGAGCTTTCCCGGATGCGGACGTTACCGCAGGGATTTTCTAACCATCCCGGAGATGCGGTAGCCTACCAATATTGGAGACGGGCAAAACAACAAACGGATTTGGCAGAGCGATCGCGTTTTATTGCTCGTGGCTTAATGTTCGCCCACAGCCAAAGCGCCCGACAACAGATAGAACAGCTGCTTACTGAAGTTGTAGGCACTTCCAAGCGGAAAGCCCCTATTTTACCCGTGTATCGGCAGGATGAAGACGAGCAACAACCCCGCATAATCCCAGTAGCGGGCGTCCTCCCTCTAAAATCCGCTGACTTGCAAAATATCCCGCTAGTCGAACCAATTAAGCCATTCGAGCTAGTGAAGATATCTTGGAATGGATCTTGGGTTTCTCTACCCGGTTGGCAAGTCGTTTTGAAAGCCCAAGAGCCAGTAGTAATTCTCTGCGATAGTAGCTATTTACCCAATCAATTAAGCAGCAATTCTGAACCAATCCTGCTGCTGATAGATCGAGCTAAACAGGAATGGGATGCTGATAGCTACTTTTTATTTGAAGAGTCAGGAGAATTGCAATTTCAGTGGTTCCCAGATGCTCCCAGTTTCCCTCTTTTAGGACAAGTTATCTTGGTGCTGCGTCCGAAAAAAATTCTGGATGAAGAAATGAGCAAGGATCAATGGGAACTGGAAGATTAGTCATTGGTCATTAGACATTTGTAAAAACGCCTGACGATTAAAGTCGCACCTATAGAAAAAGCCCGCGCAGGCGGGCTTTTTCTATAGCCTCTGTAGGTAGGCTTGGTTTATGTAGCCACAGGCTAGAGTCTGTGGGGTATATTTGCAATTAACTAGAGGGAACCAACCTTCTACGTAAGGATTCGGCGCGACGCTTGGCAGTAGGATTGTTCGGTGCGTGTTTGAGCGATTCCTCATACATTTCTAAGGCTTGAGAAGTTAATTTCTTCTTCTCATAAACATGGCCCAGGTTATTGAGCGCTGTGACATAATCTGGATCTAGCTTCAAGGCTTCTTTGTAGTTGCGAATTGCTACGTCATACTGCTCTTGAGAGAAGTTAGCAAAGCCAAGAGCATTGTATACAGGTGCAAGGTTTTCTGATTCAGCATCTTCAGCTTTTAGGGCTTTTTGAAACTGGTTTATCGCCTGTACGTACAATTTTTTATCGAGATAGATGCTGCCCAGTTCGTAATACTCTTGAGTTGTTCCTTGGTTATCTTTCAGATTCTTTTGCAGCCGCGAGAGGGCGCTTTCAATTTTGCGAGTTTTGAAAATCTGGCGCACAATTGCCACAGCAGCAGCACCAAGCAGTACCAGCAAGAACGAGAGATAGAAAATTGGCAGAATTTCGTTATCCATGCCCTTCCATTAGAGAGATTAAAATTTTGCTTCTAACTTTATTATGATGAGATGCGATTCATCGTGTCTGGAACCGTGGAGTATCGCTCTGAGGTAGCCCCCAATACTTAATCCGTTCCTGTAGCCATCCTTCTGCCTTCCAACGGGCGATCGCATCATTCACCCGCTGCCGCAAACTATCGTACTGCAATCCCTTGGGCATTACTACAGCTAAGGGGAGTCCTGAGAGTCGCACACTTAGTAGTCGATACTGAGGATACTCCTGCACCCAGCCTGTGAGAACGCTGGCATCGGCGGCAAAGGCACTGGCACCACCGGATTCTAGAAGCGATCGCGCCTCTTCATAAGAATCTACACCAACTAGCTCAACTTGTGGTATAATAAAACGCACCTGCGAAATCGTATCAGAACCTTTCAGGACGGCAATCTTTTGATTTTGCACATCATCTAGCTTCTGTAAAGATGCGTCCTTGGTAACTAAGGCAGTGCCATCCAGATAGTAGGGAAGGCTGAAGTTAACTAAGCGATCGCGCGATGAGGTTGCCGTTACTCTGGCAATCGTCAGATCGACTTTACCCTCCAGCACTACCGAGATGCGATCGCGGTTTGCCACTGGCTGCAACCTCACCGCATCCGGTTTCCCCAGAATTTCCGCCGCCAAACGTCTAGCTAAGTCAATTTCTAACCCTTGCAGTTTGCCACTGGCATCTGTGAAACCTAGAGGCCGCACATTATCTTTAACTGCAACAATCAGATAGCCACGCTCTTGAATCTCTTTGAGTTCAGCGGCATTAGAAGAGGCGATACCCCCAACCACCCACCAATAAATTTTTCTGATTTCTCCCCCGCCAGCGCGGGAGTCGGAGGGGGTGGGGGGTTGCAAAAGGCACAAAGAAAAAGAAAATAGGCAAAAGGCAATAGGCAAAATTAATTTATCCTTCATCCTTTTGCCTTCATCCCTAATCTTTAGTAGCTAATTGCAGCACTTGGTCAAAACTAGATGGATCGAGGACAGCCATCTGCGCCAGCATCTTACGATTTATCTGAACATTAGCTTTTTTCAATTTACCCATAAGTTGGCTATAGCTAATGCCGTGCTGACGTGCTGCTGCATTGATGCGCGTAATCCACAGACTGCGGAAATCGCGCTTGCGCTTCTTGCGATCGCGATAAGCGTTACGCAGCGCCTTCATTACCTGTTGATTGGCCGTCCGGAACAGAGTTGAGTGTGAACCTCGGAAGCCTTTGGCTAGTTTGAGAATTTTGTTGCGGCGTTTACGAGCAACATTACCGCGTTTTACCCGTGTCATGGCTAGTCGTTAGTGGTTAAGGGTCAGTAGTCAGTAGTTCGTAGTATTAGTCAGTAGTTATTAGTTATTAGCTAAAAACTAGCGACTAATTGCTTCCTTACAAATACGGCAGCATCAAGCGTACATTTTCTTCATCGCGTTCATGCACCACCGCCATTTTAGACATCCGCCGTTTCCGGTCAGAAGACTTGTGCTGTAGCAAGTGGCTTTTAAAGGCTTTGCGGCGTACTATTTTACCGCTGCCAGTAGCTCTGAAACGCTTTGCCGCTGCTTTGCGGGTTTTCAGTTTGGGCATAACCTTGTTTTAATTCGACACAATCTACAATATTAGCACTATTATGTGGTTTCCGACAAGTAATGGGGGATTGGGGCTGGATAAGACTTTTTCCCAATTCCCAATCCCCAATCCTTTTTTATGTCATATAAGGATATTAACTAAGCAAATCAAACCTTCCATTCCCATTTTTGCAGTGTAGACAATCTGTCTGCCCTCAACACCTCTTAAATCTTCAAAATGTTTTTGAATACGAGTTACACCGCTATTTCTTAAAGCCGTTAAAAATTTCTATAGTTATTTTGACGTATATCCTGAAATCAAGAGTGACACTTTGCACACCAGTTAGGTTTCACAGGAGCCATCGGCTACTTCCTCTGTGTGCCACCGCTTAAGAAAAGCTAACTTTCACGCATCTACCTTAAGTCCATACCTTACTCAGCTTTACTACAACTTCATATACTTTCAGTATAACCACTTAGAGCTAGATTTCCTCCCAGGTAAAGGCTTTGGTGTTTTTCTTTGCCTGGGTGGGCGTTTTAAAGTTTATTGTTTTGATAAAGATTCAGTATAACTACTAGCATTTCGTTTGAAGAATATGTGAAGATTCCATGATAATGCGAAGTAACCCTGAAAACAAATCACCGCAAGATTGTCAGAGTATCTAATTTCCGCAAAGATTTATAGCTTTTGTTGAACGCCAGAGATATACACGGTTTCTGTTGACACGAAAATTGTAGCGATCGCGCTTTGGAACATTTCTCATACAAACATCCAGCCTTCGGGAGGATGAATGTTTGCCTAATTGATTATTAGGAAACAATTGACGTTATTTACCTAAATGCAGGAGAAAAATAGCCATGAAATTACACTTGAGCCTTCCCGCAGCATTGATGGGATTATGCCTCAGTTTAGTAGTAACCGGAGAAGCACAAGCTGCCAGCTTCACCTTTACCAAGATTGCTGATAACAGCGGCTCGTTTAGCTCTTTTTTTGAAGCTCCCGTCATCAATAATCAAGGAACTGTCGCCTTCAGAACAAGCGAAGGAATTTTTACGGGAAATGGAGAAACAATTACTACCATTTCCAACACCACCGTTTCCTCGCAATCCGCCATTAGGGCCTTTAGTGATATCTCTATCAATGATGAAGGAAGCGTTGCCTTTAATGCTGATCTAGAGCCAATATTCATAATGACCGGCCCAGAAAGTGGCATTCAAATATTCAGGAAAGGCATTTTTACAAGCAACGGAACCACAACAAACATTATTAGGGAGTTGGCGACCGATGGACGTACCCGCGTTACCATCGATTCTCCATCAATCAATAATCAAGGAACTGTCGCCTTCTCATATAGCTTTTTAGGAACCTCTGAATCAGATGACAGCACAGTTGTGACAACGAATGGAACCACCACCACGACTATTGCCCGTGGTAAAGCTCCTAATGTCGATGACACTCTCGGTCTTTCCGTCGAGTCCAACTCGCTCAATGATCAAGGAATCGTGGCTTTCAGAAGAGGTTTAAGTGGGGGAGGTAGCGGAATTTTCACAGGCAATGGCACCACAACAACTACCATTGCCGACACCAACGGCATCTTTAGTAACGTTGGTGCTGCCTCCATCAACAACGAGGGAACAGTAGCCTTCAACGCTGACTTAGATGCCGGGGGAGAAGGCATCTTTACAGGCAACGGCACCACAACCAACACCATTGCCGATACTAGCGGCATCTTTAGCAACTTTGGTGCTGCCTCTATCAACGATGCAGGAATAGTAGCCTTTTTAGCGGGTCTAGATGCGGGAGGGACAGGTATCTTTACTGGCTCCAATCCTTTAACTGATAAGGTTATCAGCACTGGTGACACCTTATTTGGTTCCACCGTAACGTCGCTTGGCTTTTTCCGGGAAGGATTAAATAATCCCGGTCAGGTGGCGTTCTTTGCCAGCCTTGCTGATGGCACTACCGGCATTTTCCGTGCCGATCATCAGGGAGTGCCTGGCCAACCACCAAAAGATGTTCCGGAACCTGCTTCTATGTTAGGTTTACTGGCATTTGGTACTTTCGGTGCTTTTGTCAAGCGGCGCAAATAGAAATAAGAGAAAATTAGCCATGAAATTACACTTAAGCGCATCGACTGTAATCATGGGCTTGTGTTTGGGCTTCCTGGCAGCTGGAGAAGCACAAGCTGCCAGTTTCACTTTTACAAAGATTGCCGATACAAGTGGCTCGTTTGACAGTTTTCGTGGCGAAGGCATTGGTGGTTACGAGCCAATTTCTGCCGCTCCCGCTATCAATAATCAAGGAACAGTAGCCTTTTTTGCTGTTCTAGATGCGGGGGGTGAAGGTATATTCACAGGCAACGGTATCACAACTACTACTATTATCGATACCAACACTCCCTTTCCGGTCGAATCCGCTGAGTCTAGCTCCGGTTTTTTCGTTGACAACCTTGGTTCTTTCTCCATCAATGATGTAGGTAACGTGGCTTTTAGCGGTTATTTTGGAACTTCAGGAATTTTTACCAGCGAATTAAAAAACGTAATAGAGGGTGCGGTTGGAGATAGTTTTACGCGCGTTTATTCTCCTTCGATCAATAACGTCGGAACTGTAGCTTTCTTACAAACAATCTCAAGATTTAATGGGCTGACCAGGATTGTGACTGGTAAAGAATCGGTTGACGATTTTATTGCTTCTACACGTTTCTACACCGAACCAGTAGCTGTGGGTGTCTTTGAAAGCATCAGCACTCCTATGATTAATGATCAAGGAACTGTAGCCTTTAAAGCTGATGTATATCAGTCTGATAATGAAAGTGCTATAGCAAGTGGAATTTTCACAGGCAACGGCACAAGAGATGATGGAGAAATTATCACCAACACCATTGCTGACAGCAATGGTGCCTTTAACAGTTTTAGCGACCCCTCCATTAATAATTTAGGAACCGTAGCCTTTAGTGCTGTCCTAGATACGGGACGTAGCGGAGTTTTTACGGGCAACGGCACGACAACGACCACTATTGCCGATAGCAGGGGCGCTTTTAACAGCTTTTTTAGTACCCCCTCAATTAATGATTTTGGAACAGTAGCTTTTTTGGCAGGCTTAGATGCTGGAGGAAGTGGCATTTTCACTGGAAACAATCCTCTCAAAGATAAGGTAATTGTTACTGGTGACACCCTATTTGGTTCGACAGTGCAAGAGTTAAGTTTTTACCGAGAGGGGTTGAATAATTCCGGTCAGGTGGCGTTTTTTGCCAGTCTTGCTAATGGCACTGGCGGAATTTTTCGCGCCGATCCAATAGTAGTTGAACCACCAAAAGATGTTCCGGAACCTGCTTCCGGCTTAGGTTTACTGGCATTTGGTGCTTTGGGTGCTTTTGTCAAGCGGCGTAAATAGAAATAGGAGAAAAATAGCCATGAAATTACACTTGAGCCTTCCAGCAGCATTGATGGGTTTGTGTCTGGGGTTGCTAGGAACTGGAGAAGCACAAGCTGCCAGTTTCACTTTTACAAAGATTGCTGATACAAGTGGCTTTTTTGACAGTTTTCGTGGGGAAGGCATGGGTGATTACGAGCCAATTTTTGCCACTCCCGCTATCAATAATCAAGGCACCGTAGCTTTTTCGGCTTTTCTAGATGCAGGGGGTAAAGGTATCTTTACGGGCAACGGCACCACAACGACCAGCATTGCCAATACGAACAACCTTTTTGGCAGCCCCCCTGGCAGTCCAACGGTAGGCTATACTCTTAGTGAACTTGGTTCCTTCTCTATAAATGATGTAGGGAACGTAGCTTTTAGTGCTAATTTTGGAAGAACAGGAATTTTTACCAGCGAATTACAAAACGAAATAGAGGGTGCGGCTGGAGATAGTTTTACGCGCATTGATTATCCCTCGATCAATAACGTCGGAACTGTAGCTTTCTTACGAACAATCTCAAGGTTTAGTGGGCTGACCACAATTTTGACTGGTAAAGAATCGGTTGAGGGTGTTATTGCTTCCACCCGCTTCTATACCGAACCACCAGCTGCGGGTGTCTTTGAAAAGATTAGCGCGCCTATGATTAATGATCAAGGAACCGTAGTCTTTAGTGCTGACGTATATCAGTCTGATAGCTTCTATGATGACCTAAGTAGCGGCATTTTCACAGGCAACGGCACCAGAGATAATGGAGAAATTATCACCAACACCATTGCTGACAGCAATGGTGCCTTTAACAGTTTTAGCGACCCCTCCATTAATAATTCAGGAACCGTAGCCTTTAGTGCTGCCCTAGATACGGGAAGTAGGGGAGTTTTTACGGGCAACGGCACGACAACAACCACTATTGCCGATAGCAGTGGCGCTTTTAACAGCTTTGGTACTCCCTCAATTAATGATTTTGGAACAGTGGCTTTTTTGGCAGGCTTAGATACGGGAGGAAGTGGCATTTTCACTGGAAACAATCCTTTCAAAGATAAGGTAATTGTTACTGGTGACACCCTATTTGGTTCCACAGTGCAAGGGTTAAGTTTTTACCGAGAAGGGTTGAATAATTCCGGTCAGGTAGCGTTTTTTGCCAGTCTTGCTAATGGCACTAGCGGAATTTTTCGCGCCGATCCAATAGTAGTTGAACCGCCAAAAGATGTTCCGGAACCTGCTGGCTTGTTGGGTTTACTGGCTTTTGGTACTTTCGGTGCTACTTCAGTGATGAAACGCAAACAGAAATAGCAGATAAACAGTTACCTAATTGCTGGATAAAAATAGCCATGAAATTACACTTTAACATACCAGCAGCGTTGATGGGTTTGTGTCTGGGTTTGCTAGCAACTGGAGAAGCACAAGCTGCCAGTTTCAATTTTACAAAAATTGCTGACACCAACAGTTCTTTTAGCAGCTTTAGTAATAGTAACCCCAATGATAACTTCTTTGGTAGCCCTGCCCTTAATAATACAGGAACCGTCGCCTTTTATGCTGCACTAGATGTGGGTGGCGAAGGGATATTCACGAGCAACGGCACAACAACTACCACCGTTGTTGACACTAATAACAGCTATGGCAATCCTAGCGGAGAGCCTATATTTAATAGCTTTAGTTCCCTCTCCATTAATGACGCAAAAACCGTAGCCTTTTTTACTAAACTTCGCTCTAGTATATCTACTACATTAATTTTTAAGGGTGAGGATGAAACCAACTTTGAATTGGTTGTGATTGCTACCCCCCGAGAGGCCGTTTTCTTCCCCTCCATCAATAACGCTGGAACTGTAGCTTTCTTAGAAGAATTCACAGGAGTTTTCGTGCAAACCAGGATTCGTATAAGTAACGGAGGCTCTATTTCCAGCCGTTCCTGCGGCGGCGTTTTTTGCCAGCCCATTGCACCTGGTGTCTTTGAAAGCATTAGCATTCCTATGCTCAACGATGCCGGAACCGTAGCCTTTAGAGGGGGCGTATATCAGTCTGATAATGAAAGTGATATAGCAGGTGGAATTTTCACAGGCAACGATAACCCATTTGGCTCTGAGCCTATTATCACGACCATTGCTGATACTAGCGGCATTTTTAGCGGTTTTAGCGACCCCTCCATTAATAATTCAGGCAATGTAGCCTTTATTGCGGGTCTAGATACGGGAAGTATCGGAGTTTTTACGGGCAACGGCACAACAACAACCACCATTGCTGATAGCAGTGGCGCTTTTAACAACTTTTTTAGTACTCCCTCAATTAATGATTTTGGAACAGTAGCTTTTTTGGCAGGCTTAGATGCTGGAGGAAGTGGCATTTTCACTGGAAACAATCCTCTCAAAGATAAGGTAACTGTTACTGGTGACACCCTATTTGGTTCGACAGTGCAAGAGTTAAGTTTTTACCGAGAGGGATTGAATAATTCCGGTCAGGTGGCGTTTTTTGCCAGTCTTGCTAATGGCACTAGCGGGATTTTTCGCGCCGATCCAATAGTAGTTGAACCGCCAAAAGATGTTCCGGAGCCTGCTGGCTTTTTGGGGTTATGGGCGGTTGGTGTATGGAGTGCAACTTCAGCACTAAAGCGCAAACAGAAACAGCCTTCTTAACGGCTGATGGTATGCGATCGCATTGCACTTTTATCAACTTATAACTTTTGGAGAAATAACTCGTATGGCTACCTTAAGAAAAACATTTTCAGCCTTAACCTTCAGCACAATCTGCTCAGTTTCTTTATCTACGCTGATGGCACCTGAAAGTGTGCAGGCTGCTACATTGACCAAATTAACTTTCGATGAGCTACCGACTCAACCAGTAGATGATTTAAGTTTTAAGGGAGTCACCTTTGATTTCAAGGTAGATGGAATAGACTCAACTGCTGCCACCTACAATGTTGTAAGAACTTGGGATCTATCAGAAATAGGAGGTCTCCCGCCAGGAACTCTACTCTATAATTTGGATTTATCACCCCCCGTCTTAGCAACCGATGCCCCTGGTATCCTTACACTTGATTTCACCATGCCGACGGCAGAACTTATGTTCGACGTGGCAAGGCTAGTGAGTTTTCTTGAGCCTATGCCTACATTTACTATTGAACTCTTTAATGAGGCGTTAAGTTCTATTAGCATCCAGCAGGTGATTCTGGATGAAGACACAATCGGCATTATTTTCCCCTCTCCGATAAGAGCGGCTGTTGTGGGTAAAACTTTTGCCTATAGCGGAACTTCAGTAAAACGGGCAGTTATAGATTTCAGTAACACAGGTTCAGTTGGATTTGACAACCTAACTTATCAAGTTGCCACTCAAACCACTCCGGTTCCCGAACCTGCTTCAGTGTTGGGTTTATTAGCCTTTGGTGCTTTGGGTGCAACGAAAGTAATGAAGCGCAAGCAAATTAACTCCGCATCCTAGATAAGGTGACTACCGATTTCGGAAACTGACTCTTCAGCGCGGGTATGACTGGGCAAGGTTTTTTCTCCTGTAAGCTGTCTTGATGGCTCCAGTTGAAGGTGTTCCAGCGGAAAGGGCCTTTTTGGGAGGCGGACATCCAGAGTAGGCGCTTTGCCCGTGTCATGGCTACATAGAGGAGGCGGAATTCTTCTGCGGCTTTGAGTTGTCCTGCTTGTTCCCAGGCGAGGGGTGCTACTGGCGGTACTTGACCGTGGAGATGGGCGCGAATTTGCGCCCTAGCTACTTCTGCTAAGGTAAAATCACCCAAAAACTGGGCAGCTGTTGGCACCCAAGGACTACCAGGAATGCTATCCTCGTGCAGAAACGGGATAAACACGTAATCCCAATCTAGCCCTTTGGCTTTGTGCATGGTGATGATGGTGACTTGACCGGAACGGATATAACGAGCGTCTGTGTCTTCCGTTTCTACGGGTTCAAATCGTTCCGAGTTCACAATTTCGCTCAGTACCTCTAGTGTGGCGCTCATGGAACTGTTGCCAGAGGTAGCGATCGCAATTCGTTCTGCTAATTTATCTGCTGTGGCTAGCTCGGATTGGCCATATTTTAAGGTTAGCGCCAGGAAAGTTGGCAGTTGGTACTGGGGGAGTTCTAGGCGGGCGCGAAGTAAACTGCGACAGTAACGCGCCGCCTGCTGCACTGGTGGTGTCTGTGCTGGGTCGAGGGGGCCTGGATAGAGAAATTGCTCTGGGAAGGTGGCGAGGGCGTTCAGATCTTGGGTGGGAATTAGTTCGCGTTTGACGAGGACTTCTAGTGCGGCTTTTAAGTAGTCTGGGGAATGAGGGCGGTCGAGAAATTGCAGCATGGCGAGGATTTCAGCGGGAACGCGGGAGTGGCGATCGCTTTCTCCTACCTCGAACACTTTAATATCGTGCTGACGTTCCAGATAATCTAGTTTCTCTTTAACAAATCGGGCTTGCCGATTTTCCCGCACCAAAACAGCTGCCCGACTATTTGGGGTTTTCCCAAATAATTCAATAACTCGCTCTCCAATTAACTCAACTGTATGGTAAACATCGCGGGGACTATAAATTTCCAGTCCCCGACCTGTGGCGCTAGGATTGGCATCAGTCTGCGGATCGTCTGCATCAACGGGGCGAATTTCTTGCTCACGAAACGGGAGTTCGGCTGTTGGTTGTTTGTTGTCTCTTGTTCGTTGTCGGTTGACTGCTGCCGATTGTTGATTCACCCAGCCTAGAACAAAGTTAGCGGCGGCGATGATAATAGGGGTACTACGACCAGCTCGATCCATTGTTGCCAAGCGGTTGAGGTGCTGACAATCTTCGCAGAACCGCCGGAAATAAATGGGGTCGGCTGGGGTGAAGGTGGAGTTGATGGCTTGGTTAGGATCTCCTACCCGCACCAAATTAAGATTGTAGAGACGGGATACATTGCTCTGGTTTGAATCTAAGGCGGTTGGGTAATCTGTAGTAGCGAGAATTTCTAACAGCTGACTCTGGAGGGGGCTGGAGTCTTGGGCTTCGTCTTCAAAGACGGCAAAAACTTGATTCTGCCACAATTGGCGGGCGCTGTCGTTTTTCAGTACGCGCAGTGCGCCTAAAATCATTTCGTCGTAGTCGATTAAGTCACGCGATCGCAATAATGCTTGATACTGCTCGTACAATCCAGCTGCTACGCTCAAAATCCCATAATCATCCGGTGTCTGCCTTGCCAATGCCCACAAATCTTGCGGCAAGAGACCAGAACTTTTCGCTTCGTGAATCACTGTGTTGGCGATGCTAGGCAGCACCTCAGTCCGTAAAACTGCCTGACGGCGCAACCGCTCAGTTTCTTCCCCATCAAATTGAATGCCCTCTAGCAGCGTCCCGTAACGCCCATGATTAGCAGAAATCCATCGCTCTACACAGTCTCGAATTAACCGATGACTTTGGTTGGGAGAAACCACCGTCGCCGTTTCCAAATTCAAACCCGATAACTCTGGATGGCGAGTGGCAATATTCAGCGCCAAACCGTGTAAAGTATGGACAATAAAGCCTGTTTGTGGTAGCAGTAAATCTTCCCGGAGACACTGACGAATTTTCG
Source organism: Trichocoleus sp. FACHB-40 (assembly GCF_014695915.1). Taxonomy (GTDB): domain Bacteria; phylum Cyanobacteriota; class Cyanobacteriia; order Cyanobacteriales; family FACHB-T130; genus Funiculus; species Funiculus sociatus. Next base: position 103,420 of record NZ_JACJPF010000100.1, read on the forward strand.
CTTTGATATTAGCAGCAGCAGAGCGGGTAAAGGTGACGATGACTAAATAGCGTCGCGTATGCAGCTGTTCGCGAGCAATCGCTAAAGCAGCTGCTACTGCCATCCCCGTTGATTTACCTGCGCCAGGGACAGCAGAAACCGCCAACGGCCCAGAACGCCAGTCAGCCATGCTTTGCTGCCCTTCCCGCAGCCCATCGCGGAGTCGCAGCATCGCCTCTTCCCGCACAGGTGCAATAGACGGCTGGGGTGTACCATCGGGTGAAATTAGATTATCGTCGTTCATGGAAGGATGGCTAATGGCTAATGGCTAATGGCTGATGGCTTTTGAACAAGCGAGCAATTAGCAATGGACAACGGACAAAAATGAATCAATCTATTAATTTCTTTCTACATTATTTAGCGCTGGCTGCGGTAATTGGTGTGGGAGCTGCTTTGCGGTTTTGGCATCTCGACCTGAAACCTCTTTGGTTGGATGAGGTAATTACGGCGTTATTTAGCTTGGGACGCACCTATGATGACGTACCGCTAAATGTAGCTTTTCCCCTCTCAACATTAGAGCAAATTTTCACGCTTAACCCAGAAGTCACATGGTCGGAAATTGCACAAACACTTGCTACTCAGTCTACCCATCCTCCCTTATTTTTTTGCTTAATGCACAGCTGGCTTTCCTGGTTAAACTCAGTTGATGCCGATGCTTTAAAGTCGTGGGTGTGGGCTGTGCGATCGCTTCCAGCAATATTTGGAGTAATTGCGATCGCGGCAATTTACTGGCTGGGTAGCGTTGCTTTCTCCAGAACCACTGGTTTAATTACCGCCGCTATAATGGCTGTTTCCCCTTTTGGAGTTTACCTTTCCCAAGAGGCAAGACACTATACTTTGCCAGTATTACTAATTACCTTAGCTCTTTTAGGATTAATTCAAATCCAGCAAAACCGGGAAAAGGGTATTTCAACACAAGTCCTTGTTTGTCTAGCCTGGGGAATATTTAACAGCATTGGTTTCTACGTCCACTACTTTTTTATCCTCGCTTTCATCGCCCAAATCTTCGCCCTTATTTTCATGCAAGTTACAAGGCTTCATGGGATATCCCCAACTTCCTTTAACGATGGGCGCGGCAAAACTAAGAATATAAGACTTTTATTTTTACCTCTTGCCTTTGCTTGCTTGCCTTTTTTATTCTATCTGCCGTGGTTGCAAGTTTTAATGGCACATTTCAACCGCCCAGAAACCAGTTGGCTACCTTCTCCACATAATATTGCTCCCCTATATCAAACTCTTGCTGGCTGGCTGGTGATGGTGGTTTCTCTACCAGTAGAAAACCAACCTCTCTGGATTGCAGTTACAAATGGACTGCTGATGCTTCTATTTGGTGTTTGGCTCTTAAAATACGTTATTTTTGATGCTTTCAGGGTAAAGTCAAAATTTATTCCCAATATAAGTCGTTATTGGGCAATTTTAACTTTTGTTATTTTCAGCCTGTGTGTGCTGCTCCAATTCTTCGCTGTTATCTACCTTTTGGACAAAGATATCACTATTGCTCCTCGTTATAACTTTGTTTATTATCCCGCTATGTGCGCTATTTTGGGAGCTATTTTTACTATTCATCTGAGCAAGGTAAAAATTAAAAAGGCAACCGGATATAGAAACGCGAATGGCTTCTTTACATTTTACTTTTTAGTTTCCTTTATAAGTTGTGTGTTTGTGGTTTTTAACCTAACCTTTCAAAAACCCTTCAACCCGCAGCGAGTCGCCCAGAACATGAACATAGAACCTGATGCTGGTTTGATGGTTGTGGTGGGATACGAAAGTTCTCAGGATGTAGCGTTGGGATTAAGCTTTGCACTAGCACTCGACAAACTACGGACACCTAATATAGATGCTTTAGAGTCGAAGCGATCGCTTGAAAATGAAAAAGCGTATTTTGCTTTCTTAGACAGAAAAACTGGTTATGATAACGTTTGGCAAGAGGTGTCTGTGCTCCAAACTCCCTTAGAAAAACCGCTCAACTTGTGGGTGGTTGCCCCTGGACTCAAGCGGAGGGATTATCCCCAAGATTTAGCCCTTTCTGATAAATACACTTGTAATATTGAGCAAACTGAACATTATCGGATCGGGGTTCCGTATCAACTGTATCGGTGTCGTTAGTTCTTATGTTTATTCGGTGATTAAAACAGTTTTTTTCGGAGTCTAGGCATCCCAATTATGAATCTTTGCTCTTTGCCACCAGCCCTACAACCAGGGGATTTGCTACGAGTAATTGCCCCCAGTGGTGCAATGCGTGAAGTTGAGGCGTTTGAAAAGGGTGTGGAGATATGGCGATCGCGTGGGTATCAAGTAAAAGTAGATGATAATGTGAGCGATCGCTATGGCTACCTTGCTGGAACAGATGAGAACCGTCGTCGCCAGTTGCGAGAAGCATGGCATGACCCAGAATGTAAGGGTATCCTTTGTGCTAGAGGTGGTTACGGTAGTGCCAGATTATTAGAAGATTGGACTTGGCAAGCCAGGGACAAGCAAGTCCCAATCCCCAATCCCCAATCCCCAATCCCCAATCCCAAGTGGTTAATCGGCTTTTCTGACGTTACAGGCTTGCTATGGAGTCTTAGCAAGGAGGGGATTGCAGGCGTTCATGGGCCGCTGTTGACGACGATTGCAGCTGAGCCTGAGTGGTCAAAACAGCGACTATTTGACTTGGTGGAAGGGCGTTCTGTAGAACCTTTGAAAGGTACAGGTTGGGGTGGTGGCCAAGCGAGTGGCATTTTGCTACCAGCAAATCTGACAGTAGCGACGCATTTTTTAAACACACCGATACAACCTGAACTTGATGGCGTTATTTTGGCACTGGAAGATGTGACTGAAGTTCCTTACCGCATCGACAGATTGCTGACCCAATGGCGACTTTCTGGTGCTTTTAAGAAAGTCCGAGGAATTGCTTTGGGACGCTTTAGCCGATGTGAGGCTCCGCCTAATATTCCTAGTTTGACAATTGAGGAAGTTTTGCGCGATCGCTTGTCTCTTCTCAACATTCCGATTGTCTCCGATCTCCCTTTTGGTCACGATGGTTGCAACGCAGCTCTACCTATAGGAATACTCGGTTTACTAGACGCAGACGAAGGCATTTTAAGCCTACGATCCCAGTAAGAAGAAGTTTTGCTTAATGGGAGATGACAAAATAATGTCCGGTAAGTTTTTCCAAACACTCGCGACAACCTTTGCTGTCACGGGTTTGATGCTATCAAGCGTCCCGAATATATCGTCTTTAGCAGCAACCCCACTGAAGAATGATCAAAGCGTAACTGGGGTGATCCGTCCTATTTCTCCCACATTTCGCTATATAAACACAGCTAGGAGAGGTAATCCGGTTGAGATAGGATTTGGTGAAGAATACACTCTTAACGCCAAACAAGGTGACACAATCCAAGTCTCAGTTGGAACTGATAACCGCACTAATCTCCAGCCAGTGTTAGTTCTGTTTTCTTCAGAAGATGGCAGACAAGTTGCTTTTGAAGATAGAAGCAATACGCTGCGATATCAAGTGCCAACAAGTGGAGAATATAGACTATTTGTGTTGGGACAAAATAACTCTAAAGGTAGGTATACGCTTTCACTGTCAGGAATTACAGAAACTGCGGCTACTCAAACTCCAACTACTCAACCTACAGCCACAGATCCTCGAAGACAGGTTTGGCAAAATGAGTATGGTTTAAGAACTTTAGATAACTGTCCTGAAAACAAAAATTCTTTGGTCGCTGTCACTTTCCGGGAATATGGTCAAACGTATACGTACTGTGCCAATCCCAACCGCTTTGTCAAAGCAGGGGAGTATAACTATGACATTAGCAGTGGTGAGTTAAAGCCGAGAACGGTTGCGACTCAAAACCCAACTACTCAAGCCACAGTCACAGATACCAGAAAACAACGCCTACAAAACGAGTTTGGATTGACAGTTATGGACAATTGTCCGGCTGCAAGGACTTCTTTAGTTGTCGTGTCTTATCTCGAAGGCGGACAAACGTATACGTACTGTGCCAATCCCAACCGCGTTTTCCCCGCAGGCGAGTACAGCTATAACCCCAACTCTCGCACCCTAGAAGCTGCTAGAAAACAGCAGCAATGCACGGTGGAAATCGGTGGCGTCTGCTTGGTTAGGTAAAAAAAGGGGGATTAGCTGCTAGTCTGTCAAAGGCTAGTGGCGAATAGAGAGTTTAGATTTTGGGTTGTCGAGAGCGGAAATAGTCTAAACGTCCATCCGACAGTGATAAGCTAAACGAATGTGTTTAATAAAGTCTTTAGGTGAAGTTTAGATGACCGTTGCAACCCAAGTACCGTATCTGCTGCGGGCAGCTCGTGGAGAAGTTTTAGACCGTCCGCCAGTGTGGATGATGCGGCAGGCGGGTAGATATATGAAAGCTTATCGGGATTTAAGAGATAAGTATCCTGCGTTCCGCGATCGCTCTGAAAAAGCAGAACTCGCTATCGAAATCTCGCTACAACCGTTTCGCGCCTTTGAGCCAGACGGGGTAATTTTATTTTCCGATATCTTAACCCCCCTGCCAGGACTCGGTATTCCCTTTGATATCATCGAAAGTCGTGGCCCAGTAATCGATCCGCCCATCCGCTCTTTGGAGCAAATCGATAAACTGCATCCCCTGGAACCTGAGGAATCTCTGCCTTTCATCCGCGAAATTTTGCAAACTTTGCGTCAAGAAGTCGGTAATAAGGCAACTGTGTTGGGTTTTGTCGGTGCGCCTTGGACGCTGGCGGCCTATGCAATTGAAGGCAAAAGCTCGAAAGATTACACGATTATCAAGAGCATGGCTTTCACAGAGCCAGCAATGCTGCATAAATTTTTGGGGAAATTAGCAGACTCAATTGCTACTTACGTCCGCTACCAAATCGACTGCGGCGCTCAAGTTGTCCAGATGTTCGACTCTTGGGCGGGGCAACTCAGTCCTCAAGACTACGAAAGTTTTGCTTTACCATATCAGCAGCAAGTTGTCAAGCAGGTGAAGGCAACTCATCCAGATACCCCACTGATCCTATACATTAATGGCAGTGCTGGGATACTTGAGAGGATGGCACAATCCGGCGTAGATATCGTCAGCGTAGACTGGACGGTGGATATGGCTCAAGCAAGGGCAAGACTTGGCTCTGATATGGGAGTGCAGGGAAATATGGATCCGTGCGCCTTATTTGGCTCGAAAGAGTTCATACGCGATCGCATTTTAGACACGATTCGCAAAGCTGGGAAAAAAGGTCATATCATGAACCTCGGTCACGGAGTTTTACCCAGCACCCCCGAAGAAAACGTGGCATTCTTCTTTGAAACTGCCAAATCAGCTAAGAGCTAATAGCTAAGAGCTAAGAGCTTCACGATTAGCTCTTAGCTCTTAAGCAACTTACTAATGACTAACCCCTTATGACCCCGAAGCGGATTTTGGTGACTGGTGCGAGTGGCTGTATTGGTCACTACATTAGCGAAAGCCTGATTCAAAACACAGAACACGAGCTGTATCTGCTGGTCAGAAACCCAGATAAACTGGGAATTGACTACGAAGCAAGACCGGGCGTTACCATCCTGCACTATGACCTGCGAGAAGTTGAGCGAATAGGCGATTTGCTCAAGACAATGGATGTTGCAGTTTTGGCAGCTACCGCTTGGGGCGGGTCGCAAGAGGTGTTTGATGTTAACGTTATCAAAACCATCCGGTTGTTGAACCTGCTTAACCCAGCAGTGTGCCAACAAGTAATTTACTTTTCCACCGCCAGCGTCCTCGACCGTTCCAACGAACCACTCAAGGAAGCATCACAACTGGGGACAGACTATATCCGTTCTAAGTATGACTGCTTGCAGCGGTTATCGAAACTAGCGATCGCACCCCGCATCACTACCCTGTTTCCCACCCTGGTACTCGGAGGAGATACCAACAAACCTTACTCCCATCTTTCCTCCGGTTTGCCAGGAGTAGCCAAGTGGATAGACATGATTCGCTTTTTCAAAGCTGATGGCAGCTTCCACTTTATCCATGCGCGGGATATTGCGACTGTGGTGCAATACCTCATCGAGCATCCCCCAAAACCTGGAGAACCGCGACAGTTAGTTTTGGGACAGGAAGCGCTGACGGCAAATCAAGCCGTAGAAGAAGTCTGCGCCTATTTGGATAAAAAGATTTATTTCCGCGTGCCTTTGACTCTCTCACTTGCCGATTTATTGATCGTCTTGTTCCGAATTCAGATGGCACCTTGGGATCGATTTTGCTTGCGCTACCGTAATTTCACCTACCAAGATCCCATAAATCCGACTACCTTTGGTCTGCCGAATTACTGCGCCACCTTCACCGAGGTGCTGAAAATTAGCGGAGTCGAGAGAAAACCGCCCGCAATTAAAGGTGAGTAGACACTCAAGAAGGGTTTTTTAACGCAAAGGTAGTGCTGTCGTGCCTCAACCCTTACGCAAAGGCGGCTAGTAAGTAGCGAACAAAAATAAGGATTAGATTAAAAACCTATAACCTACCCTTTGTGTTCCTTCCGGCGTACCTTTGCTACCAGGAGCCTTAAAAAAACAATTATATTAACCAGATTAGCCGGATTCAGCTAAACTCTTATGCTATGAATTAGCTAATAGCTAAAAAATTAGAAGAGTGTGAGGGTTTAGATTCAATGAGAGTTTTATTAGTTTATCCTCTTTTTCCTAAAACATTTTGGTCTTACGAGAAAATTCTGGAATTAGTCAACCGTAAGGTTTTGCTACCGCCGTTGGGTTTAGTGACCGTGGCGGCGATTTTACCTCAAGAGTGGGAATTTAAACTGGTAGACAGAAATATTCGCTCTGTGACAGACGCAGAGTGGGAATGGGCAGATGTGGTAATTCTCTCCGCTATGATTGTCCAAAAGCCAGATTTACTTGACCAAATCCGGGAAGCGAAGCGGCGCGGTAAACTGGTGGCCTGTGGTGGCCCTTATCCAACTTCTGTACCGGAAGAAGTCCAAGAGGCGGGTGTAGATTTCCTGATTTTAGATGAAGGGGAAATTACTCTGCCGATGTTTGTCGAAGCAATTGAGCGCGGCGAAAAATCGGGCATTTTCCGCGCCATCAATGGGGAAAAACCAGATGTCACGACAACTCCAGTTCCCCGCTTTGATTTGCTAGAATTTGATGCTTACGATTCGATGTCGGTGCAGTTTTCGCGGGGTTGTCCCTTCCAGTGCGAATTTTGCGACATCATTGTGCTATACGGTCGCAAACCCCGCACTAAAACCCCAGCGCAACTTTTGGCAGAGTTGGAGTATCTCTACCAACTGGGATGGCGGCGCGGTGTGTTTATGGTGGATGACAACTTCATTGGGAATAAGCGCAATGTCAAGTTATTTCTCAAGGAGTTGAAAGTCTGGCAAGCTGAACACAAATATCCTTTCAAATTTAATACAGAAGCTTCTATTGATTTGGCGCAAGATCCCGAATTGATAGAGCTGATGGTTGAGTGTTATTTTGATGCTGTGTTTCTGGGAATTGAAACGCCGGATGAGGAAAGTCTGTCGATGACCAAGAAATTCCAAAACACGCGCAGTTCCCTCGCCGAAGCTGTGGAAATGATTACACGCGCCGGGTTGCGACCAATGGCTGGGTTTATTATTGGCTTTGATGGCGAGAAAAAAGGCGCAGGCGATCGCATTGTCCGATTTGCGGAACTGACTGCTATCCCTACCACAACTTTTGGAATGTTGCAAGCCCTCCCCAATACAGCTTTGTGGTACCGGCTAGAGAAAGAAGGGCGACTGGTGGGCAAAGAAGGCAACCTTAACCAGACCACTTTGATGAATTTTATCCCGACGCGCCCTGTAGAAGACATCGCTAGAGAATATGTCGAGGCATTTAGCGATTTGTATGAACCCAGTCGCTATCTGGATCGCATCTATCGCTGTTTCCTAATGCTAGGCGCACCAAAAGTAAAAGCCCCTTTCAAAATGCCCAGCCTGATAGATTTGAAGGCACTTTCGATTGTAGTCTGGCGTCAAGGCTTCAAACGCCAGACTCGCTGGAAATTCTGGCATCATTTGTTTAGCATCATTAAGAACAACCCCGCAGTATGGGAACATTACCTCACCCTCTGCGCCCACAATGAGCATTTCATGGAGTATCGGCAAATTGTTCGCGACGAAATTGAGGCTCAATTAGTTGAATATCTAGCACCCCTGACAAAACAGAAACCGGAAGTTTCTGAGGTGAAAATTAAGCCAGAAGAGTCATTAGTTAGTAGCCATTAGTTATAGGGACACGGCGGCCCGTGTCCCTACCAAAAACTAAGAACTAATGACTAATGAATAATGACTTTAAATAAAGTGAGGATGGACATTTCATGCGAATTTTACTTTTATATCCGCTATTTCCCAAAAGTTTTTGGTCTTTTGAAAAAACCTTAGCTTTGCTAAATCGCAGAGCCATGCTACCGCCTTTAGGTTTAGTAACTGTAGCAGCAATTCTCCCCCAAGAGTGGGAATTTAAGCTAGTAGATAGAAATATCCGCCCGGTAACTGAAGCTGAGTGGGAATGGGCAGATTTGGTGATTCTCTCAGCAATGATTGTCCAGCAGGAAGATTTTATCGACCAAATTCAAGAAGCAAAAAGACGCGGTAAAGCTGTTGCAGTAGGCGGCCCTTATCCAACAGCGTTACCCAAAGAAGCAGAAGCTGCTGGTGCAGATTATTTGATTTTGGATGAAGGGGAAATCACTCTGCCGATGTTTGTGGAGGCAGTTCAACGGGGCGACACTGGTGGTATTTTCCGGTCTGGGGGAGAAAGACCAGATGTAACCATTACGCCTATTCCTCGCTTCGATTTACTGGAGTTTGACGCTTATTCGGAGATGTCAGTCCAGTTTTCTCGCGGGTGTCCTTTTCAGTGCGAATTCTGCGACATTATTGTTCTCTACGGACGCAAACCCCGAACAAAAGCCCCAGCCCAATTAATAGCTGAATTAGAACGCCTTTATGAGTTGGGTTGGCGACGCAGCATTTTCATGGTGGACGACAACTTTATTGGGAATAAGCGCAATGTTAAGTTGTTCCTAAAAGAGTTGCAACCTTGGATGGTTGAACATCAGTATCCTTTCTCTTTTGCCACAGAAGCATCAGTTGATTTGGCAAAGGATCAAGAACTGATGGATATGATGGTTCAGTGTAACTTCGGGGCGGTGTTTTTAGGAATAGAAACGCCCGATGAGGACAGTTTAGCGCTAACGCAGAAGTTTCAAAATACACGAGATTCTTTGAGCGATTCTGTAGAGGCGATCGCGCGTTCGGGACTGCGGGTGATGGCAGGGTTTATTATTGGCTTTGATGGGGAGAAACAGGGCGCAGGCGATCGCATTGTCCAATTTGTCGAGAAAACCTCAATTCCCACAGCCATATTTAGTATGCTCCAAGCTTTACCCGATACCGCCCTCTGGCATCGGCTAAAGAAAGAAGGACGACTGCGAGGAGAATCAGCGAACATCAATCAAACAACATTGATGAACTATGTCCCAACTCGTCCCCTAGAAGAAATTGCCCGCGAATATATCAACGCCTTCTGGACACTTTACGATCCGGAGCGTTTTCTAGACCGTACTTACCGTCACTTCCGCATTTTAGGAGAAGCAACTTATCCTAATAAAGGAAAACGTCCCAAAAAGAAACTAGATTGGGTGGTAATTCGAGCGTTTCTAACAATTTGTTGGCGACAAGGTGTTGTCCGCAAAACTCGCTTAAAATTCTGGCGCAACCTGTTTAGTATGTATCGGCACAATAAGGGTGGAATCAGCAGTTATTTAGCCGTGTGCGCTCAAATCGAGCATTTTGTGGAGTATCGCGAGATTGTTAAAGAGCAGATTGAAGCTCAGTTGGCTGATTTTATGGCAGAGGAGGCAAAAGTGCAAAAACTCCCACAAGAGGTAAAAACTCCTGTGAGTGCGTAATGCAAAATCGTTCATTTTAATTTTTTGGGGTGCGTTACGAGAAATCGCTTAACGCATCCTAAGCATTTGATGTACGCAGAAAAGGCGATCGCTCTCACCTAATAGTATCTACATCTGAAAGTTGAATTCTGCGATCGCGGCTGATCAGCGGTACACCATCTCAGCAATTCATAGATGTCTCTATGATGTCTTGAAACCAGTTTAAGAAGCGATCGCCCAAAGCCTCCAACGAATACTCCGCTTCCGCTTGTTGACGACAGGCTAGGCGGTCAATTTGATCCAATCGTCCAATTGCCTCTACTAAACCTTCCACCCTATCCGGTTCCACCAAAAAGCCGGTTTTCCCATCTTGGATAATTTCAGTCGGGCCACCTCGACTGTAGGAAATTACTGGCACCCCACAAGCCAACGCCTCAATTACCACATTGCCAAACGCTTCCACCCAGCGAGGAGTCATCAACAGCGCCCGACATTTGCCTAATTCTTGCTGCATTTGGGCTGTGGGGAAAAATCCCACATATTCCACAGGAGCATCTGGATACTCTTGACAAATCTGCTGCCAGTAGGCTTCATCCTGCATTTTTCCCAATATTTTCAGGGGGATGCCAGTTATATTTGCAGCTGCGACAGCATCCTCCAAACCTTTTTCGGGAGCGATTCGACCCAGCCAAGCTAAAGCGGGTGAGGGTTCTTTGACAAAATCATACAGGGATAGATCCAGTCCACCACCTAGAATCCGACACTGCTGGGCAAAAGGAAACGTTTGTGCCTGGGTGCGAGTGTAGACACCAATAGTACCGGGAAACTCGACAGCAACCTTTCCGGCGATTTGATCCATTGCATCGGACAAGGAACCCATACTGATGAAATGAGCGATCGCGCACTCAAAAAATGGTGTCAGGTAAAATGGCAACCAATCGTAGGCAATGTTGAAAATCAGATCGTAATCAGCCTGCACTTGCCGCGCGTAGTCGCACATATTGCCTAATACCGAATTTTCCGGCATGACAATCGGCGTACTGCGTCCCTGACTCTGAGCCGTCGTTTGGAGTTCTCCAGCAATCTCGACAATGGGAATCTCCCCTAAGACAGATCCTTGGGGAGCGACAATTTTTAGACTATGACCCCGCCGGATCATCTCTTGGGCAACGTTAAGCAGCGTTAGTTCGACACCTCCCCCTAGCCCTGTGCCAAGAGCGCCAACTGGGGTTGAGAGCAATAACAGTTTCAAAGAGCGTTGAATGTGTTTTGGGTTGAGTTCTGAGTTATTTTAATTCAATCAAAACTCTATTGCGATCGCTCGTCTGATTTGTCTTCAGGGGAATTAGGCAAAGCTGCCTTATTATCGGCACCAGGGATACTGCGAATCCGATTTAACTGACCCATAGCCCACCGCGCTGTTTCCTGAACATCGGAATTTTGATCCTCAGCAGCAAGGCGCAACAGTTGGCTAACTTGGGAAATCGTGTCATAGATTCTCGTCAAATCCCGAATCGCATTTTTCCGCACTTCCGGGCTTTCATCTTGCAATGAAATTGCCAGCGCCCGATTCATAGGTTTGAGAGTGCGCGTGCCAATTTGCGATAGAGCCTCCAATATTAAGCCGCGTTGCTGGGAATCTGAATCCATCAACAGATCCACCAATGGCTGTACTGCCCTAGAGTCTCCCCGTTGCGCCAGTTCCCAGATTGCCTTGCGTCGCTTTGTAAGATCGTTTCCCTGTAAATCTTTGACTAATTCCTCAACAATGTCGATTTTAGCCAGGCGAGTAGTTTCCCTGATCGGCGGTGTTGTTTCTTTAGGCGGCTGGGGAGTTATTCCCTCGTCTGGATGACGTTTATCTGAAACGGTAAAAACAGAGGAATGAAAGCCGTTTTTGCTGTCGTTTTCTAGCGGTTGAATGTGGGTGTCGATGCCATTATTACTGGCATTTTCCAAGTCTAGATAACTAATTTCATCGGATACATCAGATGAAGCTTCTGGCTCCTCTTCGTGGCTAGTAGCTTTTTTCAACCATGACACAAAGAAGTACACTGCCAATCCTACCCCAGCAGATGCTAGAGTCAAGCCCAACAACCACAACAGCGGATTAGGGCGAGGTTTTACCGCTTTGGGTTTTTGTGTAGGGGATGGTTTGGGCTGTGCAGCTAGAGATGTCTTGATATTCTCCCTAGTTGTTGAGCCAGCAATGCCGTCAGCCGCTAACCCGGCAGATGTTTGAAATTTGGAAACTGCAACCGCTGTAGTTCGCCCATACACTCCATCAACTGCCCCGTTGTAGTGTCCTAAACGCTTGAGTGCCTTTTGTAATTCGGCTACTTCCAAGCCTTGAGAGCCAACTGTGAGGACAGGTTCCGCGTCTGCGGCGTTTGGAGAACTTGCCTGAGCTAATTCTAGAGATTGGGAACGGGTTGGTAAAGTGGCGATCGCTTGCTCAACACCTGAAAAGTTTTTGCCTGAAATGGGGATAAAACCCAGACAGGTGACAGATGTGACTAGAAGCAACGTTGAGCGATAGAGTATCATTTTGGGGAAACCTGTCTAAGCGATCAAAACCCGACAAGATCCTTTGCTAAGAGTTTTTTCTTTAGCTTCCAGTGCCAGCATGAAATTATAATTTCTATACAGTTAGTAAGCTTTTTATCCGCAAAATTTGGGGAAAAAGCTCGTTTGGTGGAATTGAAAATGATGCGCCGATCATAGCAAAAACTATTAATTTGCTCTCACATATTAACTTCTGCTGGGGAGCGATCATCTTCATTCCTACCGATTTTGCCACATCTCGGCTTCAGATTCTTTCAATTTTATTGGCAGCGACGCATAGGGTCGTTGTTCTGCGGCACCTAACAGGGGGATTTGCTCCTCAGAGGTGGCTTCCTCACTGGAGACAATAGCCTCAACAGATGTGGATGGCGAAGAGGAAGCCCAGAAGCTGCGATCGCTCCACTTTTGGGCTAGCGTCTCCCGCTGATTAATTAGATATATACTCACCAGGGTAAGACTGACACCTGCCCATTGGAGGGGAGTCAGAACTTCTGACAACAGCAGGTTACCAAAGAGTAGGGCAAACACTGGTGTCAGAAAAGTTAGAGAACTGAGACTGGTAAGACTGCCACTAGAGGCAAAGTAAAAGAATAAACCGTAAGCGATCGCGCTGCCAAATATTGTCGAATAGCTCAACGCCAGCCAGCCTAAGCTATCTAAATGCACCCACTGCTGGGTTTCTCCCATAGCAGACAGCGCAAATAAAGGCAACCCGCCCAAAATCATGTGCCATCCTGTTGCCATCACCGGGTCGGCATATTGGCACACCTTCCTAATTGTGACCGTTCCCACAGCCATAGACAGCGCCGCTAACAGCATTAACCACTGCCCATTTTCAAATAGATGCACCAAAGACGCTAAATTTAGCGTCTCTACCATCGATTGGGCGATCGCGTTTGGGTGTGAAAGATTGAAAATCCACTCTTGGGGCAACCCAATCAAACTAATACCCAGCACTCCCACTAATAATCCCAGCCAACCCCACAAACCAATGGTTTCACCAAACAACCAGCACGATAGCAAAGCTACTGCCAGCGGTTGAGAGTCAATCATTACCGATCCCAACCCCGCACCAGTTCTCACTAATCCCAAAGCCAAAAATCCCTGAAACAAAGCGCCATCAACCAAGGCAAACAAGCTAATCCACAGCCATGCACTAATACCTTTTGGTTGAGGTTTCCCCATCAAAAAGCCTGCTATCAATACCAAAACACCCGCAGGCACCAACCGCACACCAGCCATAAACAGAGGTGTCGTGTTTGGGATAACGCCTTTCATCGCTACCATAGCCGTTCCCCAGAGAAAAAACGGGGCAATTAGTAGCAACGGTGCGAACGGGATTTTGGATTCTGTGAATTTTAGCTGCATAGAAGGGCTGAGGATTGGGAATTGGGAATTGGGAATTGGGGAAGAGGAAAAAGTCTTACCTAGTCCCTAGTCCCCAGCCCCCAATCCCCTTATTGTACTTAATATGTATTTCTGTTAAGCAACTTATATGAATTGTTGTGAGGATTACAAAAATATATATTTGCTATAAAACACCAGCTATGTTAAAGGAGAAATGGAAATAGACAAACAAGCCTAGGCACCAGTAGCCCACATAAACAGATGCGGATGGTGCAAACTAGAGAAAGGATCGGCATTTGTGTGGAAACGCTTACTGTTTCTAAGATTTGCTCTTTTACCTAACTCGGCTCATCCAATAATTCAAGATTCATTGCTTGACTGCTCATGATCTGGCCTTTTAAGCCCAAATTTCAAAAACAAATTGCTCGGATTGAAGTTACAGGCGCGATCGCTGCTGCCACCCGTAAACGGGTTTTGGAAGCTCTGAAAACCATTGAAGAACGACGCTTTCCCGCCTTACTGCTACGCATAGATAGTCCAGGCGGCACTGTCGGGGATTCGCAAGAAATCTACGAGGCGCTCAAGCGTCTGCGCCAGAAAGTCAAGATTGTTGCCAGCTTCGGCAATATCTCGGCATCCGGAGGAGTCTACATCGGCATGGGAGCCGACCACATCGTCGCCAACCCAGGCACGATTACTGGCAGTATCGGTGTAATTCTGCGAGGAAACAACCTGGAGCGTTTGCTAGAAAAAATCGGCGTATCTTTCAAGGTAATCAAATCCGGCCCCTATAAGGATATTTTGGCTTTTGACCGGGAACTCACAGATCCGGAAAAGAACATTCTCCAAGATTTGATTGACAACAGTTATCAGCAGTTTGTCGAAACTGTTGCTGAGGGGCGAAAATTAGCAACAGAAAAAGTTAAAAGCTTTGCTGATGGTCGCATTTTTACTGGAGCGCAAGCTTTGGAACTAGGCATCGTAGACAGGCTCGGAACTGAGGAAGACGCACGCCGCTGGGCAGCAGAATTGGTGGGCCTTGACCCGGAGAAAACCAAGTGTTTCACTATTGAAGAACGCAAACCCTTTTGGAATCGCGTGGTATCAAGTAAAGTTCAGGGGGTATCTGGTCTATCAGCTGGGATAGACTGGTTAGAATTTGAACTATCTACCAGTGGCCAGCCGTTGTGGCTATATCGACCATAGTTAGTGCTGAGTGTTGAGTGTTGAGTAAATTAAAACTCAGACGCGATATATCGCGTCTGGAACAACTCAAAACTTAAAACTATTTTAATATTCGGAGGACTTTTGCGTGGAGTGGCGAGTTAGAGCGATTCGCGGGGCAACGACTGCCTCAGAAAACACCGTTGAGGCGATGCGAGAAGTGGTGACAGAACTGCTGGATGAATTGGAAAAGCGAAATCAACTGCACCCAGATGAGATTATCAGTGCTACGTTCTCGGTTACTCGTGATTTAGATGCTGTCTTTCCCGCAGCGATCGCTCGTTCTCGTCCTGAGTGGGACAATGTTCCCCTGTTAGATGTTCAACAGATGCACGTAGAGGGCGGACTGGAACGCTGCATCCGGTTCTTAATCCACGTCAATCTTCCAGCTTCTCACCCCCCAATTCACCATCCCTATCTCCGCGGTGCAAAAACCCTAAGGCCAGATTGGGCCTTAGTCATAGGTAATAGGTAATGGGTAATTGGTGAATAGGAAAATATTTTTCCCAATCCCCAATTCCCAATCCCCATTAGCTAACACTTTTTTTGTGAAAGCGGATACCCAAAAAAACGTCGTATAGGAAGCTCCGGAAATCTTTTCCTTTCAGCAGCCCTAGCGATTGATGACAGCCTTTTTCGTCTAACAGTGGCTTGGTGGCGTAATAAGCGTTCTGGTAGTTGTACCAGGGGATAGCAGGCCACAAATGATGAATTAGATGGTAGTTCTGCCCCATAATCAGCACGTTGAGAACTGAATTGGGGTAAACTCTGGCATTTTTCCAGCGATCGCGCTCTTGATGCGGACGATGCGGTAGATAATCAAAAAACAATCCTAGTGCCAATCCCACCACGGCAGCCGGTATGAACCAAAAATTCAGAATGTAGCCTAAAAAGTGATACTGAATTGAGATATAGAAAATAGACCCGACAAACAAGCGGCTTAAAAACCATTCCCAAAGTTCATGCTTGCGCCACAGCTGCCGTTGAAAGAAAAATATCTCGTGGTACAAAAAGCGTACCGGAATTAACCACAGGGGCCCTCCCGTAGAAACGTAATGATCCGGGTCGTTTTCCGGGTCATTCACATGAGCATGATGCTGCAAATGCACCCGCGTAAACACCGGGAAGGCAAAGACTAACATCAGCGCACTGCCATGTCCCATGATGGCATTAACTACCCGGTTACGATGGGCAGAATTGTGGCAGGCATCGTGAATCACCGTTCCTGCCATGTGCAGGGCAAGTGTATTAGTGGTAAAACAACACCAGTGAGGCCACTCCCACAGCCAGTAACCGAAGTTTGAAACTACTAGCATCGCTACCGATGATAAAAACATGAGTAGCGTTGGATTGAACTCTCCTGGCGGTTCCAAGTATTCGCGTGGAACTGTCAGCGGCTTTTGTGCCTCCGACATTGGTTTTTTCTCCTTTTATCTTCTATTTAAGGACTGCGCGGGAACTTTAGATCGGTTTTTCCCGTCATTGGTATTTAGGGGACACCGTAGACAATTACCGCTTGCCCGGATTTCTTTCAGGGCATAGAGGTTATAGTCGCACCCTCGTAGTATACGCTACAAATGTCCATTTATAAAGATTTGTGAAAACAGCTCATTTTTTTAATGAGCTGACAATAGTCAAGAAACTTCCTAAGAGGGTTGATATGTCACCACGGCTGTGTAAGTTGGCTTTCGTGCTTGGGTCTTCAGTTTTTCAAAGTCTGGCTTTATCCGTTGGCGTAACAATTCTACTGAGTAGCGGTGAAGCCAATGCTGGTTCTCTGATTCAAGCGCAACTACCAGATGTAGAAGACCAAAAGAAGACATCGCCTGGGGATGTTGAGGTAGAAACCAAGCCTGAGAGTAAAGAGTCTACCACAACCCAACCGGATGCGGAATCAGATAGCAAAACTGCCAACGAGTCGCGATTTACCTGTCAGGTTATGAGCGGGCAGTATACGGTGATGTACCATCCCAAGAGCCAACCAAGTCAATCTTATGCTTGGGCAACTCCGAGTCCTTTAGGCGGTGGTTGGACATCAGAGCGACGCTGTAACGAAATTAGTCGCAGGTTAGAATCTTATAGACCTGATGGTTTGCAAGAGATGCAGGCATCTGTGGAAAACAACTACAACGTTGTTTGTATCACCACTCAGAAAAACCCAGATTGTCGAATTGTGCTGACAGTACCGCCGGGACAAGATCCACAACAGACACGCGATCGCGTCTTCCAAAACATTAGCATCGCCGACAGTGGACAGATAACTCAAGGCGTGAATACTTTTGTCGGCGGTAGGGATGCTCAGATGCTCAGCGACTTATTAAACCTGGGTTTGTCTTCCCTGGGCAGCAATTCCCGAAATCGTCCATCTCAAAATATTAACCTGCGACCTTTCTTAGATCCATCTGATGGCGGTACTGGCACCCAGTTGAGACGAGGAATACCCGCACGATCCAACCCTCGGCTGAATCCCAATAATTTCCGTTAAAGACTGATCCCTGATTTTTGCTTTGGTTGAGAAGCGATCGCTTCTCAACTTCTTAAGCTATTGAACGCATATTCTTAGAAAGTTAGGATGAAATATTCGCGAGATTTTTTTCTCGACTTTCTAAGAAATTTTCCGCTTTCATAATTTCGTAGAGGTTGACATCTGCTTCCAGAAGGCAGGCGTGACCGCAACGAGGCAAGACAAGCATTTTGGCGTTAGGTAGGACGGAAGCTAAATGTTGAGCCTCAGCTACAGAAGGCAACAGGCGGTCTGCGCCACCAGCGATCGTCAGTACAGGTAAGTTGAGGCTACGCAGCTTGCTTTCCTCCATGTGAAAGTCTCTCACTAAGGAAATTCGCCAGATAATAGTTTTCGGCGGTACAGACCGGACGGCATCTAGAAGCGCTTGGCGATCGCTTGGTAAAATTCTTTCCAAATGAGCCAAAAACGGTAAAAGCCAAACTGCTCCCAGACGATAAATTAATTCTGGCACCAAGTGAGTTAGTTGCGATCCCAATCGCAGCCACGGTCTTTGATTAAGAGAAGAAGCTGGGTTAACCAGAATCATCCGGTCAAACAGTTTAGGCGATCGCAGTGCCACTTTCATCGCTAAGCAGCCGCCAAATGACTCGCCGCACAGGTAAACTGACCGATTTGGTTGTTTTTTCACTTCTGCTTCCACCAGAGCCACTACCTGCTCTGTGAGTTCTTCCCAGCTGGTCAAATCATCGGCGGGGATCGCCAAACAGCGGATATCAAAGCCTGATTCTAATCCAGTCGTTTGCGATCGCAGCAGCTGACCTGTACCATCCATACCTGGAAGGAACACAAACAGCGGGTGGTCTAGATTCATCCGGCTGGGGGTAAGGAAACAAGGACGGCTTTTAACTTCTGGCATTTTTTAACGTCCGTTTAAAAAACAACTTGTGAAAAATTAGAATCAGTTGCTAATTGCTCGCTTGTTGAATAGTCAATCTGGTAGGTATTTATCCTCATTCTATGGGATAGCCCCACCCTCTTCCACTAATAACAACCCTGACGCAGTAGATCAGCAATTTCCTGATGACAGTAATTAGACAGATCGGCAACAACTGATTTTGCCTGCTTTCCTTGATATTGTTCCCGCATTTGGGGAGAAATCCAACGCGGACGACCAATTAAAACGTTAGTCCGACGATAAATAACCATCGGGTGCCAGCCGGGGCCGTCGAAAAGCGGCTCTGATCGGTCAAAGAAACTTAACAAACGCAGTGGCACCCCTGAATTGATGGTTTCTTCCAAGGATGCGATCGCCACTGGCAAAACCGCTAAATTCTTCACAGGCGCTCGTAATGCCAGATGAGCAAATCCTCGTTGGAAATCCCCCATTTTATTAGGCGGTGTCACCTGCACCATCGGTTTAGCTCCCTCTGGAAACACCCCAACAACCTGACGATGCTGCAACAGTTGAATCGCCTTCTCAAAAAAACCTTTCTGCCGATGTTCAGGGGCTTCTAAAGGAAAACACCCCAACTGATTAACAATCTCCCGCATCACAGGCACTTGCCCCATATAGTGATGGCAGGCAAAGCGAATCGGACGTTTGATCGCCCCCATCAGTAGCGGTGCATCGATAACACTGCGGTGATTGCTCACAACCAGTACAGGACAGTCATGAGGAACCCGATCCTCATGGTATACATACATCCGCGTCGAGAGAGTCGAGAGCAGAAATTGAGAAATTTGTAATGGGCTATCTGAAAACATTCTTTAAATGTAAGCAATAATCAACAGGCGCAAGGAAGAGTAGAGCGGATAGTAAAAGGGCTGGATGCGATCGCAACGCCACCTTTAACAGGCAAGACGTCCTGTGCTTAGGCTAGAAGCATTTTCCTCACTTCAGTTAGGGTACGGCACTGCCGTCTTCCAACACTTCGCACTCAACCCTTACTTTCCCAACGCCAACTCATTAACTTTTCTTAATACAATTATTAACCTTATTTTCCTGGGGTTTACGAATCTCTTAAGGCAGAACTTTCTAGTAAAGAGTGTTTAAGTGTTCTGGGCAATTTCTTAGCCACAAAGCGTATAATTTTATACTTGCCTAACTAAATTTACTTAGAAACATCTAGAAAAGGTAACGAAAAAATCCAAAATAACCGTACCCTTGGATATGATCGAAAGCAAATAATCTGGTTGTTTTTTATATCTATGAGTGTTAACGATACAAGTAAAAGCACATTTGCTATTACCACACCGCTGTATTATGTGAACGACGTACCCCATATCGGCAGCGCTTATACAACCATAGCTGCCGATGTCGTGGCTCGGTTTGAGCGACTACGCGGCAAATCCGTGTTATTGATTACAGGCACGGATGAGCATGGACAGAAAATTCAGCGGACAGCAGAAACTAATGGACTTGCCCCGCAAGCTCACTGCGACAAAATTGCTGATACTTTCAATACACTTTGGCAAAAGCTTAACATCAAGCCCGACCGATTTATCCGCACCACAGATTCCCGCCATCAAGCGATAGTCAAAGAATTTTTCCAGCGAGTCTGGGAGAAAGGCGACATCTACCTTGGTCAACAAAAAGGCTGGTACTGCGTTGCCTGTGAAGAATTCAAAGAAGAACGTGACCTCCTAGAAGGACACCGCTGCCCTCTGCATCCAAACAAAGAAGCGGAGTGGCGAGACGAACAGAACTACTTCTTTCGACTCTCCAAGTACCAAAGCCAGCTGGAAGAACTTTATCAAAAGCAACCGGATTTTATCCAGCCAGAAAGCCGCCGCAACGAAGTTTTGAACTTTGTCAGCCAAGGACTTCAAGATTTCTCTATCTCGCGAGTAAATTTAGACTGGGGTTTTCCAGTACCAGTCGATACCACCCACACCATCTATGTATGGTTTGATGCCTTGGTTGGTTATATAACAGCATTGCTCGATCCTGATATAGAACCGACGCTAGAGAATGCTTTATCCAAGTGGTGGCCGATTAATATGCACCTTATTGGTAAAGACATTCTGCGCTTTCATACAGTTTATTGGCCGGCAATGTTAATGTCAGCTGGTTTGCCTCTACCCGGACGGGTGTTTGGGCATGGCTTTCTCACCAAAGACGGGCGGAAGATTAGTAAAACTCTAGGTAATACTGTCGATCCGGTCGATTTAGTAAACCGTTACAGCGCTGACGCTATTCGTTACTACTTTCTCAAGGAGATTGAATTTGGACAAGACGGAGATTTTAATGAAACCCGGTTTATCAATACCCTGAATGCAGACTTAGCAAACGACTTGGGAAACTTGCTTAACCGCACCTTAAACATGTTCAAAAAATATTGTAACAACGAGGTTCCGAATTGCTCAGGAGAAGACATTCCCGCTGACAATCACCTCAAAGCGATTGGCTCTGTTCTAGGTGACAAAGTTACTCAAGCTTATGAATCCCTGGCTTTCAGCCAAGCAAGTGAAGCCATATTCACTTTGATTCGAGCCTGTAATAAATTTATTGATGAGCAGGCTCCCTGGAAGTTATACAAGCAGGGACAACAGCAAGCAGTAGAACAAGTGCTGTATGCTGTTCTTGAATCTGTTAGACTGGCAGCTTATCTACTTTCCCCAATTATTCCCAACATCAGCAACGACATCTACCAACAGCTAGGCTTTTCAATTGACTTTAACAACAAATCGTTAACAGATGTTACAGAACCGTTCGTTACTCATAGCGCTTGGGGAACACTAACTCCAAGACAGAAGTTGGGGGAAGCTAAACCAGTCTTCGCCAGACTGGAACAACACCAAGCTGTTTCGTCTTAGCTACTATCTGTTAGCTTTTTTCTGCTGTCTTTTGTCTTTTGTAGCTTAACTAATGACAATTGACAACTGACAGCTAATTACTTTTTTCATAAAAAACCGAGGCATAACAATCATGTTGAATAATTTCACCAGTAATGAGTCCGTATTCACGCCGGAACAAGTTTTAGAAAATCGGGGTCGGGTTGCCATTTTTATTGATGGATCAAATCTGTTTTATGCAGCGTTGCAGCTGGGGATTGAAATTGACTACACGAAGCTGCTGTGCCGATTAACCGCAGGATCTCGGCTGCTGCGCTCTTTTTTCTACACTGGTGTTGACCGCACCAATGAAAAGCAACAAGGCTTTCTGCTTTGGATGCGTCGCAATGGGTATCGCGTCATTGCTAAAGACTTGGTACAGCTGCCTGATGGCTCTAAGAAAGCCAATCTAGATGTGGAAATCGCAGTTGATATGATGGCTTTAGTGGGGTCTTACGATACAGCGGTTCTCGTGAGTGGGGATGGCGATCTGGCTTACGCGGTTGATGCTGTTAGTTATCGGGGTGTCCGGGTCGAGGTTGTGAGTCTGCGTTCAATGACCAGTGACAGTTTGATCAATGTGTCAGACCGTTACATTGACCTCGATGGTATCAAAGAAGATATCCAAAAAACGCCCCGACAAAACTACACTTACCGTCCGCTTTCTGGGATTGGGTTTATGGACGATCAGGAAGAAAGGTAAGCTCAAAGACAAAAAAATAATTGATATAAAGGCAGAAGGAATGAAAAACTTACAAGTTAGTAAAAAACTATTTCTTTTGCCTTTTGCGTTTTGCCTTTTACCAGTTTTATTGGTTGGTTGTAATCCGCAAAAACGTGCAGAAAAAAAGTTACAGAAAGATACTTCCTCTGTGACAGATTTCGAGGGGAGTTTGGTATTTAACGATGTAACTTTGGATCAGGCGGATGAGCAGGGCCGACCACTGTGGAAAGTGCAGGCGAAGAAGGCGGTTTACACCAAAGATAAGAAAACTGCCCGCATTCAGAATCCCATAGGCGATTTGTTTCAGGATGGGAAACTCGTTTTGCAGATCAAGGCAAAGAGTGGAGAAATTCAGGAGGATGGAAAAAAAGTATTTCTCAATGGTCAAATTGTAGCTACCGATCCCCGTAATGGTGCGGTGCTGAAGGGAGATCAATTAGAGTGGAGACCGAAGGAAGACCTGTTAATAGTTCGTGACAATTTGGTAGGAACTCATAAACAGCTGGATGCTACGGCTAAGGAAGGAAGATATTTTAGTCGATCGCAGCAACTGGAATTAATCGGTCAGGTTGTGGGAACGTCAAAAGACCCAGTGTTACAAGTGAGAACGGAACACTTGATTTGGCAGATTCCTCAAAAGATGGTTATAGGCGATCGCCCACTCCAAATTAATCGCTACAAAGGTCAAACTGTGACAGACCAAGCTTTCGGCAACAGTGGTCAGGTAAACCTGAACACAAAGACGGCGACGCTGAAGCAGAATGTCCAGATAAATTCTTTGGAACCGCCGATGCAAATAGCTGGTAATTCTGTTACCTGGGATTTAACTACGGAAATGGTAACGTCAGACCAACCATTAAAGGTTTTCCATCGGCAGCAGCAAGTGACGCTGACCGGAAATCAAGGTCAGGTAGATTTGAAGGGAAAAGTTGCTCGTCTGAGTGGAAATGTCAGAGGCGTTGGTACTCGAAATCAATCCCAACTTCAAGCAGATCGAGTGAGTTGGAATATTTCTACTGAGGAATTTGATGCTGTAGGTAATGTGACTTATAAACAAGTTAATCCGCCCCTGCACTTGACAGGCCCGCAAGCTGCCGGGAGGTTACAGGATCAGACGGTTGTCGTTACTGGCGGCGGTGGTGCTAACAGCGGTGGTAGAGTGGTGACGGAAATTATTCCTTAGTTAGTGGCTAATGGCTAATTGGGAAGAGCAGACAATTAGCCATTAGCGAATCAAAATTGCACCTGGACACCAGAGATAATTTCGTTACGGGTAGGTTCTCCGAGGTGCTTGGGGGCGTCAGAGGTGCCGGGGCTGGGGGCAAGGGCAACGGGTAAGGTGGGTGCCATTCCCCACTGCTTGACAAGCTTTTGCACGATGATGTCTTGTTGGGTGCGGAAGTTATCGACGTTGCCGCCTTTGTTGATGATGGCAAACCAAACGGGGCCGCGATCGCGTGTTGGAACTACTCCAGCTAAGGCACTAACTTCTCGCAGGGTGCCAGTTTTGATAATTGTGCCTGGTGGAAGTTTGCGATATGCCATCGTTCCCCGGCGATCGCGTCCCGCTACGGGGAATAAGTCGGCAACGGTTAAATTGTGGGGCTGTAGATAGCGCTCCATTGCCATCAGCATCCCACAAACAGCACGGGGAGAGATGCGATTTTCAACTCCCAGCCCGGAACCGTTTATAAGTTGAATTTCCTGCTGGGGAACCCCCGCAGATTTAGCTCCCAACTGGGCTACAACTGATGCGCCACCGAGGGAATTGGAAAGCATCTCTGCCATCTCGTTGTTGCTGTAGATGTTCATCTCCTTGAGGATGTGAGCCAGAGACATGGAGTGGTGGCGTAACAATAAGATTTGTTTCGGGAATCCGCCAAAATTTACCTGACTAACGGGGCTTGGGGGAGTTAGCACTTTCACACCACCAGCGATCGCTATTTGGGGCTTTGGCGTTCCTGGTGGCATTAAGTTGTAGAGGTATTGGGCATCTCTGGGCCAAGAGCGGGGGTTAAATGCTGCTTTTAGCATTTGGCCAGCCAAGACGGGGTTAGATTGGTAATTCATGTAGAAATTACCCACAATCACCAAATTGCCGTTAACTTGGCGGATACCGCGCTTATTTAAGGCATTACCAACAGCGATCGCTTCCTCCCAAACAAAGAACGGATCGCCACTACCCGTAATCACCAAATCTCCCTGCAAGACCCCATTTTTAATCGGCCCCGTGGCACCAATCAAAGTTTCAAACTGATGAGCTGGTCCCCAAGTTTCTAAAGCAGCTACAGAAGTAGCAATCTTAGTCAACGAAGCCGCAGGGATGGGAATAGTCCCTTGGTGATTTGCCAGCGTCACCGCCCCAGACTGAAGCCACACCCCCTGAGAAGCTGTAACAGCTCCTTTAGCTGACAAGCCCTTCAAGTATTGCCGCATAGCGATTTCAGCTGCGGGATCGGTTGCGCTGCTCAGGGCAAACAAAGGAACGCCCCGCCACGCCATTAGTTGGGCAGTATCGACTCCAGTTGTTTTCAACCCAGCCATATTCAGCCACAAAGTAACCAATCCAGAGCCAAATAATTCCAGCATTACTCACTTTCCTTTCTTAGTACAAAGAGCCTGCAAGAGCGTGCAAGCTAGAAATTAGACGAACGACCCAAGCGACTTCCGCCTGAATTTACCAATTTTTGGGGATTGGGAACTGGGAAAAGTTTACCCCACACCTGCCCTCTGGCCCCTAGTTTCTCTTATTTTTGCTTTTTACCTTTCCATGATTGCCTTCTTCATCGGTCATCGGTACTGGTAGAATTTTTAAGGTTTCTATCATTTTGATCAATGGGATCGACTCGCGCACGGATCGCAATTGACGCTATGGGTGGCGACCACGCCCCCGCCGAAATCGTTGCAGGGGCGCTTAGAGCACAGGAAGAATTGGGCGTAGAGGTTTTGCTGGTGGGCGATCCTCATCAGATTGAAGCCACTCTCAAGCAACACACCAGTTCTCATCTTCCTCAAATTGTGCCTTCAGAAGGCACAATTGAAATGCACGAGGAGCCTCTAAGCGGGTTAAAACGCAAGCCCAAGGCTTCGATTAACGTGGCTATGGATTTGGTAAAACAAAAGCAGGCGGATGCAGTGGTTTCAGCAGGACACTCAGGAGCCGCTATGGCATCCGCACTGCTGCGACTGGGACGACTGCGAGGCATCGACCGTCCGGCAATTGGTGCAGTTTTGCCGACAATGGTAGCAAGTAAGTCGGTGCTAATTCTTGATGTCGGCGCAAATGTCGATTGTCGTCCTAAGTTCTTAGAACAGTTCGCACTGATGGGGTCAATTTATAGCCAATATGTGCTGGGTGTTGATGAACCCAAGGTAGGACTGCTTAACATTGGGGAAGAAGAATGTAAAGGTAACGAATTGGCAATTCGCACTCACCAAAAGCTGCAAGAAAATTCGCAAATTTCCTTTATCGGCAATGCTGAAGGTCGAGATGTCCTCACGGGACGCTTTGATGTAATTGTTTGTGATGGCTTTGTAGGCAATGTTTTGTTGAAATTTGCCGAAGCGGTTGGTGAGGCGGTGTTGCATATCCTCAAGGAGGAGTTGCCTCAAGGACTGCACGGACAGATAGGCACGGCTTTGCTAAAACCGAATCTGAAGCGCATTAAGCAGCGTGTAGACCATGCAGAACACGGAGGTTGCCTATTGCTGGGAGTAGCAGGAATTTGCGTTATCAGCCACGGTAGCTCCCAAGCTCCCTCGATTTTTAATGCAGTTCGCTTGGCGAAAGAAGCTATTGATAATCAGGTACTGGAGCGAATTCAGTCTCAAGGTCGGATTAGTCAGCAATCAGCAGTTAGCGGTCAGGAAGAAGAGTGAAGTCTGTTAATGGCTAATTGGGGAACAGCTAAGGTCAGGATTGCTGATTGCTAATTGTTCATTAGCCATTAGCCATAGCCATTAGCCATTAGCAAACAACGATTGATGGAGTGTAATGATACAGCAATTAGGTGTCGGTGTCGCCATTACAGGGAGCGGTTCCGCGATACCGACAGTTTCCCTGGATAATCACCAACTGTGTGAGTTGGTGGAAACGAACGATGAGTGGATAACGTCGCGCACTGGCATACGTGAGCGGCGGATAGCGGCTACTGAATCAGTAAGCGATCTCGCTACGGTTGCGGCTCAAAATGCGATCGCTATGGCGGGAATTTCTCCAACTGACCTGGATTTGATTATTCTGGCAACCTCAACTGCTGACGATTTGTTTGGCAGTGCCTCATCAATTCAGTTTCGGTTAGGGGCAACAAAAGCGGTAGCCTTTGATTTAACGGCCGCTTGCTCTGGGTTTGTCTTTGCTTTGGCGACGGCATCGCAATTTATCCGCACTGGCGTATATCAAAATGTCTTAGTGATTGGGGCTGATATTCTCTCGCGCTGGGTAGATTGGTCAGACCGGAAAACCTGCGTATTATTTGGGGATGGTGCGGGTGCTGTGGTGATGCAGGCTTCGACTAGCGATCGCCTCCTGGGTTTTGAACTCAAGAGTGATGGCACTCAACACCAGTCTCTGAACCTAGCCTACAAACCGCAGCCTAAAGAACTTGTTGCCGATGTCGCCGTCCAAGAAGGCTCCTACCAACCCATCACGATGAATGGCAAAGAAATTTACCGCTTTGCCGTCCAAAAAGTACCGGAAGTGATAGAGAAAGCCCTGTTTAGAGCAAACATGAGCGTTGACCAAATTGACTGGCTGATCTTGCATCAAGCCAATCAACGCATTCTTGATGCTGTCGCCCAACGCCTGAATATTCCTGCTGATAAAGTAATCAGCAATCTTGCCAACTACGGCAATACTTCGGCTGCAAGCATCCCCTTAGCGCTGGATGAAGCAGTGCGAGAAGGAAAGATTAAACAGGGTGATGTAATTGCTAGTTCTGGTTTTGGGGCTGGGCTAACTTGGGGCGCGGCGATTTTCCAATGGGGAAGATAATTCGATTTTGGATGCTCTTGATTTTGGATTGGGAATGTTATGAATTTTTAATTAATAACTTCTAACTCCTCGCCTCCTAACTTTTTTCAATTAACAACTGACAACTGACAATGACAAAAACCGCATGGGTATTTCCGGGACAGGGTTCGCAAGCAATTGGAATGGGAACGGATTTATTAGACTTGCCAGATGCTAAGGCTAAATTTGAGCAAGCAGAGCAAATTTTAGGCTGGTCTGTTCCGGAAATTTGTCAAAGCCAGGAAGATAAGATATCGCGTACTTTCTACACTCAGCCTTGTTTGTACGTGGTAGAAAGTATTTTGGCGGATATGATGCGATCTTCGGGACACCAACCCGACCTGGTTGCTGGTCACAGTTTGGGAGAATACGTTGCTCTCTACGTTGCTGGTGTGTTTGACTTTGAAGCTGGTTTAAACTTGGTCAAGCGCCGCGCTGAATTGATGGATAATGCCTTTGAAGGGATGATGGCTGCCTTGATTGGGTTTGACCGCACCAAGCTGGAACAACTAATTCAGCAAACTCCCGACGTTGTAATCGCTAATGACAACAGTTCTGCTCAAGTTGTCATTTCTGGAACAGTAGAAGCAACAGAGGCGCTGCTGTCTCAAGTAAAAGCCAAGCGTATTGTCCGCTTGAATGTGTCGGGTGCTTTTCACTCCCCGTTAATGGCTCAAGCTGCTGCTGAGTTCCAGCAAGTTTTGGAGTCTGTACCATTTAACTCGGCCCAAGTGCCTGTGCTGTCGAATGTGGAACCCATTCCTGCTGTAGAGGCGGATGTTTTGAAGGATCGCCTGATTCGCCAAATGACAGGATCGGTGCGGTGGCGAGAAATTTCCCTACAATTGCCATTAGAAGGGATTTCGCGGGTAGTGGAAATTGGCCCTGGCAAAGTTTTGACTGGTCTGATTAAGCGCACCTGTCCCGATGTCATCTTGCAGAATGTGGGGAACGTTGCCGAATTACCAACAGCAAAATAAACTTACTTCCAGTCTAAGACTGGGAAGGACTCTCAAAGAGGCTCTGCCTCCTGTGATGCAACAACTAATTGTGTGTTAGCGAAGCTTCGCTAATACAGAAGGCATTCCAATGCAGTGCCTTGGAACGAGAAAAAATCCTTATCACACCTACCCTCTATGGGCAAAGATCGCGAACCTGTTTCGAGTTTAGTTCTGTATCATGTCTTCAAATGGTCGGTGGTAAGTCCTGTGCTGCACGGATACCTCCGGGGGCGCATCTATGGGTCGGAACAGGTGCCTGCTACGGGGCCATTGGTGGTGGTGAGCAATCATGCCAGTGACTTTGACCCGCCGATTTTGTCTTGCTGTGTGCGGCGACCTGTGGCGTATATGGCAAAGGAGGAACTGTTTAAGGTTCCGGTTTTGAAGCAGGCAATTCAGTTATACGGTGCTTATCCGGTGAAGCGTGGTTCGGCAGACCGGAGTGCGATTCGTTCGGCGCTGTCTCTGCTGGAGGAAGGATGGGCTGTTGGTCTATTTTTGCAAGGGACGCGGACACTAGATGCCCGGATTACAGATCCTAAACTTGGGGCGACACTGATTGCGGCTAAGGCGAAAGCCCCGCTACTTCCGGTTAGTTTGTGGGGTACGGAGGCGATTTTTAGGAAAGGTTCGCCTGTACCGCGTCCGGTGCCTGTGACGGTGCGGATTGGTCAGGTAATTGATGCTCCCAGTTCGACTGATAGGGAGGAATTGCAGGAAGTAACTCAAAAATGTGCGGCGGCGATTCATGCCCTGCACGACTTAGGACGCTGAAAAGATGAGCGAACCATTAGGCAAAAATTTGTGGGAACGACTTAACAATTCGGCTTTAGTGAGATTTCTGCTATTGTTTGCCTGTGGCTGGGCTGGGGTAGAGATTTTAGAATATTTTGAGACGGTTATTGTAATTTTTACGTTTGCAGCAATTGTAGCTTTTTTGTTGAGTTATCCCGTGCGATCGCTACATCGTTTTGTGCCTCACGGTGTAGCTGTGACTGTAGTTTTTATTTTCGGCATGACTTTAATCGTTGGTCTGACAGTTACTGTGGGGATATCAGTTGTATCACAAGGGCAACAATTAATTGAAAGTTTGACTACGTTTTTCAATTCTATGTTGCCGCTACTAGAGCGATTAGAAAACTACCTTCGACAACGAAATATACAAGTAAACTTAAATCTTATCGAAGAGCAGTTTAGAGAGCAGTTACTCGCCGGACTTGGAATAGGGCTTGGTTACAGTCTGGCGACAATTCAAATATTTTTTGCAAACTTTCTGAACTTGATATTAATTGCGGTTGTTTCTTTTTTCATGCTCTTAGATGGGGACAGACTTTGGAATTTACTAATTAAATTTGTTCCCAATCACCTACAAAACAGAGTTACACTTGTAATAAAACGGAAGTTTTTAGGTTTTTTCCGAGGACAATTATTGTTAAGTTTGTTTCTGACTACTTCTAGTTTTATTGTATTTTTAGTTTTAAACGTACCTTTTGCATTGCTTTTAGCAATAATTACGGGATTATTTGACTTGATTCCTGGGATTGGAGCGACTTTAGGAGTGGGGATAGTTTTTATTATTTTGCTATCTCAAAATGTTTGGTTGGCAATTCAAGTAGTAGCAGCGTGTATTGTACTTCAGCAGCTACAAGATAATTTGATCTCCCCTCGGATTATGCAAAATTCGCTCAATATTAATCCAGTAGTGGTATTTTTTGCCTTGTTAGTAGGTGCAAGAGTAGCAGGATTATTGGGTATTTTTATTTCGATTCCTATTACTGGGGTAATAGTAAGCTTGTTTGAGATTGACGAAATGAAAGCCGAAGTATAGATAAAGTACCAGAGGATTTTAAAGTTTCATCTATTTGGTAAAATACCTTAAAGGTAAGGTTAATGCTATTAAATATAGCCTTGTAAACTAAAATAAAAGAGGATAAAAAAAATGTCCGATTTAAGAGCAGAATTAGCAGAGTTGCTGGATGAGGCCGAGTGGAATTGGCTGATGCCTCATGCTGAACGCGATGCTGTGGTTGTTGTGGATAAAGGGTTGGATTTGCTGGATGTAGGGGTAGCGATCGCGTCTGATGATGTTTCCTCGGTGCAGCATTGGATTGTCGAACAACTAATTTACAAGCCTTCCCCAGAAGAGAAGCAAGATTGGAACGTCAACCACAAGAAGCGATTCAACGCCCTCATCGTGTCGCCTTACGTTTTGGTGCAAGAATACATCCCCGAAACTCCCCTAAGTCCCCAAGAATAAAAGTTCCTCATCGTAGTTTTTTGAGTTACCTCTAGCTTGGAAAGCGCGATCACACTGTGTAAATTTGGTCTAGGTGTAACAAAGTTTGTAGCAGCACATTTGCGCCTTGAGTACATTGTTCTGGCGAGGTATATTCATTTTCTGCGTGACTGATACCTGCTTTGCTGGGGACAAAAATCATGCCCATATCGGTGAAATGTCCTATTTCTTGTGCATCGTGACTGGCACGGCTAGGCATTGTACAGTGGGTAAGCTTCAATGATAAGCAAGCTTGAACAATTGCCTGTTGAATCTGTGGTGTTGCGAGAGTTGGTATAGTTTGTAAAATCGGGGCGATTGCTATCTCGGTTTGCGTTGCACTAGCGATCGCTTTCAATCTTTCTTCCAACTGCGCTGCTATTCCCTCAACATGAGTTTGAGATAAGTCGCGGATATCTACCGTCATCTCAACTCGTCCCGGTACAATATTGGCAGCATTAGGAAAGACATTCAAGGCTCCCACTGTTGCCACTTGTTGACCGGGCGTATTCTTAGCTAGATCATTTACAGCTAAAATTACTTGAGCGCCTGCTACTAAAGCATCCTGTCGCTGGTGCATTGGCGTAGTTCCGGCGTGATTTGGGCAACCTGTGATGGTAATTTTATACCGATGCTGGCTAACAATGCCCTCGACAACACCAATTTCCCTACCCAAACTCTCCAGCACTCCACCCTGTTCGACGTGTAATTCGACGTAGGCAGCGATATCAGAGCGAGTACGTTTTGCTGTGGCAATTTTATCCCAATTTCCACCAATGAGTTCTAAACAAGTTTGAATTGAGGCGCGATCGCGGCGACTATAATATTCTGGGTCTTTTACAACACTACCCGACATCGCCTTAGCACCTATCATTGTGCCTTCTTCGTCCGCAAATACAATTACTTCCACCGGATGAGTTAGTGCGATACGGTTTTCGTGCAATACTCGCACAGCTTCAATTCCCGCCAACACCCCCAAAACACCGTCGTAGCGTCCGCCAGAGGGTACTGTATCAATGTGGGAACCTGTGGCTAATGCTGGTGCTTGCTGCTGACCGGGATAAGTGCCAATAATGTTACCAGCGGCATCTATACGAACTGTCATACCTGCCTTAATCATCCAGCCTTGCACCAGCTGACGCGCTTGTAAATCTTCCTGAGAGTAAGCAAGACGGCGCACACCGCGGTTAGGGAGTTTGCCAATTTCTGCGAGGTTGGCGATGCTGCGGTTGAGGCGATCGCTATTCACCGCCAGTGGGGAAATAACTGTCATATAGAAACTCCCTTGATCCGATTTTCTCGTATTCTGGCTCAGTCTGGTAAAGAAGTTTTGGAGGCTCTGCCTCCGATTGTTGATAATAGCGCTAAATGTAAGTTAGAAGTTAACATTTTTAAGCAGCCTTAATAAGAGGCAGCGCTTCTATATTTTTTCCCAACTCAGACTAAAAACAACTGTACTTTTTTATTAACACATTTTTATATGGCAATTTGATTTAATTGGTGAATATTCACGAACCGCTGAGGCGCTGAGTAAGAGAAAGGAGAGAATTTAGAACGGGCATAGTTGGTAGTTTGATAAATTCAGCTTGATAACTTTCCGGCGTATTTAAATCCATCAAAACATCACTTGTGTCAAATTCCACTTGCTGAATATTAGGATGAAAATATTGAACTACTTGCCGCAAACCAAAACTTTCTTCGTGCAAATTTTTTAAGTTAGGCAGAAGTTCGGGTGAGAAAAACAAAGGATGACCCATTTTACCTTGATAAATTGGTGCAGTAATAGGTGCATCACAAGATTCG
Organism: Trichocoleus sp. FACHB-40; assembly: GCF_014695915.1. GTDB lineage: Bacteria > Cyanobacteriota > Cyanobacteriia > Cyanobacteriales > FACHB-T130 > Funiculus > Funiculus sociatus. Next base: position 135,603 of record NZ_JACJPF010000100.1, read on the forward strand.
CTTGCTTGTAGTAATTTTTGATAAATCCACGCAGATCGAGGTTGGTCTACTGCTGAAATAGCTAAAGTATGAAAGTCTTTAGGTAGATGCTTTAAACCTATTAATATAGAACTGGTTTTCCCATCACTGGGCTGGTTATTAATAACGGCTATACTTCCCGGCAAGCAATCTGCACGTCGCTCCCAATTGTGAGGGCCAAGAACTACTATAGGTGTAATACCTGCAAGCAGAAATTCTTCTACTTGATAAGATAACAAGTTTTTGCGATCGCGCCACATTAAAGAAGTTTTGCAAGAGTTCATCCGGGTAGACGCGCCTGCTGCCAAAACTATAGCAAAGTTGTTAATCACCAGTTATCAATTACCAATTTAGAAACCCTTTTGAATTAAAGGAGAGTTTTCTGCTGAAGCAGCTCCCATTATCTCAGACAAAGATAACCCACTTCCGCCCCGACGAACTTTGATTAATTCCGCACAAATGCTAACAGCTATTTCCTCTGGAGTTAAAGCGCCAATATCCAAACCAATAGGAGCGTAAACTTTGTGTAGCAATTTCAGCGAAATGTCTTCATTTTGCAACAATTGATAAACAGTTCTAACACGCCTTTCACTCCCAATCATTCCAATATATTTTACCTGTCGCTGCAATAGAATTCGCAGTGCTGCCAAATCCTGTGCATAGCCTCTTGTAACTAGCGCTACATATAATTGCGAAGTCTGAGGTAGATTTAATATTGCCTCGTCTATAGGCTGAGCCACAATCGCTGTTGCTTGGGGGAATCTTTCCACACAGGCAAATTCCGCTCTATCGTCCTGAACAACGATTTGGAAACCTACTAAATGTGCAATTTTCGCCAGCGGCAAGGCAACGTGACCAGCGCCAATAATTAATAGAGTTGGTGGATAAACTAAAGGCTCAATAAAGACAGTTTCACTAACTTCTAACTCTGCGGCTGTTACTGAATATGGGTGAATTAAATAAGGAAATTTGGCAACATCAAACGGTGTGACCAGCGCTCCAGAATTACCGGATTTCAGCACATTGATAATCTTATTTACCAGTGTAATAGTAGCTGTTCCTGACCAACGTTCTAGCCATACCTGCATTATTCCACCACAAACTCCTTGAGTTTCCCGATGCGGTGCGCCAGATAAGTCAATTGCTACCAATTGTTTTTCACCCGTTTCTAGCACCTTTAAGGCTTGTTTTATGACTTTAGCTTCCCCAGCGCCGCCGCCAATTGTTCCAATAATTTGTCCGTTGGGGAAAACAATCATTTTTGCTCCCACTTCTCTTGGAACAGAACCTTTGATGCTGGTTACTGTGGCAATAACTACTGGGCTTTTTTGCAAAGCTTGCGCTAATTGATGATAAAAATAAAGCATACCTTTCGGATGTTTAAAAGGTTGTAGATTGGGATGATATTTACTTTAAAATATTTGTTGAGTTTCACTATTTTTCAACCAAACAACTCACGATTGCTTTAACCGATGTAAGGTGAGTTCCAAGGGAGACCAAGCCCTAACCTACAAATTAATACAAATTACTGATTTAATGCTTTCCAGACTCGTTCTGGTGTCATCGGAAGTTGAGTTAATCTGATGCCTGTGGCATGGGCGACAGCATTAGCGATCGCAGGTGCCGTACAATTGGTTCCAATCTCTCCGATGCCTTTTGCTCCAAACGGGCCGTGGGGGTCAGCTTTCTCCATTAAAATGATTTCCATCGGCGGTACATCTTTGGCAGAAGGGATGCGATAAGTACGCATCCAAGAATTAAGAATTCGCCCTTGTTCGTTGATTATGAGTTCTTCCGCAAGAGCATATCCTAATCCCATCACAATTCCGCCAGTGGCTTGTCCGTGACAAATTCTAGGATTAATTGCTTTGCCGATATCAAGGGCTTGAACGCATCGTAAAACTTGGATTTTCCCTGTCTCAGTATCAACTTCTACTTCCACACCCAGAACTGCAAAACTTAGAGAAGATTCATCTGCTGAATGTTCTACCTCTACTGATAGAAATACCTGGTGTTCTTGAGCGGCTGCTGCTAGTTGTTGTAAGACAGTTTTATCGGTTAAAATATTTTTTTCTGGTTGATTAGGCAAGAGTTGGGCTGCTAATTCTAAAAGACGCGATCGCATTATTTGCGCGGCTTTATTCACAGCTTGTCCTGATATATAAACCGTAGCCGAAGCATAAGAGCCAGAATCATAAGGAGTGCGGTGGGTATCACCTGCAATAAGGTCAATCTCAGCAACTTTTACCTCAAGGATATCAGCCGCAATTTGTCGCAAAGTAGTATCTGAACCAGTACCAACATCAACTGCACCAGTTCTTAGCTCATACTTCCCGGAAGCTGTTAGCGATAACTTGACTCCAGCACTATGAATTTTCGCCAAACCGCTTCCTTGCATTGAAGCGGCAAATCCAAAACCTCGCCGCAAATGTCCATCTAATACGGGTTGCATTCCCGGAAGATAACCAAGGGCTGAGGTAGCTTTTTCAAAACATTCTTGTAAGCCATAACTGCCAATTAAGTGGAAATGGTCTTTACTTCCGGTGCGTCCTAATTTAATGATATGATCAGGAGAAATCATATTTTTCAGACGCAATTGAATCGGGTCTAAATTGAGTGCGTGGGCGATTTCATCTAACTGAGATTCAACAGCAAAGTTGCCTTGAGTCGCGCCATATCCCCGAAAAGCTCCAGCGGGCATGGTGTTAGTATAAACGCCTAAACCGAGAAATCGTTGATGTGGACAATTGTACAAGCCAAGGGGAAAGCAACCTGTGAGAAAAACCACACTTTGAGCGTGATTTCCATAAGCTCCAGTGTTAGAAATTGCTTCCATTTCCTGAGCTACCAACGTACCATCAGTTTTTATCCCAGTTTTCAAGCGAATTTTCATCGCATGGCGGCTATTAGTTGCAGTGAATTCCTCTTCGCGCGTAAACTCCCATTGCACGGGTTTCCCGGTGCGGAGTGTTGCTAAGCCACACAAATCTTCGGAGAGAATTTCTTGTTTATTACCAAATCCGCCGCCAATTTGGGCTTTATAAACTCGAATTTTGTCTTTCGGCAAGTAGAAAAGTTTAGAAAGTAAATTTTGACAGTGAAATGGTACTTGGGTGCTGGAACGAACTACTAGATTTCCGTTTTCATCCAGCCAACTTACGCTAACATGAGGTTCTAAGTGAACGTGCTGAACTGCTGGCAGATAATAAGTGTTTTCAACAATTAAATCTGCGGCGGCAAATCCTTCATCTAGGTCGCCATTTTCTAATAAAACTTTACCAGCAATATTGTGCTTAACGTCATAAAGTTGAGATGATTCTGGCTCATCATGAATGAGGATATCTCCCTTCATTGCCGCAACTGGATCGATAAGGTGGGGTAAAATTTCATAATCGACTTCGATTAGTTGGCAGGCTAATTCTGCAATAGCCGGAGATTCTGCTAAGACAGCGGCGACGCGATCGCCTACAAAACGCACCTTATTATCTAATAAGTAGTGGTCGAGAGGGTCGGGAATTGGCTCTGCATGACCCGCAGTGCTGTAGGGAATGCGCGGCACATCTTCATGGGTAAAAATGGCCTGAACGCCGGGAAAGGCTTTTGCTTTGTCTGTGTTGATCTGGCGGATACGGGCGTGGGGATGAGGCGATCTCACTACCTTAAGATGCAATAATCCAGGTGGCGACCAGTCGGCAGTATATGCTGGTTTACCTGTAACGAGTGTTGGGCCATCCTGTTTGGGAATACTTTGTCCTACCGAACTTTGAATTTCTAATTTTGAATTTTGGGTTAAATTTTCTTGAATTTTAATTTCTGTATGACGAAAGAGAATACTATCAATAATTGCCTTATAGCCAGTGCAGCGACATAAATTTCCTTCTAAGGCTTTGCGGAGGTTTTCTTCAGTATCATATTTAATCTTTTCCGCACTCATGATCATGCCGGGGGTACAGAATCCGCACTGAAAACCTTGGCACTCCAAAAATGCTTTTTGCATCGGTGCTAATTCACCATCAATTGCCAATCCTTCAATCGTGGTGACAACTTGACCATCAATTTTCATCGCGGGGTAAATACAGCTATGAATTGCCGCGTTATCTACCCAGACAGTACAGCTACCACAATCACCAGATTCGCACACTCGATGCACGCCAACCCAACCCAAATTTCGCAATAAACTTAGTAAACTTGTTCCAGGGGGACAAGTTTCTGAATAGGTGTTGCCATTTACTTGAAAATATAGGGTTTCTTGCATAAACACGATGAATTTTAAAATCTAAAATTCCGATAGCGATCGCTGCATTAAAATTTTGGTAACGTGTTGGCGATAAACTGCACTTGCCCTTTCATCTTCTATGAAACAATCTACAGGCAATTGCGCGTCTAATGTTTCCGAAATTTCGTCTGTAGTGGGAACACAGACAAACTCAATTAGATGCGGTGCAGGAACGCAAGCGCCTAATCCAAATCGCACTTGATTTGTTTTAGGGTTGTATGCTGTTACTACAATTGATACCGCATAACCAGAAGTTTGTACGCAGATTCGCTTAAAGTTAACTAGCCATTCTAAGTTACTTTCAGGAATCCAAATTTTTTGCAAAACTTCTCCCGGTTGTAGTATGGTTTGTTGCGCCCCAATTTGAAAATCTAAGGCGGGAACTTGGTGAAATGGAGAATTTGGACTTCCAATTTCATAAGTTGCCCCTAGTGCTAGCATTACCGGGGCAAAGGTACTCGCAGGTAATGCTAGGCAAATATTGCCTCCCACCGTAGCAATATTGCTAACTTTAAATGATGCTAATTCGGCTACGGCGCTTAAAAGTGCTTTAGCTGATGTCCATGTTTCAGGAAAGGCAAAATTGGATAATTTAGCCATTGTACACGTGGCACCAATAGCTAATCCTTCTGGGGTAATTTCTATTTCTGACCAGCCTAGTTTTTGCAAGTCTACAAGGACTTTTAATTTTGGTTCGGGTTGGGAAAATATCCAAGTTCCGCCAGCTAACCAAGTCCATCCTTGTTGCCAGTTTTTTACAGAGTCTAAGTTCGTGGGTTGTAAGTAAGCTTCGATGTTAGGTAAATCCATTTAAAACAAACCCCGAAGACAAGAGAAGAAGTGGAAAAGAAGAAAGAAGTAGTCGAGAGAGAAGTATTCGTTTTTAAGTTATACGGATCTCTAGGAGGCGGAACCAGGCTATCTGAGTAATTTCGGATAGGGAAAGCTTTAATTCTTCTTCTAGGGGGTTTTTTAGCCGAGTGTCGAAGGCTTTGAGAATGCTTTCTTTAGTGTGATTTTTAACGGCGATGATGAAGGGAAAATCAAATTTATCTTTGTATGCTTGGTTAAGAAAGTGAAAGCGATCGCACTCCTCAGAGGTAAGCTGATCTAATCCTGCCGCCGCCTGTTCTTGAACGGAGGATGCGCTCATTTTAACCTTAGTTGCTAAGTCGGGATGAGCGCGAATTAAGGCAAGCTGTTGATCTAAACTAGCTTTTTGAACCACTTTTATCATAGTTTGATGCAATGATGTAACGTTGGCAAAAGGTCGCTTCATCCACGTCTTTTGTGCTACCCAAGGCGAATCCTCAAAAACCCACCCCAAAGCATCTACAAAAGCTTCGTGACTCATTTGGTTCAGTTCAGACAGCTTATCCTTCATCCTTCCATACCGCCCACAAGTGCGGGCTTTTAACCTTTAAAGTTTCATATTGCTTTATTACCCGTTAGCCAGCGCTAAAATTCAGTAACAATCGTTACGGTATTTTTTTATTTTTTATGAAAATTTATACATAATCATGAATGGGAAATTAAAATTTTAATTTTTAGGTATATTTTTATGCAAGCTGTAGCAAAATTTAGTTTTGCCTAACATAGAGTATTTACAACTATAAGGATCGATACAGGATGGAAAGTAAATCAGAATCAAAGCATTTTTTTATTTGTGGTTCTGCCTTACGAGGGCAGCCGGATCACAAGAATCTGCAATCGGCACAATTTATTAAAGAGGCAGTTACTCGTCCCAATTATCGAATGCACTCTGTCGAGAATGGTTGGCATCCAGGTATCTATGAAGTTGCATCGGGAGGTATTGCTATTCCAGGTGAAGTTTACGAGTTGACTGCTGAACAATATGAATATTTACTGTCTACAGAACCGCCTAATTTATATCCTAAAAACGTAGTTTTAGAAGATGGACAGGAAGTTACAGCTATGCTTTACCCGCGTAAATTGGTAGAAAAATATCAATGGACTGATATTTCTCATTTTGGAGGTTGGGCAGCTTATAAAAAAGCTTCTACTTAAGTTGTGCAGATACCCCAACCCCAGAAATGTTGAATCTAGATACAAAACTTTACATAGTCGAATAGACTCTTCCTATCTAAAAGCTTTGAGTTAACATTTAGTTAACTTATTCATCCAGTGTACATAGCTGATTTCTTGACACATACACGCCTGAAGATAGCGAAGTTTATCAAGTAGCTTTTGCCCCCATTGTTGAGGAATTTCTATAACTTGTAGTATCAAATAAGCAATTAATGTTGCATAAATCTGTATAGCAATTCCGTTGAGATTTTTGGTAATCAGTTTATCGAGTTTCAAGTGCATCTTCAAAAATTTCCATAACAACTCAATTCCCCAACGGCATCGGTAGATGTCCATGACCTCGAGGTCAGTCACAGCCCTTTCTCCTTCTGGTGACAAATTTGTAACCAAGCGATACTCAGTTTTTGTTTCTAGGTCACAGAAATTTATCACTCTATAAACTCCAGAGTTTTCGCCTGTTCCGACCCTTATTAGCCCTGTTTTATCGTCAAATTTCAACTTCCAACTATTACTAATCCTCAGAACAAAATACTTTTGACTTTCTGACACTTGCTTGATGTATCCTAAGCCCGCAAATCCTCTATCCATTACCCCTACGCCCTTTTCCGGCAATGCGTCTATCATCTCTTTTCCGTAATTATAGTCATGCTCGTATCCAAAATTTATCAGGCTTTCTTCTGGCAGCCCCTTCGAGAGATTTAAAGCACTAAACAGCTTGACTTGATGATATCCTTGCGCCCAAAGCAACTTACTTGTTAAGGTTATAGTTGTTGAGTCAATCGGACAGATTAAATAGTTATTTCGTTGTTTGCTCACGCCTTTTCTATTGACTAATTCATAGAGTTTTTGATAAATTTGAATAAATGGTTTTTGGCTTCTGTGGATATTAGCCTTAGA
>NZ_JACJPF010000101.1 GCF_014695915.1 Trichocoleus sp. FACHB-40
TTCGCACTCAATCTGTATCGTAGCTATGGTTTCCAAAACATGGCTCAAGCACAACGTCTCGCTGGCTTTAGTCTTAACATACTTAAAGACCTATTTAGAATGAAATAACCCTGTAGACAATCACATCGTTAAAGTGAACTACGCATCGGGCAAGCTTTATCGCCCAATCTTTACGCTGCCTGGAGGTTTTAAGATGAACTCTACCTAGTCGTTCTCGTGCTTTATGGTAGTTGTTTGATTGCGGTTTTGCACCTTTTACAAATTTTTTACTTAACCGTCTTTGAGCTTTTTTTAGTCGGCGCTCAGACTTTCTCAAAAACTGGGGATAGATAACAGCATTATCGTTCTGGTCTTTGGTGAAGTATTTTAACCCCAGATCCAAGCCGACAACATTGCCTGTGTATTCCCCTGATTCTTTCCGGTCAGCATCAAAGCAGAATTGAGCATAATATCCATCTGCCCTACGCACAACTCGCACGCGGTTAATTTTAAGGGTGTGAAGGTCAATCCTTGTTGCTTTATTGCAGTATAGAGATAAAGTCCCAATGTCGAAGCCATCCGTGAAGTTAATACTTTCACAATCTTGGGCTAGCTTCCATCCGGAGACTTTGTATTCTACAGAACGACCATGTTTTTTAAATTGGGGATAACCTTTCTTTTTATCGCCCTTTTTACATCGGGAGTAGAAGTTAGAAATAGAAGCCCAAGCACGTTCCGCACTGGCTTGTCTGGCGGCTGAGTTTAACTTTTTGGCGAAAGGAAACTTGGCGGCTAAATTTTTGCACAGTGAGTACAAATCGGCTTTACTTACACCTCGGTTATCCATCCAGTACCGGATTGCCTTGTTTCTAATGAATTGGGCGGTACGAACAGCATCATCAAGAGCTAAGTATTGCTCTTTTGTTCCGTTTTTAAACTTGGCTTCTCTAACTAACATGATGTGATTTTACGGCACAATATTGCAGATAAAACATTAAGATAAATAAAAGCCGCCTTGAAAGTGCGGGGCTTTAAACCCATTATTTTGGTAAAACAAAAAGAGTATTTGAAGGTTGAGAAATATTACAGCCTGCTGTAATCCAATGGATCTAAACCAGAGGTCGCGTGGTATGTTGGCTTTTGACCAAAATCGGTCAGACTGTTTTTATGGCTCTTAACGCCAAATATTTTTAGCTGAAACTTCTATGACATCTGAGGAAAAAGATTTTGCTACATCGAGTGCGGCGGAAGTGGAGCTTCCGGTTGCAGCTAAGGGGGATGCTGCTGAGGATGGAGTCAATCAGAAGCTAAGCGAATCGAACCTCGTTAAAGCAGTGGACTCGAAGGGTGTAATGCCCGGTGGAAATACGGGTAAGACTTCGCTAAAGTTGCGGATATGGCAGCAAGTGGCGGAAAATTTGCAAATTTTGCTGATTGCCCTTTGTTTGGCGCTGTTGATTCGGACGTTTGTCGCAGAACCTCGCTATATTCCTTCTGATTCTATGCTGCCGACGTTGCAAGTGGGCGATCGCTTGGTGGTAGAAAAAATCTCTTACCGTTTTCACGCACCTAACCAAGGTGATATTGTCGTCTTTGACCCTCCCCAAAAATTACAAATTCAAGGCTACGCCAAAGACCAAGCCTTCATTAAACGAGTGATTGGCACGCCCGGTCACGTTGTTAAAGTTAAAAATGGCAAGGTCTACCTGGATAACTCTCCGCTACAGGAAGACTACATCGCAGAACCTCCAGAATATAACTGGGGGCCAGGGGTGGTGCCTGAAGGCCATCTGTTTGTCATGGGAGATAATCGTAATAACAGCAATGACTCCCATGTTTGGGGATTTTTGCCTCAGAAAAATGTCATTGGTCGCGCCTTTTTCCGCTTTTGGCCTCCCAGTCGCATTAGTCGTGCTTAATGGTCAGCCAAAATACCTGACGACTGTTGGCGGAGCCTGCGCGTTAGCGCTTAGTGGCGGCTATACAAACAAAGCCTAACGAGAGCAGACTTTGTTTGTATAGCGCCATTTAGTCCGAGCCCACTTTTGCTATTGACTAAAACCTCATATAGTGCATTAACTGCGCTGTCATCTGTCCAGGGAGTGATAGCCTAGTTTGAAAATCAGCCAGGTTGCGGTACGCTCCGGCGGCGCGACGATTTGAAAAGATTGCTCTGGCAAGAATCAAGTCAACACCTGGAAGAAGCATTAGCTGCTCGATAGATGCTGTGTTAGGGTTCACCAGTTGCGGTGTGGAGGGAGAATCGTCGTAGTAACAAAACCTCAAGAGTGGCTCCAGAGGTTTTAATCGCAATATCGGCATACTTAGTGCCGCAGCAATATCTTCTATACAGAGAAATTGTACTCCAGACTGGGCTAGGGAAACGAGCGATCGCGCTTGATGAATTGATAGCCCAGGTAGTCTCAGCCAGTCATCCACACTTGCCTGATTCACATCAATTTTGATACCAAGACTAACTGCGATCGCAATTTCTTCAGTGGATTGCAGCCGATAGTAAGGATCTCCCAAAATCCGCGCCCGGATTGACTGTCGATTTGAGTTTATCTCTGGGCGCAGTCGAGTCGCCAATGGTAGCCAATCAAAAAGTGCCATTTTTTGGTAAATTTAGCGATCGCACCCAATATTTTAAAATTTTTCTCGCCTACTGACTCCTTTCTACCGCATTCGATCCAGACATTGGCGGCGCTTTTGCTCAAATTCATACTCTGAGATTAGCCCTTCTTGGCGTAGACTATCCAGTTGACGCAAAGCATCAGCGATCGCACTCACTGAGTTAGTCGCCACGCCAACTGACTCAGTGAGTGATTCTACACCTAAATTAAAATTCCGGTCAAATTCATCCCCATCTTGGAATAAATACCAGATTCCTTCAATAGCGCTGGCAATTCGAGCGATAGGTGTTCCCCACGACAACAGCAAATAAACTGCTCCCCAAAGCGGCTGTCCCAGATAAAACTTGTGAAAGCCAGCAAACGGGATTATCGCTCCGGTAAATGCCAGAAGTGCGGCAACTTTTCGATTTTTTTGTGTCAACATTTTGAGGTTAACTCCTCTTTCCTCAAAAGACATAGCGATACGCCTATAGCGCTACCGCAACGCTTCTCCATCCAATTCCATGATAGGGATTTTCTTACTTGGAGCATGAGCGATCGCGATCGCTACTGAGTATGCTTTACTAAAAAATTATTCATCGTAACCAGGTGATGGCGATGCCACATTGGGCAATCGGTGTTATCGTCTTTCTTATCTTCATTTTGCTGGTGACAATACTTTTGGGAAGGTTTCGCCACTCACCATCGTCCCAAAAGCAAGCCAGCCGAAGTCAAAGCAGACAATCCAACATACAGCTAGAGAACAAGTTACTAAGGCTGTTGAGCGGAGATAGAGCGGCAGCAGAACGGTTATTAGCTTACGCAAAGCGGAGACATCCCGGTAAATCCGACAAATGGTATTGGGAAAAAGTGATTTCCGATTTGGAGAGCGATCGCCGATAATACGGAAAACCGAATATATCGTAAAGTTTGCACTGCATTAAAATGATACTCAAAGCAGTAAAACTTCCCCTGACTGGGGAAGCCCATTGACGGGAAGATAAAAAGGCTATGGGATTTTTTGACTCCGAAATTGTTCAACAAGAAGCCAAGCAGCTGTTTGAAGATTATCAATCCCTAATACAATTGGGAAGCCACTACGGTAAATTTGACCGCGAAGGTAAAAAGATTTTTATTGAGAAAATGGAAGCCATGATGGATCGCTATCGCATCTTTATGAAGCGATTCGAGCTATCTGATGACTTCATGGCTCAAATGACAGTCGAACAGCTTAACACTCAGCTTGGTCAATTTGGCATTACCCCAACTCAAATGTTCGACCAAATGAACCTCACCTTAGAGCGGATGAAATCCGAATTAGAAAAGCAAACATAACGATTTTGGATGCAAGAATTTTACTTTTTTCTGCCTCCTAAATTTCTCATTTTGTAGGTTGGGTTGTAGCTTGCTTCCGCCTAGCGGTAAGAAAGTGGAACCCAACACTAACAATCTTAGATGCAACAATACAAGAATTTTAAGACTTTGGATTAAATCCAAAATTATCGGAGGCTGGGAAACTCCTTCGCCCCCGCAAAATCTAAAATTCTTATCTAGGGCGCGGAAACTTGTTAGGCGAGGGGAAATACTTCACCGGAACACCACTCATAGCACTTGACATAAAATCGCGCCAGATGGGAGCCGCATATTCGCCACCCGTTACACCACCGCCTAAACTCCGGTTATTATCCTTCCCAATCCAAACAGCCGTAGACAGTTGCGGGACATAGCCTACAAACCAAACATCTTTCTCAGAGGAAGTCGTACCAGTCTTACCAGCTGCGGGTCGTCCTATTTGTGCGTTTTTCCCAGTACCTCCAGTAACTACCCCTTGCAGCACGCTTGTCAGCGAAGCACTAGCCCACGGGTCTAAAACCAATCGGCGTTTAGGAGTATTATCGAGCAACACATTGCCACTACTATCCGTGACCCGGACAATAACGGTTGGGGGAGAGTACCAACCATTACTAGCAAAAGTGGCATAACCACCCGCCATTTCCAAAGGCGTAACACCAATCGCTCCCAAAGGCAAAGAAATTACAGGTTCAATCGGACTCTTAAAGCCTATAGTCCGGCAAATTTCAATCACCTTATCCAGCCCCACAGCCCGCCCAAGCTTCACAGCCGGAACGTTAGCGGAAACCATGAGCGCTTGGCGAATGCTCATCGCCCCAGAGTAACCACCACCGTAGTTTCGGGGAGAGTAGTAGCCGCCACCATCCCGATAACTAACTGGCGTATCGTAGACGGTGGAGTAGGGCGAATACTTACCCGTAGCAAAAGCCGCGTAGTAAACAAATGGCTTAAAGGCAGATCCCGGCTGTCGGCGGGATTGGATAGCACGGTTGAACTGGCTTTTATCGTAACTAACCCCGCCCACCATCGCTTTTACAAAGTGCGTCCGAGGATCGACTGATACCAGAGCAATTTGGTTGTTATAAAGCCCGTAACCCTGAAGTCTTCTATGCCAACGACTCACCTTTTGTTCCGCCATACGTTGGAACTTGTAGTCGATGGTCGTCTGGATTCGCATACCGCCTTTTAGCACCGCATCCCGACCGAAGCGCTCATTTAACTCCGCAACAACCGCTTCTGTGATATAAGGCAGTTCGCTGGTTTGCCACGAGGTCAGCTGACCCCGTTTAATTTCTTGCTTAACAGCGGCTGCTCTCTCTTGCTCAGTAATCCATCCCAACTCGCGCATCCGACCCAAAACCTGTGTTTGGCGCTGCTTTGCCTGCTTGTAGTTCCCGAAAATACTGTAGTCTTCCGGAGCCTGAATCATTCCTGCCAACATTGCCGCCTCAGCTAAGTCTAGATCGGCGGCTTTCTTGTTAAAGTAGCTTTCAGATGCTGTTTGAACACCATAGTTGTTGTGACCCCAATACACCTGATTGAGGTACATTTCTAAAATTTGGTCTTTCTTAAAGATTTGTTCTAACCGAATTGCTAGCACCGCTTCGGCAATTTTGCGGCTCATTGTCCGCTTGCGAGACAAGAAAAGGTTTTTCACCAACTGCATGGTGATTGTCGAGCCACCCTCGACAACGTTGCCTTTTTCCCAGTTAGCTTTTAAGGCGCGACCAACGCTATTGGGGTTAATGCCTTGGTGCAAATAGAAGTGGCTATCTTCAATCGCTAGAACCGCCCGCTTGAGTTCAGGGGAAATTTTATCAAGGGGTACGACTTCGCGATTGGCTTCTCCGTGGAGCGAAGCTAGGTGCTTGCCTTGAATGTCGTAAATGTAAGAAGTTTCTGTGGGGATGTAGCTGCGAAGAACCCGCACATCGGGTAGGTTACGGAAGCTGATAGCTAAACCAACCAGTCCCCCAGCGACAACCGAACTGGTCAGCATGGTGATGCCCAGGAGGGTTCCGCCTGTTGCTTTACCGACTCCCTGCATGAACTGAACTATCGGGGCTGATGGCTCTCTTCTCGGTTGTTTGTCTTGAATAGTGCTAGACGACACGGTGATTTCACTTCCTCACTAAAAAAATGTGGGATCTTGGATGATTGGGCGACTGGGATGGCTTTGCTTATCTAGATTACAGAACTTTCCACTCGCGGCAGGATGGTGGGGACAATTTTAGCAGTGACTGGGAAGGTGGTAAGCATTTGCGGTGGTCGCAAAACAACATCGCTTTTGTAAGTGTGACAAAAAAATCCTACGTTTACGTTTTAGCATCATAAGTGCAGCCCATTACTAAATTTTGTCCAATTGGCATGGAGACTTTATACAATTTTTGCAAATTATAATAAACTTGTTTACCCTTGGATTTGCATAAAATACAAATATAGGGGTCGATTTCCACATCCGATTTAGTTTGGCGCATCATGACCGCTAGTGTATCCTCAAAAATGCCCCAAAACCTCACTTGGTTATATCGTGGGGTTAGTGAAATTTTCCCCGACCAGCCTGATTCTGATGACGCTGCTCTTTCTTTGGCTCAAAGATTAGCGCAAACTGACCGACCTTTGCGGGTGAAGTTGGGAATCGATCCGACTGGATCGGATATCCACTTGGGTCATAGTATCCCAGTACGGAAGCTGCGTGCTTTTCAGGATGCCGGACATACAGCTGTTTTAATTATTGGGGATTTTACGGCCCGGATTGGCGACCCTACCGGAAAATCTGAGGTACGCCGTCAGTTAACATCTGAGGAAGTGGCGCAAAATGCTCAAACTTATCTGGAGCAGGTGCGTCCAATTCTGGATTTTGACACGCCGGGACGGTTGGAAGTTCGCTACAACGCCGAATGGCTTTCAAAGCTTGATTTGTCAAAAATTTCAGAGTTGCTCTCGACGATGACGGTAGGGCAAATGCTGGCGAAGGAGGGGTTTGCCGAACGTTATGAGAAGGAAAATCCGATTTTTCTGCACGAGTTCCTTTACCCGTTGATGCAAGGCTACGATTCTGTGGCAGTGCAAGCTGATGTGGAGTTGGGTGGGACGGATCAGAAGTTTAATATTGCTGTTGGGCGCGATTTACAACGCCATTTCGGTCAGATGCCTCAGTTTGGTTTGCTGATGCCGATTTTAATCGGGACGGATGGTGAAAAGAAAATGTCGAAGTCCCTGGGCAATTATGTGGGATTATCGGAAGATCCGCTCTGGATGTATCAGAAATTGGAAAAAACGCCGGATCATCTGTTAGAGCAGTATTTTGAGTTGTTGACAAATTTACCTTTACCGCTGGATGGTTTGCTGGAACAACCACGCTTATACCAACAAGTTTTGGCTGTCAATATTGTCTCTCAATACCACGGGCAAGATGCAGCAAGACTTGCTGTGCGCGACGCAAAGGCAATTACAGCAGGAAACACAAATTCCGCTAAAGCTGTACCAGAATTTTCGCTAAAAGAGGTGAATTTTCCGGCTAAATTGTTCTTTATTCTGGGAAAAAGCGGTTTGTGCAGCAGTGGGACGGAAGCGCGGCGACAAATTCAGGGAGGAGGGGTAAAGTTAGATGGCGAGCGCGTGTCTGACGTGAATCTCACTTTTGATTCTCCCTCTGAGTTGGACGGACGGGTTTTGCAGGTGGGGAAAAATAAGTCTGTGCGGTTAATTGGGTAATGGGAATTGGGGATTGGGAATTGGGGATTGGGGATTGGGAAAAAGTCTTACCTAGTCCCTACGCCTCAGCCCCTAGTTTCTAGTCCCCAGTTTCTAGTCCCCAGTTCCTAGTCCCCAATTCCCAGCCCCCAGCCCCCACAAAATCATGTCAAACAGCGAGAAAATTATTGTTGCTTTGGATGTTCCGAGTCTAGCGGAAGCGATCGCTTTAATTGACAAGTTGCCGGAAGTAACTTTCTTTAAAGTTGGTCTAGAACTATTTGTCAGCACTGGTGCTGAAGTTCTCACCCTGCTCAAAAACAGACAAAAGCGAATTTTTCTGGATCTGAAATTTCACGATATCCCTAACACCGTTGCCGGGGCTTGTCGCGCTGCGGGGAGTTATGGCGTAGATTTGCTCACTATCCATGCTACGTGTGGTAAAAGTGCGCTACAGGCAGCAGCAGCAGCCCTACAGGAAGGCGCAGAAGCCGCAGGGTGTCCGCCACCCAAGTTAATTGCCATAACGCTGCTGACAAGTATCACATCGCGGCAATTAGCATTTGAGCTTAAAATTCCCCTGGAATTGCCAGAATATGCTTTACATATGGCTTTGTTAGCAAAAGAGGCGGGACTGGATGGGGCAGTTTGTTCGCCGCAGGAGGTGGAACAACTGCGGCAGACTTGCGGCGATAATTTTCTGTTTGTTTGTCCGGGAGTGCGCCCTAGTTGGGCAGAAGCGGGAGATCAGAAGCGAAGTCTTACCCCAGCCCAAGCTTTCTCTTCTGGAGCTGATTATCTCGTGATTGGGCGACCGATTACTGCCGCCGCCGATCCTGCTGCTGCTTGGGCGAGAATTTGCGATGAGTTATAGAAGTCACAATAAGTTATGTAGAGACGCGAAATTTCGCATCGCTACATTTTGCCTTTGCATGATTGCCTTTTGCTCTGAAAAAGCGATCGCGCAAACGCCGCCTCCACAGAAATCGAGTTGTCCAACCGATGTAGAAAACTTAACAAGTTTACTAATTCGGGATTTACCCAGTTATGCCAATCGCGTCAGTCAACGCTCTCGACGACTAAACAGAAAACCAAATCTCTCCAGTTCTGTAATCATCGCCGGACGACCAGAATTTGCGCCCCTTACCCTAGGCCCTGGCCCCTATACCTCAGACCCTGGCGCAGACATAACCACAACAGCTCCTAAACAGGTATTCATCACAACTTTAGAACGAGGATATACAGCCCGAAAGCCAATTCAATTACAGCAATATCACTGGCTGTTTCTAACTCAAACTGAGGACGGATGGAGGTTGGTAACGATGTTTTCCCGTATTGGCTCCTATCCCGAAGGAGATCCGCCCTCGCCGCCGCGAGATAGCAGTAATGGCATCATTGGCCAAGCTGTTCGCAATTGGCTGCAAGACTGCCGCGTTGGGAAAATTAATTAATTGTTGTTGCGGATTTCATCTAATTTGGCACGAACAGCTTGAATATCCTGCCACATTAACCATTTAGGACTGCCTTGTTCTCGCGAAGCATTGCGAAGTAAGTATGCTGGGTGGAAAATCGGCATACATAAACGTCCCTCCCACTCGATCCAAGTGCCGCGAATTTTGGTAATGCCTCGTTTATCGCCAGTTAAACCTTTTAAAGCTGTAGCACCCGTCAAAAGAATGATTTTCGGGTCTACCATACGAATTTGTTCTAACAAATAAGGTCTACAAGCTGCCATTTCTTCAGTTGTTGGCGGGCGATTGTTTGGTGGACGGCACTTGTTCACATTACAGATGTATACATCCTGTTCGGTGTTCAGCTTCACAGCAGCTAAAATTTTCTCCAGCAGTTGCCCAGATTTCCCGACAAATGGCAACCCGGTTTCATCTTCATTTTGTCCTGGTGCTTCGCCGACAATCATGATTGGTGCTTGAAGATTGCCGCGTTCAACCACAGCGTGAGTGCGGTTTTCTCCCAGTCCGCAGCGGTGGCATTGGTTACAATGCTCTGCCATTTGCGCCATTGTTTGATAGGTGCCGGGAGGAATGGGGATTTTGGCACTTGTGGGAATTAATGCTTGATTTTGCGGTGTGGCAGATGCACCGACGTCTGAGGAGTCAAAAAGGCTAAGTTGCTCGTCGCTGGACATGAATCTGTGGCTATATCGTGCTTTCACGAAATTATCGTAGCAATACTCGCTCAAGGCTGAAACTTGTTTCACGCTTAAGGATTGATAGTTCTTACTTTTGATGGAGTAGGGAGTAGCTGCGCCAAAAGCCAAAATCAGCCATTATAGGAGGCGAGCGCAGTACCGAATTCTGGAGGGTGCCATGTCATCTGCCCCCATGTTTCGCGATCGCATCCACGCCGGAGAGCAGCTAGCTCAGTCCGTTATAGCTGAGTTTACCCAGTTCAAGGCGCAGGGAGTTAATAGCCAACCTATCATTTACGCGCTGCCTCGCGGCGGTATCCCTGTGGCTGTACCAGTGGCACGCAGTCTGGGTTGTCCTGTGGATATTCTTGTCGCCAAAAAAATTACTTTTCCGGAAAACCCGGAACTTGCCATCGGTGCTGTCACGTCAGATGGACACGTGCTATGGTGTCAGCCAAAGCGTCGCAAAAACCAGCAGACTGTGCTGGAAGCGGCGTTGCGGCAAGCCCAAGATAAAGCTATTGCCCTACAGAGTAAGCTTTCTTCCAGTCGCTTACCTGTTAGCGCTCAGGGTGCGATCGCTATTTTGGTTGATGATGGTATTGCCACTGGCATGACAATAGCAGCTGCCGCCTCTGCCGTGAAAGCCCAAAATCCTGCCGAAATTTGGGTTTGTTCGCCAGTAGCACCACAGGGTTTGAGCGAGTGGCTGCTGCAATGGTGCGATCGCGCTATTATCCTAGAAACGCCCGAACCTTTCCTCAGTGTCAGTCGCTTCTATGAAGAGTTTCCCCAAGTGGAGACTCAAGAAGCCTTATTCTACTTGCAGCAGCACAACCAGCAAATATTACCTAATAACCAACCGCCAGATGCACCTATGAGTAGATAACAAACGTTAAAACTTTAGACTATGGTAATGACTAATTGCTAATTAGGATTAACCCTGGCCAATAACTAATAAGTAATAATTAGAATATGAGAATTTGGCAATCTTGGTGGCGAGCTTTAGTTTTTTCTAGCCAGTACAGTCCTCCGCGATTTATTGAGCTAATCATGTTAACAGTTGCCACTGTTTTAATAATGGCTTGGGAGATAAATCAGCAGTGGCCTTACTTGGTGCTGGGTTTGAGCTATATGGTGGGAGCGGCAGGATCAATTTTAGTAAGAGAAGCACTCACGCCATCTCATCATCCGCGAGTTTCTCAGGTAATGGCAGTGCTAATGTTAATTGTGAGTTTTTACTGCTTTGCTGACTTAACTCAGCACCTATAATTTATTAGTGGGATTGGTGCAAAATCAAGCGATTGCCATCTGGATCGTAAGCGTAGATTTCTCTACCGTGTGATGCAGATAAAATATCGCCTGGTGGCGGGAAACCCAGAGCAGTAATGTGAGCGATCGCGCCTTCCAAGTCAGTTACTTCTAAACACAAACTCATTCCACTTTTTACCGCTCCAAATTCCTCAGAGTGGGTGAGTTTCGGTTTAAAAATTCCCAAACGTAAGCCAGGAAACTGAAACTCTGCATAAACATTTGGGATATATGGATGCGGCTGTTTATCCAGTAAATTTGTATAAAAACTTACTAATTTCTCAAGATTAACAGTTGCCACAGTGACAAAGGCGGCGGTGCATAGGAAAACCATATTTGCGTGTAGGGGCGATTTCGCCCTTAGAAAAATAAAATAACCTGTCTAAAGATAGGTGAAATTAAAGTAACAAAAAAACTAACACTGAAGCAAAACTGGGTGAACTTAAGCAGGATAACTCAATGGCAGATCGACGTGACGATCAATCAGGGGAAAATCGCCACCGAGAGGCACAAAGCTGGAAACGCAGACAGTTTCTGCAACGCCTCGGAGTTCTCGGCGCAGGAGTAGCGATCGCAGATCGGATCTTGCTACACCCAGATGCACAAGTCAATGCTGCCGAACCCGATCAGACAATTTCACTCCAAGCTGGGGAAATTCCGCGCCGCAAACTCGGACGCACAGGTGTCGAAGTTTCGGCGCTGACACTAGGCGGCTTTCACATCGGCGTTCCCAAAGACGAACAAGAAGCCATCCGCATTATTCAAGAAGCACTCGATGCTGGCGTGACCTTTCTAGACAACGCCTGGGAGTATAACGAAGGCGTGAGTGAAGAACGGATGGGTAAGGCGCTGCAAGGTAGGCGAGACAAAGCATTTCTGATGACAAAAGTTTGCACGCACGGACGCGATCGCAAAGTCGCTATGCAACAACTTGAGCAATCTTTGCGGCGACTCAAGACAGATTATATCGACTTGTGGCAAGTTCACGAAGTTGTTTATGACAACGACCCGGAAAGACATTTCGCCAAAGGTGGTGTCATGGAGGCTTTAGACGAAGCCAAGCGTCAGGGGAAAGTTCGTTTTGTCGGTTTCACAGGTCACAAAGATCCGGCAATTCATCTGAAAATGCTTTCTTATAATTATCCGTTCGATGCCGTTCAACTACCACTGAATTGTTTTGACTCCTCTTTTCGCAGCTTTGAGAAGCAAGTGCTACCCGAACTCAATAAACGCGGTATTGCTGCAATTGGGATGAAAAGTTTGGGTGGTAGTGGCGAACCAGTTAAAGCAGGCGTTGTCACCGTGCAAGAAGCGCTACGCTATGCAATGAGCCTTCCGGTTGCTACTACCGTCAGCGGTATTGACTCTCTACAAGTGCTGCGCCAGAACTTGAATATTGCGCGGAGTTTCACGCCAATGAAAGAAGCGGAAATGCAAGCTATGCGATCGCGTTATGCTAGTTATGCTGCTGATGGACGCTTTGAACTCTACAAAACGTCAAAAAAATACGACGGACCTCCGGGCAGAGAACAGCACGGATTTCCCTCGCAAGAGGAGTTAGAAGCTTGAAGTGTTACCCTAATTTGTAAGCTATTCGACGTTTAACTTGCAGATGGTTATTAGTCAAAATTCCTACCAAAACAGAGTTTCATTCTTTTAACTTTTGACTTGCTTAATAGGTAGGTAGGTATGCACCGCCCAGCAAAACAAATTTTTGAGGAAAACTGCTATGACCGCTACACTATCTGTACCTAATTCCCTAGAGTCTGTACTAGGCAAAGAAGCAGAAGACCTTCTCAGTTTTAAGGCAAAAGTTTCCAAAGATATGCTGCACCTGCCGGGGCCGGACTTTGTAGACCGGATTTTTGCAGCCAGCGATCGCAACCCCCAAGTGCTGCGTAGTCTTCAGCAACTGTATTCTGCCGGACGTTTAGCTAATACTGGATATCTCTCCATTCTCCCAGTAGACCAAGGAATTGAACACTCCGCAGGGGCATCATTTGCACCCAACCCGATCTATTTCGATCCCGAAAATATCATTAAACTGGCGATTGAATCTGGTTGTAATGCTGTTGCCACCACCCTTGGCGTTTTGGGCATTGTTTCTCGCAAATATGCCCACAAAATACCCTTCATTTTGAAATTCAATCATAATGAATTGCTGACTTTCCCCAATCAATTCGACCAGATAATGTTCGCCTCTGTCGAACAAGCCTGGAATTTAGGGGCGGTCGCTGTCGGGGCAACTATTTACTTTGGTTCAGAACAATCAACTCGCCAAATTCAAGAAGTCAGCGCAGCCTTTGAACGCGCCCACGAATTGGGTATGGCAACTATCCTGTGGTGCTATCTCCGCAACAATGCTTTCAAACAAGACAAAGACTATCACTTAGCAGGCGACCTCACAGCTCAAGCAAACCATCTGGGCGTGACAATTAAAGCCGACATCATCAAACAAAAGCTTCCCGAATACAATCACGGATATGCTGCTGTTGCTAAAGCTACTGGTGAAAGTTACGGCAAAACTAACGACCGAGTATACACCGACCTGTTGACCGATCACCCAATTGACCTTACCCGCTACCAGGTACTAAATTGCTACTGCGGTCGCGCTGGGTTAATTAACTCTGGTGGTGCATCGGGTAAAAATGACTTTGCCGAAGCCGTCCGCACCGCCGTAATTAACAAACGCGCTGGTGGCTGTGGTTTAATCTCCGGTCGCAAAACTTTCCAGCGTCCTTTTGAGGAAGGGGTGAAGTTATTTAACGCCATTCAGGATGTCTATCTCTCACCTGATGTAACTATTGCTTGATAAAGCCATAGGCGCTTCTGCTCGGCTTCTTGGGTAGCAGGGGCGTAGTCCCCTACTACTCCAGAAAAAGATTACCAAATGCGGCTATAAGGCAAAAAGCCAGAGTATCACCCCTTACCCGTAGAGGCAAAAGAAAAGTAAAATTTATGATTCGGCACGTATTGGATTTTTATATAGCTATAAAAAATGTCATATATCTCATTTTTAAAATTAAAAAGTAAAAAAAATGCCAATCTGAAGCCTGATTGAGAGATACTCTGAAAGACTATAGAGTTGCTGGGGTAGCGATCGCTTTCTGGCGTATTGCCCAACAGCAACGTATCGCTAAGTTAGTCTGGAAAGTGGGGTAAGCATGAAGCTGGCAGCACGAGTTGGTCAGGTAACGCCTTCTATAACGTTGGCGATCGCAGCCAAAGCCAAGGCGATGAAGGCAGAGGGGATAGATGTTTGTAGTTTCAGCGCTGGGGAACCAGATTTTGACACCCCAGAACATATCAAAGCTGCTGCCAAAAAAGCTTTGGACGAGGGTAAAACCAAATACGGGCCAGCTGCTGGAGAACCAAAATTAAGGGAAGCGATCGCCCGCAAGCTACAAAAGGACAATAACCTGGGTTTCGCACCTGAAAACGTTATTGTCACCAACGGCGGCAAGCATTCCTTGTATAACCTGATGATGGCGCTGCTGAATGGTGGGGATGAGGTGATTATCCCATCTCCCTACTGGCTCTCGTATCCGGAAATGGTGATTTTGGCAGGCGGTACCCCGATAATTGTGCCGACAGACGCTTCCACTGGTTATAAAATTACGCCAGAGCAACTTCGCTCATCAATCACACCAAGAACCAAGCTTTTTGTCCTCAATTCGCCTTGTAATCCCACTGGTGTTGTTTATACGCCAGCTGAGATTAAAGCTTTAGGAGAAGTGGTGGTGGAAAAAGATATTCTCGTTGTCTCCGATGAGATTTACGAAAAGATTATCTACGACGACGCGCAGCACTTGAGTATCGGTGCAGTCAGTCCCGAAGTCTTTGACAGGACAATTATCAGCAGTGGTTTTGCTAAAGGTTACTCAATGACGGGTTGGCGCATTGGTTATTTAGCCGCACCAGTTGAGTTGGTTAAAGCTGTGTCCACCATTCAAGGTCACAGTACCTCGAATGTGTGTACTTTTGCACAGTTCGGCGCGATCGCAGCTTTAGAAGGTTCTCAAGATTGTGTGGAACAAATGCGCCTCGCCTTTGCCGAACGTCGGCAGGTGATGTTGCAAAGACTTAACGCTATTCCCGGTTTATCCTGTGCCAAACCAGACGGCGCTTTTTATCTGTTCGTCAACATCAGCAAATCTGGTTTAAATTCTCTAGAATTCTGCGACAAACTGTTAGAAAATCAGAAAGTTGCGGCGATTCCTGCGATTGCTTTTGGTGCAGATGATCACGTCCGGCTATCTTATGCAACAGATATGACTTCGATTGAAAAGGGGATGGATAGGTTAGATAAATTTGTGCGATCGCTTGTTTAGTTTAAGACAGTCGCTCTAATAATTCACCAACTGACAAAATTGGGAAAATAGCACCCGCGAAACCTTCCGTATCGCGGGTGATAATTGCATCAAGATTGTTAGCGATCGCGCAAGCTAACTGTACCGCATCTTCAAAATCTGTTAATGGAGATGCGATCGCGCTCTCCAATATGTCACCATCAACACTACAAACTTCCATCAGTGCTAACGTGTCAATAACAGCTTGTCTAGCGCGTTCTATGCTCCGCGCCTGTCTTCTAACAATGTAAAAGATATCAGTAATGGTAGTTGCGGTAACATACCCAGCGATGCGCCGAGAGCGGGTAATCTCGAATAAAGTTCTAGCGTCGTCTGCAAATGGTTCTCGTTCTAGAAAGCCATCCAGAAGAATGTTAGTGTCTACCAATACCCTCATTTCAAGTATTTCTCCACCAATCGTTCTTCTAACATTGCCTCAACTTCGGCATCCGTTGGGGGTGGCTGATCTGTTTTCGCTACTCCCATCATCCGCTCGACTACTCCTTCTAAATTTGGGCGAGGTCTGAGTTCGCGCCTAAGCGACTCGACGATCGCGTTCACCAAATCTAAGCGATCGCTTACCGATAACTTGTATGCCTGATTTTTTAATTCTTGCAAAGACATATTTTATACTTCCTCAAAAACTATTGCCTGAGTTTATTTTAGGCGATCGCTTTCTTAGGGATAGTGGGAGCGATCGCTAATTTTTAACCTTCTGCAAGATAATTTTATTGTGACTGCTGTCACTCACTGAGTTGTTAAATATCACATTTACTAGCTGATTGTCAGCACTCAATATGCTGATACTTGTCACATTTTTTTTAATTAGTCATCACTTATCCCGATAGGATTCCTGAGTGATAGTAGTAGGAAACATACAGAATCTAATAAAGCGGGAGTCATAATGTTAACTACTTCTAATTTTTTATATCCTCAACCTCGCTACTACGGTGATGTAAACCCAGAAAATTTAGTATTTAATGCTAATTTACAGGAATTTGCTCAGCGGGTGACTTTGATTAGTGGTTTGGCAACCAATGGAAAAATTTCTATTGAACAGGCTTTTCAAAACATCGAGACGCTTTGGCAACAGTTGGAAGCGACGAAAAAGCAGCTAGGTGTGGGTGAAAATCCTTTCCAATCGGATGAAAATCGATAATTTGAGGTTAAGCGATCGCGTTCGTACCAGCAGCAGAGACGCGATCGCGCTGAATAAAATATTCTAAACTAGGGTAAGGTCGGCAAGATTCAATCGGTGTTACTTAAAAAATGTCTCAAATTTTCACTATTTAGAAAAATTCGCCCTTGCTGTGATGAATCTTTAGCGGTTCAGGCAATGGGAGCACCTGTTGAACCACCCCGCATATCTAAAGAAAAACATGGCATTTAAGAAAATACGTCACTCCAGCATATCCGCCGAGACCCCTGAAGCACTTTTCCGAGATTTGAGAAATCGAGAAGTAGAAGGGCTACTTTCCCACCAAGCTGACATACTTAGAGAATATTGCAAGCAGCAAGTTCTCGATGCCTCAGACGTTGCCCTACAGCTTCCAACTGGTAGTGGCAAAACTCTTGTGGCGCTTCTGATTGGAGAATGGCGTCGTCGCCGCTTTAACGAGAGAGTAGTATATTTATGCCCTACTCGTCAGCTTGTCAATCAAGTAGTTGAGCAATCACTAAGCAAATATGGAATCAAGGCAAATGCCTTTGTTGGTAAACAATCTGAGTACTCTCCTGCTATCAAGGCTGAGTATACAAATGCAGAAACACTTGCCGTTACAACATATAGCGGTTTATTTAACACAAATCCATTTTTAAATAACGCAGACCTAATAATTCTTGATGATGCCCATGCTGCTGAAAACTATATAGCAAAATATTGGTCTCTTTTGATAGAACGAGATAAGCAAGAGCATAGCGCTCTTTTTCAAGCTCTAGTTTCGGCTATACATGGAATTGTATCGGATGAACACTATCGTCGATTATCTGGCCAATGTGATGATATTGGAGATACCCAATGGGTTGAAAAGATTCCAACCCCTCATCTATACGATAGGCTTGGAGAAATTACTGCAATACTTGATGTGCATATTAAGGATCAAACTGGCTTACAGTATTCTTGGTCAGTTTTGAAAAATCATTTATTTTCATGTCATATATACAGTAGCTTTAGCTCTATATTGATACGTCCTATTTTGCCACCTACTCGTAGTCATAAGCCATTTTCTAATGCTAAACAACGCCTTTATATGTCCGCAACATTAGGAGAAGGGGGAGAGCTTGAACGGGTTTCAGGTGTAGAAAAAATAGTCCGTCTGTCAGTTCCAGAGGGATGGGATAAGCAGGCTATTGGTCGTCGATTGTTCTTGTTCCCAGAAAGATGCCTGGATGAAAAACCTGCGCTCAACCTTGCCATCGAGATGATGAGAAAAACACCAAGGTCTCTTGTGCTAGTTCCAAATGAACATACCGCTACTGAATTCAAAGATAAAATACCTAAAGAAACTGGTTACGAAATATTTGACGCGGTTCAGATTGAACAATCGAAGCAGCCTTTTGTATTAGCAGCAAAAGCTGTTGCAGTAGTTGCAAACCGTTATGATGGTATTGATTTGGCTGGCGATGAATGCCGCCTTCTAATTGTGAAGGGATTGCAACGGGCAACGAATCTTCAAGAAAAATTTCTTGTAACCCGAATGCCTGCCTCCATTCTCTTCAATGACCGAATTTTAACTCGAATTGTCCAAGCAGTCGGACGTTGTACGAGAGCGGCTAACGACTATGCCGCAGTAATAGTCCTTGGAGACGAATTGAATAAATTCTTACTTGATAAGGACAAAAGACCATTTTTGCATCCAGAAGTTCAAGCTGAAGTTGAGTTTGGAAATGAACAATCTAAAGATGTTGAAGCAAAAAACTTTCTTGAGAATCTGCGTATCTTTCTAGAACATAAGGAAGAATGGAATGAGGCAGAAGAAGAAATAATCTCTCTTAGAGACACACTTCAACAATCTCAACTCCCAGGCATAGACAAATTAAAAAGTGCTGTTCTTCACGAATTGAGATATCAATATGCACTTTGGAATGGTGATTATGAGAAAGCAGTTGAAGAGTGTCGTTCTGTCTTAAATTCGCTTAGTGGAGATGAGGTTAAAGGCTATAGAGCCTTTTGGTACTATTTAGCTGGAAGTGCAGCTTGGATCGCTACAAAAAATGGAATTACTTCTATGGAGAGCGTTGCACGTGATTTCTTCCAGCGAGCTGCTAAGACAACTGAAATCCGATGGCTCTATGAACTCTCTCGTATAAATATTGGAGTTACTCAAGAGAATCATACTGATGCTTCGAGACTAACTGCTGTAATTGAAAGATTAGAAGCACAACTGTCAGAACTCGGTACTGCCAATAATACTAAATTTGAAGCTGAGGTTAAAACAATTCTTGAGAATTTGGATAGAATTAAAGACTCTCAGGAAGATTCTAAAGCTTTTGAAGACGGCCATGAAAGATTAGGTCGTCTGTTGGGGTATCAAGCAGCGAATTCTGAATCAAACGCGGCTCCCGATCCCTACTGGATGGCTGATGATGGCTTTTGTATTGTATTTGAAGACCATTCAGTTAATAGCCAAAAATCACCACTAGGAGCAACCAAAGTTAGACAAGTAGCTTCACATCCTAACTGGATTAAAGCTAATGTTCAGCTTCGTAGTGATGCAGAAATTATCCCGGTAATTATCACACCTTGCGAAAGCATAGAGGATGGTGCTAAGCCTCATACTTCAGATGTTTGTTACTGGAATCAAAAAGAATTTAGAGCGTGGGCAGAAAGTGCAATCTCTGTTATCCGTGACCTAAGACGTAGTTTTCCAGGTGAGGCTAATTTGGAATGGCGAGAGCGTGCAATACAGGCTTATCGGGATTCTGGTCTTGACCCAGCATCCCTAGCAGAAAGTTTACGTAAGCGAAGATTATCCAGTCTTCCGAACAAGTAATTAAGGTTTTTGCCTAAAATCTAGCAGCATTGTCGTCTGAGGGATAGGCTTTCCAAGTTTAATTTACTTGATGTAGAGTGCTAGATATATCTACCACCTAGCTTCTATTCACTCTGGCTCTTGGTATTCAACATCTATGTCTAAAAAAACTCACGGTGTGATTGCTGCTGGACATGAGCAAACTGCCGAAGCAGGGATTGAAATGCTTCGCTTAGGTGGGAACGCCTTTGATGCGGCGGCGGCGGCAATGTTAGCTTCTTTTGTTACTGAGGCTGCGCTTACCTCGGCAGCTGGTAGTGGGTTTCTTTTAGCCCATACTAAAGATAATCAAAATACTTTATTTGACTTTTTCTCGCAAACGCCACGCCAGAAAAAGAATAAGGATAATCTTGATTTTTATCCGGTTAAAATTAACTTTGGCGGTGCCTTACAAGAGTTTCACATTGGTCTTGGATCAATGGCTGTACCAGGAAATATCGCTGGAGTTTTCCACGTTCACCAGAAACTAGGTAGATTGCCTTTTAAGGTCGTTGCTGAACCAGCAATTCGCTATGCAAATACTGGAGTAAAAATCAATGATTATTCATATTACTGCTTGACAATTCTCAAGCCCATAATGCTTTTCTCTACAGAAATGCAACAAGTTTTTACTCCTGGCGGGGAACTTGTTCAGTCTGGAGAAACAGTATATATGAGAAACTTGGCTAATACTTTAACTTATCTAGCTGAAAATGGGATTAGAGAATTTTATGAGGGTGAAATTGCACAAAGATTAGTTAAAGATTGTCAAGATTATGGCGGTTATTTAACCTTAGAAGACCTTAAAAATTATCGGGTTATCGAGAGACAACCTTTGGTTATCAATTACCGCGATAATACATTTTTGACTAATCCTCCTCCTAGTTCTGGCGGAATACTCATTGCTTTTGCTTTAGAACTACTTTCAAAAGTTAATTTAGCTGGCATTGATTTTGGCAGTTGTGGCCATTTAGAAATACTGGCTAATGTGATGCGTTTAACTAATGATGCGAGAAAAGATAGATACAATGCTAATACTCATCAAGAAGATGTTGTCCAAAGTTTTTTATCTGATGAGCATATTGCTATCTACGAACCTCAATTAACCGAAATTGTCAATAAATGGGGAAGCACTACTCATATCAGCGTTGTTGACAGCGAAGGAAATGCGGCTAGTGTTACTACTACCCACGGTGAAGGATCTTCTTATGTAATTCCGGGAACTGGCATCATGGTTAATAATATGCTGGGAGAAGCAGATTTAAATCCGCATGGTTTCCATGAATGGGCAGAAAATACCCGGATTTCATCCATGATGGCACCAACTATGGTACTTAAGAATAATCAGCCAGAAATTGTTCTAGGTTCTGGTGGTTCTAATAGGATTAGAACGGCAATATTACAAGTTATTTCCAATATTATTGATTTTCAAATGGATGTTAATGCGGCGGTGAATAGTCCCCGCGTTCATTGGGAAAACAATATTTTCAATATTGAACCAGGACTCAGCCAGCCGGAAATAAAAAAACTGGCGCTTCCCTCTAGCAATGAATTAGTTTTATGGGAAAAGAAAAATATGTTTTTTGGTGGCGTTCATACAGTTATGGAAAATTCAGAAGGATTGATTGAAGGCGCAGGCGATCGCCGTCGCAGTGGAGCGATCGCTACCTGTTAGAATCTTACCTATCCTCTCATTTCAAACCCGCGCAATCTTTCCGGTGTCTGATATTCAACCGCCACATCTTTAACTACAGCAGCGGCTGGCCCTTGGTGACACCAGCGAATCATTTCCTCGACAATATCCTGCGTTCCTTCAAAAACGGCTTCTACCCGCCCGTCGGGAAGATTTCGCACCCAACCGCTGACCCCCAAATACTTAGCCTGTTGTGCTGTTGAGTATCGATAACCAACTCCCTGAACGATTCCAGAAACGAAAACATGGGCGCGGATCTGTTCCGGTGGCGCTGATGGGTTCTGCATCAATTTGTCCCTGTCTATGACAGCTTTCCAAATTAAAAGTTTTGTCTTGGTTCATTTTAAGCAGAAATGGCGTCAGCTATTGAGCTAACGCCATTCAATTCATTTCCACAGTTATTAATCCAAGCCAAAAGATTTAATCGTCGTCGTCATCGTCATCGTGTTTGCGATGATGTCCATGCTTACGATCGTCATCATCGTCATCATCATCGCGATCGCGATATTCACCGCGATGTCTGGACTCGCGATCGCCATCGTCATCATCATCATTATCGCGATCGCGATATCTGTACTTGTGATCGCCATTGTCATCATCATCATCGCGATCCCGATATTCCCTGTCATCATTACGATAGCGATCGCGTTCTCTATCTTCCCTGTCGCGATCGCCTTCCCGATATTCCCTGTCATCATTACGATAGCGATCGCGTTCTCTATCTTCCCTGTCGCGATCGCCTCCTTCTCGGTTCACACCAGGTATATTTTTAAATAGATCGCCTATTCCCATAATCTCCCTCCTAAAATCGCTTTCTTGAATTTTTCCTACTCAAACGATTTCAAATCTACTTAGTAGTTTGTCATAGCATTTTTACCGATATCTCTTCCAACAGATATAGATTCCCATCCAGAGGAATCTTTGCAACTTTGCTTAATAATATAAATAATTAAAGTTTGTATACTAATTCTCAATTGGTGAGATACATCTTTACGATCATGGCATTGTCATTCCTCTACCAAACGTTAGAAACGCAATATATTCCACCTAACGGAGAAACGCTATACTCTCTCAATTTTATAATTGTCTATTTTCAATTCAATAATTGCTTTATGGGAATACTAATTCCCACTTTAACCTAAAAATTGTTAATTTATTTACATCCACCTTAAAGCATATTCTTGATGTCATTTGAACTCTTCGATCGTCTCATTGCTGCTTTCTCTAAGTTACCCAACGCCTCAGATTGGCTATATTCAGCTGCACTGGTAGTAATATATGCCTTAATTTCTTTACCCATTGGATTGAAGTTGGGATTTCTAAAAATTGAGGTACAAACCTCGTGGGAGATTGTTATCGGTGTCATAGCAAAATGTCTGCTGTTTCCTGCGATAACAGAAGAGGTATTTTTTCGCGTTTTACTCCTCCCTCATCCCACAGAAAATGCTTTAAGAGTTACTCTGTGGTTTTGGGGATGTATCAGCTTGGTAGCTTTTATTGTTTATCATCCCCTTAATGCTTTAACCTTTTATCCAGAGGGACTCAAAACGTTTTTTGATCCGGTTTTTCTACTCTTAGCTGCACTTCTGGGAATTATCTGTACTCTTGCCTATTTCCAGAGTGGTTCTCTGTGGACTCCGGTAATAATTCACTGGCTGGTTGTAGTTGTATGGATACTTCTATTAGGCGGGTTTAGTAGGTTGCAGTCATTAGTCAGTTAGAAGGTTTGGTGACTAAGGGCTAATAACTAATAATTAACAAATTTTTTGTTTTAACCCCTAGACTTCAAGCATTTTTTTCTGATATACTGATTTCGATGAGGAAGAACTAGTCCGTAATATTTTTTTGAAGCAGATTTCCATTATCTAAATATACATCAAAGAGCGCCACGGAAGAGTAATTTAGAATACATAAATTTAAAAAAATCATAAATTACTCTTACCTAGATTCTTGGCGAATTTGTAGTATTGCTTGGCGGAAACCCAGGACAATCAAAATATTAGAAAGCGTCAAGAAAACTTCTGCACCACCGTGCAACCAATCGACATTTGCTAAGGACTCTGCATAGGCAACTTTGGCGTAAATTCCAGCCGGAATGGTGACACCAACAAAAACCAATGTCATGTAGAAGCCAATTAAGGCTAATCGTGGCATTTGTCTGCTGCGGGTGAGAAACCAGAGAAAGCCTAGGTAGGGAAATAAAGAAAGTGCAAAAAGGGTTTCTTTAGAAATCATTATCTTGACTTTTTAGGGGCGATGGTGAATTGTTTTGATTAACGGGTAGGGCGGAATTAGCAACTCGTGATGTGCGCCAAATCCACCAGCCAGCTGCTAAGAGGGTGAAGTTACCAACTAGCGTCATCGCCGCTTGGAGGGTGACTATCCAATCCAGGGATTCGGGGTTGTCGAAAAAGTGCCAGGTGCAGGCACACATGGCGCTGACTAAAGCTGGTAGCATGGCAAAGGACAACGCCCACCACGCCCGGTTGCGAGTAATTTCGCCGTAAGTCCAGATTAGCCAAATGGCGGCGATCCACTCAATGACGCTGGAGACGTGAATAATCCAAGTGGGAATTGAGAGTGCGTGCATGGAAGATGTGGGATTGGGGATTGGGGATTGGGGATTGGGGAAGAACAATTAATCTTAGATTGGGGATTGGGGATTGGGGATTGGGGAAGAAAAATTAATCCTTGTAAAATTTTTCGCTTCTAGCTACTAGCTTTTACTATCCTACAGCTCAGGTTTGCTGGTAAAGTTTCAGCATGAAAAAGATTCGAGCAGTATGTTGCGGATATTATGGGCAGGGGAATGCAGGCGATGAGGCGTTGCTGGCTTCGCTGTTGCAAATGTTACCAGATAATGTGTTGCCTTTGGTATTGTCAGGCGACCCAAAAAAGACACGCGATCGCTACAATGTTGAAACCTTCTCGCGCAAGGCTTTCTTTCCAGTTCTAAAAGCTTTGCGCCAGTCAGATGTGTTTATCTGGGGTGGAGGTAGTTTAATCCAAGATGCTACCAGCGCCGTCAGCCCCCTATATTATGCGGGATTGATGGGATTGGCGCAGCAACAAGGTTTGAAAACTATTGCTTGGGCGCAGGGAATTGGCCCTTTAAATCGCCAGCTGACTCGCTGGGTGGCGCGAAACGCTTTTGCTGGTTGTAGTGCTGTAAGTGTACGCGATCGCGCTTCTGCTACCCTACTGAGAAATTGGAAAATATCCTCGATTATCGCCCCCGATCCAGTTTGGGCGTTAGATTCGCTACCAGTAAAAGGACTTTGGGACTTACCCGCGCCCAGAGTCGCCGTAACATTGCGATCGCATCCCCAACTTACTCCAACTCGGCTTAATAATCTCACCCGCGCCCTGATAGACTTTCAGAAAGCAACCGAAACCTGCATTTTACTGGTGCCATTTCAACTCAATCGAGATTATGCGATCGCGCAGTCAATTGCATCGCAACTACCCGGCCCCAATCATATTTTCTCTCTAGAAGACCCCAGAGAATTAAAAGGATTATTTCAAGGCGTAGAAATGGCAATTGGGATGAGATTCCACAGCCTAATTATGGCCGCATCCCAAGAATGTCGCTGCTTTGCCCTTAGCTATGACCCCAAAGTTAACCTGTTGATGGAAGAATTAGCAATGCCGGGGTGGGACTTAGACCGATTGCCAGATGACCCTAACACAATTAGTAAAGCTTGGCTAGAACACTACGTAAATGGCGATGCCCTCACACCCCATCAAATACAATCTTTGGTAGATAGATCCTTGATGCACCGGGATTTGTTGGCTGAAGCTTTAGCCGTGGGATAGCAAAAACCTTGCTTATATTCCACCAGTGTTAAATCGAGGCAGTTGCTATGAACGAAGTACACCATCACCAATGAAAAATACGCGCCCCCAGCCCCCTCCCTACAAAGAAAGGGAAGCCAGAAGCAATACGGTTTAACTAAACATTATTGCCTAGACTTCAACCTGCGGTTGTATTATTTAATACTTAAATTTGCCAATCTCTAGCAAGCATCCCATAAACAACCAGATCGACAAAATGATCGTACAGCCATTGGCTTTCGCGGAGAGTCCCTTCGTTGGTAAATCCTAGTCTTTCCGGAACTGCGCGACTCTTGAAGTTCCCTACACCACAGCGAATTTCTACGCGGTTAAGGTTCAATTCATCCAGCGCATAATGTACCATAGCGCCACAGGCTTTAGTCATCAGCCCCCGTTTTTGGAAATTTTCACCCAGCCAATAACCGATGCTTGTTGAACGGTTATCCCAATCAATCGTGTGATAGGCAATACATCCGGCTATGCGACCCTTATACCAAATTCCCACAGGAAATCCGTCATTGGCTGAGAATTTTAAGGAACTTTCGATGAAAGATTTTGTATCTTCCACAGTTTTTGTCCCATCAACCCACGGTAGCCATTCCCGAAGATAGTTGCGGCAAGAGTCGGTGAGGGCAAATAATTCCTCTGCGTGTTCAACCTCAAGTAATTTGAGTTCAGTTTCCTCGTCGATGCAAAATTTGAATATGGTATCATTCCCCCGCAAGAACTCTGTTGTGAAATAATCTAATAGAATTGGCTCAACACTGATTTTAAAAAAGCCGTTATTGATAACGCTATATCAAATCCCTTCTAAACACCCCCTGACCCTCTCTTAAAATTAGAGCAATGAGTGAAGCTGACACCCCGCAAGAAGAAGCTAACAAGTACCAGCCCCCGTCGGAATTATTCAAGGATGAAGCCGTAAGGATGGAGGATGAACAAAGAAATGATGAAGGTTCAGGGATGAACGCCGAAACAGATTCTCCGATTCCGCCTTCATCCGTAGACCTCGAACCTTCCGAATTTCCTGCACAGGAGGAACCTCGCGTGCAAAAAGTTGTTAGCTTGGTGCATACTCCCCCAACCTCGGAGGAGGATACCACAGCACCGAGTATGAAGTCCCAGCCGCCGATAGATACGCCTAATTTATTTTTGCTGGCGGCGGAACTGCGTCAGCGAAATCGGGATTTGCTCGTGCGAGTGAATCATCTAGAAAAAGCTTATGCTGAGTGTCAGGAGGCATTGCAGGCGCAAAAAGTGCGATCGCAATCTCAAGAAACCTTACTCGCCCAAGCTTCCGAACAACTCAAGGCTTCCCAAGAGCAAGTAACTCGCCTGTTTCGGGAACTAGAATCATCTCATCAAGCCGCCCAACGTCAGCAAATATTGATAGAAACGCTGACACAGCAGCTAGAAAACTCTCAGGAACGAATAGCCCAGCTAGAGAGAGAATGCGCCTTTACTCAACAACGCTACAACGAGCAATCTCACCAACTGTTTCAAAGTGAAAATCATGCCCGCGAGTTAAGCGCCCGCCTGCACCGCCAGCAGCGCCAAACCTTGCAATTCAAAGCGGCGTTAGAAAAGTGTCTGGAAATGCCCGCCTCGAAAGCCGCTGACCCCGAACCAAATCTACCAGGTGCCAACTGGGCACAGCGCCAACCCAAAAACGCTCCCGATCCCTCATCACTGGTTCCCAAAGCCCAGCCGATCCAACCTTGGTCAGTGCGATCGCATTTCCTCGACCACCAAGTTGATGAGGAACAGAGTAACCCCACATTATCTTCTTACTCGCCAATTACAGACACAACATCGTTTGTCTCCGCAGACTGGGAACCTATAGAAGAGGAGATGTCTAACTCCGAAGAAGAATTAAGAGTTGTAGAACAAGATTTTGCCTCTGTACTGGATGATTATCCACTACCAACTGAAGTTGACTATATCTATTCCATCTCTGACCCAGAAACAGCTTCTCCTCAAGAAATTTCAGCGATTGAGGAGGAAATCGAAGACTTGCTGCTGGCTGTGACTTCAGTACCAGATGAGAATGATGAACCGGAAACCATCGACACCCCAGCGTCAGATTACAGATTTCCTTTTTCATCATTTCTCGAAGATACTTCAGAAGATGATGCTGATGTGAACGCCACACAGGAGGAAGCCACCCCAAGGGAAGAAGAATTTGCCGCCTCTTCGCCAGCCCAGCGTTCTGATGCTATTCTCTCCCAACCCAACTGGCCTTCACCAATTGTTTATCCCCAGCGCCCCCCTAAAGGTAGAAAAACGTTGGCAGCAATAGAATTGCCAACGTTTCCGAAAAGAAAGTAGAAATTAACTTGATGTGCTTTCTTTACAGATTCAGTTCCTCCCTTGGAAAGGGGCGCGGAGGTATCTAACGCCTGTTGTCTTAACGTTTTGATCCCCCCAACCCCCCTTCAAAAAGGGGGGCTTAAGAAAAAGTTGTCTTAACGTTTTCATTCCCCCAACCCCCCTTTCCAAGAGCAGCTTAAGAAAAAGTTGCATATTGGGTTAATTCTTAATTAACAGCCTCTCGCCTCTCCAGGGCGATCGCTCTTGGCTTTTGAGACGACGGCCCTGTTCAGCACTCAAAGCATAACTCTGGGTCAGCAACCACAGCCACAGAGCCGGATATCGGTCTTCCAGCCAAGGTTGTAGGCGCTGGATGAAGCCGGGGAACCAACCCCCCAGCAACCAGAGATATACAGCATTCAGAGTAAAGCTGAAGTAACTGCCCAGCCAACGCAGGATATCCTTTGGCCCCCCAAGTTCCCAAATCCAGGGCAGCAAAGAGGGGTTTTGCCAAGCAGCTATTAGCGCTAGGCGATTAAAGGTCAGCCAATCCACTCGGTCTTTAATAAAAGTATCTGCCACCTCTGGTGGTTCCGTTGCCAAAAGTCCAAAAAAGGTATTCAGCATCGAGTTAATCCGTTGGGGTGGCAAGTAACGCCCCGTGGGAACCATCATCCCTTTGGAAAAGAGCCAGGTGACTGAGACGTTGCTTTGATAAGCGCGAATCTGGTTTAATTGACGCGCCTTCAACAAATCATGCTTTAGCGCAGTATCCAAAAGCGCCGTCAAACGTCCCAAATTGCGGACTAAAGAGCCAAAACCAGTAAATACGAGAGGAGATTGCAGAGAAGCCGCATCGCCAATGCCAATCAGTCGGTCATAGGCGACAGTGCGATCGCTACCTCCCACACTAAAATGGCCCGGAATATACCCAAACGTCGGCTTTTTCCAAACCAACTTCTCCATATCGCACCGACGATACTCCGGCAAAATTGTAAAGAAGTCTTCATACATCTCTAACAAAGAGCCGGGATTATCGGGATGCACCTGATGGTAATGGAACAGATAAATAGTAATTTCCTCACCTTCCGCCGGGAATAGCTCCCAAATCAGCTGTCTTCCCCGCGAGATATCCCCGTGACTGTTCAACACATCGCCATACTGGGAATCCCAAACCCCAGGCTCAAAACCGCTGGCAATGACAGCCCCCACCGTAGGACAGACACTATCAAAAGCGCGATCGCCATTCAGCTGCCACGCAATCGGTGACGCAGTACCCATCGCATCCACCAGCAACCGTCCAGCCGCTTGTCGCGGCGATTGGCTAGGTAGATGTTTCGCCGAAACTACAACTTCCTTTTTCCCAACATCAGCCCGGATAAACTCCGTCTCATCCCAGATTTCGCCCCCAGAAGCCAACAGCTTTTCCCCGCACAGTCGCAGCAGTTTCTCCGAATCCAAACCCACATTCAGCACCGTTGGCGTATGCAAAATCTGTGCTTTCAGCTTAGGCGGATTGTTACCATCGAAAAATTTGTTAAACCCGTCTACATACTCTGCTGCGATAATGCTTTCAAACTCCGCAGGGGTAAACAAACCCAAATTAATTAAACTTTGGAACTCATCGCGAGAAATATTCCATTCCCGGTTCATCCGTCCGAAAGGCAGCCTTTCCAGCAGCAGCACCCGATGACCGAGTTTAGCCATAACAGCCGCGTGGATGACACCCAAAGCACCACCGACATAAATTAAGTCGTAGCTGGGGATTGGGGATTGGGGATTGGGGATTGGGGATTGGGGATTGGGGATTGGGGATTGGGGATTGGGGATTGGGGATTGGGGATTGGGGATTCTCCCAGTCTCCCCTGAATCTGAAAACACTACCTGACGGGGTTGCTGCGGATTGCGGACACTTTCTCGCCAACGCTGCTCCCACCAGTAGACGCGGTTAAGGTCAGACTCGCCATTGGGCATTTTCTGAAAGAATCTGACTGTTTCTGGGTAATAGGGAGCCAAAGCCTCGAAGATAGATTGTTGCGACAAATCAATCTTTGGTGGTTCTGGGTACTGGTGGGGAAACTTGCGTCTCAGACCTGAGTTGAGTTGTTGCAGTATTTGTTTTTCACTGGGGACGCGATCGCCCCAACGAAAGACCTTCAGGTAAGTCGTGCGCTGTACTGACCAAACAAATATCGAGAGTTCCGTTTGCGGAATCTTCGCCGTTTCGCTTGTATCGGTGTTGTTAGTGTTGCCACCACCCCTAAATTGCAGCTTAATACCGTCGGATGTGATAATTCTCTTACCCAAAGACAGATGCTCAAATTCCTGCTGTAACCAGACACGGACGGCGGCTGTATCCGGGGTAGGAACTTCTAAGTAACAAATTTCTCTCATATTGGTGATCTCCATTAGGGAACCTCTTACTGAGGAAGACAGAGTAAACAGGTGT
The DNA here is from genome assembly GCF_014695915.1 of Trichocoleus sp. FACHB-40. GTDB lineage: Bacteria > Cyanobacteriota > Cyanobacteriia > Cyanobacteriales > FACHB-T130 > Funiculus > Funiculus sociatus. The sequence continues at coordinate 29,746 of NZ_JACJPF010000101.1, forward strand.
CAAAGTGCGCTAAACTTCCGGATACGAATTGCTTAGAATTGATTAAAAAAGTTTACACAAAGCTCATTTTCTTAATGTAAAGGGTGCAACTGTTGTACGGGCGGGAAACCGCTCTTGACGAAAGCCCTGAGCGCATGGTAAAGGAGCCAGTTTCTAGGAAGGCAAAAGACAAAAAAAAGAATTTTTTTGTTTTTTGCCACCTCCTCCCCAGTCCCTAATCCATAATTTCCCGTCCCTACGCCATGAATTATCCCATCCCAGCTAGTCCCCAAGAAATTGTCGATTTACGTCAAAAGCCTGTTGATGAAGAGTTAGTCGCAGCCGCGATCGCAGGCGTGATTAATATTGCCCGCCAAGAAGGGCAGTCTTTAGACGAGTTAACTGCCCAAGTGCTAGCAGAAGATGGTCTGCTAGATCCGGCGCAAAGAAGCTGGCTTAGTGACATTGTTGCCCAAGCCTGGGCTAGTCTATAAAAGACTGGAACGTTAAAAAATCGTGAAGGACATCATCAAGCATATCTTCTCAGCTTTGCCGCAGTGGATGAGTTCTCGGCTGTTTGGTTTGATATTTACAATTCGAGCAGCAGGGCTATTGCTTGCAGCCCTAGCGCTGTGGGGATTTGCCCAGATCGCTGACGAAGTTTTAGACAAAGAAAGCCAATTTATTGACACGGCAATTTTACTGGCTCTCCAGCGTCTGCATACGCCGCTACTAGATCGAGTAATGACAGGTATCACCTTTTTCGGCGAACCGGAGTTGCTGCTAATCATCTGTCTCGGCTTCGCGGCTTGGTTGTTAGTGCGAGGTAATCGGTCACAAGCGACAACCCTCGGAATCGCCTCTTTGGGTGCCGTTGGCTTAAATTATTTACTCAAAGACCTATTTGCCCGCGATCGCCCGGCGCTGTGGGATCGGATCGTTGATGTCCGCTACTACAGCTTTCCCAGTGGTCATGCAATGATTTCAATGGTCGTCTACGGCGCGATCGCTTACTTGCTGATTAAAAACTTCGGCAAGTGGAGCAATTTAATTATCATCACCACAGTTGCATTAATTTTCAGCATTGGTCTGAGTCGGCTTTATCTGGGTGTCCACTGGCCCACTGATGTCTTAGCTGGGTATGCAGCAGGCATAGTGTGGTTAATGACCTGTATCTTCAGCCTGGAATTCTGGCAATATCGCCAGGTAAGCAACTCAAAGACAGTAGCGCCGAGTGAATAGGGATTGGGAATTGGGGATTGGGAACTGGGAATTGGGAATTGGGAATTGGGAATTGGGAATTGGGAAAAAGTCTTACCTAGTCCCTAGTCCCCAGCCCCTAGCCCCTAGCCCGTTCAGTTAGAGAGGTGATCGCATTCACCAACATATCAGGATCAATTGGTTTGGGCAGGTACATCTGGAAGCCTGCGGATAGCGCCTGTATTTTGTCTTCTTGCCTGCCATAAGCCGTCAGCGCGATCGCTTTTAAACTCTCACCTTGTCCCTTCTCTTTGAGCCTAATTTGGCGAATCAAATCGTAACCATTGGCCTTTGGCATTCCAATGTCACTCACAAGTACATCAGGCTGGAATTCTTCCAAAGCTTGCAAAGCTTCATCCACACAGGAAACTGCTGTCACTTTCGCACCTTCCCCTTCCAGAATCATTACCAGCAAATCCAATGTGTCAGGGTCATCATCAACACTCAGCACTTGCAGCCCATCAAGTAATTTTGAATTTTGGATTTTGGGTTTTGGATTGTCTGTTCCCGATTCGCTGGTTTTCCTGGCCTCTATGATGGGGAGATTGACGATAAAGGTTGCTCCCTGTCCTTCTCCTTTACTTTCTGCAAAGATAGTCCCGCCGTGCAGTTCCACCAGTTGTCGAGCGATCGCTAATCCCAAACCTAATCCATTGCGCGAACGTGTAGTGCTACTATCTGCTTGGCGAAAACGGTCAAAAACATACGGGAGAAAGTCGGCGCTAATGCCTTCACCTGTATCGCTAACCGTGATCCTGGCGTAGGAGATTGGGGATTGGGGATTGGAGATTGGGGAAGATAATAATTCTTGTTTTTGGCTTTTACCTTCCTCTTTTTGAACCTCTGTTGAGGGAATCGCCTTTTGCCTTTCTATCTCCCCATGTTCTAAAGAGAGGTGGACTTCTACTTGTCCGCCTGGAGGTGTAAACTTGATGGCATTAGAAAATAGATTCCAGACAACTTGCTGTAAGCGATTCAGATCGCCCATAACCACGAATTGTGGATTTTCGACAAGGGGCGGATCGGATTTTGGATTGATGGCAATTGGGGATTGACTCTTGACTGGGAAATCTCCCACTCTCCCATCCCCTGAACCCAAGGGAGAATCCAAAATCAAAAATCGAAAATTGATTGATTTGGCTTCGGCTGATAACCGGATAGTATTGAGAGTATTTTCAATTACTCTCACCAGATTCACAGGTGATATCTGTAGTTGCATTTGTCCCCGCATCAAGCGAGAAGTATCCAGAATATCTTCAATTAACTGATTCTGTTGGAGGGCGTTGCGTTCAATAACTTCCAGACTGCGCTTTCTGGTTGCTTCATCGAAGTTGCGACTGCGTAGCAATTGCGTCCAACCTAAAATTGCGTTCAAAGGGGTGCGGAGTTCGTGAGAAACGATCGCTAGGAACTCATCTTTTAAGCGATTTGCCACCTCTAATTCTTCTGCGTATTGCCGCAGTTCTACCTCCCGCTGCTTGCGATCGCTTATGTCCACATCAACCCCGATCATCCGCCTAGCTTTACCCTTTTCGTCGGATAAAACTTGACCTCTGCCTACCAGCCAGCGAACGCTACCGTCACGCCTGACAACGCGAAATTCTTGGTTAAAGTTCGTTCTAGTTTCCAAAGCATTGCTTATGCCTTTATCAACTACTTCTCGGTCTTCTGGGTGAACGCAGGCGAGAAATGCCTCATAAGTTCCCTGGAAGCTGCCTGGAGCCAAACCAAATAACCGTTCGCAATCCTCAGACCAAATCACCTCACCTGTTAAAATATTCCAGTCCCAGCTACCCATTTGGGCAGCAAAGAGCGCCAATCTCAGCCGCTCCTCACTCAGTTGCAATTCCTCAACAGCGGCAGCATATTCCCGACGCATCTTTCGCTTTTCCAAGGTGTCCCGCACAGCGATCGCTAAACGATGCAGAGGTTTTCGTTTTAGGACATAATCGCTCAACCCAGACTTCATCCCCTCCACCGCAACTTCCTCGCTGCCGCTATCAGTACACATAATTACTGGGCAGTCTGGATACAAAGCTTTAATAGCATTTAGAAGTGTCAAGCCATCACTCCAGCCCAGCTCGTAGTCTACGATTGCTAAATCGAAATTGCCCACTTGTAGCACTTTGTCAAGACTTTTGGCATCAATAGGCGAAGTCAATTCAAGCTGGGGAAACTCTTGCTGAAGCTGCCGCGTAACCAGGATGCGATCGTCTGGATTGTCGTCAATTAGTAGTATGCGTAGCATGGGGACTGGGGGCTAGGGACTGGGGGCTGGGAATAACGAATCTTGAATGCGGAAATTTTTTTATTCATCCTTTATAATTGATCATTTTACTGAGTCGTTAATTGCCCCTGTAAATCCCTAGTAGTCATTTCCTCTTCGTTCCCGGTATTAGTGAACATGATTACAGGGCAGTCGGGATAGCGGGATTTAATGTTATTGAGAATTGTTAAACCATTGTTTCAGCGTAACTGATAGTCTGTAACCACCAGGTCAATGCGATCGCCAACCATTGCTTGTGCCAAATCCTCTGCTGTGGCAACTTCTGTGATGCGGAGGTCTGAAAATTCTCGGTTTAGCTCGCGAGCAGTTAAAACTCGATCGTTCTGGTCATCATCGATTAAAAGGAAATGTAGCATTAGAAACTGGAAACTGGGGACAAAAAAGGCAAAAGGCAATCATGTCAAAAAAAGAATCTTCGCTTTTTCCTTTTTCCTTACTCGACTCCACTCAGTCGAATTTCTGGCTGTTCGTTCAACAGCAGCCAATACAACTTGAGGGTTTGCATCACTTCTATTAAGGCGGTAAGACCAATAGGTTTAACCAAATAAGAATTAGCCCCTAAGTCGTAAGCATGATTAATATCAATATTTTCTTGAGAGGAAGTTAAGATAATCGCGGGCAGACGCTTGAGTTCGGGTTGCTGCCGTAGCCATGCCAGAACTTCATGACCTGAGCGACGGGGCAATTTCAGGTCTAATAAAACTAGCGAGGGTATGGGATAACGCTCTCGGTCGGCGTATTCACCGCTACCGCTGAGATAGAAAACGGCAGCATCTCCGTCGCTGACGACTTGCATTGAGGCATTGGCTAAATTCGCCTTGCGGAAGGCACGCTGGGTGAGAAGAATGTCGTTAGGGTCATCTTCTACTAGCAAAATGGTGTGTGCTGTGGTCATTGGGGGCTGGGGACTAGGGATTAGGGATTGGGGACTAGGGATTAGGGATTGGGGACTAGGGTCTGGAGACTAGGGTCTGGGGACTAGGGGCTAGGTACTGGGGGCTGGGGGCTAGGTACTAGGTACTGGGTACTGGGTACTGGGTACTCGGTGAGATTCTTTCTCTTCCTCTTCCCCAATCCCCAATCGCCAATCCCCAATCCCTAATCCCCAGTCCCTCTTTGTAATTCAATCCAAAAGCGGCTTCCCTGTCCAAGTTTGGATTCTACTCCTACTTGTCCGCCCATGCGATCAATGCCTTTACGGACAATCGCTAAACCAATTCCCGTACCGGGATAAGTTTCGATTCCATGCAGGCGCTCGAAAACGCGAAAGATGCGTTGCTGGTGTTCAGGAGCAATACCAATACCATTATCTACCACCCAGAGGCGCACCCAGTCACCGCGCATTTCAGCCCAGACTTGCACTTCTGGTTGTACGCCCACATCGACAAATTTAATTCCATTCGTCAGGAGATTGGCGATCGCTTGAACTAAAGTGGGGCGATGAGCAATTACTTCTGGTAGCGGCGAAGTAATTGTAACTTGAGCTTGCTGTTGCTTTAAGTCACCTTCTAGTTGAGCGATCGCTTCTTTCATTACATCTGTTAAATTTATCGCCTTCAGTTGCAAGTCAGCGCGGCTGAGTCGGCTGTAAGTAAGTAAGTCTTGAATCAGATTTTCCAACCGCTGGGCAGAAGAAACAATGCGCTGGGCATACTCTTCACCGAGGTTGTCTAGAACATCGCCATAGTCTTCCAGCAAAGCTTCTGCAAAGCCTTGCATCGCCCGTAAAGGGGCGCGGAGGTCATGGGAAACTGAATAAGCAAAGGCTTGTAGTTCGTCGTTTGCCTCTTGCAGTTGCAGAGTGCGCTGAATTACCCGCTCTTCCAAAGTTTCGTTAAGCTGTCTAATTTCGGCTTCTGCTTGTTTGCGAGCCGTAATATCATTGAGCATCCCGACCATCCGGTTAGGATGGTACTCGGCATCATACTGGAACCGCCCGAAAGAATTTACCCAGCGTATGCTGCCATCTGGCAAAAGGACACGATACTCAGTTTGAAAGTCCTGCTGATCTTTTCGTGATGTTTGTATGCCCGCCTCAACTCGTGGCAGGTCTTCAGGATGAACGCGGTCTGCCCATTCTTTGTAGCTTCGGTTCGGCTTGCCTGGTTCATAGCCAAAGATGATTTCGTGATAGGTTGTCCAAAATATCTCATTAGTGGTTATATTCCAATCCCACGATCCCATTTTGGCTGCGTCTAGTGCTAAGGCTAGGCGTTCACTCTTCTGGCGCAGCTTTTGGGCTTCCTGTTGGCGTAGGGCGCGATCGCGTCGCATCAGATAGTACACTAAACCCAGCAGTACCAAGCTGACAAAGGTGGCAAGGGTAAATGTAAGTATGGTTCGTTGGAGACTCGCTTTTGATTCTTTAATCCGAGAAACCAAAAGTTGATTTTCTATATCTTTCATGTCAGCGATTTGCTGACGAATGCCATCCATAATTTGCTTACCCCGGTTGTTTCGGACAACCTGCTGGGAAGCTTCAAAGCCTTGTTCTCGCCGTAATTTGATTTTTTGTTCGAGATCGCTGAGTTTAAGAGCGATCGCACCCTCCAAGGGCAGGATGCGCTGCTGCTGTTGTGGATTATCTGCGGTTAATTGCTTGAGAGATTTGATATGAGTATTAATTTCGGCGATCCCACTCTGATATGGTTGCAGATACTGTTCTTCTCCCGTAATTAAATAGCCGCGTTGTCCGGTTTCGGCATCTTTTAAGGTGGAAAGTGTCGCCTCTAGTTCATTTAAAACCTGATAGGTATGACTCACCCACCGCTCATTTTCAAACACCTTTAGAATGTTGCGATAGGATACTACAGCATTGGCGAGGATAAGCACCAGTGTTACCCCAAGCCCGACTGTAATTTGTTGTGCAGATCGTTTCATGGCGGTAGACGGTGTTGCTTGACGCTCATACCATAAGGTTATCAATTTGCACGAAGGCGATGTCGGCAGCATTCAATTTTTTTAATGTTGCCGACATATAGCGGTAATCCGAAATTGATCTCATTTATAGGTTCAGATAATACTCGAACCGCTCCCGAAGTTGTTCAACAGTTAGATTCTGGCTCCAATATTCCGTTAAGGCGTGACCAAATGCCCAAGCGTTGCGGTCGGGTGAGGCAGAGTTTTCCAGCAGCAAGGGCCAAAGTGATAATAGGTCAAAGTTGAGAAGGTTTTCCCCCGGCTTCAACAACGAAAACAGATCATACGCCATCTGGAGTTTGCCAAGAACGACGGGCAACTGTTCCACGGGAATTTGCTCAGCCAACAGATATGCTAGGGTTGGTCGTCCGGTTGTCAGCGTAGCGATGAACTGGAGAACGGGACTTTTGAGCAGTGCAGCCAGTCCCTGAGTTGTCGTCATCTGAAAGGTGTAGCGGTCGATGATTTTGGCAGCTGCGACGGTGCGGGCTTCTAGGTTACGCAAAAAGCGGGCAAGGCGGAGTTGCTTCGTAGGTGCGATCGCATCCACCAGTGCCAAGGATAGCGCCTCTATGCCCCAAGCGACTCGACCTGTTTTGATGTCACCCGTCACAACAGGCACAACTAAATTGCAGAAATCATTTAGACGTTCAGCGCGATACTTGGTGGCTTCCCGGATAGAAATTTCCTTCGGGCGATCGCCTGATTCCCAGTTGTAGGGAGGATTCCATTCGCGGATGGGACGCAGCCGATCTACCTGGGTGACAATTGCGATCGCGCTCAAGTCTGCAATGTCTGCTTTCATATCTTTGAGAAAGTCCACATCCATTTGCAGTGCCGGATCGAGGGCTGGAGTTACCAACAACAGCAGATCCGCGTTTGTGGCATAATCAAGCACCAGTTCCCGCAGATCCGCATGGTTCACTTGTTCGTAACCGGGCGTATCCCAAAGGGTTAGCGTTTCTCCGTTTTCGAGCTGCCACTGGTAATTCTGAATTTTATCAGTGCTGGGCAACACATCCACGGCGGCTCGATCTGCCTGAAACAGTGTATTAATCAAGCTACTTTTTCCAGACCCAGTTCGCCCCGCCAGTAGAATATTGACAGGTTTTTGCTCAACCGCCTCCGCAGGTTCTGCTTGAGCTAAGATTTCTCTCAGGGTTTGGGTCTTTGCCTTGGGTAGCGTCGGTGCAGCAGTAGAGGATTCTGACGCTGGTAGGGTAGTGCCGCCGTAGAGAGCGATCGCTTGCCGACATAAGTTCCTGAGAGCCGCTTCCCGCAACATCTGGCTCAAATTCCCCAGCAATTCCTGAGTTGCCTGGTTGCTGGAACGTTGGCTGGCTACTTTTGCCACCGCCACCGCTGGGTTCAAAAGCCACTGCGCCCAATTCCAGACTTGCCACAGTTTCCGGGCAGATGGCTCCAGCTTGCGGTAAACTCCGTATGCTTCGTATGCTTGCCCAATCGTGACTTGAGCGAGGGCAGGGGATAACTGCTGTATCCACCGATCCAAATCATCCACCGTTCCCCTAATCAGTCCAAAAGCTTGCGGAACGTGAATGTTGAGCAGGGGATACTTTACTTCAGGATTGTAGACATGAGCGATCGCACTGACAAGATCCTGGCATCGCTGCCAAAAAGTTTGCCAATCTTCCCAAATTGGGCGATCGCTTTGTGCGGCTTTCAATATCTCTTGGAACCCGGCTTCTACTCGACTAGCGGTGTCATTTCCCTCTACTAGCCGTACTGTGTCTTCTCTACCAGATTCCAGTTCTGCACTAACTTCCGCCATTACAGATTCTATCTGCGCGATCGCGGGTCGAGTCCACTTCACCAACAGCCAACGCCAACCCACGAATACCAGAGTAAATACAGCCCAAATCCAATTAATACCCCACTGGTGAATCTGCAACCCTGCCGATACCAGCAAGAAACCGACGATAGTTGCAATCGGCGTTGCCAACACTACCCACTGCCACACCTTTAATCGCATCATTACCCCACCCCTCGATTAGACTTCTTATACCGTTATTGTCCCTAACATTCCTCTGATGCTAGACCCCATAATGGGGGATAACATGACGAATCAGCGTGTGCGATCGCTGTTGGTGGTTTAACAAGCGATTTATCACAGTTGGTATAGATGCCTTCGGTCGAATCCTAGTTGTTGTTTATACATGGCGTGACAATGAGATTCGATTGATTTCTGCCCGCAAAGCTACACGCCATCAGCGAAAGCAATATTATGAGGAGGAATAACTGATGGAAGCTGAGTATAATTTTAGTCAGGGGAAGCGGAGAGCAATCGAGCCAACACCGCCTGGGAAAACCCGTATTACCATCCGATTAGATGATGATGTTTTGGCATGGTTTCGCGAGCAAGTTCATCTAGCAGGTGGAGGAAACTATCAGACATTAATCAACGATGTACTTCGCCAGCACATCCAACAGCATTGCGAACCATTAGAGGAAACGCTACGGCGAGTTTTACGAGAGGAACTTGAACGAATTGGGAAATGAGGTGCGAGACTGAAGTGTGATTGGGGAACGCTATCTGCGCCAGTTCATCATCTATGCACAACTTTGCGGATAAAGAAGATAATGATAAACGCGATCGCTCCTTTTGTAGGGCTATGCTACTGTCGAGGATTTGGTAATTTCTAGTTAGCCCTTGGGTCAGTGAAGATAGAGTTCCAGCATTTTGTTAGAGAGATCAACTGTATTATGGACGCTAATTCCATTGATTCATAAGAACGTAAGCAGGAGCCTATAAGGAGCTGAAACTCTGATCAAGGAGCGTTTGCGCGAAGATGCTGCTCAAATTCGAGCAACATATATTAACAAACCATTCCCTAAAGGTAATATTGCAGTTGCTGAGGTACATATCCAGGGTGATGTAATTTTTTGTGTAGGAGGAACATCTAGAAGTAAGAGTCCAACGCCTAAACCCAAGCCAAAGTGCGAAGGAGGGCAATTTGAGCCTACAATCGACCCTTATAGCGGACACCTTATGGATACTGATGCTGAATACAAAGTCTTATCCGCAATTGCAGATATTCTTGAGATGTTCTACGATATCCAGGTAAGAGGGGATCTCTATCTTTACACTGAACGAAACCCTTGTACAAGTTGTAACGATGTTCTGAGGCAGTTTAAGGAGAAGTTTCCAAATATAAGATTAGAAGTATTCTGGGATCACCCCTATCCCCCTATTTAAAGATAAAGGTAAAAGTATTCTGGGGCTCCCCATCCCTATCTAAAGAATTGTCAGGGAAGAACTTATAATGGTATTAACATCAAGCCAATCGATAAACCTAAAATTATCTTCGCAACATAATATACCTAACCATCTCAAACTTCTCTTTAACAAAATAAGGCTAGAACATTACGAAGAACTCTATGAGCCAGAGGCAGATGGAACAACTCCACTTCAAAATACTTTAAATGAAGTTCTAAATTCACTTCGCAGCAGTAACCAAAGACTCAATCACCTGCGCTATCTTTGGATGACGCTTATTTTAACTCTAGTAGTAGAACCTACATTAGAATACTATCAGCCAAGTAATTCCCTGCCAAAATATATCATTGATTTGATAACTTTATGGCTTCGGATTACTACTAGGAATACATTAAATAACTCCAAAATTAATATTACTGAATTTAGGATTTATGAATTAATTAGAGAAATATCAGAAGAACGTGATTTATCTTCTGATAGAAAGTTGACAAGCTTTCAAACAATTGATGAAGCGCTAGATGTTTTTAAGAATGCGGTTCGGGTTATTGATTATGATCAAGCAGTAGAAGCAATTCTAGAAATTTTGGATGATTGCTTAGAAGGGTATGCTATTTTCCCTGGTTCTTATGGCAGACGCGAGTTATTTGATTGGTGGCTATTAGATGTTGTGCCAGCAAGTTTTTACTTACTACCTCCTAAATGTTTTTATGTAGTAGAAGGCCTGGAAAATCAAGAAGACATTAAATTACGACAGACTAAGGCTTTGGACAAAGTTAGCTTTGAAATATATAGCCTGCTAGGTGAATCAAATAGCAAAGAAGAAGCAAATTCACATATCTTATACTGCGATGAAAGATATACATCAACTAAGATAAATAAGGTGAGATTGGATAGAAAAGTTAGACTTGATAATTTGAACTTAAAATTGAGCATAAGTAACAGTTCAAAAAACACTCAATCAGAAGCAGTTTGTTTTGTGTAGGGAATTACATAATAACGTAGATGAGCGAAAAACAAGATATTAGAAAAGAACTACTAGAAACTTTACGACAGTCTCTTCAAGGTGAAGACTCACTTGGTGAAGAAAAAGAAAGTAGTAGAGAACAGGAAAGCTATGGAGAGGAATACATTGCTCAACTTAAAGATGCTTGCAATAACTTTCTCAAGAAAGAATCTTTTCAAGTTGGACAACTTGTGAAATGGAAAGAAAATCTCAAGAATAGAAAATTACCTTCCAAAAATCAACCAGCTATTGTTGTTGCTGTTCTAGATGAGCCTATTACTAGCAGTGAAGAAGAATCTGGTAGTCCTTATTTCCTAGAGACACTAGACATTGTATTAGGAGTATTGGTTGATAACAATACGTTTCTAACTTTTTACTACGATAGTAGAAGATTCGAGGCTTATTAAAGGGTACACGGTAAATACCCTGCTATCAAACAGCCTATCACCGTAGGTTGAGTTGACTTCGATTAACATCCCGTCCTCGCCTGTGTCAGGAAGCAAAGAGCAATCGCCAGCAAGACCGACGAACAGAGCGATGGCTGGCTTGATTTGGGGTTTACCTGTAGCCGTTGAACTTTGCCGTTAGACTGCTGCACGCGATCGCTTATTCCAGTAGCCAACCAAACAAATTTCCCAAAGTAAGACGGAAATTATTGGCAAATTCTGGTACTGGCAAACACGCTTCTGGTTCATCGAAAACTTCTGTTGGTCGATCCGGCAAATAGACGAACACTGATTGTTCTTCTGGATCGATTAGCCACCCCATCTGGGTCTGATACTTCAGACAGCGCAGAATATTTTTCGTTACTTTCGTCTGGCTTTGGTCAGGGGACAGAATTTCAATTGTCCAGTCTGGCGCAGTCGAGAAAACATTCGCAACCCCACCATTTTCCTTGCGTGGAATCCGTTCCCATCTAAATACAGAAATGTCAGGTACAGTTGAGCGTCCGCCAAAAGTACAGCGAAGCTCTGAAAAAGCTCGTGCAATCCGCTGTGGCTTGAGTATTGCGTTAATTGCGGCTGCCAACTCAGTCTGAATCGCGCTGTGTTCTCCTTGAGGCATTGGCTTTTGGATAATCCGTCCATCAATGTATTCGTTAGCAGGTTTGGTTTCTGGAAGTTTCAGAAACTCTTCCAGAGTCAGAACTTTGGTGGGTGTTTGTACCATTTTTTACGTTTGAGGCAGCTAGTCACACCGCTTTTACCTGTTATTCTACAAAGCGATCGCTCGTTCAGTCTCACCCTAGTTGAATGAGGCGACAATTTAAGGAATTTAGCGCGATCGCTTTACCCAAAGAGAAGGTGCCAGCCAACCAGAGCGATCGCCAAATCTGCCAGTAGATGACTGATATAACACGACCACAGGGAACGGTAAGTCAGATAGCACCATGACCACACAGCACCAGCAATGAAAACTCCCAGGGAACCTAACACCACAACAAGCCCGTTCCCGATGTACCCTGCCAGGGCAATAATATGATGCAGAGTGAAAAATAATGCAGCGAGATATACTGCACCAATTCCTGGGAGTAGGACTTCGCATTTGCGATACACAAACCATCGCCAGATGTATTCTTCGATCAGCGAGTTTATTACAGTAAAGTAGAAGGCACCGATCAGATAAACGGTGGGGGTGGCAATGCCGACCTGTTGTGCTTTTGCTCGAACATCGACCGAATCGATCCAGCGCTGCCCAACAATCCAGTAAGCACCGAGAATAATACCAAACATGAGCATTCCTAAAATCGTTCCAGCTAGGAATTCTCGTCGCGAAGGCACAGACAGGACGACTCTCCCCCGATCGATCCACAAAAACCATATCAGGGGTAGTGCCAGTATCCAAACTCTCGTCAGGACGAAGAGGAATTGTCCTACTGCTCCTGGTATGTACAACCTGCCAGCGATACCAATGCTGGCAGCAGAGACGAGCAGGAATAAAGCTAGCACTGCATTTTGAGCAGAATTAGTTTTGAGCATTCTGGATTTTGTTGGATTGTTATTAACCCTTTGTCCAATATAGTTAGATTTGAAAGTAGCTGGTCAGAACATAGTTCTTAAGGTTTAATTCCCTTAAATTGTTCTTGTGATGAATTCCCGTCCAAGTATTTGTACTAAGAAGCAATGCGCGATCGCTTTTCCTGAACAAACAGAGCGATCGCTGGTGTAAATTGGTTTTGGTTGCACGTAGGCGAAGCGTGCGATCGCCTGCGATCACGTCCTAAAGAGCTAAGCTGGGAGCAGGCTTCCATTACCTGTGCAACAGTGACGTTATGCTAACGGTAACGATTGAGGAAATTCAGCGAGATATTGCAACTTACCTTCACCAAGTCGAAGCAGGTGAGACTCTTATTGTCATGCAAGCAGGAAAGCCTGTTGCTGAAATTAGACCAATTTCACCAACCGTTAAGCAACTTCGACCTTTTGCTCTTTGTGCTGGAGAGTTCACTGTACCAGATGATTTTGACACTCCATTACCAGAAGACATTCTGACCGCATTTGAGGGTACATGAAGCTACTGCTTGATACTCATGTGTTTCTTTGGTTCATCAGTGGAGATCGCCGATTATCAAATGACCTGCGTGACAGTATCCGCGATTCAGACAATGAGGTATATCTGAGTGTTGTCTCAGTATGGGAAGCAATTATCAAGTATCAATTAGGCAAGCTACCACTGCCAGATTCTCCCGAAACTTATCTACCCAAACAGCGCGATATCCATCTCATCGCCAGTCTTCATCTAGATGAAAATAGTGTTGCTCAACTTGCCAATCTACCACCGTTACACCGAGATCCATTTGATAGAATACTCATCTGTCAAGCTGTAGAGCATGGTTTGACAATTGCCACACTGGATGCGGCAATTCGCGCCTATTCAGTTAGCGTCATTTAGAGTATCTAAACAGCACCGTAGAGGGCGATCGCTCGTTCAGTCTCACCCTAGTCGAGTGAGGCGACAATTTAAGGAATTTAGCGCGATCGCTCGTGTCAAAAAGTCAGCAGCGATCGCTTTTGGTGAACGAAAGGAATTTAGCGGGATCGCTTGTGTCAAAAAGTCAGCAGCGATCGCTTTTAGCGAACGAACAGAGCCGCGCTCTTTCTAAGTTGGTTTTGGCTGCACTCCTACGCCTGTGTGCCTATTACACTGCAAACTGGTCAATAGGCTTCGCTCTCGCTGACGGCTCCCCATTAAACTTATGCTTAGCCAACAAGGCAAATAAGGAGGACTATCTCAATACTGGATAGTGAACAACTGTTGACAATTGAGTTGCAAGTTCGCCTATCGTGCGCTTTAGAATATTTGAAGTTAGCAGGCACTTTCTCGCCGAAGCTTGAAAATCTTCTACTACTTGGCGAGTGGCGCGATTTAGCGCGGGTTTTCTATCTGGCGAATGAGCGCAATTATAACTGTGGAGTGACTTATCCTATCTTAGAGACTGTTATTCTAAAAATAGTGGCTATAAAGCCTGAGTGAAAAATGTAACATAATTTACAACAAAATAAGTTTTTTCTTCAGCAAAATTTCTGCTTTTATATGTCTAGGCAAGCTATCTAGTTTAGGTTATGTAACTATTAAACTAACTTATCTAGATTTTAAATTTTTTACTTTTTTGTTTGGTCTTTTCTTACTCTTCGTTACATTTTGGAGAAACTATGCAAGTTGAAAACAGCATCTATGAAGTAGCTATCATTGGAGGGGGAGTCTCTGGAACCGCCTTACTATATAGCTTAAGCAACTATACCAACATAAAGCGCATTGTTTTAATAGAAAAGAATTCAGAAGTTGCATTAGGAAACTCTCATAAAACAAGTAATAGTCAAACACTTCATTTTGGTGACATAGAAACTAACTATACTTTGGAGAAAGCTCAAAAAGTAAACAAAGCTTCAAGTTTAGTTAAAAATTATATTTTGAGAAACGATCCGCAGCAAGAAATTTACAGCAAATACCACAAAATGGTTTTGGGTATAGGAAAAGAACAAATTCAAGAACTTAGAGAAAGATATAAAGAATTTAAGTCGCTGTTTCCTAAGTTGAAATTGATTGGAAAAGAAGAAATTAAATTTATAGAGCCTAATTTAGTAAACGATAGAGCACCTGAAGAAGAAATTTTGGCTTTGTTTACTGAAGAAGGTTACACAATAGATTTTCAGAAGCTATCCCAATCATTTCTAGAAAGAGCAATTAATAAGGCTCAAGAAAGAATTGATTTGATGATGGAAACAAAGGTTAAAAATATCAAAAAAGAAGGAGGATTTTATCAGATTCAAACAGATAAAGAAGTAGTGGTTGCTAAGGTGGTTATTTTTACAGCAGCAGCCTATAGTTTACTGTTTGCAAAATCTTTAGGATATGGGAAAGATTATGCGCTCCTGAATGTAGCAGGGAATTTTTACCTGGCACCAGGGGTTTTAAACGGTAAAGTCTATACTGTACAGATGAAAGAAATACCTTTTGCAGCTATTCATGGAGATTCAGAAGTTCACGATCAAAGTAAGACTAGATTTGGCCCAACTGCCAAAGTTACTTTTCAGTTAGAGGGGCGTAACTATGCTAGTATTTTTGACTATTTTAGAACAGCCGGACTCAGTATCAATGCTTTTTTAAGCTTTTTCAATATCCTTTCAGATAAGGTGATATTGAAATATATATTGAGAAATTATATTTACGATATTCCCTTAATTGGCAGAAGGTTATTTTTAAAAGAAGTTAAAAAAATTGTTCCTTCATTACAATTGAGCGATTTGAAGCTGGCTAAAGGGTATGGAGGAATTAGACCTCAAATTGTGAATCTTAAGACTAAGCGCCTTGAGTTGGGAGAAGCTAAAATTTTAGGAGAAAATATAGTATTTAACATCACGCCTTCTCCAGGGGCTTCAACTTGCTTACAAAATGCCGAATATGATACAGAAAAAATTCTAGATTTTCTGGGTCAAGAGTATACATTTGACAAGAACCGATTCTTGCAAGATTTAGGGGATGAGCAAGCTTTGGCTCAAATTACATAACTATTGCATGGCAGTTGTCTCAATTTTTGATTCCCTTAAACCGTTCTTGCGCTGTCTTAAATGCTTCTTGCATAACAGACTGAATTTTCTTAGGATCTGGTTTCTTGCCCCCCATTAAGTCACCGAAATAGACGCAGGCTCCTTCGCCTAACGCCCAAGTGTACGCAGCAGCCCAGGAAGCGGCTATTACACTCCCGATGCCAGGTATGAATTTGATTAACTCTCGCCCGACTGCCCGCGCCAGAAACCCACTAGCGATCGCGCTGACAATACCCCCCGCCTGCGAAGGAGTCACGGTTTGCCCGTACAAATTCCCTAAAATACCCACCATCGAGACTTGCAAAGCAGTCAGCACTGGCATGGTGGCGAATGGTAGTGGCACAGCTTCAACCGTGGCTGCCATGATGGAAAATGCCAACATATAGCGTCTTCCGACATCTCGGTAAAGGTTGCCAATTTTCTCGCTAGCTCCCTTATCTAACAACTGATAAATCGCACGGGCTTCAGCTTCCGGGAGTAGGTCTGCTAGAGCATCTCTGAGCGCCTCTAAGCCATAAAATACGGGATCGTAGCCGTCTTCTTCTAGAGTGAAGTCAATCAATACTGCGCGATCGCACACTCCTGAAAAGGCTTGCTGGAGCGCGGCGAAGGCTCGATTTACCTGCTCAATGTCAGGTGGATAAGTAGGATGATCGGCGGTATCGTTTGGATAAACTTCATGCAAGCAGGTGACAGCCAACAGACAGGGAACATCTGGATGCTGCTGACGCAAGTTCTGTGCAATTTGTCGCAGGGTGTCGGTAGCAAAATCATTGATTTTGACGGTCAGAATCAAGATTTTGGCGCGGTGAGTTTCCTGTTGCAAATCTCCCACCAACTCCCGCACAATCGCCTGTGTGTCCTGATTGACATCTCCTAGCCCGACTGTATCTGTAAAGATGAGCAACGGCAGATCCTCAGAAGGATAGGCATAGCGTTCGGTGTGCTGGGTGTGGGGACGAAATCCTTGACCCACAATCTCAGATGAAACGCCCGTCAGTCCTCGCACAATCGAACTTTTCCCGGCTTGGGGCTTACCAATCAACAAGGCTTCTGTGGTTGGTAGTTCGGCTCGAACACTCTCTAAAATCTCTGCAATTCGATCTTCGCTGACGCTAAACAACCCAGCAGCCTTCTGAGCCGCTTGTATGGGTAGGAGTTGCCTCAAGCGTGTTGTTGCGTTGTTCCAGACACCTGCAATGCGGTTTATCGGGGAATCATCGACTGACCCAGTTGTTACATCAGTCGGTTCACTCAATTGCTGAGAATTAGCTGAAGGCGAGTCAGCATCACGTTGCTCAGTCATGGGCATCAAAAAAGCGGATAGGTTCAGACTACATCCTGTCTATTATCCAGACTACAAGCAACGGCACAAGAAGATCCGCTTTTATAGGGTTTCTCAGTTGTATTAAATACAGAAACTAACCCACAGCCCCTTCTCACCTCTCCCTAACCCTCTCCTAGTGTCGTGTCTAGCCTAAAATGTTGGGTTCATTGAACGCCAAAATGCTTGTATTAAAGAATTTTTGACATCTGCTCTACCCAATATTTTAAGCTTGCCGCGCTACTAGGAGGAGAGGGAAGCCCAATAAATGTTTTATACGGGGAAAGGGGTATTAGCCCCTCCCCTTGAAGGGGAGGGGTTGGGGAGAGGTAAATTTGTATTGCACCGAAGTGGGAATCGCTATATTAACAAAGCCCGCGCAACGCGAGCTTTGTTAGTGTCGGGTTTTTTACACTTTTTAACGATTTGCTATCCAATACCCTAACGCCTGTCCCATCTTTTTGAGATAAAAAGGTCGTTGGTAACTGTAGTCTGCCAGATGTGCGGCGGGTGCGATAATGCCTCTGTACTTCTCACCATCGCACCAGTAACCATTGGGTTCGGATAGTGGCGTATCAACTTGGGTAAAGTGCATCAAACCAAACAATCCAGCATTAAGCAATTCTTGCTGGCGCGATCGCAACTCCTGATAAACTAAAGCTCCACCATTATCCCAATCAGTGTTTGGATCTGCCATCAGGAAAAGGTAGTCTATCATAGACGATTTTCCCAGTTTGGTCTTGATGAAGTTAGCAATCTCGATTATCCGGTCAGGCATATAATAAAGCTTAGCTTGATCCGGGGTTAAGCGTTGGCATCCGTTGCCATCATTACGCCACGGCCCCTGCGTCACTTGGAAGCCAAAAAACTCTACTCCTGGTGCTGCTGCACTCAGAGTGGTTAGAAATTTGTCTAAACCACCTGTTCCGGGGTTGAAGTCACCAAAAGCTAAACCAACTTTCACCCGCAGTCCCGTGACAGACCGACTTGCATTGCGTAGTCTTTGGGCAGCTTCAGCCATCAATTTACCAAAATTTTGCGGTATACTCGCATCCCAACCAGATGATACTAAGGCGGGGTCGCGGAGAGTTCCCACTAAGTTATGCTCTGGTTCTAGCACTAGGTATACTTGTCCTGTGGTTTTAGCTAGCACTTCCTTGGCGAAGCGGTCTAACTCGGAAAAATACCAACTTTTCCTAGCTTCAATTTCCGCCCAAGTTTTTTTAGTTTGGACGTCGGCTGTGATGAAGTCAAGGATAAAAACCGGGATGACACCTTCTTGTTTCATCCTAGCTGTACTTGTGCAAGTAGTCTGACCTGAGACGCAACCATACCAGATTGGCTCCCATCCCTTACCTACCCAAATCTGCTGCATATCTGGTTTGGGTAAGCCTGCTTCTTTAGAAATGTCCAGGCTATCTGTCCAGGTACCTTGGACTAAGCTAGCGCCGCCACCATAACCCAGGAGGATGCGAGTGGTTTGGGATGTGGCGACGGTGTTGAATTCAAATGATAGAACGAACGCGATCGCAAACGCCAGCAAAAATTTCCACGTTTTGTTCTTGAAAAAACTTATATTCACTAAAGTTGCCTCAATTAAAGATAGGTGTATCTGTCGAGTCTTTTCCCACGCCGATAAGTTTTTCGACAGCTTATCTCCGTGTCCGGCAAGTATTAAAAAGTTCAGTAATTTCTCTAATAAGTACGTAGATTAGCGTAAGAAGAATTGTATATTGGGTTATGCGATCGCAACCTAATACCCACAAGGATTTGTTGGGTTTCGATGGCAAAATCCAACAACTGGTTACTTGCTAAATTAACGGATAATACCTAAGCAAGTTGGGTGCGTAAGTGCAAGTTAATGCACCAAAACCCTTACAATCTTGGAGGTAGGTAAGGTTTTTGAAACTCAACATCCAGTAAACAAGCGTGAGTTATTGGGTGAGGTGCCTCAAACGCCACATCGCTCAACGAGGGGAACCCCCGCTTTTCGTCTGGCTCCCCAACCTACAAAATATGCACTATTTTAAGTGTGCTACCACAATACAAAATGGAAGAAAATTCAAAATGAGCAACACAGTTTCCGACATCGCCGTAAAAACCATCAATGGGGAAGATAAACAACTCTCCGAGTACGCCGGAAAGGTACTCTTAATAGTAAATGTGGCTTCCTACTGCGGCTACACGCTTCAATACAAAGGACTGGAACAGTTAAACCAAAAATATCGAGATACTGGGTTGCGCGTCTTAGCTTTCCCCTGCAACGACTTTGGAGCGCAAGAACCTGGAAGCAACGCAGAAATTATGCAATTCTGCACGAAAAACTACGGCGTTAACTTTGAGATGTTTGACAAAGTTCACGCCAAAGGTGCCCAACAGCACCCACTTTATAATCGACTCACCAATGCAGTTGAACCTACAGGAAATGTTTCTTGGAATTTTGAGAAATTCTTAATCAGCAAGCAGGGTGAAGTGGTCGCCAGATTTAATAGTAGCGTCAAGCCAGATTCTCCAGAATTGATTGCTGCAATTGAGCGTGAGTTAGCAAAATAACTGTAAAATTTATGTCCCTACAAAACCCGGCTAATCTCACTGTTGAAGAAGCGCATAAAATCCTTAAGGCTTTCGACTGCGTAAATTCCAGTGAATCAGCACCAACTAAAGACTCAATTCGTCAAGCTTTACTTTTGGTGACAGAGCTTTGCGATAATCAAATATTAGGAATTTGCGCCGACACCGCAGAACAGGGTATTCTGGCTTTGAAAACTTATACAGAAGCGTTGGGTTATGAAGTCCCCCAATTATCGGCAATAGATGGCTCTGTTTACATCAAATTTAACCCAAAAACAGGCTTATGTTATCTTGATTCTTACACAGGAGAACATCGCGGAGTCCTAATTTCCTGCCAGTCTGCATATGACGGAGGAATTAACGAAATGTACGGGCATTTGCCACTATATTTATTCACATCGGAATCGTCATGAACGTAGCAATTATTGGCTGTGGTTACGTTGGTAAAGCAGTTGCTGAATATTGGCAAAAATTAGGTTTTGTTATCACCGCAACCACAACCACCCCGGAAAAAGTTTCAGAATTGGAAGCAGTTGCCCAACGAGTTGTCGTAGTTAAAGGCAACGATCCAGAAGGTCTAAAGTCAGTCTTGGAAAACCAGGGTACTGTGCTTTTGAGTGTTGGTGCGAAAAGTGCCAATGAGTACGAAGAAACTTATCTAGAAACAGCTCAAACTTTAGTATCAATTTTACCCCAAATAGGTTCGCTGCAACAACTAATTTACACGGGAAGCTACTCTATTTATGGCAATAGAAATGGCTCATTAGTAGATGAAGAATTACCCGTTGCGCCTGAAAATTCTACTGGTAAAATTCTCTCTCAAACTGAGGAAGTATTACTGTCAGCCTCAACTGAAAATCTAGGCGTTTGTATTCTTCGCTTGGGTGGAATTTATGGTTCTGGTCGCGAACTGGTGAAGATTTTTCGCAATGCACCCGGAACAACCAGACCTGGAAGCGGAGAAGATATTACAAACTGGATTCGCCTTGATGATATCGTTGCTGGTATAGAATTCGTCCGTCAGCACCGACTACAAGGCATTTATAACTTAGTAGATGATGCCCATCTGACAAGTAGAGAACTGCTGGATAGAATGTGCGAAAAGCACAATTTACCTAAAGTTTTATGGGATTCGTCTCTTAAGAGTCTTCGACCATGCAATGCCCTGGTTTCTAATCAAAAGATAAAAGACGCAGGATATCAGTTGATTCATCCACAAATGATAGTGTAATTGATATATTATAAGGCATGAGCAATAAAGAATTACTTTCAAATACATCTTTAATTGTCGGTTGCTGGCAACTCGATGACCGCAGCTGGAAACAAATTTCAGAAAATGACATTGCCCGTGCGCTGGACATTTACTTAGCTTTAGGTATCAATACTTTTGATACAGCAGACATTTATGGACGCAGTGAAAGTGTTGTTGGTCGCTTGCTGAAAGGACGCGATCGCACAATTTTTACTAAAGCTGTCTTTTTCGGAAATGTCCCCACTCCCGCACAAATTAAAAGCAAAATTGAAGCTTCTCTCCGCAATTTGCAGCAGGATACCTTGGATTGCGTGCAAATCCACTGGCACAACCCGCAGCTAGATTTTGACTCTACTTTTGCAGCTTTCAATGAATTATTAGAACAGGGAAAAATTCGCCAGCTTGGTGTCACCAACTTCAATACTCCTATGTTGGAAAAAGCTGTAGAATACGCCCCCATCAGCAGTCATCAAGTTCAGTATAGTTTAATTGACAGACGTGTTGAAAACTCAATGCAGACGCTTTGCCTGAAGCAGAATATTGCTTTGTTGCCATATGGCCCTTTAGCAGGCGGTTTCTTGTCAGAAAAGTTTCGAGGTGTCACCTCACCTCCAAGCGAATTATCTCACGCTCGTAGCTTCTATTACAATAGTATGATTAGAGCGCACGGTGGTTGGAAACCTGTACTGGAAATGCTGGAGACATTGGCACAGGTAGCGCAGAAATACAATAAGACTATTTCCCAAGTTACGCTAAATTGGGTTAAGCAACAGCCTGGTGTTGCTGCTGTAATCTCTGGCTTTACTACAGATCGTCAGCAGATCCAAAAAAATGTGGAAGCTTTAAGTTGGAGTCTAGATAAAGAAGATTTACAATTACTTTCTCAGAGTTCAGATGCTTTGTTTAAGCAACCTGGAGATATTTACTCTTACGAACGATAGTTGTGAGTTTTTCAACCAAAAGGACGCAAAAAATTATGCAATCAGTATCTGAAAATTCAATGATTACTGAGAATGTGGCAGTTTCTCCAACACAGTTTTATACTTGGAAAAATTATCGCTGTGCTTACGAAGTTTATAATCCAATTAATCAAACAACAGATAACGGAATTCCCTTGCTGTTAATTCATCCTATTGGGGTCGGGTTATCTCGCAAGTTTTGGGATAGATTCTGCCGCGAATGGTATGAAAAAGATTGCCAAAATTCAATTTACAATCCTGATTTATTAGGATGCGGTGAAAGCGATATGCCGCCTGTTGCTTATAATCCCGCAGATTGGGCTGAACAGTTGCAACATTTTTTGCAAACAGTGGTACAAAAACCTGTGATTGTGTTGGTGCAAGGTGCCTTGTTACCTGTAGCAATTGAGTTAGTTCGCTTACAATCTAACTTGGTTAGAGGTTTGGTGTTGGCTGGGCCTCCGGCGTGGGCGGTGATTACTAAACCTTCAAAAGGTTTGAAGCAAAAAATAGTTTGGAATCTGTTAGAATCTCCTTTTGGTAGTGCTTTTTACCGTTATGCGCGACGACCGCAGTTTTTAGATTCGTTCTCGATTCGCCAATTATTTGCTGATGAGGATTCAGTAGATGAGGAGTGGTTGGATACACTGGTGAAAGGTGCGGTTAATCCAGATAGTCGCTATGCTGTTTTTTCGTTTTTGGCGGGATTTTGGCGACAGGATTATCAGAATGCGATCGCATCCATTACCCAACCTACTCTAGTAGTCGTAGGAGACACCGCATCAAGTATCAGTCAGTCTGGAAAAGGGGAAACACCTGATGAACGAATAGCTGACTATCTGAAGTCTTTACCGAACGGTCACGGTGTCAAAATGTCAGGACGTAATGTTTTACCCTATGAATCTACGGCTAAATTTGTCACCGTAGTTGCAGATTTTGTCAAGGAGATCCCCCCAACAGGGCTTAATCAGGGGAGCTAGGATATTCTTATACAAGAGGAATTTAACTAATGTCTGAACAAATAACTGCTGAAATAAGCGATCGCATCTGCAAACACATGAACGATGACCATGCAGATGCAATAGTTCTCTACGCTAAAACTTTTGGCGATACTCCCAATGCGATCGCAGCAGAAATGCTATCAATTGATTCTTTGGGAATGAATCTAATTGCCCAAATGAATGATGATGCTACGCCAATTCGCATTCAGTTCGACCATGCGCTAAAAGATGCCGAAGATGCTCACCATACACTCATTGAAATGATAAAACAGGCGCGTTCCAATTCCAAACAAAATGTAGATATTTAGGCAGGTCACACCACAGCATAACCCATTAATTAACCATAATTGTAAGCTAGTCTCGTGCGACGCGAAACCCAACAAACGCTTATATTGTGTTGGGTTTCTTTGCTATGCGGTTTGGAGTTTTTAGCTTATACTTCTTGATTAATCTGCGAACTATCGAGTCCCCGTTTTATCCAGTTTATACACTCGCGATCGCTTGTAAATATTTTGGGTGCAGCAACATTATTTAAACTTTCAGGTTTATAATGGTCATAAAAATATTTTTCTGATAATTGATAGACAATTATCAAATTCTCACGATAGACGTATCTACTCTTAAAATAATCACCCATACTGACAATATCTGAATGTTCATCTAGATGTTCCTTGGCAACATCAATGATGCCAGCAATGCGACTAGAATAGATGCCAGCAGGATTTTCTACCTTATGGAATTTACCTTTATGTCCCAATTCAGAGAGTAATGTATAAGAGTAGATATCACCATTAGCCATCCCAAAAACAAACGGGATGATTAGATGTCCTTTATAGGAAACCGAGTTTTCGTAAAGTAAGCGACGCATACTATTTTGGATTTTAAATTAAAGGGATAGATAAAAAGAATTAGTCTAAAAATAATTGTATCACTAGGACTTTTGTTAATTGTCCTAGTAATAACAAAAATCATTCCGGCTTAAAGTAAAGAGCCGATTTATATAAAACTTGCTCTTGGTGGGTTTCCAAAGTGCAATCCGACAGGGGATAAGCCACACAGGTAACGATATACCCAGCCTCTAGTTCTTTTGGACGCAGAAACTTTTGTTCGCTTTGGTCTACTTCACCACTCACCAACTTGGCGACACAAGCCGAACATTCCCCTTGTTTGCACCCAGAAGGTAATCGAATCCTCGCATCTTCAGCCATATCCAAGATGTACTGATCGTCTGGTACTTCGATGATGCGGTCAAGATTGAGTGCCGAATTCACCAACCGGACTTGATAAACTGCCATTAAAACGACTCCTTTAAAACTCGTATCCTCTGCCAACCCAATAGTGCCAATCGGCTATTGCTTCCAAGGTTTCGCTATCAGCATCAATCGGTTCTATATCAGATAAACGAGCCGAGAACGTATCTTCACCTGTAGCATCTTTGTAAAGCACTTCTACAAACATATCGTGCGAGCATTCATCCTCCGATGACATTTCCACCACCTCAACTTCTTTACCTTCAGGTGAGGATGATTTGCGTCCCTTTCTCACCCACTTAGCTTTAAAGGGGAAGTTAAGATTATCGTTAAGGTAGTAGTACCATCCCATCGCCTGTTCTTCCTCGTCATAGGCATCAACGATGATCTCCATTGCAATGCGATTCTCTCGGATTTCGTCTTCCTCAACGTTAGGCATAAGACATCGGATCTAGATAATTAAACTTTGAATATAATAAATCTTTCGAGCGATCGCGTTCTCGATTCTTCTCAACGATTGTCGTCACGATGCTCTATTTGCTGTCTCACCCAAGCGCGAAAAGACCGAATCATGGGGATTTCCCCAATTCTTAGACTTTCTTCCAGAAACCCTGGAATTTCTGTTGTTAAGGGTAGATTTGCAAAAGTAGCAGAGACAGTGCAAGGAACATACACTTCGTCTCGCAATTGATAAATTTGCATTACAGGTTCGTCGTAACGCCAAACTTCCGGAACACCCAAAGCCAGATAAATTGAAAGTCGGTCAACAGAAGCGCTGGTATAGTCCACCTCCACTGCTAAGTCAGGAGGTGGGTCAATCGTTAAATCGATATCCCTTTTCTGTCTGATTAGCGGTTCATTTTGAATATAAAAGCAAGAATCCGGTTCAACACCCCGCTGAAGGTCTGGACGCTTACAAGTGAGAGATCCAGCGCTTCTGAGGTTAAGGTTAAGTTCCTCAGCTAAAGCGAAAACCAAGTGTTCCAGCAGTCTATTGTTGCTCTCATGAGGCATCAGAGGGGTCATAACTTCCAGCATTCCGCGATCGTAAGCCAGTCGGGTGTTACGATCTTCTCCCATCTCTGCAAGTATTGTTTCAAAAGTTTGCCAACTAATGTTTTTCAGTACAACTCTCCCTTGAGTGGTTTTCGCTGTCGTCACCATAGGACTTAACCCCGCGTTTTCTACCACGATATCAAGTTGAGTAGGTAACGAGGATGCGTGAAGCGAAGCAGCTGTGTTCAACGTCGCATTCTGTATCCAAAAAAAGTTGTTGCTAGTAATATTATTTGATGATCTCTCATCCTGCATACGTATTTGATAAAGGAGTAAGTTCTGTGGCTACCCTAAGAGTGTTGTCAATAGCTTCTGCTGGTGCAGTGTTTATTGTTGGTGGTATCGGGGAAACTGCCGCTGCAAGGTTCAGCAATGCTCCTTTGTTTAACGATGTGGGTAGCTACAGCACAACAATCTCCGCTAATAATGACTTAGCAGATATCTACTTTCCAAACCCAGCGAACCTGAAAACTGGCAACTACTCATTTCCTATTGCTCTGCTGTTGCAAGGTGCGAATGTCGATAAATCAAATTACACAAATTTCGCCAGTACAGTAGCAAGCTACGGATTTGTAGTGGTTGTACCCAATCACCAGAAGTCACTGCCACAGTTCGGATTTACGGGACTTCTACCCGAAACGTCACAATTAAACGCGGTTCTGGTACAAATGGTGCAAGAGAACTCCAACTCTACTTCACCTGTTGCGGGCGTTATCAATACACAGAAACTAGCCTTGCTCGGTCACTCCCAAGGGGGTGCTGTCGGACTATCCGCTATTGCCAACCTCTGCCTTCCTATTTTATGTGAAGGCTCCTTCAGCCGACCTAATGAACTCGTAGCAGGAGCGTTTTTTGGTGCAAATTTACGGAACTTCAATACTCAAGAGTTTATCCCCATCAACAATTCAGAAATTCCGACTGCTCTCTTGCAGGGAAATCTTGATAACGTTGCTCTTCCTGTCAATGCTCAAAAAACATACGAGCAGATCCAAAACCCTCCTAAAGCATTGATTACTGTTTTGGGTGCTAACCACTATGGCATCACAAATACTAACAATCCTGTGGGTGCAAGACCGGATATAAATCCGACAATTGCACAAGATGTAGCAGTAGAAACTGTAGCGCGTTGGAGCGCACTTTTCTTGCGTGCCAGCGTTCTCGATGACAAAGATGCTTTTAATTATGTGTATTCTACAGGGGATGCTCTGGATGTAAATGTGAACGTAACTAGCCAATCAAAGCCAGTTCCCGAATCCTCTTTGACATCTGCTTTGGTATTGCTAAGTGGTTTTGGTGCAGTGTTTGGACTGAAGAAAAGAAGACAGCTAAATAATTCTAAGGTAGCCAAAAATTAGGTAATAAAGTTTTGCTATGTCTATGGGTTGAGTATGCGATCGCATACCTACCAAAACGCGATCGCGCCCTAAACAACTTATACTACTTATAGTATGACTCTAGGTAGGATATGGCTAAAATATCTATCTCATTGCCAGAGGAATTGCTGACTTACCTCGACCAAAAAGTTGAAAATCGCAGTGCTTTAATTGAATCTCTCTTGCAACAATGGCGACAGCAGCAAGAAGATGCAGCACTGGCAGCAGCTTGTTCTTTGGTAGATGAACTGGAATTAGGTTGGGAGAGCGAATGGCAAACGGCGGTGATTACGGACTGGGAAGCATCTGGATTGTGACCTTCGATCCATCTGTAGGTACAGAGATTAGAAAAACCCGTCCGGCGCTGATAATTTCTGGTAGCGTATTTAATGCACAGCGTAGTAAGGTAACGGTTTTGCCCTTTACCTCAGCACGGATTGATGACCCTCGAATTTCGCCTGCGGTGGTGAGAATATCCTCATCATCACAAAATGGGCTATCTGTAGATAGCCTGCTGGTGTGCGTCGAACCTATGACCTTTGACAAAGTGCGCTTAATTCAACGGGTAGGCGAACTAGAAGCAGAACTATTACAGCAAGCTCAAAACATTCTGCGCCAATACCTACAGCTTTAGGTACAGCACAATAGAATTTAGCTAAGGTAGCCAAATATCGGATAAGAAAGTTTTGCCGAAGCTGCGTATAGTTTGGTTAATTGACCGACCAAATTGAATATGCGGTTCATCCGCCTCGACTGGTAAAATCAAAGCCTTACTTCCACTACTAAAGCGTGAAATTACCAAATTTGCTGCTTCCAAACCTGTTACATAAGCCTTTTCCTGCGACCAGGAACCGTGACGAGTAATAATCCAATCACCACTCATAAAGACATTATTGATACTCGTCTCTCCTGGCAACATATACTGATAGCTACCGGGGAGAAAGTGAGTAACTGCATTTGGCAGACGAATAACGCTGCTATCAATTACCTTGGCTTCGCGAAAAGCTGGCACGCAAGTTGCTAAATCGCGCTGAACTAGCGGCACAATTTCCTCGTCGCTTAACGGTATAAACTGATTAGCGTGATAAAAATCTGCCTCAATAACTGTTCCCGGTTCATCGCGGTATTCATCATGCAGCACGTTCAAATCAAAAAATGTCCAGCCAGTTGTTGCATTGAAACCAAAACAGGCATTAGAAGGACGAGGAATATTAATTTTGCGGTCAAACCAGAGGCGAGTTGCTAACACATCAACTGCCCCCAAATTGTGAATATCCCGAAATTCTTGACGACTTTGTAAGCTAGGGCTACTTGATACAATCTTCTTCATACCGCTGATACCAACAGCAAAGATAACAGCATCAGCTTCAAAAACTTCATCACCGCAGACAACCGCTGTCGTTTGATTATTGCTATCAACAATCACGTCACTTACTCGACGGTTTGCGAGTAATTTTGCACCCGCTTGTTCAATACGTTCCACCCAAGGACGAAATATCTTTTCTCCGACAGTTCCGCGACACCAGACGACATCAAAATCGGGTTGGTGAGCCAAAATGAAGTAATAAAGCATACCCAGTGCAGCGGCGGCGGAACATTGCTCTCCGGGGGCAAATAAACCTACCAGCAGCATCGGCTCGAAGGAATCATGGTAAAGTCGTGCCGAAACACCAAAATCTTTGAAGAGTTCTCTTGCTGTCACCTTGTCGTAGCGTCGCCACGCTTCATCAGAGTTGTCAAAATCGAGGACGGCGTAGAGTAGAGGTAAAGCTGAAATGCGATCGCTTAACGGCAACCGCTTAAACTGAGTGTAGAGAAAAGTCCCAAGCGGCGTAGGTAGTCGCGGCAAATCTTGAAAAATCGGCGATTCAACTTCTAATCCTGCGGGGGAATACTGGGAGGAACGAGTCCAAGGTGTGAAGGGATTTAGCCCTAATTCGTTTACCAGAGAGAATATATTTCGGTACGGATACCAGAAGCCGTGAATACCAGCTTCGACAGAACGCCCCGCCGCTGTTTTCCAGCCTGCGACTAAGCCACCGGGATAAGAACCAGCTTCTAGAAGGGTTACGTCGTAGCCTTGTTTTGCTAGGTGGTAGGTAGCTCCTAAACCTGCCCAACCTGCACCAACGACGACTACTTTTGGGGTTTTTGTTTCTGTTGACATCGCGCACTCTCCATTTTTTTTCAGGATGACAATTAAGAACCCGCCCTGCTTGAAGAAAAGGGGGAGTTAGCCCCAACCCTTCAAGGGCTAGGGGTCAGAGTGTATTGCATCCTAAGAACCGCTATAAGAAAAAATTCTCAAGGTTCAAAACTGCGGAGCAACGGAACTTTCCGGCTCCGCAAAACTCAAAACTCTAGTCCGCATCTCCCCCGACAATGACATTTTTGATTCGCAGACTTGGGCCGCCACAGCCTACAGGTAAACCGTTTTGTCCGCCTTTGCCGCAACCGCCGGATTCATCCCAGTAGAAATCATCACCAATGGCTTCAATATCAGCTAACGTGCTGAAGACGTTACCGGAAAGCGTTACATCTCGAACTGGTTCAGCAATTTTCCCATCGCGGATCATCCAGGCTTCAGCGGCGGAGAAGGTGAACATTTCCCCGTTTGTCATGCCGCCTAACCAGTTGCGGGCATAAACGCCTTCTTTGATGCCTGTGAATAAATCTGGCACAGGTGTCTTACCCCGCTCAATCCATGTATTCGTCATACGGACGAGGGGCGGATAGTGGTAGTTAAGACAACGAGCATTGCCTGTGGGCGCTTCTTCTAATTTCCCGGCGGTTTCGCGGGAGTGAAGCCGTCCGACTAAAACGCCATCTTCAATTAGCTGAGTTGTGGTGGCTGGTGTCCCTTCATCGTCGTATAAGTAGCTACCGCGATGACCAGCAGGTGCGGCACCATCAAAGATTTGCAACTCTTTTGGCCCAAATCGCCGTCCCAAGGTCATGACTTCCAGTAAGTCGGGGTTTT
Source organism: Trichocoleus sp. FACHB-40 (assembly GCF_014695915.1). GTDB lineage: Bacteria > Cyanobacteriota > Cyanobacteriia > Cyanobacteriales > FACHB-T130 > Funiculus > Funiculus sociatus. The sequence goes on from NZ_JACJPF010000101.1 coordinate 59,246, forward strand.
CGTAAGCCATGTCTGCTTCTGAGAGATGACCAAAGGCTTCGTGGACAAATAGCCCGCTGAGTATGGGGTCAATCACTACAGTGTAGGTGTTGCCTTTTACTGGGGGTAGTGAAAGGGCATCCACCCCTCGGAGTGCGGCACTTTTTACCTGCTCGTCAAGATTGGTTAAATCTTCGTAGGCTTTGCGGGAACCTGTGGTTTCGCGTCCTGTTTGCACAGTTTCGCCATTACGGGCGGTTGCAGCAAAGCGCATTTCCATGTCCACCCAGGATTGTTCGATCATCGTTCCCTCTGAGGTGGCGAGGATAATTCGCTGGGATGTGTCGCTGTACCGGATGGAGGTGGTGGTAATTGAAGAACTGGCGCTCTTGAGAATGGAGGTGTAGCGATCGCACAATTCTTTTTTGCTTTTCAGGGAAATTTGTCGCGGATCTGTGCCTGTCAACGCCAGCTTACATATAGCTTGCACTGGGTCTATGGGAGCCAGCAGGGTTTCTTCATCGCCAATCATCCGAGCCGCGCTTGTCGCTTCTTCCACCCGTTCTGCTAGGGTAGAAAGCTGATTGAATGAAGCAAAGCCCCAGCCTCCTTTGTAACAAGCCCGGACTTGTCCACCAATGGAGATGCCTTCTGTGAGGGTTTCTATTTTGTCGCCTCGCAAAAATATATCGGTTCCTTCGGCTTCTTCTAGTCGAATCGCTAAATAATCCACGCGGGAGGAGTAACGAGCAACCAGATCGGCGAGCAAGTTTTTGGCATCAGCGAGTAAGCTCGGCATTTGTCTTGCAGCAACTATAAACTGCCTCTATTGTGCAATTTTTTTGGCTTAGTGTACCACTGCATCAGGAATTAAAAATTAAAAATTGAAATTCAGTTATTTGTAAGTTTAGGTTGAGCCGGAGCCACGCCTAACAGATGGATATGGAAGGTTGGGTTAGGTCGCCTTAGCCCAACCTTAAGTTTAGTTTTTTCTTTTTTGCCTTTTACCTTTTACAGGATTGCCTTGTTTAAAGTGGTCTTTCTATTCTGTTAGTTATAGCTGGCGGTAGTGGTGTTGCGGCGTCGTAAATTCTCAATTCTTGAACATTCCAACGGCTGAGGATAGCTTCCGCTTGACGCACCTCGGCTTCTGTGCCTTCTACCATCACAAAGTATTCACCGCTATGGATGCGATGCTCGTAAATTGCAGCTTGTTCTTCCGGAATACCGTAGCCAATTAATCCACCCAATAAGCTACCTGCTGTAGCACCGATTACACCACTGGTTAACGTGGTTGCCAAGGCTGTTGCTGCTGCTCCGATTAATGCGATCGCGCCGACACCTGGAATAGCTGCCAGGGTGCCTAACCCAATAGCTAAACCGACGGTACCGCCAACTGCACCACCTGCGATCGCGCCAATGTTTGTTCCCTCTTGCGCCTTATTTTCCGGTGGCGGCGACACTTGCTGTGGCTCTTTGCTGATGGTAGAAACTTGATTCATCGGAAAGCCAGCGGCTTTCATTTCCTCAATAGCGCCTTCTGCATTCTGAATGTCTAAGAAAACACCAAATGCACGTTTTTGCTGAGTAAGCACGATTCTTATTTCCTCCCGCTAATTGGAGACTGGGAAAAGTTAGGAGTGATGATTGAATTAATAACTCCTCGCCTCCTAACTTCTAACTTTTCTCGTCTCCTCAGTCTCTAGTTTGACTCGCACCCGCAACCCATTCGTTTATAGGGTCTGTTCGCGACGGTCAATAATTTGAACTGGAGCATCTGTGCTAGGTGTCGGATCAACGACTGGAGTCGAATACGTGCGGCTGGGATCGGCAGCAGTTGTATTATGGGTGGTACCAGTAGTGCCAGGAGCATCATAAATACCCCACTCTTCAATTCCCCCATGGCTCAAAATCGCTTCAGCACGATGAATATCATTATCATCGCCGTCCACCAACACTAAATAATCTCCTCTGGAGACGCGATCGTTGTAAACTTTGGCTCGCTCTTCAGGAATTCCTAATCCAATCAAAGCACCTAATAGACCACCCGCTGCTGCACCAATGGCTGTTCCCGACAGAGTTGTGGCTATGGTGGTGGCTGTAGCTCCTGCTAACATCACCGGCCCGATGCCAGGAATTGCTAAGGCACCTAAGCCTACTAATAAGCCAGTCAAACCGCCCAAAGCACCGCCTGTAACAGCGCCTGTTGTTGCGCCTTCGTCGGCTTTATTGCCTACTTTATTGCTTACATCCGCTCCAGCAATGTCGCCTCCTTTCTTTGCGTCCTGTGCTACCACAGAAACTCTATCCATAGGAAAGCCAGAGTTCTTCAGCTCAGTCAGCGCTACTTCTGCATCGCGGTAGTTTGAAAATACACCTACAGCACGCTTATGTTGTCCTACCATGATTCCTCCTATTTCCTATTAAAACAGCTTGCTTTATGTCACTAAAGAACAAGAACAAACTTTTTTTTGCTTACACCTTGAATTTTGGAATTTATCTAAATTTATGCCATCAATCTTCAGATATAAAGTTAACCTTTATCTGCCTTAGGTAGGAAAATATTATCTTCCTTAAGGCTTAGAAATTTCTTGTTTTAGGTAGTTGCCTTTAAACCTTTAATAGTGTCATGTTTCTTTAAATAAATTAAGCTTTAGAAAATAACGTCTTAATACAAAAAATGCTTGCTTTAGCAAGGGCATTTCTAGGTAAATTGTCTACTGCTTACATAAGGATCTAGTCACGAAATTCTTGAAAGGCAAGTAATAAAGAGATTATAATTATTGAATAATAAATTTATTGATAACGCAGAAGTTGAGTTGGAAAACAACGAGCGTGTGCAAACATACGCCCTACGCCTATCTAGGATGTAGGTATACAGAGAAATGCCTATAGCAGTCCTAAATGGCTCGTGAAGGCGAGATCCCCGACTTCTTTAAGAAGTCGGGGATATGTAACAGTTGGCACCTCACAACTCAAATAGGATTGCTATATATAACCGCGATTTTAGCCGTCAGGTGTTTTTCAAGCATGGGGATACACTCTTTTAATTTCGGTAGCGAAAGTGGGAATTATAAATTAGGTCTACTTGAGTGTCGTTTTGATTTCGTTGGAATGGAAAATTGCAGATGCGCTACCTTTTATTAATTTTTGTTTCTTCTTTCCTGAGTTTAATGTCGGGGCGGGTGGTTACAGCCTCGGAGATTCAAACGCCGAATTTAGTTAAGCAAAATTCGTTTAGATCAACTTCGGCTCAAACTTTCTGGCCTGAAGCGCAACGACTTCTACAGGATCAGATAAATTTAATTAATCGCATTGAAAGAGCGATCGCATCGGACGATCCCTACGGTGTTTTTGTAGCCGAGGGAAAAATAACTCTCCACCAAGGAGAAGTAGAACGCTTTCTCAAAAGTCAATATCGAAATCCTGCTTTGTTGTGTACCCGCACGAACGGCGGCATAACACCCGCAGGCTCCGATTTAAGTGTAGAACAGGCGCAGGTATACTGCTCTCTCTATGCTTCAACTGCCCAGTTGATGCCGCTACGCCCAGTGCTGGAAAGACGGCAGGCGACACTGACACCAAACAATCCCTTAACATTATCTAGAAGCCAACAGTCGATTTTGGCAGTGCCTCCTCAGAAGTTGCCTTCCCCCCCTACAAGTTACGTGGCTCCAGAACCGCCGTTAGTGGGGATAAGAGCAAAAACGCCGATTTCTGGATATCAGCCCCCGATTGCACCGGCGATCGCGCCCCCACAACAAGCAACTACGGCGCTAGCATCTGCCAAACAGCTACTCTCCCAAGCAGTAGCTTCCTTTCCCTCAGCAACTCCTTTCATTGATGCAGGCGAAACAGCGCAACTCAAGGAACGCAACGCCTACGGGCTTGATCAGCAAGAACCTCAAGAGTACGAAAATTTTCTCTCTCAACCCAACACTGGCATCGCCCGCGTCTTGCCAAGTGGGATTGTCAACTCCCAACCGATGCAAAATCGGCTGATTCCCACAGTAGCAGAGCGTTTCGCCTATCCTCCCTTGCTGCGGGGAATTGGCGGTGATATTGCCCCAACCACTCGCTCATCTGGGCGCATCTCTCAGGAAGATGAATTTACCCCCAGATTTGCAGTTAAGCTGGAAAATGGCAACTTCCAGATTGCCCAACGCGGGCTGGATTACGGTTTTATCATGGATTTGGGGGAAGTGCCTTTAGAAAATCTCGACCCCACACTAAAGAAAGTTCGCGCCCTCTCGCCCCAAACGCGCCAGTTTTTCCTAAATTATCGTCCCCCTAATGAGCTTGCAGCTTTGCAGGTAGATCGGCAACGCTTCATCACTGGCAAACTAGGTGAAGTTAGTGTTAGCGAACCAGTCCAACAAACGACAGCGCTGGAATCGGCAATAAATCGTCTTTCTCCTGACGCGCCAGTGGTTCTGAACCACACTTATTTAATGCGATTAGTTCAGTTTCAGGTGCCAGAAGTTGTTCTCAATCGCGGGACAGTTAACAGAGAGCAACGTCGCTATCTCGACCAAATTTTAGAAACACCCAGCAGCGATGCCTTGGTTGCCTTCCGCCCCGTCAACCGCCGTCCTGATGGCAGTTATACGGTTTTGTGGAGAGTGCTGAATCAGTTCCCAGATCCCCAAATTGAAGACTTGGAGAAGTACGTCAATTTGCAGTGAAGAGTAAAAGTACCTGACCCGCCCAGAACTCAAGTTCCGGGCTAATAGCCAAAGTCCGTTAAAACGGACTAGAGATATTGCAATTAGTCGGTTTTAACCGACTTACGCTATTAGCCAGGGACTTGAGTCCCTGGCTAATGTTTCTGGGTAAGAGCCAAAGTCCGTTAAAACGGACTAGAGATATGGCAATTAGTCGGTTTTAACCGACTTACGCTATTAGCCAGGGACTTGAGTCCCTAGCTAAAGTTTCTGGTCACAGTCTAGAAACGAGATATTACTTTTGATTCTGAATAAAATCGTTAACTACTTCTTGTGCCTCTGGTGGAATTTCCGTAACCAGACGAATAGGGAAAGCATCTGTGGAAGCTAACTGTGCATATTCTGGCGTGAGAAAAATCGCGTATTTGGCAGCTTCGTCTGTGAGTTGTGCTGCCATTGCTAACGCGATCGCTTTTGTGTAGTTGCGGATATCAACAGCTTTCTCCCCAACTACTTCACCGCCTGTATAAAATGTATTCGGTTGCCCAGCTTGATCTTGGGTGGTGCTAGGATCTTTTACGCTCAGATGGGTTCCCCCAACAAAACCCACGAGCCATTTAGGGGATGGTATTTTCCCAAAACCGATAATCTGCTCAGTTAAAGCTGGAGTTGTTTTATCGGCGGAACCAGCTTCAACGAGTGTGGGAACAGCGACTGATGCCAAACCAGTTTCGCCAAATAAAAGCGAGGTAGTGGGGTTGAGTGCGATCGCTGCTTTAACCCGTGGATCTCGCAGTTGGTAGCGGTCTTCCGGAAGTTCTCTGGCAAAACACTGAGAACCTTCCCCCAAACTGAAGGAAATCAAGTTACCTTGACAGCGCTGTTTTAACTCAGTTAGTTGCAACTCACCACCAGCGATAGATAAAGCGGTGGAACCCCCCAGAGAATACCCAATTACCATGACGCGATCGGGTGCCAGTTTACCTTTAAGTTGACTGTGGTTCAACTTCTCTAGTTCGTCGATGACAAAACTGATATCCTTGGGGCGATCTAAAAATTCCTGTGCAGATAAGAGGGGATTTCTGCCCTTAAGTGCATTCCTCACATGAGTTTCGTTACTCCCAGGATGTTCTAAAGCCGCTACCACATAGCCGTATGATGCCAAATGTTCTGCCAAGTAGCGCAAATCTGTGCGAACTGAACCCAGACCGTGAGACAAAACTACGATCGGTTTGGCAGAAGACGCAGCTTCAGACCAGTAAACATCAACTGGAATTTCCCGGCGGCGCTGTGTATCATTTAGTTTCAAGTTCAGCACCTGCACGGATGCGCTTCCCGGTTTGGTGGGGTCAAAAGGTAAATTTAGCTGGGGACGCTGAGGAACCAGTTGGGGCGCGATCGCTGCCATAAACGCCTGAGTTTGCCAAAAAGAGGTGTTAAAGTTTCCTACTACCCTGAACGCCCGATCTAAATCAATATATATAGTTTGCCGGGGATAAGCTTCGACAAAACTCAGCAGAGATAGTCCCTCCGGTTTTCTAGCTCCCAGCACCAGTCCCGATCGCACATCTAGAACTCCCACATTATCCCGTCGCTGTGTCGCACTAGCTAAAGCTGAAGCCAGCGTTCTGCCAATCTCAGTATCAAGTAATCTACTAACACCCACAACATTCAGGTCAAATTTTGCCCGTAGCGCTGATAAAATTTGGCTGCGTTGTTGAGGAGACAGTTGACGAGCAAAACGTTGAAGATCGGGTGGAACTTTTCCGGTTTCCGCAACCTTTCGCAGATCGGCTATATCTATTGATTCCGTAGAGGAGCCTTTAGTTACAACAACAGTTTGAGCAGCTTGTACAGAATTTGGCTCTCCGCTTATGCTATAGGCGCAAGTACCGATAAAACTTATAACTGATAATAGCCATCTCAACCGGAGTTGCATGAAAGTGTTTCCTAATTTCTGCTCTTAAATAAGTATAATATGACACCAGTTTGTAGCCAATTACGTGATGGCACTCCCCACACCACCTTAGCCTGATGCTACACAACCAAAAAGGGGCTGCGCGATCTTAAAATATCGATAGTCTGCGGAGGCAGGTTTTGTTTGGGCGGTTGCGCCTACAGTGGTCAGGCTATCTAATTTCGCGCTACCCGATTTAATTCTTGATTCAGGTTATCCAATAAAGCATTTAACAATTGCAACTGATGATGCTGATTTGTCAGCTTTAATGGTTCTTCCTTTACTTGACAATTAATAACTTTTTCTGCGCCTTCTTCGTATTGGCGAAGCGTTGCTATAGCTTGAATGTTGAAGCGGAGTAAATAATCTTCCGCCGCCTCAGCATAAGCTTCTTGTACTTGATTTACATAAGAAGCTGATGATTCTGAGTTTTCGCCGTCTTGTGCCATTTGATTAATAAGATAAGTAGCACCTCCAACTACTGCGGCTCCTACAGGGCCTCCTAAAAGCCAACCTAATCCGGTTGTAAGCGCTATCGGAGCAACACCACTCGACTGAGTTGAAGTGCTTGGTTGATTGGGTAAAACTACTTCTGGAGGTTCAGGAAATGAAAACCATAAATTAGCAGGTTGAGGTTGCTCGAAAAATTCACAAGCTTGATGTACCCATTTGATAATTGCTTGTTTATGTTCTGAGAGTGCATTCTTAAATGCTCCTTGTTCCCAGGTTTGAAATTCACCTTTTTCAAGGGCTGAAATAATTTCAGATTTATAGCGGGTTATGAGTTTTGGTAAGTGCAGCCAACTATCTAATTTAGCAATATCCGCTTTAAAGCCTTCTTTAAGCAGTTGTTTCGCCTTTTGTTTGATTTTAAGCTTAGCACTGCGCTTCTCTTCAACTGCTTGCAATTCGTTAGTTATTGCTTGAGATTTTGATTGTAGTGCAAGTTTTACTTGAGATGCGATCGCTACCACACGAGGCAACCGATTGGTAACTTTCCCCTGCTGAACTTCCACAATACTTTGTAGAGCTGATTCAAACATAGGAAGCCCAGTAGTCTGTCCCGCTGCACCATCTCCTTTTAATCTAGCTCTTAAAGCAGGTAGCGCATCAACGCGGTACAAATTACTAATATTATTTGGTAGCTCTGAACGGAAACTTTCTGCTACAAAAACCAAACGATTATATACCTGTTTTTGGTCGTCCGGTTCTAATAAATTCAAGAAATTCACGACAAAAACCACTGTTTTTATACCGCGATCTAGCAGCCAATCTCTCATATTTTCCCGTTCGCCCAAAGTCATTAACTTTCGAGCATCTAGCACCTGAACAACCAAATCTGCCGTTAAAAGTTGGTCGCGCACTAATGTATCCTGCGCTTCCATGTCGTTTGTTCCCGGCAAATCCAATAGTTCTACACCACTTTTCAAGAAATAATGTGGGCAGAAAACCTCTATCGAAGCCACATCGCTCCGCATTCGCCTATCATCATCAAGGATGGCAAATTGTTTCAGAACATCCGTTCCGTTTTCACTAATTTCTCTGCCATCCGACATCATAATTCGGGTGTGTAACTCCGAACCATATTTAACTGTGATGGCTGCACCTGTGGTAGGAATTAAATCGATGGGTAAAGTCCGCTTTCCTAATAAAGCATTCAGCAAAGTTGACTTACCATAATTAAATGGGGCAAAGACCGCAATTCTAAAGCTGGAATTTCCCAGATTATCGCAGATAGAAGTCACATCTTTTTGCAATTGGGAATTTTGCTCAAAATCAAGCAGACCAACCGCAGATCGAAGATGTGTTAAGAGGTTCTGATAACTTTCCTGCTCTTGCATACAGTTCAACTCAATAAAACTCTGATGCTTGTTGCTCGTTCCCAGGCCGTAGCCCAGGAACAAGTGGTTAAGCTGCGGATGCTAGGAAATTACGATATACAGCCTCAATATTTTGCCATTGAGAGTTTATCTCAGTTTCCAAACCTTTGAGACGATTTAACTCCGTGTCCCGATTAATTTCAAAACCTCCTTTTTGTTTCAACAAATTATCCAACTCAGCTTTCCGAGCATCAATGTCATCATTTATTCGCTTAATGACTTCCCGTTCATAAGCATCAAAACACTCTTTGACACCTTCATGTACAGGCAACCATTGCTCGTTCGCCACTTGAGGCAGATATTTTACCAATTCTTTTTTGGCAGTTTTAACTAATTGTTGACGAGCTTGATCGGCTTGCACAAAACCTACACCCATTCCGATCAACACCAAACCAAGCGGCCCCAGAAAAACACCAGTAACCCCACTAACAACGTAACCAATGCCAATCGCAGCGGCATAGTTAAATAGGATGTTTTTCCAGTCGAAGCCTGCGCCAGCCATTGCTACGCCCGCTATGTTACCCCGTGCAAGTGAAAACAAACCCATCGCCCACTTAGTCCATATTGGCGAGTTATCATCTTCAGGCGCGGTATTTGCGTTAATCTTTACTTTTTGTCCTGTCAGCTTCTCAGTAATTTGATCTGTTACTTTACTGTAGGAAGCGCCATAGCTGGCAGCACTTATAGAAAGTTGAGCAAAGGCTGCATTTAACTCTTTTTCTGCACTTAAAGTCCAAGCAGCGAACTTGTCAGTAATGTATTGCTCAAATGCTTTTTGTAGAGCGGCGTTGAATGCTTCACGTTTACCTTGATTAAGGAAATCAAATAGGTTTAGTTCCGGCTGATAGCGCAAAAAGTCGGTTTCAAATGTATCTCCTAAGCTAAGAACGTAGGAACTGAAAGAGTCAGCGATCGCTTTCGCCTGGATATCTCTGGTAAAACGAATTTCTTGCTGAAACTGATCGCGAATTTGGCTTAGTTTGGTGAATTCCGGTTCAACTGAACTAATCCTCTGCTTGAGTTGATTGACATCCTGATCGAGTAAAGGGATGCGGCGTTCAATCGCTTCTCGCGTATGATTGCAGGTTTGACGTGCGAGAGTTCTGGCTTGTCGCAGTTGAGCGATCGCTCTCTCCTTCGTTAAAAATGTGTTGAGTGCGCCCATGAACTCAGGAAACCCCGTAGATTCTAGAGAAGCTGAAGAGTTTTTTAAGCGTCTCCTCAGCGCCTTTATTGCCGAAATTTCAAACACTCGTTCATCATAAATATCATGTCCATCTACCTGACAATAGCCAGACAAATTGGCTTTAAAAACTCGTCGCCGTTTCCCTTCAGCTTCTTGCAATTCTTCCACATCATCAGGATCGATTAATCCCTCGCGCACCTGATCCCAAGCATTGATCAGAAAGAAAACACTCAAGCCTCGACCTTTAATATAATTTTCTAGATAGCGACGTTCTCCAAGGGTACAAGGCTGCGATGCTCTCAGCACAAACAAAATAGCATGGCAATTATTAATATATCCTAAAGACAGTTCGTTCCGTGCTTCTGTATCATTTAGTCCCGGACTATCAACAATTTCAATTCCCTGTTCCAATAAAGGTAAGGGATACTCTACAACTGCATAGTCAATATTAGGAAATGCTGGCTTTTTATTTTGTTCTAATTGCTTAGCTTCTGCTGGATCAATTGTGTATTTATGCTTAAAATGTTGGAAATCAAGTTCTTCAGGAGATTTTCCATCATTAAAGTAAACAGTTACTTTCTTCTGCGCCCCATAGCGTAAAACAGTAAGTATAGCGGTACAAGGATTCACGTCACTTGGTAGCAAATTTTCCCCAATCAGGGCATTGAGAAATGTACTTTTGCCCCGCTTCATATCCCCTAAAACCAGCAGTCGGAATACACCAGTTCGTAAATTCATACTAACCCCATTGATATCTTCTAGTTGTGCCTCTAAGCCAAGTTTGCCAGATTTTTCTTTCCCTTCTGTTTCTGCTTTTTCTAGAGTTTGAGCTATTTTTTCTAGACAATCAGCAACATCAGAACGCACTTGAGCGACTTTACTTAAGTCGTTGATAAAGCTATCAGCTTCAACTGTATAATTCATGTTTATCCCCTGCTATCTAACGGTTAGGTCTTTCAAATTGCAAGAATAGTTTGGGTAAAAACCAAACCAGTTTTCCCACTATCACGAATCCAGCAATCCACGAAGCTACTTTAACGCAGACAATTGCCGCAACACCAAGAACTAAAAACTTTCCAGCAATTACAAGTTTTATCTGCCACCTTTTTAACGAATTTTTAGGCTGATGTCGAAGAGTTTTATGCAGTGGCGGCGCTTTGGAATTGGTTTCAGCTTCTATCTCCTGAAGCCGAATTGCATGTTATTGTTCCTGCACTTCTCGTTCTCGTCGTCGAAGTTCGTTGTTGTTATCGTCTGGAGAATTCATCAGTATTTGTGCTGTCTAAGATGATGTAATTGTTGGCATAAAAGCAGTATTGTAGCTTGGGTTTCGCATCCTCCATCCCAGCCTACGCAAGATAGCAAAATTCCCTATACCTTAACCTCAGAGTCTCAACTCTGGCTAGCTCAATGTAGAAAAATTTTATCCAAACAAGTAGTCCTAGTACATTTGCGTAGGGAGTAAATAGGATTTACAGGCGCGTGATGTATTCTGGCACACACACCAACTAAAAAATAAAGAAGTGATCGCCTTCTCCGGCTTACATATAGAATATTACAACGCCCCGCTTCAAATCCCCAGCGTTGTACGCTCAAAGCATAATTTTGTAGGATTAGCAACAAAAAGGCAAAAGAAAACAACAATTTCTTTTGCCTTTTGCGTTTTTATTACTCACCCTATGCAGCGACTAAATCCAGCGAACGCTCCGCAGCCAAGGCCAAATGCCTGTCTGTCTTCTCAATGTGACACCTTCGCTATGTTCTTTAACAACTTCCTTGAGTTCATCTGTGGTTAAGGGATAACCCAATTCACTAGCAACTTTTACGAACTCATCTGGATTGGCTACGGCTTGGAACTGTTTGCGTAAATCTGCATTGCGGGTAGCAGCTTCCAATAATTGGCTGGCACTTTCTTTGGACATCTTTAGAATCTCCTTCTGGTACTGAGTTTTTTTGACCTCATCTAGCGTCGCAATTTCATACGCTATAGTAGTGCTGAAATTATATTTTTAGCTCAATTTTACATATGACAGCATCTACTATCGTGAATATTTTTATAGAAAATGGCCTTTTTGTGATCATCTCCACGTCTTTTCTGGTGTTTGTGGGCTGGGTGTGGAGACGGGGAAAGCCGTTCAGTATTCCGCAACCATTACCGGCTTGGTTTAAAGCGTGGTTATCGGTTGTGCTGGTGGTGGGGGTGGTGTTTCCGGTACTGGCGATAGTTCTCTGGGGTGTGTGGTGGAATCACAAGAGTGTGTTGTTAGCGCTCATTCCCTACCTTGTCATGCTAGCGTTACAAATCTTATTTGAAATCGTGATCTCAAAACGGTTTCAATCCTGCGTGTGGGTGATGATTCCTTGTTTATATCTGCCTTACCGCGCTTGGCAATTGTATAGTGGATTGATGCTTTTGAGCCTTGAGAGCGGGACAATATGGGTGCAGAGATTGTTACTGGTAGAAATTGTCCTTTGGATTTTTAATTATGGGGTACATTTATCACAAATTCCCCGACTGCTGCGTTGGGAATTACAGCCTGAGAAGGAATAAATTGTAGCGGTTGTGGGAGGGGTAAATAATATTAAGGAAATTATGGCTAAACTATCGAGGGATATAAATTTTGTTTTTTTTAAATAACTCTGCTGCAAGGCAATAGAAGCAATTATAAGCAAGTAGTATTATCGCTTAACCAGCAGCAGTGTTTATGACATAGCAGAAATTTCATCCACAAGCTTGACGCGGTTCTTGCGTACAGCGTAAAGCAGTCGGTCGATGGATCTTATATCTTCTTCGTTGGGGGAATCTTGCAATAGTGCAGCCATCATTCCATATCGGTCAGCGAGGGTAATGCTACCAGAGTGGCTAACTTGGGCGAATAATTCAGCGATCGCAAACTCTAAAGGACAGACTTGAACTTGCATGGTTTGGTCAGAGAACTCGATACTTCTAATATGAAGCTTTTATATATTTTTTTAGGTGATTAAAAACTTCGCTTAAATGTGACAATACTCTGGGCCAGAAAGCGATCGCAAGCTTCGAGTAAAGGTGATGCAATGCTTGCTCGTCAGTGATATAAGTCACCTTTTGGGACAGAAGCCTGATGTACCAATCGTCATTGACTAATCGATTGCTTAAATCCGCCAGAATTAAGGTGAAGCTATCTTGGGACGAATCACTCGCTTAATAATAACTCTTTAGGTAGTTTAAAAAATGCGGCAAAATTGAAATATCAACCTTGGGAGACAGGTGATGAATAGCAACCAAAATGAAGGGCAAGCTTCAACTATGCCTTTGCCGGAAGACACTTCTACGACACGGATACGACCTTGGGGGAAAGTTACAGTTTTAGAAGAAGGGCCGCGCTACCGAATTAATCGTATTGAACTCAACCCAGGTCATCACATTAGTACCCAAATGCACTATCACCGCAGCGAACACTGGATCGTTGTGTCTGGCACTGCCAAAGTGATATGTGATGGTAAGGAGACTACCTTAGTTCAAAAACAGTCAACTTACGTGCCTATGTCTACACCTCACAGGGTAGAAAATCCTGGGGTAATTCCTCTACTGATGATTGAAGTCCAAAATGGGGAATATCTGGGAGAGGATGACATCACTCGATTCCCAGAAGATACGGAAAGCTAGGAATTAGGGACTAGGGACTAGGGATTGGGGACTAGCAGGAGACCGCTTTTTCTCCCAATCCCCCTGTACCGAATGGCACTAACTCAAGCTCTGAACTAAAGTTCGAGGCTCAAAGCTCAAGTCCGTTAAAACGGACTCAGATGCTCACTATATATGAATTTCAACCTGTTTTAACAGGTTTTAGCTTTGAGCTGTGAACTAAAGTTCACGGCTCTTAAGTCAGTGCCATTCGCCCCAGTCCCCAATCCCCAATCCCTTATTATGGTGCAGCTTGCGGTTGTTCCGATGGAGGTTCGCTTTGGGCGATGGTTTCTTGTATCCGGGGGATTTGCAGGAACTTTTGAGTTTCTGAGATTAAGCGATCGCCCCAAAGATTTTCTTTGAGAAAATCTACATCGGCGTAGCGATTGTCTAAGCGGATAGCAGTCTCTCCCAAAAGCACACCTTGTTCCCTGTCGCCTTTGGCATACAGCGCTACTGCCATAGCTAACTGGGGTTCTGCTGCATCTTTGTCAATGGCAACTGCCGAACGCCACTGACGTAGCGCCCCCTCCACATTGCCCATTTCGTACATTACCAGCCCAATATTATTAATCGCGGGCCAGAATTTCTTTTCTTTAGCGACTGCTTTTTGGTATTGCGCGATCGCTTCTTGGTACCGTTGCATTCTGTAGTAGGCATTGCCCAAATCAAACAAAGCCTCTGGTACATCGGGTTTTATCTTCAACCCAGATTGCAAAGCTGTAACAGCTTCCTGATACTTTGCCTGCTGAAAATGCCCGCTTCCTAGAGCAAATAAAATTCCGGCATCATCGGGTTTCAGGGTTCTAGCTTGTTGCAAGGCATTAATTGCCTTATCTACTTCCTTCGCTTGCAAATACAAACTGCCCAGTAGAAACCAGGTTTGATAACTTTGGGGAGCCAGCCGAGTTGCCAACTGCGCCCTCGGCAGCGCCAGATCGTATTGCTGGAATCGCGCCAACTGAGCCGCATCTTGTGCCAGGTTCAACCCCTGCTGCTCTAGTTCTTTTGCATCCAGTTGCAGCGTATAAGGTATGAGTGCCTGCCCGAAGGCGGGTTGTACACTCCATAAACCCAGGACAACGAGAAGAGAAAATAAAGGAATACGCTTAGGCACGGTGCCGCCTCAAAAATTGCGAAAAATCTTTAGCCACATTACACATAATCTAAATGATTCTGGCAAAAATCGAGAGCCACAGCCACCTATCAATTTTTGCTCGTCCCTGTTACGGTAAACCGTAAGGACACAAAAACCCTGAAAAATCCGTCAACGCTAACATAAAGAAAGGATAACAACTCCGCTTAGTAGAAGCTTTTACTGTAATTCACCCGGTTAGGTGTTTCCAAACATAAAAATATTTAGCTATTTTTGGGGAGGTGGGACGTATCGACCGCCTCAAAGCTGATGGTAGGCAAGATGCCTGTTCTACGAGATGAAAAAATTTATTACTTAGAAATAATTCATTGGATTAGTAATAAAAATTACCATACAAAACCCAAAACAATCCGTATTGCCTGAAGTGAATACCACACAAATGCAACTTCCCCTAATTGGAAAAGTCAAGAATCCTTCTCGCTGGATAATCGGGCTGCTAGCATCAGGCATCCTGGTAGCTAGTACGACTTATTTCGTTATGGGTCGGAGTTCGCCCCAACTAGATATCCAGACACTAACCGTACCTGTAAAATCGCAAAGCCTGAAAGTACGGATCGCCGCCAATGGAACCGTTGTGCCGCTGCAAAGCGTCAACCTCAGCCCGAAAACATCTGGGACTCTGGCGAAGTTGTACGTCGAGCAAGGGGACAAAGTGCAGCCGGGGCAAAAGATTGCCCAGATGGAGAATAGAGAGCTTCAGGCGCAACTATCACAAGCGATCGCTAATCTTAAGCAAGCCGAAGCCCGTCTAGCAGAGGCTCAAGCTGGCAGTCGTCCTGAAGAAATTGTTCAGGCAAAAGCAAGACTGTCTCAGGCGAAAGCTCGTTTGCAGCAAGCTGAAAATGGCTCTCGTCCAGAGGAAATCGCCCAAGCGCAAGCCAGATTGCAGCAAGCGCGATCGCGTCTAGCAGATGCCCAGGATGGTCGTTCTACAGAAATTGATCAAGCCAAGGCTCAAGTCGAAGCCGCCAAAGCGCGAGAAAATTTGGCGCAAAAACGGGTGAAACGCTATCAATTCTTAGCCGATCAGGGAGCAGTGGCTACAGACCAGTTGGATGAAGCTTTGACAGAATACCGCAACGCTACAGCCAACGTTAATGAAGCCCAAAGACGACTTGAGCAACGCACAAGCAGCACCAGCCAAGGAATTGAGCAGCAACAAGCTGCCCTAACAGAGGCGCAGCAAGCCTTAAAACAGCTGCAAAGCGGCACCCGTTCCGAAGAAGTTTCCCAGCGTCAAGCTGATGTGGCAGAAGCACAATCAGCCTTGCGTCAGTTAGAAAATGGAACGCGACCAGAGGAAATTGCCCAGCTTAAAGCCGCTGCTGATGCCGCTAGAGCTTCGATGCAGGCGGTGCAAGTCCAGCTATCTGATACGGTGATAGTTGCTCCGTTCGCTGGCATTGTGACGCAGAAATATGCCCAAGAAGGAGCTTTCGTTACCCCCACAACTTCTGCTTCCAGCACTGCTTCTGCTACTTCGAGTTCAATTGTTGCCCTTGCTAGAGATTCAGAAATTCTCGCTAAAGTCCCAGAGGTGGATGTTGGACAAATTAAACAGGGACAAGCTGTAGAAATTGTAGCGGATGCCTATCCTGACCAAGTATTTAAAGGTAAGGTGCGCCTGATTGCTCCAGAAGCGGTGGTTGACCAAAATGTCACCTCTTTTCAGGTGCGGGTAGCGCTAGAAACTGGTAAGGAGCAACTGCGTTCGGGAATGAACGTGGATCTGACCTTTGTCGGCGAAGCGGTGAATAATGCTTTGGTGGTGCCTACGGTGGCGATTGTGACGGAAAAAGGTAAGACGGGCGTACTGATACCCAGTGAGAATAATGAACCGAAGTTTCAAGAAGTAACAATAGGCTCAACTATTGAAAACCAAACGCAGATTTTGGAAGGGATAAAACAAGGCGATCGCGTGTTTATTGATTTACCTAAAGATAGAAAACCGAAGGAGGAATAAACACTAATAGCTCTTGAACAATTAGCAATTAGCAATTAGCACGCTCACTATGGACATTCTCGAAAGCGTCAAAATGGCAGCCACAACGCTAGTGGCAAACAAACTGCGTAGTAGTCTCACCATGTTGGGCATTATGATTGGTAATGCCTCAGTTATTGCGATGGTGGGGATTGGGCAGGGAGCGCAAAAGCTGGCATCAGAACAATTTGAGGCACTTGGGCCAAATGTGCTGTTTGTGGTTCCCGGTTCTCAGGCAACTCGAAATACTACGTTAGAGGTGCCGAAAACCCTGGTACTGGAAGATGCGAGAGCGATCGCTACCCAAGTGCCTTCTGTTAAAGAAGTCGCTCCCCAAATTAATACCAGACAATTAGTTACCTACCGCAACAAAAATACTAACGCCACAATTCTTGGCACAACTTCCGATTATCTCTCAGTGAGAAGCTTTGATGTTGAAACCGGACGATTTATCACCGAGCAAGATATCAAGCGAAGTAACCAAGTTGTGATGCTGGGGCCTGAGTTGGCAAAAAAACTGTTTGACAACCAAAATCCCATTGGCGAACAACTGCGGATAAAAAATCTCAGCTTTCAGGTTGTTGGCATTATGAAACCTAAAGGCTCAGCGTTGGGAGATAATCCCGATGAAACCGTTTATGTGCCAATTACCACCGTAGCTAACCGCATCGTCGGACGGACATCACCTTATGGTTTGGAAATAACCGCCATTTCTCTTTCCGCCAAAGATGAAGATAGCACAGGAGCAGCTAAATTTCAGGTGGAAAATTTGCTGCGGTTACGGCACAAAATCAACGGAGAGGATGATTTTACCGTTAGAAGTCAAAAAGACTTGTTAACAATCGTCAATACGATTACCAGCGGATTGACACTGATGTTAGCAGCGATCGCAGCCATCTCCCTCTTTGTCGGCGGCATTGGCGTAATGAACATTATGCTTGTCTCCGTAACCGAACGCACCCAGGAAATCGGACTCCGCAAGGCTATCGGCGCACAAGAGCAAGATATCCTGATTCAATTTATCATCGAGGCAGTGATTCTCTCAGCAGCTGGTGGCTTATTCGGTACTATGCTGGGTGTCGGCGGAATTTCGCTTGTCAGCGCCTTTTCTCCTTTGAAAGCCAGCATTTCACCTGTAGCTGTTATCGTTGCTGTCAGTGTTTCCGGTGGTATCGGTTTATTTTTTGGTGTCGTCCCCGCACGACGAGCAGCTAAACTCGATCCAATTGTAGCTTTGCGAAGCGCTTAAAAAGTTTTGTAGGGGCGATTCTAGCATAAACTTGGCATCTCACCAAGATATTGACTAAACGCGCCCACTTTGAGTTTTGAGTCCTGAGTTTTACAGCTAAATAAATGCAAGATATATACGGTTCTGATTCCTCACTCAGTCCTCAGTCTTCAGTCCTCAGTCCTTCAAAAAAAACAATTATTCAACTTGAGGATATTACCAAAGTCTACGGCATCGGTGACACAGAAGTTCGCGCCCTGGCTGGTGTTAGCTTGACCGTGGAAGAGGGCGAGTATTGCTCAATTATGGGCGCATCTGGTTCGGGCAAGTCCACCGCTATGAATATTATCGGCTGTCTCGACCAACCAACTGACGGATATTATTATTTAGATAACGTGAATGTGTCTCAACTGGGAGACTCGGAATTAGCTAAAATTCGCAATCGTAAAATTGGATTTGTGTTCCAACAATTCCATCTTTTACCTCAACTTTCGGCCTTAGAAAATGTCATGTTGCCGATGGTTTATGCTGGTATACCTAATGGCGAAAGAAGACAAAGAGCAACAGAAGCTTTAACTCGCGTGGGTTTGCAGCATCGCCTGAATAATAGACCAAATCAACTTTCTGGGGGTCAACAGCAGCGGGTAGCGATCGCGCGTGCCATTGTCAACAATCCCGTCTTACTGCTTGCCGACGAACCCACGGGCGCTCTTGACTCGAAAACCACCGAAGAAGTGATGAACATCTTCACCGAACTGAATTCCAGCGGTATCACTGTTGTGATGGTGACTCACGAACCAGAAGTAGCACGTCTCACTAAACGCATTGTCTGGTTCCGCGATGGAGAAGTTTTACACTCTCATCTGAAGCCAGAAGATATTGGTCAGGTGGCTGTTTCTTGATTGGTTAAGTTGTAGGTTGGGTTTCCTTCCTACGTAAGGTTGGGATTTTTAACTTTAAATAAAGAAACCCGGTTTCTTCACTTCCTTGATTTATAGCGTTTCTCAGTTACGCGCGTGTACATCAGAATAACCTAACCCCAGCCCTTCCCTACAAGGGAAGGGGAGTAAGAATCAAAGCCTCTCTCCTACAAGGAGAGAGGTTTGGAGAGAGGTCAGAGAGTTACTTGCTAAATTCTTATACTTTACTGCGTAGGAAACTCACCAAGTTTTGCAGAAACGACTGACTGATGCTTCCCTTGCTGACAGACTCCTGTATTAGTTCTGGTACAGCTACTACGGAATTATCCTTAACCTGTGCGCAAGATGGGGCAATCAGTGGCACTTCTTCTGCTAGGCTGAGGACGCTTAAGCGGAAGGCAGCTTGCTGCACTTTCTCCACAGGTAGCCGGAGTTGCTGCGCGATCGCTTCTAGGGAAACAGTCCCTTTGGCAAACTCCCACACTTGCCACTCTAGGGCATCTAGCCGGAAGCGCGGTTGCCCTGTAATTACGCTTGTCAAGCCAGAAGTAGGGGCAGGTAGTTTATCTTTTAGTGCCGTCCAGTCTCGTAGCGCCCGCAAACTCATCAGGGTTGCTTCTGTTGCTGGTACGCTCAAACCTGTCATTTCTGCTAAGGGCAAAGGAACTTTGGTTTGAAATTCAAACTGTCCATCCTGTAGCTGGAACAATGCACACACTCGCCGCAATACCTGGCTTTTGAACAGCACTTTCAGTTGTTCGGCTTCCAGAAGTCCGTGAGATTTCAGGCATAGCCCCATCGGTGTTTTATTCGAGAAAACTTGAGCGAGTCGGGAGACAACGCGATCGCTCAACCAACCCCGCTGGGAAATCATTGAGAGTAAACCTTTTTGATCCAGGCTTGCAGCAGCCGCTACAATGCGCCCTTCATGCACCCAGATATAGTGGGATTGCGAGTTTCTGTTCCGATCTACACTTAAGGCATTAATCGTCAATAATCCCGTCTTGTGTCCTTGATCGAGGAACTGAAAAAGTTCAGGCAAGGAAAATTCTGCTAAATAACCAGTAACCGCCATAGTTTTCCTATTTCAGCAGACCGTTTAAATACCAGCTTGAGCGCCTTCTACTGCGGGTATTAGCTTAAATAATAGTTAAATCTCTGAACCATATTCATCAAACTATACGTTTCGTTACATTTTCCCTTATGAGTAGTATAAAAAAGTTAAGAAAATAATTTTTTATTTGACTTATTGAAATACTAAGTAGATAGACATAATTAAACTAAACATCTGATGTAGGTTGGGTTGAGGCATGAAACCCAACATGGACATGGGTTTGATGGGTTTCGCTTACGCTCTACCCATCCTACAAATAATTAGATCCATCTACTTACTAATTAAATTCTTACTTTTAATACAGTTTATCGAACAGCCGAGTCGTAAATTAAATGCTGGAGCAGAACCAACAAAGCCTGAATTACCGAACTTTTTTGGGTTGCGTTCACAGACACCATAGGCGGTCGATCTTTGTGATTAATGTATCCCAGAGCGATCGCTACATCCTCCTGTTGCCAAGCTCCCGGACAGTCCATATGAGTTAAACCAATCAGCATAGGGATTTGCACTCGCGCTTTCATGAAAGCTAGAAGCTGACGAGCCGCCCGAAAATCGCTAGGACGATGAGCGTCTACCAGCAGGATGTAAGCATGGGATCTGCGAATTAACAAATCCCACATAAAATCAAATCTCGCCTGACCAGGCGTACCATAAAGGTGCAAAACCATATCTGAACCAAAGTTCAGCCGACCAAAATCTAAAGCAACCGTAGTTTTTTCCTTAATATCGCCTGTTTCATCGGTGACTTGACGATCGGTGTCTACGACTTCAATTTCACTCACACTACGAACGAAGGTAGACTTTCCCGCTCCGAACGTTCCTGTCACAACCAAGCGCATGATTTCCATCAATTTTAATCCTGTAAAAAACCAAGTTTTAGATATAAGAATTATTGCCGTTATGGTTACTCAAAGATTCACCTGGTTGCTGTGGTAGATAGCAATCTAAAGAAATCGTTGAGAAAAAGGTTATTACGGGGATTACTTATACAATCAACTACCATTAGCCCCAAAGTAATTTGTTGAACTTTCGACAGAGAAAGTCCAAGTTGCTCTTGCGATCGCTACGCTGGAAACCCCACCCCTTCTACGATTTTAGATTTACCACTCAAAGTTATCTAACCGTAGATTGGACTTTTCTACAACTATTTTAGACAGTACCAACGTGAGCTGAGTAGCTTATCTACCAATGATGCCCAGTCTCGCCAGCTCCATAATCTCCATTGATATGTATTGCATCAGTATTAAATGGTGATTTGTTAAATAACTCTATCTAAAGAGGTATGACTTTTGCTTGAGGATGCTATCTAGCTTTTATGTCTTCAGACTGTTTTAGGAGGTGATAACAATTAACTATCTATATAGTGTTAGATTAATAAATAGTTACGAAATGTTAAGCAAGGCAGGTGGCAAGAACAAGGAAGACCTCCGAAAGCAGAAAATCACATCACTAATTTTAGAAAAATCTATCAAATAGTCTTGCCTGTACGGGTCTAGCAATCAGCTGTGCCAGTGGTAATAACATTTAGTTTTTTTGGGAGAGAGTCGAATGGAATTAATGCGCTTGATTGTGACAGGGACTGTGGGTGCAGGGAAATCCACCTTAGTACGTTCGGTCAGTGAAATAGAAGTGGTAGACACCGATCGCCAAACCACAGATAAAACATCATCAGTTAAAGAAAAAACTACAATTGCCCTCGACTTTGGAAGGCTAAACTTTGGCCCTGACATGGCGGTACATTTGTATGGCACCCCTGGTCATGCGAGATTTGATTTTATGTGGGATCTCTTGATTCAGAGAGCGCACGCTTATATTTTGCTAGTAGCTGCTGATAGACCAGGCGATTTCCGCCAAGCTCGTCAGCTTTTGGCTTTCATGGAGCAGCGGGTGCAAATCCCGGTAGTAATTGGTCTAACGCATACAGACTGCCCCGGAGCTTGGTCTAAGAAGGATGTAGCGATCGCTCTGGGGTACGCCAATAAGATAAAACGGCCTCCCATCGTCATTGTAAATCCAGCCGAAAAAGCTTCTGTAGTTCAGGCTTTGATTACTTTGGTAAATCAGTTCAATTCCAAAAAATCAGCAGCTTTCTCCAAGAAAAGAAGCAAAGCGGCTTGAGGATGAGTTGCGCCGCGATCGCCAACAAATTGCTAAAGTTTAAAAAGCTTATCAGTCAAAGTGGCAAGGAATCCAAAAATTAAAACTGAACAAATAGCTATGCTTAAAGCAAAGCCATTTTTAGTTCAGCCGTCAAACGCTTAATTTCAAGCATTAATATCCCCTGTTTAGCAGACCTACTCGCCAAGACCAGTAAGACCGCCTCAGAGCCACAGCTGGTGAGAATACCAAAGCCATTGCTGCCTTCTACATAAATGCGGTCGAGGATACCTCTGGATAACTCAGTGCCAATGCGTTCGCCTAAAGACAGCATAGTAGCGGACATGGCAGAAACTCGTTCTTCGTCCATCTCACCCGGTAAGCTAGAAGCTAGGGGTAGACCGTCGGGAGAGACAAGTGCGGCACCTTGAACGTCACTGGTAGCAGTGACAAAATTTTGGAGAATACTTTCGAGCTTAGCGGTATTAATTGCCATTGTCGTACCTCGTTAATTGCGATCGAGAAAAGATTTTTGTTGCGATCAGTTGAGGAATTTTCAAATAGAGCGATCGCATCCTTTAATAAGGAGTCAAAACTCCAGCGCGATCGCCTGGAGCATCTCCAAAGATTGCCCCTCGCCTGATCAAATCGACTTTCATCTCCCTCGAAATTCCCATATTCGTTGCGAACTGAGCATTTTCTACCTTCGCACCCCTCAACTCAGTCCCCCTCAAATCAGCACCACTCAAATTAGCACCGCTCAAATTAGCACCGCTCAAATTAGCACCGCTCAAATTAGCACCGCTCAAATTAGCATCGCTCAGGTTGGCAAGACTTAAGTCAGCACGGATCAAGTCAGCAAGACTCAGATTGACACCGCTCAAGTTAGCACTACTCAGGTTGGCAAGACTCAAGTCAGCACGCATCAAATCAGCAAGAGCCAGATTTGCACGAATCATACTGGCACCCCCCAGGTCAGCACCGCTTAAATCGATACCTTTGAGATTGCTACCGCTTAAGTAAGCACTTCTCAGGTCAGCACCACTCAAATCAGCACCACTAAGATAAGCACGAATTAAGTCAGCACGGATCAGGTTAGCACCGCCCAAGTAGGCCCGGATCAGGTTAGCACCCCTGAGTCTGGCATTGCTCAGATCCGCACTCCCCAAATTAGCGCCCCTGAGTTTAGCATCGCTGAGATCCGCACTCCCCAAATTAGCATCGCTCAGGTCACTTCCTCTCAGGTCAGCGCTACTCAAATTAGCGTCGCCCAGATCCGCACCCCCCACGTTGGCATCACTCAGGTTTGCATCGCCCAGATTGGCACCCCTGAGATTGGCACCCCTGAGATTGGCACCCCTAAGACTTGCATACTTCAGGTCAGTTCCTCTCAGGTCGGCTCCCCGCAAATCGGTTCCCCGCAAATCGGTTCCCCGCAAGTCGGCACCCCAAAGAGCAGCACCCTTTAGGTCAGTTCCCCGCAAGTCGGCACCCCTGAGATTACCACCCCGCAAATCGGCACCTCTCAGGTCTGCCTCAGCAAAATCTTCAGAAAGATTTAAACCAGCAATTGTCGCCAGTTGATCGAGATTGTCTGTTTGTGCTTCTACAATGCGCTGGATCAGGACTTGAAGTTCCTGAACAGATGTTTCATCAGCCATAATGCAATTCTTGCCGACTCAGGTAGGGCTTTAATTTTGGTTCCAACACCCGCAGGACAATCAGCCTTTCCAAAACTGCCCTCTTATTGCGGCTAATGTCTGGGGGCCATAACCCTTGTGCGTCAGTCAAATGTACATCTCGCTTGGAAACTTCAAAAGTTGCTTCTACACGAGTAGGCACTTTCACATTCAATGTTGCCAGCTTTATATTCTCGATTTTGCCTTTCAAAACTGGCTCACCCATATCTTCTTCAAAGATCCAGGTGGGATTCTCCTCGAAAGCTGTTGTCGTTATCTGACAGGTGGTTGCTCCTAACTTCTCTGTTCTGCGCGTTGGTGTACCGAACCCCCTAACTCCAGCTTTACTCCCATTCAAAGAAGGTAGTAGATTGCTCCAAGAAACTTCTTGACGCTGTTGCTCGTTACTTTTTTCCGGCTTTGACTTTTCTTCTGGAAGGATAAGCTCAATTGAACCAATTAACTGCCGGGATTCATAGGGAAGTTCACCATTTTCCAGTTTTAGCTTTAGTTCTCCACTTTTGATGCCAAACTTGATGCGACCGCCCATCAGCGGTAGCCACTGCTCGTTAAACTTGATGGTTAAGTGCAAATCAATCTGCTCGATTTCATTTTGTTGTGCCTGAGAATCAAAAGTTATAACTAGAGGCTGGATTGGTTCCTCTAGTAGAACTGGAGTTCCTAGCAATTTCATATACAAGCAGCCTGGACATCGATTTTCAGGCTCTGGTTGAAGCAGTGTGGGGAATTGAGACATTACCACGGTAGAACTCTTCGTTCAAGCGGGTTGCCTATAACGCTATCATGACCCGGCGATTCGTAATCTCCGGAAAGTGGAACTTTTCCTTAAGTAATTACGCATAATTAGAAGAATCCATAGTTCAACTCCTGCGCTTTTTGTCAAGTAACTACCCCAACCAAACTCGATTTCGATTACTCCTTATCTCCAGTCACCAATCCCCAGCCTCGCGATCGCGCAAAAATTAAGGAGTGTTTCGCACAACGGAAACACTCCTACTCTTCTCAAACCTTCTCCCAGCCTCAGCCTGGAAGAGTATCAATCTTCTACATCGATTACAAACTCGCAGTCTTGCCAGTTTCCGCCTGAGAAGCAATGGGTTTCACATCGGTATAGCCCATATCACTTGCGATGGTACGGAACATCGAAATTTGCCCCTCGAAGTCCAGCCCTTCTATTTGTCCCATCAAATCGTTAATAGGTTGGCTTGCTTGGTAGTCAGCAGGCATATCTACCACGGTATTCCCCATTTCCTGCGACCAAGTGTACCAAACCATTAACTGATTATTTTCTTTCAATGCTCCATAGGCGCGAGAATATTCTGTATCTTTGCGCTCAACAATTTCTCGCATGATCGCCAGTTGCTTATCATCATCCAATTGCAAATAGTCTCCTAACAGCTTGGGAGCTAGTTCAGGATCTGTTCCTTGGGGAGCGGCTGGGGTGATCGAGTCTCCCATCTTTTTATAAACATAATAAAACCAAGCTAATTTATCGTCGGTGTTCAACGCTTCAAAAGCCTGAACCACTTTTTGTGTTTCATCTGAAAGAGCTTGAGTTTTTATGGTGTTTTCGTCTGGGATCATAAAAGCTATCCAAAAGTAAAGTTAGTATTTCCAGACTAGGAATATCAGACTTTGCAGCTCTTAGTCCCCCTCCAATAGAGAGAATTTTTGCTTCTTCGGTGACGCAGATTGGGTAACGGCTGACAGGGAAGATTGAGGATCTATCCCAAGAGAGTCAAAGTAACAGGGATCAATCCCTTAAAATCGATATCGCAGATAAAAAAGTCTAAATAAATAGGAGTTCCTTATGACTGAAGAAGTGAAACCAAATCCTAGCGAAGCTACAACCCATGACGCTCAGCTAGCTGCTGAGAATATGGCTTCTGGTGAAGAGGAAGTACAAAAAGTTGATCTAGATGCTGACTATGAAGCATCAAAAGCGTTTAGCGTTAGTGAAGTAGACCGCAAAGGTGGTGGCGCGGAAGCCGCTGAAGCTGCTACAGCTCCTAAGTTCAAAGTACCTGAAGCGACAGAGATGAAATCCTCACCAGATACAACAGGCAACCCAGCTGATTATATACAGATGGCGCAGGATGTCAGCCCCAGAAAGGACGGTTAGGACAATTTAGCAGCAGAGTCAAGGGGCAAGAGTGGCGATCCTGCTGACACGGAAATAGCGAAGGAAGTCCTCTAAGCTGTGAAATAGACAAGGCAGAGCTTCTCGCAGCTGTGGAGTTTTTGAAAAAAGAATTATGAGAACATTCGCTCAACCTCTATCGGGTTGGGCTTTAGTTGTGGCAGTCAAATGCTGCATAATGGGAAGGCTTTTATCGTTTATCGTGGGGAGATAGCACACTTGCAGTTGCCAATTTTCCCAGATTGTCAGAGCGATAATTCCATTCCTCAAGCCTTCTTTTCAGTTTAACTATGCGAACCCATTATTGCGGCGAACTTAGAGCAGAACATATTGGAGAAACCGTTACCCTGTGTGGATGGGTAGACCGTCGCCGCGACCACGGGGGTGTGATATTTTTGGATTTGCGCGATCGCACTGGTATCGTTCAAATTGTCAGCGATCCTGTACGCACACCAGATTCTTACGCACAAGCAGAAAAGCTGCGTAACGAATATGTTGTCCAATTTACCGGGCGAGTCACCCAGCGTCCAAAAGAGTCGCTAAATTCTCGCCTACCCACAGGTGAAGTGGAAATTTATGCAGACAAGATAGAACTGCTCAATCAAGTTTACAAGCAGTTACCTTTTCAGGTGGCGACAGCGGAAAGCGAACCCGTGCGCGAAGACTTGCGGCTAAAGTATCGGTATCTGGATTTAAGACGCGATCGCATGGCGAATAATCTCCAGTTGCGTCACCAAGTCGTTAAAACCATTCGCCGCTACCTCGAAGATACCGAAAACTTCATCGAAGTAGAAACCCCAATTCTCACCAAGTCTACCCCCGAAGGCGCAAGAGACTATCTCGTACCCAGTCGCGTTAACCCCAGCGAGTGGTTCGCCTTACCCCAGTCACCGCAACTTTTCAAGCAACTGCTGATGGTATCCGGCTTTGACCGATACTACCAGATTGCCCGTTGCTTCCGCGACGAAGACCTCCGCGCCGACCGTCAGCCAGAATTTACTCAACTGGACATGGAAATGAGCTTCATGTCCCAAGAAGAAATTATCCAACTAAACGAAGGTTTAGTTTGTCATATCTTCAAGACAATTAAAGGTATCGATTTACCCCGTCCTTTTCCTCGTCTCACCTACGCCGAAGCGATGGAACGCTACGGAAGCGATAAACCAGACACCCGCTTTGGTTTAGAACTCGTCAACGTCTCCGACTTAGTTAAAGACTCTGGTTTCAAAGTCTTTAGTAGTACAGTTGCATCTGGCGGCGTTGTGAAAGTATTACCCATTCCTGGGGGAAATGATGCTATTTCTAACGTGCGAATTAAACCAGGTGGCGACTTATTTAAAGAAGCCAGCGAAGCGGGTGCGAAAGGGCTTGCTTACATTCGCGTCCGAGATAACTGCGAAATCGACACTATCGGCGCAATTAAAGACAACCTGACAGAAGAACAAAAGCAGGAACTATTACGGCGCACTGGTGCAAAAGCGGGTCATTTACTGCTATTTGGCGCTGGTGACTCTAATATGGTGAATAAAACTCTCGACCGCTTGCGCTTAGTAGTTGGTCGAGAATTGGGGTTAATTGATCCAGAGAAGATAAACATTCTTTGGGTGACAGATTTCCCAATGTTTGAATGGAACGCCGACGAGAAGCGTTTAGAGGCGTTACATCATCCGTTTACTGCTCCTCATCCCGAAGATGTGCATGACCTGAAAACTGCAAGAGCGCAAGCCTACGATTTGATTTTCAACGGTTATGAAATCGGCGGTGGAAGTCGGCGAATTTACCAGCGAGAAGTTCAAGAACAGGTGTTTGAAGCGATTGGTTTATCCCAAGAGCAAGCATATAACAAGTTTGGATTTTTGCTGGAGGCGTTTGAATACGGAACGCCGCCGCATGGAGGTATTGCTTACGGTTTAGATCGTTTGGTGATGCTATTAGCTGGTGAGGAGTCAATTCGGGATGTAATTGCTTTTCCGAAGACGCAGCAAGCTCGTTGTCTGCTAACAAATGCGCCTTCTGGTGTGGATGAGAAGCAGTTGAAGGAGTTGCAGGTGGCTTCGACTTATAAGCCGAAATCTACTGAGAAAGGCAAGTAAAGAACCCTCTCTCTAATCCTCCCCGTTAAAGGGGAGGAAACAAATTCTTTAGTTGGGGAAGGTTAGCGATCGCATTCTTTGATTGGAATCTCCACCGACAAAGCTAAAATATATTTTTAAATCGCTTTGTATATTTAAGTGTCTTTATCCTAATTAAGCGTTTCATAATAGTTCAGTTCTTTCTCCTGGGAAAGTCATTTTTCATCTTTACATTTCTTCCATTAGTTTTAATAAAGCGTCATTTTAAAATATTTCTTCCATCTTTTCAAATTGGGTAATGGTAATTTGTACAACGATTGATTACTTATTTTTATATAAAGCATAATATTTAGTGATTTTAAACATTTACTTATACGAGCAAAAACTCATAATTCTTCTATAATAATTGCAGGACTGTAAATATCAGATCCTGTCTCATAGGCTTCTCGGAAATAGGCGATCGCTTCTTTAAGTCGCTTCCTGACTGCTTTTTGGGTTCCTAACCTACCCACCCATTTTCTATACATAAAGCAACTCAGTAAGCCGCAGTATTCCTCGTCACCATTATGCAAAAGTCCAAGTCTCTCCAGTTCATACTTGGCTGAACGTTCCAATTAATTTGGAGCTAAAACTTAATATTAATTATTGACAATTGACAAACGCTATGATAATGGAGTTTAATGATAAATGTAGGGCATTAGTAGATCCCCGCCAAGAGATTTGCTAATGCCCTTGACTAAACTCCTTACGGATACAAATTGCTCGTGTCACAAAATACTGATTCAATCGATTCCACATCAGAAACTCGTGCGATCGCCTACACAAAGCGTCTCAATCCTTGGGCGATTGTTCGTCTCCTTCCCAATAGACAGAAGGCGACCGTGGCTCGATTCCGCAGTCGGTGTGATGCAGACTGTAATATGCAGCGTATGCGTCAGCTGACACCCAACGCTTCCTTTATGGTGGTTTTTGACTGTCAACCAGACAAAGCTGCGATCTAAAGTTTTGGTATGCGATGGTCCTGTTTAGGGAAAGGATACGATCGCGCTGTTTGAAGTGATAATGCGATCGCGCGGTTTGAGATGAGGATGCGATCGCTAAATTCCTCTCACTTCCTAAAAGCCTATCAATTTCTTGATTAATAAAGCCAAATTGTCTAAAAATCCGCAACATATAAGCGGGTGATAGTAATCCTGCTCCGATACTGACTGAAGAATAAGCGATCACGCTGTTTGAGATGAGGATGCGATCGCGCGGTTTGACCTCTCCCCCAATCCCTCTCCGCTTCGGAGAGGGGAGCCGGAAGCCCCCTTCCCTCGTATAGTTGGGGGTTGGCAGTTAGGCTTCTTCACAATCGCAACAAGCGGTGTAAATATCCAGCAAAACATCATCGATATTTTTCCTTACTTCTGCATTTTTAATTCGCAACAAACGCAATCCTCGTGCTGACAAAACTTTGTCACGTTCTGCATCGTATTCAGATATATTAAGCAAGGTGGGCATTCCCCGCCTTGCTACTATTATCGGCTAGCGCAAAGCACTAGATGGAATACCCGAAACATCTTCAATCCGAGGCATTCCTTGCAGCGGAATCACGCCACCTTCATCCTCAAAATTAGCGATTTGATAGAAGTTAAACCCGAAATTTTACGATATTGTAATTTGTTCTTGTACCCAAGTTCTAAAAGCTTTCATTGTCTTATTCCTACCAGCAGTCTTTACCTGACTCAAATACTGAGGAATCACCTTAATAAGCGGTAAATTAGGAAAAATCAGGCTAAAAGCTGACTCAATATACTTTCTATCTTGTAATATATTAATTTGTAACTTCCCTTTTTCAAATCGCCAAAGCTCAGGCACTCCTAAAGCTTCATAAATACTTGGATGAGTGCGAGAAGTTATATCTATCTCTAAGGCTAAATCTGGAGGTGGAGCGATGGATAAGTCTAATTTTTCTTTTCCTCTTACTGCTGCTTCATTTTGAATATAAAAACAATTATCTGGTTCTATCCCTTTCAGCATATCCTGGTTTTTAAAAGTAGTAGAACCAAGAGGATAAAAATCGATATCTAGTTCTTCTAGAAGAATTTCAATAAAATTGCTGATAAACAGTTTACTGGTTTCATGCTCTGGCAAGGGTGTCATGATTTCTAATATTCCATTGTCATAGGCTACTCTTGACGCACGATGTTCTCCTAACTCTTCTAAGATGGTTTCAAATTCTTGCCAGGTTATATCTTCTAGAAAAACTTTATGACCAGGCGGTATATTAAATCGCTTTAATTCCAACAACATCTTTAAGCCTCATCTTCAACATTGGGAAAGTAAGGTGGGCATTACCCACCCTACTTTAATTATCGACTAGCGCAACGCACCAGATGGAATACCCAAAATATCTTCAATCTTGGGCATATCTTCTAAGGAAATCACGCGACCTTCATCCTCAAAATTAGCGATTTGATCGAAGTTGAGATAGCGATACAAATCACCCGCAAAAGGATGAATTTTCTTCGCCACAATGTCCAGATATTCCTGCACCGTGGGGATGCGACCAAGCATTGCACAAACAGCTGCTAATTCAGCGGAACCGAGATAAACTCGCGCATCTTTGCCCATGCGATTATTGAAGTTGCGAGTGGAAGTTGAAAACACCGTTGTACCGTCATCCACACGGGCTTGATTTCCCATGCAGAGACTACATCCCGGCATTTCTGTACGCGCCCCTGCGGCATCAAATACGCCATAAACACCTTCTTCTTTTAGTTGGTGTTCATCCATTCGAGTTGGAGGACAAATCCACAAGCGGGTTTTGACTGCTGTTTCGCCTTCCAATACTTTCGCGGTAGCGCGATAGTGTCCGATATTCGTCATACAAGAACCGACGAATACTTCTTGCACTGGATCGTTAGCAACTTCAGAAAGTAACTTGACGTTATCAGGATCGTTCGGCGCGGCGACGATTGGTTCCTTGATTTCGTTCAAGTCAATCTCGATAATTTCTGCATACTCCGCATCCGGATCTGCTTCCATTAACACGGGATTTGCTAGCCATTCTTCCATCTTGGCGACGCGGCGCATGATGGTACGCGCATCGGCGTAGCCTCGCGCTACCATGTTTTTCAACAACGCTACGTTGGAACGCAGATATTCGGAAATTGTCTCGATACTGAGTTTAATTGTGCTACCTGCACAAGAACGTTCAGCGCTGGCATCGGTAAATTCAAAAGCTTGCTCAACTTTCAAGTCTGGCAAACCTTCAATTTCCATAATTCGCCCAGAAAAGATGTTTTTCTTATTCTGTTTCTCGACAGTCAAAAGACCTTTTTGGATGGCAATATATGGGATGGCATTGACGATATCCCGCAGCGTGATACCTGGTTGCAATTCGCCTTTGAAGCGGACTAAAACAGATTCCGGCATATCCAACGGCATTACGCCCAAAGCTGCGGCAAACGCAACTAACCCGGAACCGGCTGGGAAGGAAATACCCAAGGGAAAGCGGGTGTGGGAGTCGCCGCCAGTTCCCACTGTGTCTGGTAGCAGCATCCGGTTTAGCCAAGAATGGATGATACCATCGCCGGGACGCAAGGCGACACCGCCACGCTGGGCGATGAAGTCAGGCAGTTCCTTGTGGGTTTTCACATCCACTGGCTTTGGATAGGCAGCGGTGTGGCAGAAACTCTGCATTACCAAGTCTGCGCTGAAACCCAGACAGGCGAGTTCTTTGAGTTCGTCGCGGGTCATGGGGCCTGTGGTATCTTGAGAACCAACAGTGGTCATGATTGGTTCGCAGGAAGTTCCAGGGCGCACCCCAGCGAGTCCGCAGGCTTTGCCGACCATTTTTTGTGCCAAGGTGTATCCTTTGCCCGTGTCGATGGGTGGGCGAGGACGGATGAAGATGGGGCTTGGTTCTAAATCCAGAGCAACTCGGATTTTATCGGTGAGGGTGCGTCCGATAAGTAGGGGAATGCGTCCTCCGGCGCGTACTTCGTCGGTGATGGTGTCGGGTTTGAGGCTGAAGGTGGATATTACTTCGCCAGCTTCGTTGGTAATTTCACCTTTGTAGGGATGAATGGTAATTACCATCCCGGTTTCCATCTTGCTGACATCGCACTGGATGGGTAATGCACCTGCATCTTCAGCGGTGTTGAAGAAAATCGGCGCGATCGCACTCCCTAATATATATCCCCCTGCCCGTTTGTTCGGCACGAAAGGTATATCATTGCCAATGTGCCACAGCACTGAGTTGATCGCAGATTTCCGGGAAGAACCAGTCCCCACTACATCCCCCACATAAGCGACGGGATGGCCTTTTTTCTTTAACTCGACAATGGTTTCCAAACTTCCCGGTTGCTTGGATTCAAGCATTGCCAAGGCGTGTAAGGGAATATCCGGGCGAGTTGTGGCGTGGGTTGCGGGGGATAAATCGTCGGTATTCGTTTCTCCCGGCACTTTAAAGACGGTGACGGTAATGGCTTCCGGCAAAGGGGGGCGAGAGGTGAACCACTCAGCCGCCGCCCAAGACTCGATTACTTGTTTGGCGTAGGCATTAGTTTCGGATAATTCCTCTACGTCGTGGAAGGCATCATACACCAGCATAATTTTGCTTAAAGCAGTTGCGGCTGCTGATGCCAATTCATCGTCTGATTTTAGTAAATCTATTAACGATTGCACGTTGTAGCCGCCTACCATTGTCCCCAGCAACTCGATGGCGTAGATGGGGGAAATTAGGGGGCTTTTAGTTTCGCCTTTGGCAACGGCGGTGAGAAATCCTGCTTTTACGTAAGCTGCGGGATCGACTCCAGGGGGAACGCGATCGCGCAACAATTCCAACAACGTCTCTTCTTCACCAGCTGGCGGATTTTTCAACATTTCGCACAGTTGCGATGTTTGTTCGGCATCCAGGGGTAAAGGGGGAATTCCCAAAGCCGCACGTTCAGCAACGTGTTGACGATAAAATTCAAGCATTTTCTAGTCTCCACAAACAATTAAGAGCAAAATTTAGGGGCGAATCGCTTTTGGGTTCTCCGCCTGGAGAATACAATTTCGATACCTGCGCTTCACAGCCACCAGTGAACAGAAAGTGTCGCTGCTACTGCTTGAGACGCAGATCAACATTATTAATTATTGTGAAAAATTGAAATAGAATTTGTACGGATTGCTGCAACTTGGTTGTTCGGCGGCAACATTGCACAAAAAAAAAGGCGATCGCTCTCTATCGCCCGCTTACTTCTATAAACCAGGAATCCGTCGTCTTCAGATTTGAAGATTTCGTGCTTAGATTAAATTCTACACCTTTAGGGGGATGAGTGCGATATTTTTATGTCAGAACGCGATCGCACTTTAATTGCAGACTACTAAATAAAATATCTCTGACAGGCATCTTGCCTGTCAGAGATATTTTAATCAGTTTCACCTAATTAGCACGCGCTCAATTGCTTCGACTCTGCCTCCAGAAGGCGGATCAGGTTTTCATCCCCGTTAGCTTTGGCTACCTGGATGCGGTGTTCCAGACTGCGCCGGATACTCTCCAAGTGCATTCTAGCGGCTTCATCCATCATTTTTTGACGGTTTTTATCCACTGACAATTTGCACTCCGGTAAATTTACCAATTGTTCAAGATGTTGCCGCTGTAGAGTATCGGTTGTTCCGGTTTTGCCGACAATGTAGGGAACGCCACGATACTTTAAATTAACCATCACATCAGGAACCTGAACGTGTCTGGGATATTGAACTTTATAATTTTGACCCCGATACTTAGCCAAAATTTCGCCTTCAGTCACTTCCAGCGTGGGTGAGGTGTTTTCATAACTGCTACCGCGATAAGAAAATTTCATAAAATTTGCCTCCAATGAAGTTTCCTAAGTATTTCTTACTAAATGAGGTGGTTGCGAGTACGACATCGCTCTCTACTTCTATTCTCCAGCACTGTTGATGGCTGCGAATCCCCATCTGGGAAGAACTAAATATTTTTATTTCTGTATCTATTTTTACAGTTCGCCAGCAAATCGTCAACGATTAAGATACTTTAAGCAACATTTATATCTTTTGGCAGATAGCACACTGAAGCCCACTATGACAGGGGGAGGATAAACTTGGTGAGATTCATCTGGTGATTTGTGGCGTTTCAGATGTCAAGAGAAGCGGCTAACTTTCTAAGAAAGGCTAATTATTTTGATGCACTAAATTTGGTTTTTCACACCACAAGCAGCACAAAAATTTTTACCGTTACAACTTGCATCTGATTGGCAATGCAAGAAAGATATCGCTAGTTGATGATTATATTTAAAAGAATGCGATCGCGTTCTCCAAAGCCGAAGTATTCCTAAGCTAACAAGTCGCGCCGGAAATACAAGCGATCGCTTTCTATATCTCAGGTATCCATTGACAAGTCGCGCAGAAAGTAGAAGCGATCGCTTCTCCAATCAGTTCCCTTTTTTCGCCCCAAGTATCCCGTTAAAGGCGAGGAAAGCTCAATCAGCAAATCATGAACTGAGTCATCGCTCAGTTTAGAGCTTTGATTCTCGGCAAACCTTGCGTTGTAGTGAGTGCGAATTTCTATAGCTGTCGGATAATCGCTACCTGGCTCAGAAAGCTCTTTAACAGTTTTAACAATCTGCGATCGCAGATTAATATCTTTTAGAACTTTCTGAATGTATTCATCAATCTTGTAGTCAATCTGACCTGCTTCAAGATATGGCTTCAACTCGAGCAAATTAACTGAACCTGGATATTTCGCTTGAATTTCAACCAACTTTTGTAAAGTCATAGGATTGATAATGCTTACTTTCCATTCATCGGCTGCTTTTAATAAGGGAACTGTAGGCTCTCCGGGACCAATGATTAATTTTGCAGTTCCTATAAACTCATCTGTTCCTAAATGTGTCCCCCCTAGCTGAACTAATTCTTTAACAGCAATATTTCCAATGCTCCTACCTGCTTTGCATTCACCAACTAAAGGATAAGGCTTTGAGCAGAATAAATCTAAGCCACCCGCACCTCCTTTGTAAGCTTCATCAACTGTAAAACCAAGAAACTCAAGACTACGACGCACAATGTTTTCAAAGTCTGTTCCAGCTTGATAGTTACTTTTTCCTTCGTCTAGTTCTTTACTACGATTACCCAAAGCTGCAATTGACGTTATCCAATCTAATTTTTTATTAAGTTGCTTTATGAGATTATCACTACTCCAACCCAGAAAAACTTTGATATGTTGCTCTAGTTCTTCTGCTGCTTGGTTAGTGATAGTTAAAGAGGCGATCGCACTCTGTAATTCTTCCAATTCTGGATGCAGTGGCGGTAGCCGATTTTCTAACTGATTGCTACGTTGGGCGAAAATGTGATCGCTCAATACAGGTGTTGCATCTGTAACGCTTAAGGAATGAGGTAAACCCACAAATTGATCCTGAGTATTGTGAGGCATTTCAAATGGCTGAGGTAGCAAATAAACGCGCAAATGTGCCAGAAAATTACAATGTCGTTGCGAGAGAATTTGCTGTAACGCTTCGGTTGTCCAGATGGTTAATCGTGACAAAGCTTCTAAGGACTCAGGCTTTTTCAGAGGTAGACACAGTTCGCACCTAGCCCAAGCTTTAATAGTGACCGTTTCATGATGCAATTGAGCAATCGCACTTTTGGCAATGGGCAAAAAGCCTGAGCGGTAGTGTTGTTCAATAGGCAGAGGGTCAGTGGAAATATCAGCAGGATAAAGGGCAACTACAAACCCAGGAGAGAGAAATGTTCGCGGCATGAAAGCAATCATTCGCCCTTGAATTAACGCTTCAATGTCTGGCGCTGGTAGTCTTAAGGCAGTATCAAGGTTGACAGAACTTACTGGCGACATACTTCATCTTATGGTTGAAATTGAGTTAATAACCAAGCCACAACTTGAGAGTGCGCCATTTGACGACTGCGCCGCAAAGTCTCTTCTAATACTGCCATCTCTAAACCTGGTAATATTTGAGATTGAGTAATTCTTCTACTACCACCACTAGAAATTATTTCAAAGGCAATTATTTCGGCTTGCTGCACATCCACTATCCAATATTCAGATACTTTTATATCTTCATAAAGTAAGCGTTTTTCGCCTTTGTCATCAGCTAGGGTACTGTCAGAAATTTCAATAGCTATATCTGGCGGTGGAGTAATGTCAAGATTAGCGATCGCTGTTCCTATTGGTACCATTGGCGCTTTTTCTCCGATGTAATAAGATACATCAGGTTGGCACTCTCGAACACCTGTTTTCCGGTAGCTACAGTTATCCAAGCAATTGAGTGGGATGTTTTTGAGAGCGGCGAATAAGGTGACAGCAATAGCAATAATCCCATTATCTTTTGCATGATCAGGGCCTACTGACATAGTTTCAATCCTCATTCGTCCATTGTAGTAGTAGCCTTTAGCTTTTTGATAAGCTGGGTCTTCAACGGTTTGGATAAATTCATCCCATGTAGCTACAACCCAAGTATCAGTCGGTAGTTTTGTCCGCATGGTACTCATAGATTTCTCCGCAGCGATATTGTGTGGGTTTATGCAGCACTATCTTCATCAACTAAACCTACAGGAATCTGACCAGAAGGATCGCTCATAATCTCCTGTATGAGATAATTTTCACCTGCTAAGTTATTCTGAGCAATAAAATCAAATATTTGCTCCTCACTCACTTCGTAATCTTCACGAGCCTCGTATACAAACAAAATAGCTAGAAGAGGCTTGATTGCTTCTACTTTCAATAGCACCCATTCTCCACCTAGATTGGGAGACAGTAGTTTACTTAAACACTGTTGAGCTTGAGTTTTGTCGCTAATTTCTTTAGAACGAACTAAGCAACCACGAGTCAGGTCAAACTTGTTATATTCAATTAGCCGATTTAATCCAGCTAGCACGCTCCTAGCGTTAGATTGCTGAAGAACCGCCACCCCAATTTTGACAGTTTTATTGTTTTCCTTCCCTATGATTTTGAAGTCAATGTAACCCTTGTCTGAAGCCTTGGCTTTAACTTCTTCGATGGCAGCGATTTTAACTTTCTCTATGGTTTGTCCAACCAAAGTAGAAAAGCCCAGGCGAAGGGCGTTAGCAAGTTTCGCCTTATTCTCTAGCAAGGTTTGTATAGAGCCTTCAATATATGCAAGCTCCTTATTAAAAGCAGCTTCAACAGGATGAGGTTGCTGGTTTTTCGAGTCATCACTATTTATAATTGTAGATGTGCCAGTAACCTCAAAATGCCCAGCACACCATTGCAAAACTTTCCGCACAGTCGGCTTTTCTCTAGCCAGTTCTCTTAGTTTGTTTTCCTTAAACGGATAAACAGGGTTATGTGGAACTAAATTTCTTGATTCGTAAAACTCTCTCAGCCATAGGGTGACTAGCTCAACAATAGAGTCACCATCCATGTGTTTCAACTCAATCGGCTCTCTTGTTGCTGCTGAAACCCGATAAGGCATACCACCAGGAAGTATTTTAATTTTAAGTTGCCATGTGTCAGGGATCATAACTGTTAAAAGCACAACCCCTCGGCTGTCACTGTCTAGATTTAGGCTGTCAAATAGATTTTTAACTAATTCAGCAACAACCTGTGCTTTTGTATAACCACCCTCGTTGAAGTTAACTCCCTCTAGTTCGTCAAAACAAACGATCAGCGCCTTATAATCGCTGATCAAGCTTAAGATTTGCAGGACGGTATCAAAAGCATTGGCTTCTCGATCTTCTTTATCAACATTTGGCAACTCCAGTTCAGCAGCTTTGGCTTCAGATATATCATTGCCAGACAACCATTTAATTGCGTAAGGAGCATAAACTTTTGATAGTGTCCATAGGATAGCTCGGACAACATCAGGATCGCTAATATGAGGTTTATTTTGGCAAACCTCTTGGGTCAGATGATCCATGCCATACTCTTCTAATACGGAGGGAAAGTTTTCAATAACTTCTTTGAGTGGCAGAGGCTGTTCCGCAATTTGGTTTAACATAGCAGCAGCTAGTTCTTGCCACTGCTTTACCCCTTCGCTACCCACCTCGCTGAGACTAGCTCCCAAAGTCTGTAGGAATTGGTATTGAATCCGGTTTAACTCCCCAAACTTGCTGGCGCTGGCATAAACAAAGAAAGCACCCCCCTTATCTTTCAAACGGTGGCGGATGCGACTAATGAGGTGAGTTTTGCCAACTCCCAGATCAGCTGTTATGGCAATAGAGGTCACTTTAGATGGACTAGAACTAACCTGCTTTATCGCCTGAAAAACAGCGTCAGAAGCGTGGGCATTCAGAGTTTCAATATCAGGGAATCCTTTACCCCAAACATCTTGTTGTTTGACAGCAGCAGGTCTATTAAACGGATTGTAACTTTCGATAGCAGCGTTGAGGTATTCAATTGGAGAAACAGAAGAGGAAGTCATGGCGATTTGTGTGAGGTAGAAAACTAAAAAATGGTGGATTTCAAATTTAGGAATTCAAGCGCTTGGCATAGTAGCGCAATCCGCTTAGTTCAGTAGTGATTGAGTCCTCGGCTTTGTCAGGGGTAATGTCTGGCATCTCTCCGCCCATCAATTGAAAAATGTCGTTAGCCTGCATTTCCAGCAACCACTCATTGAAATGAGATCGCGTTACCCGTTCCCCAATCTGACGGCGAATCCGGTAAATCGGCACCAAATTGTCCAGGTTATAATCCCGGTTAAGCTGGTCGTAAACATCCAACGCTACCGGCTTAAACTCGTCGTAAGATGCGATCGCTTTCCCTTGTGCCTTACTTTGCACACCAGGAGCAGTCGCACCATTTGATCGTGTTCCCATCTCTCGGAGCCACTTCAACAAAGCATTGGCAGTTTTTGCCCCTATTTGAGAGTCAAACTCGAAATTAACACTGTTGAGTTTCTCGCCTAGCAACTGGACACCTTCAGAAGACAGGGATATCTTATTCTTGGAGATAGCGATCGCTCCGGCTTTTTCTAATTCTTGAAAAATGCCCTGATAGTCCGCAGCTTTCTCATTTGTTCTTTGAATTCGTTGGGTTAATTCACCTTTCTTAACTTCCGCCTTCGCTCCGCCCATATCCCACAGCGCCAAAAGCAGGCGAGTTTTTCCTTGGTCTTCCGTACCCCGTAAGCCTTTAGTTTCTGCCATCTTAATAATTCTTAGTTGCTGAAAAAAATACCGTCTCAGGTCAAACCACCTAACGTATAATAACCGCACATATCTAGCAAATCGCCTGTAAATGCGCTAGAGAATGCTTGTGCTGATTTACACAAGAAATTACACAAGAAATAAAATTAAAAAAAAAATTAGTATTAATTGCTCATGGATATCGACTCAATTCTTCAACCGTTTCAACGTTTTGGTGTTCATCTCGGACTAGAACGCATTGAAAAACTATTAACCGATTTGGGCAACCCGCACCACTCTGTCCCAGTTATTCATGTGGCTGGAACAAATGGTAAAGGCTCAGTTTGTGCCTATCTCTCCGCAGTTATAACAGAGGCGGGTTATCGTGTCGGACGCTACACTTCCCCGCATTTAATTGATTGGAATGAGCGTATTTGTCTCAACGAACAGCCAATTTCCCTAGAAACGCTGCGAGAATTGCTGCTACAAGTCCAAGCAGCTATCCAACCAGGTGAAGAGTCACCAACTCAGTTTGAAGTCATCACCGCTGCTGCGTGGTTGTATTTTTACCAGCAGGAAGTAGATGTCGCGGTGGTGGAAGTCGGATTGGGAGGACGTTTGGATGCAACGAATGTATGCTCCAATCCTCTCGTTACCATCATAACTTCCATCAGTCGGGAACACTGGCAGGTACTAGGCCCTACCCTAGCCGACATCGCTAGAGAAAAAGCTGGTATCCTCAAACCAGGATGTCCGGCGGTAATTGGGCAATTGCCAGAGGAAGCGATCGCAGTCGTAAAACAGCGGATTGTGGAATTAGGTTGTCCTGCTGTTTTCCCCCAAGCGGCGGTGGAGTTAGGAACCGCTGAGGCGCAGAGAACGCAGAGTAAAGAAAGATGGGTGGAATATAGGGGTATTGAAAATTTGGAATTCAAGCCAAAATCCGATCCCCACCTTGATAAGGAAGGTGTCGAAAATCCAAAATCTATCGAGTATCCTTTGCCGTTGTTGGGAGATTTTCAACTGTTGAATTCCGCGTTAGCGATCGCATCTTTTCAAATTCTCTCTTCACAAGGTTGGAAAATTACCGAACAAGCGATCGCAACGGGGATGGGAAAAACTAAATGGTTGGGAAGACTCCAGTGGACA
Source organism: Trichocoleus sp. FACHB-40 (assembly GCF_014695915.1). Taxonomy (GTDB): domain Bacteria; phylum Cyanobacteriota; class Cyanobacteriia; order Cyanobacteriales; family FACHB-T130; genus Funiculus; species Funiculus sociatus. The sequence continues at coordinate 99,227 of NZ_JACJPF010000101.1, forward strand.
ACTTGGAAAAATCGTCAATTACTAATAGATGGCGCACATAATCCAGCAGCTGCGATCGCTCTGCGTCAGTATGTCGATACACTGGAAAAGTCCCACATACATTGGGTGATGGGGATGCTTTCAACTAAAGACCATGCAGATATTTTTAAAGCTTTACTTAGAGAAGGCGAAAAGCTTTACTTAGTCCCCGTACCAGATCATAGTTCAGCCGAAACTGAATCTTTAGCCACCCTTGGACAAAACATCTGCCCGCAATTAGCCCATTGTCGCATCTATCCCGAACTCACCGCTGGCTTGGAAGCAGCCATAGCGATCGCCACCCCAGATGATTTAATAGTCTTGTGCGGTTCTTTATATCTAATAGGTCATTTCTTGAAACATGCAAAGTAACGTAAAGGTTCTCTGCGTTACTTTGCATTAAAAAACTACCTCTGATTCCACGCTAAAGCCGCATCACTCACGGCTTGATCTACCGTCTTTTGCCCCAACATCGCCGCCTGCAAATTTTCATAAATTGCCTTCTGCAACTTGTTAAGATCCTTCATCGCCGGAACCAGCACCTCTGCGTCTTGCAAATCTTTAGCACTGATAGCGCGAGCTTGTGCCAATGGCGATGTTTTGGCATCACCCGCTAATTGGCGTTCATACTCTTTTAGTGCTTCAACTGTAGAAGGTAGCACATTCGCAGCTTTGGCAAAAGCCAGCTGATTTTCTGTATTTGTCACAAACAAAGCAAACTTCAAAGCATCATCCGGCTGATTAGTATCGCGGGGAACTACCAAATTCATCACCGCCACATTTTTCTTACCCGTCTCGCCAGTAATCTGCGGTGCAGCAGCCGACACTTGCGCGACTACGGGTGCATTCTTCTCAATCGTATTCATAAACTCCGCCCCCGTCCCCAGCAGCGCCGTCTCCCCAGCCTGGTATAGTTCTACCGCACGTCTATGACCTTGTGTCAATACCTCTTGCGGCAAGTATCCCTTCTTATAAAGGTCTACCCAATACTGAAACGCCGCCTTACCTGCGGGCGTGTTAAAAGCCGCCTTACCTTCAGCATCCACCAGTTGAACGCCCATCTGCACCAACGACTCCAGCACCTCCCCCGAATCTTCCGGAACCAGCGTCACAAAAAACGCATACTTACCAGTTTTTTCCTTAATTGCTTCAGCAACCTGTGCCAATTCGGTATAAGTTACTGGTGGCTTACTGATACCAGCTTTTTTAAACAAATCGGTATTGTAAATTGTTACCCGCGTCGTCAGATACCAAGGAATGCCAAAACTTTTGTCATTGAGAGTGCTTGCCTTCCATATATTAGGTAAGTATGCCGAGCGTACCTGTTGAGAAACTTTAGCATCCAAATCTAACCAAGCATTGCGCGATGCCAGCTGGGAGGCGAAGTCAGGATTCAGATTCACCACATCCGGTGCCGTTTTTGCCGAAACCGCTGTCAAGATTTTGCTCTCCATCGCACTCCAGGGAACATCTACCCATAGCACCTTGACATTTTTATTTTCAGTTTCAAAGCTAGCAATCAGCTTTTGAAAATACTCAGTAAACTGTGGTTGTAGCTGCATCGTCCAAAATTCAATTTCTGGGTTTCCTGAGGAGGATGGACTAGGGCTACAACTAATCACCCAGCTGAGCATCAATCCCAACAGGGCGCATATGCTCAAACGTCTCCAGGTATTTATCCGGCTCATGTAAATCGCAATCCCATTTTGGCAATAGAAGTAATCTATACTACCCGATGAGGTATATCTAATGTATGGAATCTTTCGGGGTGTAGTTTTGTCTCTACCGATGTGTTTATGAGCTAGATTGGGTACCATAAATCTGTCTGTATTTCCCTAAACCCAATCCCCTCACCTACTACGCGATCGCAGGGCTGCGAAGAAAAGCCAACAAAAAAATATGTTTACCCGCTTTAAAGGATTAATAGCCAAACGTACCAAAGGAATTGGTATAGAAATCGCCCCGGAACGGATTAATATTGCTCAGCTACGCAAGCAGGGTCAAGGATTCAAATTGGCAGCGCTCTCCTCTACAGAGGTTCCCGAAGGAATCTTCCAAGAAGGCAAGATTGCAGATGCCCCGGCTCTAGCTGAACTAATTAAGATGGCACTGGCAGAAAGTAAAATAAAAGTCCAGAACGTTGCCACAGCCGTTTCTGGGCGAGAAGCAGTAGTGCGCGTTATCCCAGTACCAGCCGAACTCGATGATAGAGAGTTGCGGGAAATGGTGCTGGATCACGAAGCAGGTCTATATCTGCCATTCCCACGGGAAGAAGCCGATGTGGACTATCAGAAGCTGGGCTTTTTCACCGATGAAGATGGAATTGAAAAGGTACAGGTTCTGCTAGTTGCCACTCCCAAGGAAATTACAAACAGCTATATTGAGACTTTCCAGGAAGCTGGGTTAACAATCGATGTGTTGGAGATTAGTAGCTTTGCCTTAATTCGGACGATTCGAGAGCAATTGCGACAATTTGGGCCTCAAGAAGCAGCTGTATTGGTGGATATAGAGTTCGATAGCACCGAAATTGCGATTATCGTGGATGGAGTGCCGCAATTCTCGCGCACAGTTCCTATTGGAACGTTCCAACTTCAGAGTGCTCTTAACCGGGCGATGAATTTACCGACATCGAGAAGCACCGAAACGCTGCAAGCGATGACAATTCCCAACACACCAGTCGATAACGTCAGATCGGGTGCAACAGGCATCAATCCCGGTATGGCTGCTTTGGTGAGAGTTTTAGGAGAGCTAGCCGACGAACTACGTCGCTCTATCGATTTTTATCTAAATCAGAGCGAAAATTTGGAAGTGGCGCAGCTGCTACTAGCAGGGCCTGGAGGAGGAATTGGACAACTGGATGAATTTTTCACGCAACGGTTAAGCTTGCCAACTACGCAAGTAGACCCAGTTGCTGCTCTCTCTTTGGAGGTGACAGAAGAAATTTCGCCAGTGCAAAGACCGGGATTAGGAGTTGTCTTGGGATTAGGACTAAGAGAGGTTTAAAGGGATGTATAGCTTAGATATCAATTTTCTTAAGGATCGTGGCATAGGACCAGGCCCCGCTCGTGGCGGTGCTAAATCAGCCCCTGATAGTAAGAAGATGCTGCCCCTGTATGCGGGATTGGCAGTTGGTCTGCTGCTACCAGCCGCGGTGGGAGGACTGTGGTTGTTGCTGCAAAACCAAACAGAACGGTTGACTGCGGTCAGCGGTACATTGGACGAGCAGCTCAATAAAGGCAAAGCCTTAGAGCAGCAGATTCAACAAGTAAATCAAGAAACCCAGGCGGTTCAAGGAGAGACAAAGGCACTCGCCAGTATTTTCAACGAAATTTATCCTTGGTCAGCAATTTTACAGGATATACGCGATCGCGTCCCCCTGGGATTGCAAATCACCACCATTGAACAAATTGCCCCCGATGCAGCTGCTGCCGCCGCCACCCCGCCCAGCCCCGGTGCTACAGTTGAACCACCAAGCTCCAACATTGTAATTACCGGAAAAGCTCCCAGCTTCGACCACGTAAACGACTTTTTACTGACCTTGCAGAGGTCTAAGTTATTCAACAGCGACAACACCCAAATAGTGATTGCTGAGTTGAAAGACAACACAACCCAGGTGGAATTTCCTAAAAACCTGACTGAGGGGAATGGCCCTAAATTAGAAATCAAATTGCCAAAAGTGGTGGAATACAAAATTCAAACCAGCCTCAGCAATGCCCCTGCTGCCGACTTACTCCGAGAGTGGGAACGCAAGGGTGCAGTAGGATTGGTGACTCGGCTTAGAAACCTTCAGAACAAAGGAGCGCTTCAACAATGACCGCTAATCCAGATTTTTTACCATCTCAAGATGGGGATAACGCAGTTGAATATCCCACTGCCTTTGGAATTACCTTCACACCCACAGTAAGCGGTGCTTTACTGGGTGTACTGGGGTTACTCGGAGCAGCCTACCTGGGTGTTAATATGGTGCTGCCTGCATGGGATCAGTATCAAACCCTGCAAAACGATGTGAAAAATAAGCAGGAACAAATTAAACAACAAGAACAGCTCCAGAACCAGCTTGCACAGGCAAAGGTAAACTTAAATCAGGCAAAACAGCAAAAAACCGCTGTCATGTCCATGTTTGGAAATGAGAAAAACTTGGATACGATAATGCTGGATATCAACCGCTTCGTTAGAGCTAGAAGTGCCAAGTTGACAAGATTTGAGCCTGCTCAAAACGATGCCGGCACTCCCAATAGTAGTAATGTGATTACTGATAGCTCGTTGGGAGCAGAGGTCAATGGAAAACTAAAACATAAGGTGTATAACGTAGTTTTTGAAGGCGACTACGGGCAAACCCAATCTGTTATGAGAAGTCTGGAACGATTACAGCAATTGCTGTTAGTAAAAGACTATAAAGCAAGGATGCTTGAAAGTGAGACTCAACAAAAAGTTGTGGTAAACCGCCAAGGAAAAATTATCCCAAGCGGTAAACCAAACAACAGAACTTTGATTGAAAACTCTTTTAAGCTAGAGGTACTGCTGCCATTGACACCGGAAGAAGCGAAACAGGCAGCGGCAGCGGCGGCTCCACCACCGGCGCAGTAAACAGCGCTTATGGTGCCGAAAAGTCGGCATGAAAGCTGTTATTTAAGATGCAGAAATTGGTTTTTTGTGTGAGGAGAAAATAGTGAAACAGCTATCAAAATTGGGTGGGATTTTGCTGGGTTCGGCATTAGTTTTGCCAGCAACGCAACGAGTAATGGCAGCTGTTACGCAAGTAACAGACGTGCAGCTCAATCCCACGGCTAACGGTGTGGATGTGGTGCTAAAAACATCTGAGGGCGAAGACTCTAAGGAGTCTGTTATCAGCCCTCAGATTTTTACAGTTAGTCGTGGAAATGAATTGACGGCAGATTTGCCAAATACCCAGTTGAGCTTACCTCAAGGTGAGAGTTTTCGTCAGGAAAACCCGGCTCCAGGCATCGCATCGATAGTGGTGAATCAGCAGGATGCCAACAGCATCCGGGTGATAGTGAGCGGGGAAGACAAAGCACCATCTGGAGAAATTAGCTCGAATAAAGAACGAGGTATTACCTTAAGCGTTAACCCAGTTGCAGGTACAACAAAAGCCGCACTTCCCACTCCAAAAGACTCGGCACCAGTCAAAGATCCTCTCCCAGAGAAAGCAGCGCCAATTGCTCAGGCTGCACCGCCGCTAGCGCCACTAACTCCAGCACCACTGACTCCAGCACCGCTTGCCCCGGCAGCACCACTGGCTCCAGCGCCACTACCGGGGCAAGCGGCTCCAGCGCTACCAGTAGTTCCTCCGGCTCAACCAGTAATAACCACCCCCAACCCAGACGTTCTGGTGCCAAACCCGAAAATTACAATTGATGGGGTTCCAGCACCAGCGGCGGGGGCTGTGCAACCAGTTACTGCGGCACCGCCTTTCTTACCGAGAGCGATCGCGCCCCCAGTCGGCGATATTACCATCTCCAACACCAATGCCGCCCCCACTGTCATCGATCTCGGTACAGCTGAGCGCGTACCCCGCTTAGTCTTACGCGATGCCCCCGTCCGAGAAGTTTTAGGATTACTCGCCCGTTCTGCGGGTCTTAACCTTGCCTTTACAGGAGCTGCGGCACAAGGTCAACCTGGACAACCCGCACCAGCTCCAGCTCCCGGTGGTGCAACCGCAGAAAGCGGACCCACAATTTCCCTGGATATTGAAAACGAGCCAGTTCAAGATGTCTTCAACACCGTCCTCCAGTTGAGCGGCTTAGAAGCAAACCGAGTTGGAAACACAATTTTCGTAGGTGCTAGACTGCCCGACGACGCTCGGAACGTCATCGCACGCAGCCTGCGACTCAATCAAGTTCCCGTCACAGCTGCGGCAAACTTCCTGACGACCCAAGGAGCAGAAACCCAAATCCCTACAGAGCAAATTCAAATTCAGACGATTGGAGAGGGAGCTGCCGCTCGAACCGTTGAAATTAGAACGCCGAGCATATTAGCGCTCAGAGCGCAAGAGGGAAATGCTCCCTTATTGCTCAGAGGAGTAGCAGTGTCAGCCGACGAGCGACTGAATTCTATTACCCTAGTGGGTCCGCCTCGCAAAGTGGAAATCGCTACCAGTCTCCTGACCCAGTTGGATGCCCGCCGCCGTCAAGTTGCCGTGAATGTCAAGGTGGTTGATGTCAACTTATTAAATACCAGTGATTTTGGCACCAGCTTCTCCTTCGGGATAGGAGACGCTTTCTTTAACGTAGACCGAGGCGCAGCAGTATTCAATTATGGCGGTGTCACTCCACCTACGGCATCCCAAACGCAGGCGAGTCAGGTTACTCCAACTGTTATCCCAAACCCCTATGCAGGTGGAAATATTTTCCTTGATCCCACTAGGAGCACAGGTCCGATTCCCAATACGGGAGTAGACACCACCATAATTTCTCCTTTTGTTAATAACAACATCCCTACGACGATACCTGGACAGAATCTAACCTTTCTTCAAGGTAGAGCAGGGGTTTCAGGAAGCCCATTCCAAACAGGTATCACAGATGTGACACCGGGAACACCCAACTTAGTTACCACCACCGTAACTCCTGGGACTCCTCAAGTTGGTACTCCTGGTCAGCCTAATTTTGTTCCTGCGACTCCTCCAACAACAACTACTACTGCCACAGCGGGAACTAGAGGGACAATTACCTCTGCTCTTCCCAGCTTCTTCCAATTCCCCAGTCGATTTCTCTCGGCGTTGCGATCGCAAATTCAAAGTGGTAATGCTAAAATTTTGACCGACCCGACGCTGGTTGTTCAGGAAGGACAGTCTGCTACTGTCAATCTCACTCAAGAGGTAGTTGGCAACGTCAGGAGCGAATCGGAAACAAGCGAAGGTGTTAGAACTACAACAGTAACCGCAGAAATTAAGCAGGCAGGTTTAGTTCTTAATATCAGAGTCGAGCGGATTGACGATAATGGTTTCATCACTTTAGCTGTAAATCCCACAGTAACTGCGATTGGAGGTCAGCAAAATATAGTCGTTGATAATGACACCAACCAAATCGCTTTGCTGACAGTACGCAACCTTAACTCTGGACAGATTCGCCTGCGAGATGGTCAGACTTTGATTCTTTCAGGTATTATTCAGGACTCTGACCGGACTACTGTATCTAAGGTGCCAATTTTGGGCGATATTCCGATTCTGGGTGCTTTGTTTAGAAGCACTAACCGCGTGAATCAGCGACAAGAGGTGATTGTGTTGCTGACACCTCAGATTCTAGATGACTCAGCTGGCTCCTCGTTTGGCTACAGCTACACCCCAGGACAAAATGCGCGTCAGCTATTGGAACGCAGGGGTTTCCCCGCTCCGAATCAGTAAAAGGTAGTGCCAGACTGACGGTCTGGCACTAGGCAAACAAAGCCTGCCCACCGAGGCTAGATTTCGTTACTAGAGAAAGCCCGCGCAGGTTGGCTTGGTTTGAGTAGCAGCGACTTTACTCGTTAGGCCGCCCCCTGCCCCTTGTCGGAAGACAGGGGGCTTATTTGTGGAATAGGGAGAGTTTTTGAACCCGAAACTGGCGTTTACGACTCTAAGAAATACTCCATTAGATAGACTTAATCAAAAAAAATCCCCAAGTCTACATAACTTAAAGGTTTCAACGATCCATATCTAACGTCCACACTTTAGAATAATGCAGTGAAACTTCGAGGGCGTGGGAGTTTCAGCTTTTTCAAGGCTAAAATTCCTCTCGAAGAACCGTGCCTATAGCCCTTTTTTGAGACTGTAGAGGTGCAAAAAGCACGTTTTGTATAAACCGTTTGGAGTGATGAAACATGAATAAAGGTGAATTGGTTGATGCCGTGGCAGATAAGGCTAATGTCACGAAGAAGCAAGCTGACGCGGTTTTGAGTGCTGCTTTGGAAGCCATCATGGAAGCTGTTTCTTCTGGCGATAAGGTGACTTTGGTGGGCTTCGGCTCTTTTGAGTCACGGGAACGCAAAGCTCGTGAGGGACGTAACCCTAAAACTGGCGATAAGATGGAAATTCCCGCGACTAAGGTTCCAGCATTTTCTGCTGGTAAATTGTTTAAAGAAAAAGTCGCGCCTGAAGAATAACAGCTTATCTAAAGCGGCAAAAATCCTTGAGGCCACCTGTTCACGGGGGTAACTTAGCCTGGGCAGCTTCACTGGCAGGCTGTTCCCCCCACCTAATTCTTGATTTTTCGGCTAGTATCAATCCGTTGGGGCCTCCCCCAGCGGCACTTGCGGCTATTGAGGCGCATATTCAGTACCTGGGAGCCTATCCTGACCCGGAATACCACGATCTGCGGCTATCTCTGGGTCAGCTACATCAACTTGCACCTGATTGGATTCTGCCCGGTAATGGCTCGGCAGAGTTGCTAACTTGGGCTGGCTGGGATTTGTCATCCCTTGCAGTAACTTGTCTGGTAACGCCTGCCTTTAGCGATTACTGGCGATCGCTGTTGGCGTTTAAGGCGGTAGTGCTGAATTGGGAATTGGGAATTGGAAATTGGGAATTGGGGCAAGAGATGCTTTTGCGTCTTGCCTCTTTCAACCCAGCTTCGGCTGGTTTATTAATTAATAACCCGCACAATCCCACTGGTCGGATGTTTTCGAGGGATGAAATTATACCATATTTGGAACAATTTGCTTTGGTGGTGGTGGACGAAGCCTTTATGGATTTTCTGCCACCAGACCGAGAGCAAAGTTTGATTTCAATGGTACAGGATTACCCAAATTTGGTGATATTGCGATCGCTAACTAAGTTCTACAGTCTGCCAGGGCTACGCTTAGGTTATGCGATCGCGCACCCCGACCGACTCCGCCGTTGGCAAACTCGGCGCGACCCTTGGCCTGTCAACACTTTAGCTGCTGCTGCTGGTATAGCTGCGGTACAGGATACAGAATTTCAACAGCAAACTTGGAATTGGTTGGAACCCGCAAAGTTACAACTGTTTCAAGGGCTGGCGCAAATACCGGGGTTGCATCCTTACATGGGTGCAGCTAATTTTTTACTCGTTGAGTCAGAACAACCCAGCCCACAGGTACAGTCCAAACTTCTCCAGCAGAGTAAGATTCTGATTCGTGATTGTGTGAGTTTTCCAGAATTGGGCGATCGCTACTTTCGGGTGGCGGTGCGTTCCGAGGCGGAAAATCAGCGCCTAATCGCAGGTTTGGCAGCAATCGGAGTAAATAACCATTAGCGATCGCTAATAACTAAGGTCAGACTGGCAATTGGCAATTGACAATTAGCTATTATCAATTAGCTACTGACAAATGACTAATTATGGCAGTTGAGTACGACTTAGTTGTAATAGGAGGTACACAGGCAGGGCGCTATGCGGCAATTGCTGCTGCCCATCTGCAAGCCCGCGTTGCCTTAATTGAAAATACGCCGCCAGGGTTGTCCTTACATTCTGGTATCTATAACCAATCTTTAACTCAGGTTGGGCGAGTTCTTCAGCAGACGAGTAACGCCGATCAATTTGGTGTTTATTGGGATAAGGCTGATGCAACTTCCCCGCAGCAAATCCCTGAAATTCGATTTAGCGAGGCAATTCAGTGGGCATCCGGCGTTGTCTCCACCTTAGAAGAACAGAATTCGCCAGCAGTTTTGGCTTCTTTGGGCGTTGATGTAATTATTGGTGAGGGGGAATTTTGCCGCAAACCTTACCTCGGCTTTGTCGTCAACGGACGGAAATTGCGATCGCGTGCCTACCTAATTGCGACAGGTTCAAATAAAGCAACAACCGAAATCGACGGACTACAATCTACTGGCTATCTGACACCAGCAGATTGGCAGCAGAAATTCCCTGAAAAACTACCCAAAGAGTGGGTAGTGATTGGCGGCGGCGCAACTGGCACTGAAATGGCGCAGATTTTAGCGCGGTTGGGTGCAGATGTTACTTTGGTGGCACGTAGTTCCCACATCTTAGCCAAAGAAGACCCAGAGGCAGCTAGGCTAATTCAAGCGCAACTGGAAGCCGAGGGTGTCCGCATCCTGACGCAAACAGACGTGACACAAGTAAAACAGATTGATGGCAAAAAGTGGGTTCTAGCTGGCAACAAAGCTATCGAAACTGATGAAATTTTGCTGTGTACGCCATCATCGCAGCCGATCAAATCCTTAAATTTGGAAGGCGTTGGGGTGAAGATGAATCGGCATGGCATTCAGGTGAACGAGAAGCTACAAACCAGGAATCCCCGGATCTACGCCTGTGGAGACGTTGCTGGTGGTCATCAGCTTCCTCACATCACCCAGTACGAAGCCAGCATCGCCCTGAAAAATGCCTTATTTTTGCCCATCTTCAAAGCAAACTATCGCGGCATCCCCACAGCGGTTTTTTCTGACCCCATGTTGGCACGAGTTGGTTTAACAGAGGAGCAAGCCAGAGGCATCTATGTTAAGGATGTCGTAGTGTTGCGGCAATATTTCAAATCTGCAAGTAAAGCCCAGATGTTGGGGGAAACAACTGGGTTTTGTAAACTTATTTTGCGTCGCAATGGACAAATTCTCGGCAGCTGCATCGTTGGAACTCAAGCTGATGAGTTGATTTACATCATTGCTTTGGCGATACAGCAGAAAATCAACGTGAATGCTTTGTTGCAGTTGCCTCCCATTTCTTCCACCCTGTCAGAAATTATTTACCAAACCGCGCAAGAGTGGCATCAACAGCGACTCAGCAAGAATACTGGGTTGCAAGATTTCCTCGAAGGCTTTTTCAATTTCAGGCGATCGCGGTCTTCATAAATCTTTAAAAACTTACTCAAATGGTGTGCTGTTATGGCAAGATAAAGAGTTTGTAACTCAATAGACATGACAGCAACGGGTCGGGCAATCGAATTCCAATACAAACCACTACACAAGCCAAACCAGCTGATTTGCGGGAAAGGGCAGACGGCAGTCATCACGGGGTGGACTGTTAAGCAAGCGATCGCCAAACATCTGCAACCCCACGAATATGCTGTTATTGGGCAGCTTTACTCTCCAACTAGGGGCATTAGTTTCCTGATTAGGAACCTGCTAGCTAATCCCCATGTGAGATTTTTGGTTATTCTAAACGCTACAAAGGAAGATCGTAACGCTGGCGGTGGGACGTGTCTGTTGGACTTCTTTCGGCATGGATTTGCAGAAGGCAAAACTGATACTGGGCGCAGATGTTGGACGATTAACTCTCGCATCCCTGGGTACATTGATATTGAGATTTCAGATAGTGCTTTAAAACAATTACGGAAATATGTAAGAGCCGACGAAGCCGAATCAATAGAGCTTGCAGTAGATTTAGTAAAGTCTCACGCAACACAGGGCGTGAGCGCTCCGTGGGGTTCCAAATTGGAATTTCCTAATACCGAAGTAGTGCCAACTGTACTACCTGGGCAACTTTATGGACATCGCATTGAAGGAAAAACCATTGCCCAAACCTGGGTAAAAATAATTCATCGAATTAAGACAACCGGAATAATCCGACCCACTGGCTACGATGGATATATTCAGGAATTGATCAACTTAATGGCTGTTGTTACTGACGAGCCGGATAATTTCTACTTTCCTGAACCGAATTATTTACCTGTTGATCCTGAAACCATCAAAAACTATATTCCTCAAATCTTAGAAGATGCTCCTTATGTAGAAGGTATTAAATACACTTACTCACAACGGCTTCGCTCTTGGTTTGGGCGCGATCAGATAGAAGATGTAATTCAAAAACTTATTGGAGAAATAGACGCGGCTAGCGCTGTTATGAATCTTTGGGATTCGGGGGGGAATATCAACCGCAGAGAAGATGGTACATCAGATCATCAACATAGTGGTTCACCATGCCTAAATCATATTTGGGTAAGAGTTGTCAATGGAAATCTTAGCCTGACAGCTACACTCAGGAGTAACGATATGTTTGGCGCATGGGTGGCAAATGCTATGGGTCTAAGGGCATTGCAAAAGCATATTACAGATGAAATCACGAGACGTTCCGATTATAAATTAAAGATGGGGCCGCTAATTACAATAAGTCAGTCTGCTCATATTTATGATGATACTTGGGAAAATGCTGATAATTTAATCCAGCAACAGTATGCGTCAATTTGCAAACAACAGGACTACTACGATCCGTCTGGAAATTTTTTAATCGAGATTACAGATAGTCAGATAGCTGTCACGCAAACAACACCAGGTAGCGGTGAAGCTGTTGCTTGCTACTTCGGGAAGAATCCATTGAAGTTAGTAAGAGAAATTTGTGCGGCTTCTCCCGCAATACGTCCAGACCATGCAGCTTATTTGGGAATGGAGTTACAGAAAGCCGCTGAATGTCTCAAAACAGGTAAGCAATACATTCAGGATAGAGAATAGTGTACGAATCTTCTCAACGACCGACCTGGGATGAATACTTTCTCATGTTGGCTAAACTTGCAGCAACTCGCTCAACTTGCCTTGCATTTCCAGTGGGTGCGGTAATCGTTAAAAATAAGCAAGTTGTAGCTACAGGTTACAACGGCTCGCCGTCAGGCTCTGCTCATTGTACAACTCAGGGATACTGTTATCCTGGTCTTAGTAGTTGCGATGCTAGTAAAGCGATGCCATCCCGTGCTGTTCATGCTGAGGCGAATGCGATAGCCCAAGCTGCTAAGCACGGAATTTCTACTGATGGTGCCAGTATTTACGTCACCCTTGAACCTTGTCTATCTTGCTTAAAGCTAATTATTTCAGCAGGGATTTATGAAGTTTTTTATGAAACTCCTTTCAACAGTGGAGAAAATATCCTGGTGAGGGATTCCTTTATCCAAGATGGTTTAGTTACCCTCAAACAAATTCCGCTGTCTGAAGAAACAGCAAAAAGAGCAGCTTTGTTTCTGTTGAATCCTACATCTGTTGCCAGAACTTTCGCCTAAAATAGCTAAGGTATAAATCCGATAACCCCTGGAGAGCAATATTTATGGAGCTTAATCATGTTTAGCGATGAAGACATCAAAAAAGCCATGAATGATTTCAAAAATACTCGTGAAGATGGGCTAGATATAGAAGATTTTGAGCAAAAGTATTTAACCCCTGTTGGTTATGACCTAAGAGTAGGAAAACAAGGATTTTCTTGGAGTAAGAAATCAGTGATTGATATTGAAAAAGATGGAAAAATATATATAGATGCTAATGATACGGTAGTGATAAGAACTTTGGAGTCTTTAATTCTTTCAAAAAAAGTTTCAGCCACTATACATTCAATGGTCTCAAAGATTATTCCTAAAGGCTTATCTAATATTTCTACTACGATAGATCCTGGATGGTCAGGCAAATTACTAATTTGAGTTCGTAATTACCGTGATAGTCCTACAGAACTCAGATTTAAAGAGCCTTTCTGTACGGTTTGTTTCTACGGAGTTAACCTTGCATCCAAAACAAATCTCGGCAGACCTATTGACAGAGATGATCTTTGGGATCAACTTTTAGAGAAAGCTGAACTAGAAAAAGAAAGAATAAATACAGAAAAAAACACCAGACAACAAAAAATAGAAAACGAAAATAAAAATCGCCTTAGTTTGAGTATTTTCTTGGCTATTGTGGCTTTAATTTGCGGGATTACAGCCTCTTTAATTAATCCTGCTGTCGGTTCTTCTATAGCTGGATTCCTAGCTGTGATAGCCCCTATTGTTTATGATAGGTTGAAACCTATATCTAAGTCATGAGTATAATACATACACAAAAAATTTACATATCTGGCGCTTTGACTGGGATTGAGAATTCAGCAGCAATCAAAGCTTTTTATGAGACTATTGGCTCACTTTGCGAGGAAATAGGGTTTGAGGCTTATGTCCCGCATATAAATACTGACCCTATCAATAATCCTGATATCAGCCCTCGTCAGGTTTTCGAGACAGATAAACACCAAGCAAGCACATCAGATTTGGTTATTGCTTACCTTGGTTCCCCATCTTTTGGCGTAGGTATGGAGTTAGCTTACGCCGAGACAAACTCTATCCCCATTATTCTTCTATATGAAAAAGGTAAGGAAATATCAAGATTCCCGCGCGGCATCCCCACAGTAATAGTTGAGATTCAATTCAAAGATTATGAGGATGCCTTAACTCAACTCAAGAGTGTTCTAGAGCAGTGGAAACTACAGAACCTAACGAAACCATTATCAGTTTCCTCATCTTAGGGTCTGTGACTCCGGCGTATCTCGGTAATTTGATCGGCAACCTCCAGAAGCACGTGGGGCATTTCTGGCCCTGTCAAAATGATATCCACATGGGCGGGGCGTTTTTCTAAAAAAGCCAGTACCTCAGATTCGGGAATTAAGCCAAAGTTAATCGCCAAACTCAATTCATCCAGAACCACGAGAGAATATTTGCCCTCGTACACTACATTTTGTGTATGCTGCCACAACTGGAGTAACGATTGAGTTTCTGCCTCTTCGAGGTGTGGCGTGTCAATACAACGGGGAAGATCGCAGCGAATCCAATCTAGATTTTGCCCTAGCTGCATCGGATGCTCGTGTCCCTGACCAATTCCGCCTTTGAGGAACTGTACCACTAAAACTGGGGTTCCTTGTCCCGCGATTCGTAAGGCTTGCGCCATCACGGTTGTAAAAAAATTGCGGTGAGAACTGGTGAATACTTGTACCAGCCCTTGAACGGTATAAGGTAAGCGTGGCGTGGAATTGAGAGTAGGGCTTTCTAACTGAGCAACCATAGGGCAATGTTTAATGGTACATGGCTTGCCAAAGAAAAATTATCAAAGGCAAACGATATGTAGTGTGCTTTTATATTTTGCATCATAATCAAACACTAGATATATTTATCCGTCAATAGGTGGGTGTGATGTTGCTGCTTGCCAAAGCAGTCACGCTCGGTACGCGATAGATGGCAAAATAGCCAATACTTAAGCATGATTCCATCGCAGCAGGAGCAAGGTGCAGTGAGACTGGTAATTTTGGGAGGGCCAGGGGCAGGTAAGGGAACGCTGGCGGCAAGGTTATGCACCCAACTGAATATCCCTGGCATTGCTACTGGGGACATATTGCGACAAGCGATCGCTACTGCTACTCCACTAGGTCTAGAAGCCCAACCTTATGTGGACAAGGGTGAGCTAGTACCCGACCCAAATATGATTGAATTCATGCGCCAGCGCCTCCTACAACCGGATGTAACGGCTGGTTGGCTGTTGGATGGATATCCGCGTACCGCTTTCCAAGCAGAAGAGTTAGATTTTCTGTTGGACGATTTGGGGCAACATCTAGACTGGGCAATTTGGTTAGAGGTGCCAGAATCAGTGTTGATGAGCCGTTCCTTAGAGCGATCGCGTCCCGATGATTTACCAGAAATCGTACAGCGCCGCATCGATTTATTCCAAGAGCGCACTATCCCCATATTGGAATATTACGAACATCGTCAGCGCCTGTTAACCGTCAACGGCGACCAAACTCCAGAGCAAGTACAGCACGAGATTTTACAAAAACTTAATCTTAGTTAGCTTTCAGCAGAGAAGATTTTTAAACGCAGAGGTAGCGCTGTCGCGTCGCTTTGCTAACGCAAAGGTTCGCAGAGTCCTTTGCGTATCTTTGCGCTTAAAAAGTAATTTAAGCCTGCAAAGGATATAGTTACGCTAAACTGACCACTAACTGCTGTATTCTAATCAAGGATTTTGAGGCAAGTGCGATGTCTTGGCAACGTCCTGATGGTCGGCAACCTGATCAACTTCGTCCGATTCGTTTTGAGCGAATGTTCACCCGATTTGCCGCTGGTTCGGTTCTGACTAGCTGCGGCGATACCCATGTTCTGTGTAGCGTGACCATTCAAAAGGGTGTTCCCAAGTTTTTAGAAGGTAGCGGTAAAGGCTGGCTAACTGCTGAGTACCGAATGTTACCCAGCGCCACACCCCAACGCCAAGAACGGGAATTTCTCAAGCTGTCTGGACGCACTCAAGAGATTCAGCGATTGATTGGGCGCAGTCTCCGGGCATCTCTGGATTTGCAGGCGCTGGGAGAACGCACGGTGACTGTGGATGCGGATGTTTTACAGGCGGATGCGGGAACCCGTACAACGTCGATTACAGGCGGTTTTGTGGCGCTTGCAGATGCTTTGGATAAATTGGTGCAGATAGGAGAGTTGGAGCGATCGCCTATTCGTCATCAAATAGCTGCCGTGTCTGTCGGACTTTTAGAAGGTGAGCCATTTTTGGATTTGAACTACGTTGAAGATGTTGGCGCTGAGGTAGATTTCAACGTGGTGATGAACGAACATCTGGGCGTAATTGAAGTTCAAGGAACTGCGGAGGAAGGAACTTTTAACCGCACTCAGATGAATCAAATGTTGGACTTAGCAGAAAAGGGTATTCAAGAAATGCTAATAGCACAGCGCGAAGCTTTAAAAATTGTGTTTAGCTAAATTAATATTCTGCTAACAAGCTGTATTCTTCCTCAAATACCTCTTCCCAAGAAAGTGAAGTAATTTCGCACTTTATATTCATTTCATCCTTAGCATCTTTGACCGCTTTAATAAAGCATTTTTCCCAGATAGATTCAAGAAATTCTCGATTTAAGCTAGGTTTTGCCTCTTGAGTATCTTTAATTTCTCTACGAGCAGAAGTAATAGTGATAACCCAGCTAGAACTTCGACCTTCTGGTTGACATTTCCATTTTATAGTATGACTTATTAACCGAATTAATTGACTTTTGACAGCTCGTTTTTCTACTTTTCCCATTTCCTCGATTAGATTATATAAACTCTCGGTAACTTCCATATGGACTTTCCTCCTGTAAGAGTTTTTGTAGTGAGAGGAACCGCACCCCGCCATAGCCTACGGCTATGTGTGGCTTACGGGCTGGCTTGCTCTCTAAGGGCTGTTCTTGTGGGGTTCCGGGTTCTAGAGATTTGTGGGTAATCAACCGGATTTGATATAACGCCTAAAGTTTATAAGGGTAGATTTGCACGCAACGGGATGCTCCTAATATGTTCATCGTAATAAAGTGTACTCATCCTCAAACACTTCTTTCCAAGAAAGTGATGTAAATTGAGATTTATTACCCATTTCGATTTCAGCTTCTTTCAAAGCTGCATCAAAGCATTTATCCCAGATGGATTTAATAAAATCTTGATTTAAGCTAGGAACTTCCTCTTGACTGTCTTCAATTTCTGTACGCGCTGAACGAATAATAAGACTCCACTCTGAAACTCGACGTTCAGGTTGACATTTCCACTTAAGAATGTGACGCATCAGCAAGATTAGCTGGTTTTTTATTACCCGTTTTTCGACCCCTTCTAAAGCTTTTATTAACTCATCCAAACCCTCGCTTGATTCAATCAATTTTCCCTGATTCAAAAGTTGCTGAACAGCCACCGCAGTTTGATAGTGAGAACTAGCTGTTAACCATTCCCATTCATGTTTCGTTGACATTGCCACTTCCTATCTATAAATTAATGGTTAGCTATTGACTTTTTAATATATTTATGATTTTAAAGTTGCTTCCACTACCGATTATATAGATATCAGCCTATAGTTACTATGGAAATACTAGGTGGTAATTGAAACGGAATGTGGAAAAAAATTAAGATTAATTGCGATGACAGGGAAGCGCGATCGCGCTTTCCTAACCTTGCATCCTAGTCATCAAGCACATTACAACCTCTTTTCCATGTTGACGAGGTTAACAATTTCTCTAAAGCACAGCCGCATTGATGTTTGAGAGAATCTGAGACAATAAGCCTTTGCAATCAACTATTTCAGCCGCCTCCAGACACAAAATTAGGAATCACCATAAGGGAGAAATCTATGAAATTGGCTTACTGGATGTATGCAGGCCCAGCTCACATCGGCACCCTGCGCGTCTCTAGCTCCTTCAAGAACGTCCACGCCATCATGCACGCGCCGATTGGGGATGACTACTTCAACGTCATGCGATCGATGCTAGAGCGCGATCGCAACTTCACCCCAGTTACCATCAGTTCCGTTGACCGGAACGTTTTGGCGCGTGGCTCCCAGGAAAAGGTGGTGGACAACATCACCCGCAAAGACGCTGAGGAACACCCAGACCTGATTGTGCTGACTCCCACCTGCACTAGCAGCATTCTCCAAGAAGACCTGGAAAACTTTGTGGAACGAGCTTCCATAGAAACCAAGTCAGACGTGATGCTGGCGGATGTGAACCACTACCGCGTCAATGAACTGCAAGCAGCCGACATCACCCTGCGGCAAATTGTCCAGCTTTACATCGAAAAAGCCCGGAAAAAAGGCGATTTACCAGAAGGGAAAACGGAAAAGCCCTCAGTTAACATTCTCGGAATTTCCAGCCTCGGATTTCACAATCACCACGACTGCACCGAGTTGAAGCGGTTGATGGTTGATTTGGGAATTCAGGTAAACGAGGTAATTCCCGAAGGCGCATCAGTTCACAATCTCAAGAATTTGCCTAAAGCCTGGTTTAACCTGGTTCCTTACCGCGAAATCGGCCCAATGGCAGCTCGTTACCTAGAGCAAGAATTTGGGATGCCTTATGTAGATATTACGCCGATGGGTGTGGTAGAAACAGCGCGTTGCATCCGCAAAATTCAGGAAATAATTAACGCTCAAGGCGCAGATGTTGACTACACAGACTACATCAACGAGCAAACTTTGCACGTTTCACAAGCCGCTTGGTTCTCCCGTTCAATTGACTGCCAAAATTTGACTGGTAAGAAAGCTGTGGTGTTTGGCGACAGCACCCACGCCGCCGCTATCACCAAAATTCTGTCAAGAGAAATGGGGATTCACGTTGTTTGGGCAGGTACTTATTGTAAGTACGATGCTGAGTGGTTCAAAGAGCAGGTGGGCGAATACTGCGATGAAGTGATTGTCACCGAAGATCATGGTCAAATTGGGGATGCGATCGCTCGTGTGGAACCTTCTGCCATCTTCGGCACCCAAATGGAACGTCACGTCGGTAAGCGTCTAAATATTCCCTGCGGCGTAATTGCAGCACCGATTCACGTGCAGAATTTCCCCATCGGTTACAAGCCATTCTGCGGCTACGAAGGCACCAATCAAATTACAGATTTGATCTACAATTCCTTCACTTTGGGAATGGAAGATCACCTCTTGGAAATCTTCGGCGGACACGACACCAAAGAAGTGATTACCAAGGGAATTTCTGCTGATTCTGACCTCGGTTGGAACAAAGAAGCACAAGCAGAACTCAACAAAGTTCCTGGTTTCGTGCGCGGCAAAGTGAAGCGCAACACCGAGAAATTTGCACGCGATCGCGGCTTCAACGTCATCACCCTAGAAGTTATGTACGCAGCTAAAGAAGCAGTCGGCGCGTAATTCAGCAGTCAGCCATTAACAAATAGCAGCCAGTTTTTAGGGCTGGCTGCTATTTGTTAAAAAATTTACTATTAAATTTATTTCCTGTTTATTAATAAAAGGTAAATTATATGACTCAAACTCAAGTAGCAATTTCTAAAACATCCTACACTATCAAGTGGGAAAACTTACCCGATGACTTTCAATTACCTGACGATCCAGTGGAAAACATTTATCATCCTTTATTAGCATCGGCGCTGCGAGAAATTCTGGAAATCGCAGATTTTATTACTGCATCCATGATTATCGCTTCCAACTTTGGTATCTGCGCCACTGTGAACGAGAAAATAGTTGTAAAAGCACCTGATTGGGTTTACATTCCCAATGTGTCACCCGTCGCAGCAGGAGTCATTCGCCGCAGTTATACGCCTCATGCGGAGGGTGATATCCCAGCAGTTGTTATGGAGTTTCTATCAGATACCGAACAGGGTGAATATTCCGCTAAATCTACTTATCCCTATGGAAAATGGTACTTTTACGAGCGCATTTTACAAGTACCAATTTATGTAATTTTTGACCCTAATCATGGGACATTAGAAGTCCATGACTTAGTAGAGGGACACTATCAACTGCGACAACCCGATGCGAATGGACGTTACTTGATCGCATCAATAGGTTTATTTCTGGGAGTTTGGCAGGGAACAAAGGCAGAAGTAACTGCTAATTGGTTACGGTGGTGGGATGATGGAAATATGCTACCTTGGGGAGTCGAGCGAGTAGAACAGAGTTTACAGGAAGGAATTCAACAAGGAAAGTTGACAATTGTTAATCGTTTGCTGGCTCGAAGAATCGGCGCGATCGCTCCCGATTTACAATCAACAATAAACAGCTTATCTGCAACCGCTCTCGATGAATTGAGCGAAGCTTTATTAGACTTTTCAGATGAAACAGAACTAGCGACTTGGCTAGCGCAGCATCAAGCATAAACGTTTTGGAGTTTGAGAGCGATCGCCTCTTCAGCGTCATCACCGTTGAACAGATGTACGCCGCTAAGGAAGTTGTCAGTGCGTAGTTTAGTGGTTAGCAATAGCGGATAGTGTAGAGGAAAGCCTCTCGCTGGTGGTTTGGCGAGAGGCTTTCCTCTACAGCTTAGTTTTAAGGTTTAGATTTCCTCACTTCGTTTTCAAGAATCTCACAGAACACGCTTTCTGGGTACTTCCCTCCGCCTTTACCATAAACCTTGGTGTAGATGGCAATTGCGTCTCGCACCTTTTGAAACGGGGAATTATTGATCTTAATCGTTAATGTCGGAGTCAATTTGATTCCAGCGTCCTTTACTTCCTCAAGGATCTCAGCTACCGTAGGTGGCTGAGTAGCTAGCGGAGCACAAACACCGCTGAACTGCATTAGACGAATGACAGGTTCTACACCGATAGAGCCACCAGCAGCTTGGAACACTGTAGCCAGAAGCTTATGGAGTTCCTGGATAACTTCAAGACGCTGGGTATCCGATGGTGTAGAGTTTGAGCTAAAATTAGTCATGAAAGACCTCCTCCAGAGGTTGAAAACTGGAAAATCAAGTAAATTTTTCCCGGAAGCCGGCTGTCCTACCAGTCGGCTTTCTTTTGTCTATTTTATGGGTCTGCACAGTTTTCTGCAAGCAAAGCATTTTGTGCAGGGGAAGTATATCCATAAAATTAATCAAAATAATCTTTTATGGATATACTTCCCCTGCACGATATACTGGGGTTACTAACATAGATGCCTACTTAAAACAAATAAACTTATGGACACAGAGGAAAATCGTTCCAACCGAATGATTTTTGTCCACGCATACCTAGATTTGTACGGTCTGAGTCCTTACGAGTTCAGACTATATGCCCACATAGCCCGTAGGGGTAAGTGTTTCTCCAACCTAAACACGACAGCAAAAATCTGTAAAATGAGCGTCCGGAAAGCTCAGTATGCTCTAAAAACCCTAGAAAGCTGCGGATTAGTAGAGAAAACTACTCGTAAGGGTAAAACTGATATTTACGAGTTAACATCTCGAAGCAAATGGAAAGAGCCAGAGTACGATGAAGAATTGAAAGCAGAGCGCGAAAAGGTAACAGTGTCACTGCTGAAATTAAAAGGGTCAACAGACTCAACAGCAGACAGTGGAGGTAGTAAACATAAAGAAAAAATTTAAATTACTTCAAGATAAAAGGCCTAGACAAAATTAATGAGGCTACCTTCCAAGCTGGTGATTGAAGACCAGAAAATAACCAGCTACTTACTTGTTTACCAGCCCAAAAATGATAAATCAGAATATTTGGCTTTAGCAGGCTATAACCTTGAAAATTGGGAAATTCTGAAGAGAGATATACTAAACGCTGTAGATGGGTCTAAAGTTACAGAAATAACGTCCACAGATTGGGGTACTCGCTTAAAGGTCAAAAGCCAGTGGTATGGCCCTAATAGTAGGCTAGTTAGGGTAATGACTATCTGGCAGCAGGATGAGGAAGCAGATATTGTTAAATTTATAACTTTATATCCTGACAAGTCACAGGAAGGCTAAAACAATGACAACAGCAAGATTATTTCAGTGGGTGTTGCTTAATCAAGACGTTCCTGATAGCGCAGTTCAAAAAGGCGACAAAGGAGTTGTTTTAGATCATCTACTTCCTACCAAAAATCAGAAAGAGCCGGGATATACTCTGGAAGTCTTTAAAGATGGGGAAACTTTAGATGTGATTTCTGTACCTGTTTCTTGGGTAACGGAGTTACCTGAAATTTGGGGAAAAGCTGAACTTACCCCAAATGACCTAAATGTAAAGGCTTTGAATTAGCAAGAGAAGAGGTAGCGATCGCATTCTCTCCAGCCAAACGCGATCGCTTTATCATGAATGATAGTTTTGTGTATTGGCTTTGGATAAAGAGGAGGAGCAATCGCCTCTCTCCCTACCCTTACAATTAACTTATTTTGTATCTTCTGGTAACTGTGGAGGTTCGTTTGGTAAAGGCTGAGCTGTAGTATCAATCGTTTGCACTATCTCAGTCGGTTGAGAAGGATCTTGTCGTTGTGCTTTCGCCTCAGAAAGTTTTTCTTTAGCAATACCAGCCACAGTTTCAGTTGTGTCTTTGACTTGTTCGGCAATATTTTGAGCGCTGCGCTTTAGAGCTTCTAAATCATCCTGAGTTTTCTTATAGTCTTCTTTTATTAACTCTGCCGCTTGAGTCATTTTTTGATTTAGTCCCTCGGCATACTGTTGAGGAGTTTGAATAATTGCATCTGAGACAATTACTCGTTTACTTCCAGTGGAAGCGATCGCTTCTAACGGAAGTAGGTAAATCCCATCCAAAGCCCCACGCCAACCACTAGAAACAAATAAGTAATTAACAATAGCGCCAGTTTGAGGATTGAAGAGATAATCTACTATTTTGCCAACCTTGTTACCTGCGTCCGTCCACACTTCATGACCAATCAAAGAAATTTTCTGAATTGGTGTTTCAGGTTCAATAACTTCTAGAGTTTTGTTGACGATAATACTATCGGTGCCAATAGTAGTAATTTGCTCCCACCTAAACACCTGTTTCAGACTACCCAAAAATCCTGACTTGCAGTTAAAACCTACAACTTGGTGAGATTGAGGATTTAACCACAATTGATCTACACGACCGACTTCTTCTGCTGTACTGCGATCCAGCACCAGCCGATTGAGTAACTCACTTTGTCTAATAATCTGTGGTTGTGCGTTCATAACCAAAATCCTTAAAGATTTATCCAGTTGGCAAGCTATGCTGCTTTAGGTTAGCAAGCGTAGGGAAGCGATCGCCTAAAACTAAGCTGGATCGTAAATTTCTATTAATCAAACTTGAAGTGAATAGAACAACGGGTTAACTGCTGAGGATTGCTTGCCAAATGTAGCCTCACAGACAAATGCTATTACTAATCAAAAAAAATTAGCTGGGTCATAGAGGAGCGAAGATACGCTCTTCAATGACCCAGCCTTTTTTACAATTACCCTTTATAGAGGCGCGCAGCCGCGTCCCCTAGGGTCTATACAGCCTTATCTAAGGGCAGCAGGAGGCAAAGCTAAGCGCGGAGGTGTTTGAGGATATTGGCGGGGCTTTTGACCGTTCCGAGAGGCTTCTGGAGGCGTATCCTGAAGTAAAACGTCCCGAATCAGTCGCGCCGCTACCCGCTGCACCAAACCGCCAGCAATTTTTTGTCCCATCCGCTGAGTTTCTGGCTTCATCAGCAACTGGGGAATCACAGGCAGCAGTTGCATCGCGTCAAAGCCCTTCGTTTCTTGAAGAATGTCCCAAATCCGTTTGATATGATCCAGACTCTGGGATGCCTCTACCGTTGGCGGTGCCTCATTAACCGTCATTCCCACCCGTTCGCGTAACGAGTATGTGAAATTTTGGAAAGACCGCCGTCCGAGCGTGTCTACACCCTTGACAATTTCATCAATCAGGTTTTCCCGGATAAACGCGCCCCGTTCCGAGAAAAGAAAATCAAGCGTTTGATTCAACACCTGATTCAGGTCGTAATCGTCGCTGTTACGGGCATTTTTTAACAGATTTTCCAGACGATTCCAGCGGAAACTGCCGTCTTTAAACAGCAGGTCGCGCAGAGATGTCCGTAGCTCTGGAGAGGGGTCTGTCAAGAGGCGTTTGGCAACGTAGGGGTAGGCTTTACTGAGAACTTTGAAGTTGGGGTCAACATTAATGGCAATCCCTTCTAGCGTGACCAGAGAGCGGATAATCAGCGCGTAGTAAGCTGGGACGCGGAAAGGATACTCATACATCAAAGCCGACATATCATCGGTGATGCTCTTGAAGTTCATCTCCGCAACGCTAGCGCCCAGTGCGTTGTTAAAGACTTTGGTAAGCGCTGGCATGATGGGAGTCAGGTCAGTATCCGGGGTTAAAAACTCTAGCTTCACGTAGTCGCGGGCGAGTCCTTCAAAGTCGCGGTTGACCATGTGAACGACTGCTTCTATCAAGCCGTATCGCTGATAAGGCTTGACCTCGCTCATCATGCCAAAGTCTAGATAAGCCAGCTGGCCGTCATGAGTTGCTAACAGGTTGCCTGGATGGGGGTCAGCGTGGAAAAAGCCATGTTCCAACAACTGCCGCAGCGAACACTGGACACCGACTTCAATTAAATGAACGGCATCAATTCCTTGAGCGCGGAGTGTCTCTGGCTGAGTTAACTTGGTGCCATTGATCCACTCCATCGTCAGGACGCGACGCTGGGTGTATTCCCAGTAAATCTTGGGGATGTAAATATCTTGTAAATGACCGTATAGAGAAGCAAAGCGCTCGGCGTTGTGTCCCTCGTGGGTGTAGTCCATTTCTTCATAGATGCGGGTGCCAAATTCATCCATGATGGCTACCAGGTCACTCTGCACCTGTTTGAGATTGTTTTGCGCCCACCCAGCAAGACCGCGCAGAATGTAAATATCTAGGGCGATGCGTTCTTTCAAACCGGGGCGCTGTACTTTTACGGCAACGGTTTCGCCTGTTTTGAGCTTGCCTTTGTAAACTTGTCCCAGTGACGCTGCTGCTACTGGATCTGGGGTAAGTTCAGCGTAAATGTTTTCCGGGCGATCGCCTAATTCTTCCTCAATAAATCTATATGCCACTTCGTTCGGAAATGGTGGCAGCTGGTCTTGCAGCTGTGTCAGTTCATCTAAATATACCGGAGGAACTAAATCAGGTCGCGTCGAGAGCGCTTGTCCTACCTTGATGTAAGCTGGCCCCAGTCTGGCGATCATTTGGCGCAACGCAATTGCCCGTTTCCGTTCATTTTGGGCAACCTTTCCCGTTTGCTTGTCCAACCACAAACTGAAGGCAAAGCGCAGCAATGGCACTAGAATGCTGATCAGTCGCCCCCATACTTGGAATGGTTGGTGCCGATAAATCTCGTTAATGGTGACGGGATTGTAGCGCAGTCCTTCTGGTTGGATATAGCTTGTAGTAGGTACTGAAGACGGGATATACCGCGTCTCTACATCAACCTCAACAGGCGCTGAACCATTTGTCTTTTCGATGACAACTGTGCCTGTCTGGTAGGGGGCAGAGGAGACTGTTTTTACATTCATAAGCTTAGGAAGCGACTTCAGGGCGATGTAAAGTATTGTAACAATAACTGTTGTTAGGATAATGAAGCGCTAACGCGCCAAAGCTCGAAGCAATAGCGGGAAAGTCAATCTCCCGGTTTGGCGAAAAGTTTCGAGACTTGGAAGTAGACACTAAACTAAATTTGGTAGCTCAGTACCCGTTTTCTTTTCATTAATCTATTACGTATGTGGCACTTGCCATTGTTCACTGGGTTGCCAGTGCCTGACCTCTCCCCTCAAGGTGAACTTTGCTCCATGCTCCTGTCTCTACGGATTGAAAATTTTGCCTTGATAGACCAGCTAGAACTGGAATTCGGCGTTGGTTTGAATGTTCTTACTGGCGAAACTGGTGCCGGAAAATCGATTATTCTGGATGCGATTGATGCTGCTTTAGGCGGGAAAGTATCTAAATGGTCGATTAGAACTGGTGCTGAACGCGCGATGGTGGAAGCTACTTTTAAAGTAGACCCATTGATGAGTGATTGGCTGTTGGAGCAGGAGATTGAACTGCTCGACGACAATGCTATAGTTTGTTGTCGGGAAATTGCCTGCTCTCAAGGAAGTCTCCGCAGTCGATCTCGCCTGAATGGGGTTCTGGTGAACCGACAGATGATGGATCGTCTGCGCGATCGCTTGGTGGAAATTACCGCTCAAGGTCAAACTGTACAACTTATGGCACCAGCCATCCAGCGCGAGTTGCTGGATGTCTACGCTGGCGAAGCCGTACTTAGACAGCGAGATGTCGTTCAAACTGCTTATCTTATCTGTCAACAAGCACAAGCTTTGCTTGATAACCGCCGCCACTCTGAACAGCAACGTTTACAAAGGCTTGACTTGTTAGAATATCAAGCTAAAGAATTAAACACCGCTTCTTTAAACGAACCGGACGAACAAGAACAGCTAGAACAAGAACTCCAGCGCCTCAGTCATGTGGTGGATTTACAAAAGCTGAGTTATCAGGTTTATCAAGCTCTCTACCAAAATGACTCCGGCGAGTCAGCGGGTGCTGACTTGTTAGGGCAAGCCGAGGCAACACTTAGTGATATGGTGACATATGATGCTAGCCTGCAACCAGTGTTGGAAATGGTAAGTACCGCACTGGCGCAGGTAGTGGAAGCCGGACAGCAAATTAACGCCTACGGTGATAATTTGGAGGCAGATCCCCAGCGACTAACTGAGGTTGAGGAGCGGATCAGGGAACTTAAGCAGATTTGCCGCAAGTATGGCCCGACTTTAGCGGATGCGATCGCATACCATACTCGCATCGGCGCAGAACTGGCAGAACTTCAGGGAGAAGGACAGTCTCTCGAAGAACTGGAAAAAAATTATCAAGCGTGTCAGGAAACCTTAACCGAAGTTTCTAGCAAACTCACAACTCTCCGCCGCGTTGCTGCTGGGGAACTAGAAACGCGACTGATAGCAGAACTCAAGCCTTTAGCAATGGAAAAGGTGCAGTTTCAAGTTAAAATTTCGCCTATTTCCCCAACTGCAACTGGTGCAGACGCGATCGCCTTTTTCTTCAGTCCCAACCCCGGAGAACCACTGCAACCGCTGGCTGCAACTGCTTCTGGAGGAGAAATGAGCCGCTTTTTGCTGGCTTTGAAAGCTTGCTTCTCGGCAGGAACGCACGGTGATGCTACCCTTAACGCTCCGGGTACGCTAATCTTTGATGAAATAGATGTGGGAGTGTCTGGAAGAGTAGCGCAAGCGATCGCAGATAAACTTCACCAACTTTCCCAACGACAGCAAGTTTTGTGCGTTACTCACCAACCCCTGGTTGCAGCAATGGCAGATCGACATTTTCGCGTCGATAAACAAGTCATCGAAACCAATGGTAACGATAAATCACTTCATCCTTCATCCTTTATCCTTCCTCCCTCCGAACGCACTGTCGTTAGGGTAAGCGTTCTAGACAATCATCAAACTCGCCGCCAAGAACTAGCAACCCTAGCTGGCGGACACTCCGCCAAAGATGCGATCGCCTTTGCCGAGTCTCTTCTTACTCAAGCTGCCACGGTCAAACACACCTACCCTGGATAAAAGCAGATGTCTAATTCCCAAAGAGAGATTAAACTGTTGAGTAGTATAATCTTTGCTCACTAGACAAAAAAAATGTCTCCTTAAAATTTATAGGATACTTGCAAAGCCTCCTCCCTTTCTCAACATCAGGCACCTGTAAAATATATGACATCTTCATCTACCACAATCAATGGTTGGAATAACACCGATCAGGTAATTGACGTTGTTCCCCACCAAGATGAAAATTACTCAGGGCATAAAATGCCGCAAAATCATCCACATCAATCGAATCGTGGTGGCTCATTAGCTACAAAAACTGGAAGTTTTACAGCGCTGCTCGCGCCACTAAAAAAGGAAAGTTTTAAAGAAGTCGTCACAGGTGTTGAAGATAAACTTCGGGTAGTAAATCACACCCTGTCAATGCTGACCGACAGTCAGGGTTTTGAAGCCATTTTGCAAGAAATGCTGAATGCTATTACCTTGAAGACGGGAGAATTATTAGGTGCAGACCGCACTACGATTTTTTTACTCGATGAAGAGAAGAACCAACTATGGTCAATTCTTGCCGAAGGCGATCAAGGAAAACCTTTAGAGTTGCGGATTCCTGCTGATAAAGGCATCGCCGGAGATGTAGCAACACGCAAGAAAAGCATTAATATACAGTTTGATTTCTATAATGATCCTCGGTCAGCGTTTGCCAAGCAAACCGACGAAAAAACCGGATACCGTACCTACACAATGTTAACTCTGCCTTTGCTCAACGAGCAGGGAGATTTGGTGGCGGTAGTCCAATTAATTAATAAGTTAAAATTACCGCACGAACCAGAAAAAAAATTAGCAGAAAGAATCGATCTGCAAGGATTTTCTAAAGAAGACGAAACAGTTTTTGAAGAATTTGCCCCCTCAATTCGCCTAATTCTGGAAAGTTCCCGGTCGTTTTACGCGGCGACGCAGAAGCAAAGGGCCAGTGATGCGCTAATGAAGGCGACGCGCTCCTTAAGCCATTGTAATTTGGACTTAGAAGACACCCTGGAACGGGTGATGGATGAAGCGAAAAATTTAATGAACGCGGATCGCAGTACCTTGTGGCTGTTAGATAGCGATCGCCATGATTTATGGACAAAAATATCTCTGGCTGATGGTTCCATGAGAGAACTCAGAGTACCACAAGGCAAAGGTTATGTTGGTAAAGTTGCCGAATCTGGTCAACCTTTAAATATTTCCTTTGACTTATACGACGATCCCGACTCTGGAGTTTCTAAACAACTCGATCAAGCTAATGGTTATCGCACCTGTAGTTTATTATGTATGCCAATCTTTAATGCAGATAGAGAATTGATTGGTGTCACCCAACTTGTAAACAAGAAAAAGCAAGGAGAACTTCCGCCATATAATCCTCAAAACTGGCCGGAACCACCTGAATGCTGGAAGGCAAGCTTTAACCAAAGTGATGAAGCTTTCATGGAAGCATTTAATATTCAAGCCGGAGTAGCGTTGCAAAATGCCAAGTTGTTTGCGACAGTCAAGCAGCAAGAACAAATGCAGCGAGATATTCTCCGCAGCCTTTCTAATGGAGTTGTTTCTACTGATAAATCTGGTTATATTATTGCTGCTAATGAAAGTGCTAAGAAGCTTTTAGGATTTAGCGAACAAGACCATCTAGAAGGTAGAAAAATTGATGAACTTATTCGCATCAAAGAAGGCGATTTTTCCAAATGGTTTGGCGCGGCTATAAAAGCAGCTGATGAAAAATGCCGTCGGCAATATTACCCGGATCAAACTTTATTGTCTACCGGGGAGGAACAGCATAGCGTTCACCTATCGATTAACTCGATTGCTGATGCCAGCGACGCTAGCAATGTCTACGGTGCGCTGGTGGTGATGGATGATATTTCTCAAGAGAAACGCCTCAAGAGTACGATGTATCGCTACATGACGCAGGAACTGGCAGAACAGCTAATCAATAGCGGTGAGGCTAAATTAGGAGGCGATCGCAAGGAAGTTTCTGTCTTATTCTCAGATATTCGCAGCTACACCAGCTTGACCGAAAGAATGGAGGCGGAAGAAGTGGTGCAACTGCTTAACGAATATTTTGAGTCAATGGTAGATGCTGTATTTAAGCACAAAGGCACCCTCGATAAATACATTGGTGATGCGATCATGGCGGTGTTTGGTTCACCCTTACCTCTAGACGATCACGCTTGGATGTCCGTGCAAACAGCAGTCGAAATGCGCCATCGTTTGGAAGATTTCAATGAACGTCGTCTAGCATCCAAAAAGCAAGAAATCAAAATTGGTATTGGCATTAACTCCGACACCGTAATTAGTGGCAATATCGGTTCTAGTCGCCGTATGGAATTTACAGCAATTGGTGATGGTGTTAACCTGGGATCTCGCTTAGAAAGTGCCAGTAAGCAGTACGGTTGCGATATCATTATCAGCGAAAGCACCTATCGACCCTGCAATGACAGAGTATGGGCGAGAGAACTTGACCGTATTCGAGTTAAGGGCAAGAACCAACCAGTTAGTATTTATGAATTGGTGGGGTTACGTTCTGAGTCAATTCCCGATCAGAAGCAGCATACGATCGAGCTTTACCACAAAGCTCGCGAACTTTACCTCAATCGTGAATTTGCCTTCGCTATCGGCGAGTTTGCAAAAGTTATGGCACTTGATCCCCAGGATAAGGCAGCTTCCCTACACCTAGATCGTTGTAAATATTGGCTCACCAACCCCGTCCCCAGCGACTGGGATGGCGTTTGGACGATGACGGAGAAGTAATTTTAATAATTAATAGATTTCTCGTTCCCAGGCTCCCTCTTGGGAACGCAAGTTTTGGAGGCTCTCGCCTCCCCCAATGGCACTACGATTCGGTTAGTGCAATCAAACCGCCAAGATCCTCCAACCCCAAGGCTAAATGAAGGGGCTAAGAAAATCAAGGCTTTGCCTACCTTTTTAAAGGGGGATAAAATCCAATACAGTTGACTTAAAACTAAATAGGACTTACGCACTAGGAACCAGGAAATCAATTTCCTGGCTGAAAGCCCAAGTCAGTTGAAACTGACTAAAAAACCCGAACCAACCCATTTCAATGGGTTTGGGCTTTGAGCCGGAACTTTAGTTCACGGTAAGTGCGTAAGTCCTGACTAAAAAACCAAACCCTAAGTAGCACGCCTGTTCTTAAGTGAACCGTATTGCACTATTAACAACGAGAACTTTTTCAAATTTCAGTGGCACAATTAGACTTAACAAAACTGCCAACAACCTGACGCAATTGCTCCACATCGAAGGGTTTTGTCAAATATTCTGTGGCACCAGCAATCCGTCCTTGTACCTTGTCAAACACTCCATCTCTTGCTGTTAACATGATGATGGGTAGATGATGAAATTGTGGTAAGCTGCGAATGGTGCGGCAAAGTTCTAATCCATCGACTCCTGGCATTGAAACATCCAGTAACAAAATTTCAATCTGCTGGTGGTATATTGCTGATAAGGCATCCACTGCGTTATCAGCTAATAAAACTTTGTATTTTTTCTCTAGCGCCTTTTTGAGCAGAGTTTGCATTACGGGGCTATCATCGACTACTAGGATAGCGGGTAGATCATTCAAGGTTGAAGGCATTTTTTCCCCCAGTTTTTAGGTTAGTAAAAGTTTAAAACTGCAAATAATATTCCCAGGCTATTACTAGCTAAACAAAAATAAGTTTGTTCTGGCATCAACCTTAGTAAGTAAAAGAGAACTGCATTTTTGTATAGAATTATTTGATAACACTGTATATAACATTACCATTTTAATCCCCTTTGTTAACAATTATTCTTAACATACTCACCGTGTAAATTAATTTACAACAGTTGATATATTTCGAGACGTAGATCATACATACGCACTTTATCTCGATTGCGAGTGAGCGGTTAACAGCAAAATTACTGAACTATATATAAATTATTGTAACAAAAATCTGAGAGCTGATCTTCATTTGAGTTGGTGGAAGATTGAGCTGGGCCTAGGAAACGGCTTGGCGACTTTACGTTGATTTTTACCACTATACTAAAAACAAAAAATCCAAAATATATCGATGGGTGATAGAAATATATGCTCTATGGGAACCCTAGATTAAGCAAGGTTGGGCTAAGTGGCTCATAGCGATCGCGTTAGCTCTTCTCTTGCGACAAGAGTGAGTTGAGGCGAGGATTGCTGTTTGTTGCTTGCGTATCTGTGTAAAAAATATTTTTGCTAGATGCAAATGTTACATTTTTATTTATCTCACTTACTCGGTCTAACTCCAAAGTGTCAAGCGATCGCCTGCGGCTTAAAGCCTTCAAGCGCGGCTTCCGTAGATTTTTGAAGGATATTATTAAACAGCGCATCTAGAATATGTAAAAAAGTGTTTTTTTATACTTAAATTGCTCGAAGGCTGATTTTAGAGGAGAGGGCGCTTAAAGATGAACCCATTTTTACCTAGAAACGAAGGTATCAAATTTGACGAGCTGCGCCAATGCCCGCTGTTAGACTCTTCTTTGAAAGCAGGTTTTGACAATCTGACTCGTCTAATGGCTGACATTTGCCAGACACCAGTAGCTTACTTGAGCTTCATGGATGACGAACAACAATGGCTAGTTTCAAAACTGGGTATTACCACCACCGAAGCAGACAAGTATCTAGCTTTCTGCGCTAGCGCCATCTCGCACCCTCAAGAATCTGATTTGATAATCGTTCGAGATGCCCTTTGCGATGGCACTTTGGCGAACCATCCCAGCGTGAAATCTGCCCCAAATATTCGATTTTTTGCAGGTGTCCCCTTAGTCACCCCCTCCGGATTGATGATTGGAGTGCTATCTACAATCGATTATGTGCCGCGAGATTTAAGCGAGAAAGAGCAGGAAGCAATTAGGGCATTAAGGCAAGTAGCGATCGCGCTTTTGTCCCCATACGAAAACTTAATAACAGCAGAACAAATTATTATGACTCATCAGCAGACAAACTTAGGGATGAGAGAAAGCGAATTTCAACTAGAAACTATAATTGAAAATAGCAAAGATACCCAGGCAGTACAAGAGTGCCAGCGGACAGAGTTAGAAGTTTCTGACTTAGTTAAACAAGTAACAGATATCAAGTTTGCATTAGATCAATCTTCAATTGTGGCGATTACCGATCGCACCGGAACTATCACCTATGTAAACGATAAATTTTGCGAAATTTCTGAATACTCTAAAGAAGAACTGCTCGGACAGAACCACCGCATAATCAATTCCGGGTACCATTCAAAGGAATTTTTTAAACAGATGTGGGCAACCATTAGCAGTGGCAACGTCTGGAAAGGGGAAATCAAAAACCGAGCTAAAAACGGAACTTATTACTGGGTATATACCACCATTGTTCCAGTATTGAATTGTGAAGGAAAACCACATCAGTATGTGGCGATTCGCCAAGATATCACCGAGCGCAAACAAACCGAAGAATCGCTACGGCAGAACGAACACCGTTTTCGCGCCCTAACGGAAATCATTCCCCAGCAGGTATGGACTGCCGAGCCAAATGGCGCACTCGATTATGTCAACCAGCGCATTCTAGAGTATTTTCAACGCACATATGAGGAAATGGTGGGTTGGGGATGGCAAAATGTACTGCATCCAGATGATGTGCAACACTGCATTGAACGTTGGTCGCATTCTCTGACAACAGGAGATGCTTACGAAGTTGAATTTCGCCTGCGGTATGCGCCTGATGGCAGCTATCGCTGGCACTTGGGACGAGCGCTACCTGTGCGCGATGACAAGGGGCAGATTGTCAGTTGGTTTGGGACGAACACTGACATCGATGAACACAAGCAAGCCGAGAAAGAGCGCATCCAACTTTTAGCACGAGAACAGGCGGCGCGAGAGGCGGCGGTTAGAAGTGAAAATAGAACCAGAAATATTTTGGAAAGTATCGCCGATGCTTTCTTTAGCGTGGACAACGAGTGGCGATTTACTTACCTGAACTCGCGGGCAGAGCAACTTTTGTTTAAAACAAAAGAGGAATTAATTGGTAAGTGTATATGGGATGAGTTCCCAGAAACAGTCGGTTCTACTTTCAAAAGCGAATCTTACCGAGCAGTTTCCTGTCAGGTAACGGTTCACTTTGAGGAATTTTATCAACCTCTGGAAACGTGGCTGGAGGTACGATCCTATCCTTATCAAGATGGTTTGTCGGTTTTTCTCCGCGATGTTACAACTCGTAAACAGTCAGAGGCAGCACTGCTAGAGCGATCGCGTCTGTATACTTTAGAAGCAGAAATTGGCACCGCCTTGGGCGCTGGCGGCACATTATCAGAAAGGCTCAACCGCTGTACAGAAGGGATGTTGCAGCATCTGGAAGCGAATTTTGTCAGTATCTGGACATTTAACGAACAGAGTGTTGCAGAAGCTTCTGCTTCAGAGGCTTTTCTGGAACCGCAAGCAATTGCCTTTGCAAATTCTCTTAGCCAAGTGTATTGGCAAGATTTATTGGCTGAGCGTCGCGTCTCTCTGGAAGGTTCCGTAATTGGCTTCGTTGCCCAAACCCGTCAACCCTACCTAAGTCAAGATAGCAGCCTGCGGTCGGCTGGGATGGAAGCGCGTCTTTATAACGGTGAGTTGGCCGAAAGCTGTTTGCTAATCGCCAACAGTTATTTTGCAGGATATCCCTTGATTGTGGAAGATCGGCTAGTGGGCGTGATCGCTGTGGGCAGTCATTCGCGCTTTACTGAAGCAGTTAATCATATGTTGGGGTGGGTAGCCAATGCCCTTGCACTCGCCATCGATCGAAATTGGGCAAAAGAAGCACTCTTGGCGCGTCGGGAAGCTTTGCTTTTTGGCTTAGCAAGTCAGATTCGGGACTCTCTGGATCTAGATACCATTCTGGGAACCGCTGTTAAGGAGATTCGGAGTTTGTTGCAAGTTGACCGCTGCCAGTATTTGTGGTGCTGGTCGCTTCCCAATCAGCCTAGCTTGACAGTAACTCACGAAGCCCTGGCTAAGCCCAATCAACCGAGTTTGCTCGGAGACTGTCCGCCTCAAGAACTTTCCCAGCTGAGTGAAAAAATTCGCCAACTCCAGATCCTGCGAGTTGATGATGTCAAGAATGACAACAGCCTGGATGCCCAAACGAAAGAGCTGTTAACGCCTATGGGGATTACTTCCCTGTTGCTTTTGCCGCTAAAAACCCACGCCGGACATCTAGGAGCAATTGTTTGCAGTCATTGCAGTGGTGCTAAACCTTGGAGTAATAGCGAAGTGGAGTTGTTGCAAGCTGTGGTGGATCAGCTAGCGATCGCAATTGACCAAGCAGAACTCTACGCCCAAACTCGCGCCGCCGCCCTAGCCGCGCAAACCCAAGCTCAACAGCTGGCGACTGCTTTGAACAACCTCAAACAAGCCCAATCTCAACTAATTCAAACCGAAAAAATGTCCAGCCTGGGGCAAATGGTTGCAGGTATCGCCCACGAAATCAATAACCCAGTCAATTTCATCACCGGAAATCTTAGCCACACCAGCGACTACATCCAAGAACTACTCGATTTAATATGCCTTTATCAACAGCATTACCCCAATACTCACCCGGAAATTCTCCTCCGACAGGAAGAAATTGACATAGACTTCATCATTAATGACCTGCCAAAAATGCTGTCTTCAATGGAGATTGGTGCAGAACGTATCCGTCAGATTGTCCTGTCTTTGCGGAACTTCTCCCGACTCGATGAAGCAGAAATGAAGCCAGTAAATATCCATGAGGGAATAGAGAATACTTTACTGATTCTGCATCACCGCTTGAAACCGCACCCTAACCACACCGGGATTCAAGTTATTAAGGAGTACGGCGAACTTCCTTTGGTAGAATGCTACGCCGGACAGCTTAATCAAGTGTTTATGAACATCTTAAGCAATTCTATTGAGGCTTTGGAAATAGGAACTGTTGACTGGGGACTCCGGGAAAATGCCTCTTCTGCCCCTAATCCCCAATCCTCAATTTACCCTTCCCCAGTCACCAGTCAAGAGTCTCCAATCGCTACAATTTCGATTTCTACCGAAGTGCGAAACAATAGAGTGGTGATTAAGATTGCAGACAACGGAGCAGGAATGACGGAGGACGTGAGAAAGCGCTTATTTGACCCCTTTTTCACCACCAAACCTGTAGGTAAAGGCACTGGTTTAGGTCTATCAATTAGCTATCAAATTGTAGTAGAGAAACATGGCGGGGTACTGAAGTGTTTCTCAGAACCTGGAAAGGGTGCAGAATTTTTGATTGAGATTCCTCTAGGACAGAGATTTTAATAAGTAGGGGGATTTATAAAGTATCCCGTGATAGATTGCCCATCCTTAAGCGATCGCATGGGCATGAGCTGACAAACGATGCCAATCCGCGTTATTATGTACAACTTCAAATAAAAGGAGATCAAGGTGTCATTTACTGGAGAATTTAATCAGGCTTTACTAGAGCGTTTTATTCAACTTATTGCCACTCATACAGGCTTGCACATTCGCCCAGAAGAAAGAGAAGCTTTAACCCAAAAAATTCGCTTACGGATGAAGTTATTCAATATATCTGTACCAGAAATATATTATTTACTATTAAAAGATTCCTCCCCCCAAAGTGATGATGAATGGCAAGAATTGGCAATTTCGTTGACCGTTTGCGAAAGTTACTTTTTTCGAGATAAAGGACAGTTTTCTCTGCTGCGACATAAAATATTACCGGAATTAATAGCCGCTCAAAAGTACACAAAAACTCTGCGGATTTGGAGCGCCGGTTGCTCAACTGGCGAAGAACCATATTCTCTGGCTATTCTTCTCAATGAGTTAATTCCAGATTGTGACAGATGGAACATCTTTATTTTAGGAACAGATATTAATCAAAATGCGATTGAGCAAGCCCGGCAAGGAGTTTATAGTTCTTGGTCATTTCGTTTACTAGAGTCTCAACTAAAAGACCGCTATTTTTTCCTGAAAGGGGACAAATGGCACCTTAATAAAGATATACGCGAACGAGTAATATTTAGAAATATAAATTTGGTAAAAGAGCAATTTGATAATTCAGCTTATGGTATTAAAACAATCGATTTAATTATTTGCCGTAATGTTTTTGTTTATTTTGAAAAGCCAGCAATTTCCTTGGTTTTAAATAAATTTAACAACACGCTTAAGCTTGGTGGATATCTCCTGACGGCTCATAGTGAACTTCAGGGACAAGATATAGGTTTATTGGAGGCAAAATTGTTTCCAGAATCAGTTATCTATCAACGGCGTGAAAATTTGGAATTAGGGGCAGGCCTTTGGGAAAGCAAACCAAGCATATATCCCGAAACTAGAGAACCAATACTTTGTTCCTCCGCTCCCGCAAATAATTTGGGAATGAACTTTGAACAATCCATAGGTAACACTTCTCAGTTGATGAAACCAGAAATATTATTGCAGGAAGCAGCGGAAAAAATTAATAATACAGCCAAAGATTTGAGCAATTTATCTGTTTCTAAACTAAAGGAAGAAAAAATTAATGATGCAGCGGTTACTACACTTCTGTTAGAAGCAGAAGCTCTTTTTAAAAAGAAATTTTATGCTTTAGCTATTGAGAAAGCAGAACAAGCGCTCGCTTTGGCTTTGGAATCTAAGCAATTTTATCCCTACCATCTCCAAGCAGAAATCTATGCGAATTTAGGTAAATATGATAAAGCAATTCACTATTGCCAGATGGCTCTTAAAGTAAATCCTCTAGCAGAAGAGCCACTATACCTGCTAGCTCATATTGCAGATGAAAGAGGAGATATTAATGCAGCGAAATCTTTTTTAAAGAAAATTATTTATTTGGTTCCTTACTGTATCTACGCTTATTTAGAATTAGGCTATATTTATGATAAAGAAGGAGAGGCAATCAAAGCTACAAAAATGCGAACAGTTGCTCTAGAAATATTACAAAAATTACCTTTCAAAGCTACCTTAGAAAAACTAGATAACCTGACCGTTGAGGAACTTATAGCAAAAATTAATAAAATGTTACCAAGGCAGCTATAAATTATATGGAATCCAAACAATATATTCTCTTCAGGTTGAATGCTGCCCTTTATGGAGTAGAAGCACTTTCAGTACAAGAAATATTTTTTCTTCCTGAGTTAACGCCAATAGTGGAAGCACCGCCTGCTATAGTCGGTGCGCTGAATCTTCGAGGCGAAATTTTGCCAATCATGGATCTCCAGCTTCGGTTTGGTTATGAGTTGGAAGAATACCGCCTCACCGATAGCATCATCGTACTGCAATGCCAGAGATTTCGGTTTGGCATCATCGTCAATCAAGTTCTGGAAGTACAGACTATCTCCATAAATAAAATTACAGCAGAACTATCTTATGGGCAAGAAGGCACCAATTCCTCTCATTTTGTTGCTGGTTTCGCCACAGTAGGGACAGATATTGTAAGATTGATAAATCCTGAAAACCTAATTCAATTCTTCGATAGAGTTGAAGCTTTAACCTTAGAAGGAACGGTAGAAGGTAAAAGTAAAGAACTATATACTTCTCGTAATTTTTTTAAAGAAAATCGGGTATTTTGCCCCAATGCCACCCCTGAAGAAAGAGCAATATTTCAGGAACGGGTAGCAAATTTGATGCGGCAAGCTGAAATTCAAAATGTTATCGGAAGTCGCCCGATTGCAGTTATTGGTTTAAATAATGAGTATTTTGGACTAGACTTAGCTGCGGTGCGGGAGTTTACTGATATTCGTCACTTACAGCGGATTCCCTGCTGCCCAGCTCATATTCTAGGTAATATGAACTTGCGTGGTGAAATATTAACATTAATTGATATTCGTATGGTCTTGAATTTACCAATTTCTAATGTAGTTACTGCATCTAAAGCAATGGTTGTTTACATCGACGATTTAGTGGTTGGTGTCATGATTGATGCTGTATTTGACGTAATATACCTAAACCCATCCCAGATGATGCCAGTACCTGCTGCCGCCCATTCTATGAATGATGAATATCTCCAAGGAACAGCTCTTTACGGGGAAACAATGATGTGTATTTTAAATTTACCTAAAATCTTATTACAAGGCGGACTGATGGTTGATGAACAAGTGTAATTATTTATTGTTTACAGCTCACATTTACTAGCTACTTGCTCAAGGAGAAATGATCCAATGGCATTACTAAAAATAAAGTAGACATCCAGAATACGAGTTAAATTTCCTAAATTTAAAATTCACCGTGTATTTCAGCATTAAGCAGGGTAAATACAATGTTTAAAAACTTAAATTTACAGTCTAGATTGGTCGGCTCATTTCTATTAATGGGTTTGATTGTATTAGTAGTTGGGATAGCGGGTTGGATCGGAAACTCCAGCTTGAGCAAGCATATTAATACCCTTAATAATAATACACTGCCAAGTGTTGTTGGATTGTGGAAAATTAACGAAGGGCAAACTCAAGTCCAGTCATCAGAGAGAGCCTTACTCAATACACTTCTTAGCCAACAAAATCAGCAAGTTGAATTAACCAGAATCAAGCAGGGTTGGGAGCAGATTGAGGAGGGGTTTAAACAATACGAGTCAGCTCCACAGACCGAAGAGGAAAAAAATCTATATAAACAATTCCTTATAGACTGGGACAGGTGGAAGCAAGACCAAGAAAAATTTCTGCGACTTTATCAAAAGTTTGATGATATAGGGATCCATAATCCTAGAGAAGTACAAATTGAACTTCTCAACCAAAATAGGGTAAATTCCCCCCAATTTGCAGCAGCAAAAGTTGCTGTGAATCTATTAAATGAGCTGAGCAAACTATCAGCAAATGAAGAGAGGACATCTTTTGACAAAGCAACAGAATCGATTATATCAGTTATGAATTACAGCGAACAATTTGGAGCAGCCGCCAAAAAAGCAGCTGACACAGATGTAGCTCAAACCACATTGTGGATCGTCCTGGGTATGATTCTCGGCCCCCTCACTGCCATTATCTTTGGCATTTTCTTCAGCATCACGATCGCCAAGCCGCTTAGTTCCAAAATAAGCGGAATCGTCAGCACTATTGTCTCTTCTTCATCAGAAATAGCTGCCACGGCAGAGCAGCAAGAACGCACGGCTGCTCAACAGGCGGCGGCAGTTAGCCAAACAACTACCACGATGGATGAACTCGGTGCTTCCTCAAGGGCTACAGCAGAGCAAGCCGAGTCAGCAGCAACGGGAGCACGGCAGGCTATGGCTCTCACAGAGTCGGGGAGCCTAGCGGTAAACAGAACCCTCGAAGAGATGGCAATGCTCAAAGAGAGGGTGGGAGCGATCGCTTCTCAGATTTTGCGTCTTTCGGATCAAACAAATCAGATTGGCAATATCTCTAGTTTGGTGAGTGATGTAGCCAACCAAACCAATATGCTGGCACTAAATGCAGCAGTAGAAGCCGTGCGGGCTGGCGATCATGGCAAAGGATTTGCTGTTGTTGCGGCAGAAATTCGCAAACTAGCAGATCAAAGTAAGACATCAGCTCAAAAGATTAGCACCCTAGTTGCCGATATCCAAAATTCCATTAATTTAACCGTAATGGTTACAGATGAAGGAACGAAAACTGTGCAGGAAGGGGCGAAAACTGCACAAGGCACAGCAGATGCTTTCGCCGGGGTTGCGGATTCTATCCACAATATCGCTGTGAACAGTCAACAAATCTCGTTGAGTGCCAAACAACAAGCGATCGCTATTCAACAAGTCGTCCAAGCGATGAATGCTCTCAATGTGGCAGCAACAGAAACTGCTAGTGGCATCAGTCAAACCAAAGTAGGCATCCAAAGACTAAACGAAGCTGCCTTAAATCTGAAAGTAGTTGTGTAAAGAATACAAAAATTAAAATTGATTGGCAGAAGGCAATTCTTATAGTTCGCAAAATCGTCCAACCAATTAATCAGGTAGCTAATACAATTATCAGCTCTTTACCCTACTAAACAACTTAACAAAACCGCTTGGAATCTTAAAACAGTGGTATAGCTAAAATCTATTAGCTTTTAGCTATAAAAAAAACACCAACACGTAATCGCCAATAAAGTATAACTAAAAGCTAGCCATGATCGTAGAAGACGAAGAACTACGCAATCTTTTTAAAACGGCAAGTGAAGAACATTTACAGAAACTAAATGACGGTTTACTGCATTTAGAAAAGCACCCGGAAGACCAAGCCAGATTAGAAGAATTACTAAGAGAAGCTCACAGCCTCAAAGGGGATTCTCGAATGCTGGGCGTGCGCGATGTAGAAACCCTTACCCATCAACTAGAACATATTTTGGGATGTGTTAAACGCGGTGAGGCACAACTGACAGCCCAAACGTGCGATCGCTTGTATCAAGGCTTAGATGCTATGTGCAAGCTGGTACATGAAGCCGTCACAGGCGAACCAGCAGGCATCAATACCTTTGGCGTCCTTGCCCACATGATGGGAGCTGATTCTATCAATCCAGCCAAGCAAAACAATCACAACGATCGAGTTCAGGAAGAAGTTGAAGCAAATACCGTCACAATAGCCACAACTTCCGAAGCGCCCCCACCACAAATAGATTTAGAGATATCGCCTGCACCATCACCATTAGAGACACTACTAGCACCTTCCTCACCACCCGCACCAGTAGAGGCGGCACCATTAGAAGCGGAGCCTCCCCGCCCTACTCCTGCCGACATTAAAGCCGAAGAGACCTTCTCCAAGAGTAGAACCCCCACCGTACCACCCCCAGCAGCAAACGAACCCTACCGCATCGAAACAATTCGCGTCGAAACCCGCAATCTCGATGCCTTGCTCACCCAAGCAGGCGAACTAACCGTCACCAAAATCCGTATTGCTCATCGACTGGCGGAAATTGAGGAAATTGTTGCCCTGTGCGAAGAGTGGAACCGCCCAACACTCCTGAGAACTTCAGCGCTGAATGTCCAGAAGGAAAAGCTAAAACCTGAGAGGCAATTAAATCCCTCTACCACTCAGCACTCAGATATAGGGGCGTACAGCAGTGCGTCCTTAGAAACTAAAGCCTTCGGGGAGCGCATGGGAGTTCTAGTCAACCAGTTAAGAAATGCCATCTACGAAGACACCACCAGACTGGATACGATTGCTAGTGACTTAGAAGAGGGAATACGTACCCTACGCCTTTTGCCCCTATCGACTATTTTTCAGATGCTTCCCCGGATGGTACGGGATCTAGCTAAACAGCAAAATAAAGAAATTGAACTAGCGATCGCAGGCGACCAAACCAAAGCCGACAAGCGCATCCTAGAAGAAATGAAAGATCCATTGATCCACATGATTCGCAATTGCGTAGATCATGGTATCGAAACACCAGCAGAGCGAGAAGCTGTAGGCAAGCCACCTACCGCTACAATTCGCGTCAGAGGCTACCAAACCGCCACGAATATTGTGATAGAAGTCGCGGACGATGGCCGAGGTTTAGATACTGCAAAGATTAAGCAGACAGCACTTAAGCGCGGAATCTGTCGGGAAGAAGAACTCGCCGCCATGACAACAACTCAAATTCACTCCTTGATTTTTGCCCCCGGCTTCTCCACCCGCACCTTTGTCACCGAAGTTTCTGGCAGAGGCGTAGGGCTGGATGTAGTTCGCACCAACGTCGAACGCCTGAAAGGAACTATACAAGTAGAATCTACCCCCGAAAGAGGATGCACGCTCCGAGTACAGCTGGGTATAAACCTAGCAACTGTGTCAGTGTTGATTGTGGAAGTGGGCGGCAGAGTTTATGCCCTGCCAGTGGAGTTTGTGCAACAAACGCGGTTGGTGTCTTCTGATGAAATTTTTTCTATTCAAGGCAGAGAAACTATTATTCAGGACAATCACCCTGTATCAGTAGCGCAACTGGTAGATTTGCTGGAATTGTCAGTAGTCAATGGCAAAACGACTGACAAGGGACAACTGCTGTGCATTATTTTGCAGGTGGGAGAGGAGAGACTGGGATTATTGGTAGATGCCTGTATAGATCAACAGGATGTCATACTCAAACCTCAGAGTAAGTTACTCAAGCGGGTTCGCAATGTTGCTGGCGCAACTATTCTCGGAACTGGGGAAGTTTGCATGGTTTTAAATCCCCTAGATTTGATTAAATCTGTGCAAAAACGAACCGCAGCGATGACCCTGACAAGAGTATTTGCCCAGGAGGAAAAAAGAAGATCAATTTTATTAGCGGAAGATTCTATCGCCATTCGCACTCAAGAAAAGCGCATTTTGGAGAATGCAGGTTATGAAGTGGTGACAGCTGTTGATGGATTGGATGCCTACAACAAACTGAGAACTCGTTCCTTTGATGCGGTGATATCCGATGTGCAAATGCCAAATTTGGATGGTTTGGGGTTTACTGCTAAGATTCGTCAGCATCAGGAATATAACGAATTGCCAATAATTCTGGTGACATCTTTGGCATCAGATGAAGATAAACGTAGGGGTGCCGAAGCTGGTGCCAATGCTTATATCACCAAGGGTAATTTTAATCAGGAAGTGCTTTTAGAAACCTTAAGAAGGTTTATTTAGCTTATGGCT
Source organism: Trichocoleus sp. FACHB-40 (assembly GCF_014695915.1). GTDB lineage: Bacteria > Cyanobacteriota > Cyanobacteriia > Cyanobacteriales > FACHB-T130 > Funiculus > Funiculus sociatus. Next base: position 142,162 of record NZ_JACJPF010000101.1, read on the forward strand.
AATAGTAAGCGCAATTCTTAAACTAGCATTTGACAAAATGGCAATAAAAGTTTTATTAGTAGACGATTCTCCTATTGCTATGACAATGCTGAAACGAATTCTGGCATTCTCTCCTGAAATTCAAGTGGTGGGAACAGCCGGAACTGGTAAAGAGGCATTGGCGCTGATTCCCAGTTGTTTGCCAGATGTGATTTGCACAGACCTCCACATGCCACAGATGGATGGTCTGGAATTTATATCTGAAGTTATGGCAACGTATCCAAAACCAATTCTTGTGATTAGCACTTCAGTACAAAAAGAGGATAAACACAATGTTTTTCGGTTGTTGGAAGCAGGCGCGGTGGATATCTTCCCTAAGCCGCGTGGTGGAAATGGTTCGGATTATGAGTTGGTAAAACAGGAGTTAATTTGTAAGATAAAAATCCTTTCTGGGGTTACAGTTTTTACTCATTATCGAAAGAAACCTACAGTTGATACTATTGTTAATAATCGAGAGACTGAGCTTTCCAACATTCGTTACAAAGCTGAGCCTGGTAACAAGAAATATTCGATTTTAAATGGTCAATCCAAAATCCGAAATTCAAAAGATAAAATTGTCACAATTGGTGCGTCTACAGGTGGCCCGCAAGCTTTGTACGCAATTCTCACTCAGCTGCCGATTAATTTCCCGGTGCCAGTGATTTGTATTCAGCACATCAGCGAAGGTTTTTTGCAAGGAATGGTAGATTGGTTGGCGGCTGAGTGTCAAATGCCTATCAAAATTGCTCGTGCTGGGGAGGTTCCAAAACCGGGAACTATTTATTTTCCCCTGGAGCGATCGCATTTGGAGTTTGATGCACAAGGTAGATTTTTGTATTCTTCCTCACCACCCCTGGAAGGGCATCGCCCTTCTGTAACGGTTACTTTTAAATCGGTGGCCAGTGTCTATGGTCAGGCTGCTGTGGGGATATTATTGACGGGGATGGGTAGAGATGGTGCGGAGGGAATGCAGGCGATCGCGTCGGCTGGTGGTGTGACCATTGCTCAGGATGAGGCGAGTTGTGTGGTGTTCGGAATGCCAAAAGAAGCGATCGCGCTTGGTGCAGTCCAGCATATCTTACCCATCACTAAAATAGCGTCGATGCTCACAAGAGTTATTAGTCCTTAGTCATTTCCAACTTTCCAAGGCTTACGGACAACTGACTAATCGCTAATAGCTAATCGCTCATTAGTAGGGATTGGTTGTTCTTTGAGAATGGCGCTATAGGCAGAAGCAAGATTTTGCGCGACGCAAGGCCAAGAGTATCGACGACTTACCAAGCGCCTACCATTTTCACCCAATTGCGATCGCTGTTTTGGAGAGTTGAGGAGGGAAGCGATCGCACCTGCTAAAGGCTCGACTTCTCCTTTAATCACCAGTCCAGCTTTTTCTCCGGCAATTTCTGGCGAAATTTGTACATCTGGAGTCACAATTACTGGTAACCCCGCCGCCATTGCTTCTGCTACAGCTACTCCAAAATTTTCCGAAAACGATGGCAAGACAAACATATCTGAACCTTGCAGCAGCAAATCTTTATCTTCACCAGTGACAAAGCCTGTCATAGATGTGCGAGAAGCTAAGCCAAGCGATGAAACTAAATTTGTTAAGTGTGTAATATAATTTGACTCTCCTGAACCCGCTAATATTAGGTGAAAATCATCTTTTTGGGCGGCAAGTCTGCTTAGCGCGTACACCAGCAAATCTGGGCGCTTTTTATAATGAAGGCGAGACAGAAATAGCACCACTGGCGTAGTTGATGGTATGCCGTAAATTTGGCGTAGTTTTTGTTTAGCTTCAGCGGAAATAGTAGGTTTATCGACTCCTAAAGGTAGCGTAATTGTGGGAGTTTTAATTCCAAATTTACGGACATCCTCTGCTTCGCCAGTACAAGTACAATGGATTGCAGCTGCACAATTCAAATTGTGTCGCTCAATTAAAAAGGTGTAGATTTGTTTTTTCAGCTGACTTTGTGCCAATGCCCAAGGAGCCATCTGGCCTATAGTACGAACTATGTAGGGGACGCCTTGCCATCTAGCGATCGCGCCAGCACAAGTAGAAGCATAGGAAAAAAGATAGTGAGTTTCTATGATGTCATAGTCGCGGATGTGTAACATGAGCCAGCGAGTGAGAGCCGCAGAAAAAATAAATTCTTTCATCGGTGGCGAAAACCGAGGCAAGAACCAAATAGGAACTTGCTCGTATTCAACCCGTTGATTTAAAGGTACATCTAACAGTGCTGAACCATTATCATTTGTCGTAGCAATTTCCGCGTCAATACCGCAGTCTCGTAAAGCTTTTACCAAATTTAAAACAACGTGACTTGGCCCTCCCAAAGCTGGACTTACGGAGGGAATAACGTGTAAAACTTTCACAATTGCCTCTATCAGAATTGCTACCTACTGATACAGACTTTTGTTATGCCATCAGGACGAATGGTTCCGGAGGTGTTTATAAATTATGAGGCGAATATAACAATATTTAATTATTAAATTTGGACGTAGTGGGTGTACAGGAATATGTATGTGTTGGGACAATTCAGAAATTGCCCTAACTTATACCATTTCACTTTATACCTGCAACAGCAAAAAATCTAACCCCAACATAGAAAGAACTATTCTTAAGTTAACCGTATTAGGTATTATAGCGATATATCACAGTTTAACTATTCAAAAGCTCTTGCACCCGACTTGCCAATCTTTGCCGATATAAATCCCAATTTAATTGCTCAGCTTTCCGACGGGCTGCTCGTCCCATCTCTGCTAATTCTTGCGGGTGGCAGTAGCACCACTCTAGTTTTTCCTTAATAGCTTCTACATCACGAATTGGCACAATAAACCCTTCCACGCCATCTGCGACAATATCATAACCAGCCGTATTAGGGGTTGTAATAACGGGAATTCCACAAGCCATTGCCTCTAAAAGCACTAAACCAAATCCTTCAACTAAAGAAGGAAAAACTAGAACATTTGCCGAACTATAGTATTGATTCAATAAGGTATGAGGTACAGAGGAGACATACCGAAAAATATCGGTATATTGAGCTAACCAGCTAGCCGGAAACTCATTAATTCCTACTAATAATAATTCCGCTTCTCTAAGTCGCATTTTTTGCCAAGCTTGTAATAAGTAATGCACACCTTTACGCGGTCCTACCCGACCCACAAATAAAGCTCGAAAAAGTTTATCGCTTTTGGGTTGTGGATGAAAATAGTCAATGGGCGAACCGTAGGGAATGACGCTGATTTTTTCCGGTTTCACGCCAATATCTAACAAAGATTTTTTTGTGATAGAAGATGCTACAAAAATATGGTCTGATAACTCGACTTCCTGCTGTTTGCGTTCGATTTTCCAAGCAGGTTCTTTAACTGCCTGTAATGCTGGTGCTAAATCCGGAAATCGTTCAGATTCTTCTACTTGAATATCGCGACTCATGCGATAAAAAATAATTGGTAAATCGTATAAACAGAGAACGCCTTGCTGTTTGGCTGTTTCAAAGGTGACAGCGGCTCCATCTTCATAGGCATAAACTGCATGAATATTTCTAAGATGATGCTTAGCAACGTGGCAATCTAATGAAGAATAGACCCAATTAATAGGCCCCTGATTTCCTAAACCTAATCGATGGCTTAAACTCGTTTTTACTAGCGCCAACCGCATCGCTTCTTGCCAGGGATGGGTTCGCATTGGTATACCAGTGGGGGTAATCCATGTCCGTCGCCCTAATTCATGAGCAACACGATTTCTAATTTGTTTGGGTAATAGACTTAAGTAGCGTGATATAGAACCTTTTGGGTTATAGGCAATGGTAGTGATTACTTCGTGGAGTAAGTCGGCTTCCCATAAAGCGATCGCAGCATTGCGAGAAAATGGACTACTGGTAGGGTGAATCAGGGAAATACGTGGATGAGACATCTTCTTGCAATAGTTGTTGTTCTCGATGCCAATTTTCTACTTGCTCTAATCGAGGTAAGAGAAAAATAAAACTACTGAGAAACCAGTAGTAAATTGAGAAAGTATGATTAAAAACCAGTTGACCATTAATCTGAATTACTTGAATGATAAAAGCTGCAAGTGCTAAGTGGCGCAAAAATGCTCGTTGCAATTTCCAAAATACCAGCCAAAGAGCGATAATGATACTAACCCTTAATCCATACCAAAGAAAAAAACCAACAGGCCCTAATTCCAAGATTACTCTGCCCATTTCCGATTCATAATAAGTGGGAATAACTTCACCGGATGGCAAACCTAATGCTTTTTTGAGGGCTGGAGCTGCTTGGTGTGTTGCACCAGTACCATATCCGTCAAGTTCTTTGTATTTAATAAACTCAAAAGGTTGTGTAAAACTGCCCACAATGCGACCGGATACATCTTGGTTAGAAGTTGTACGCAGCCAAAAAGCATTGATTGCTGGACGAAACCAGATAGGAGCAATAATAGCAACAACAATAGCCAATGGTAACAACTGTCTAAGGAAGCGCACCGTACTTATAGGACGGGTAAATGCGAGTAAGAATAAATAACCAAACAAAAATAAAACTTCACCAATTATAAGACCGCGAGCGCCAGTCATAAATGAGTTAACGGTTAGCAAAAAGATTTCTATAACAGATGCTAACTTCCACCATTTGTACTGGGATGATGCCAGTACGGGTATTAGTAAACTGAAGCATACTAGCAGGTAGACGGAGTAGCCACTTATGTAGGAGAAAGTTCCTGTAACCCTGACAGAAGATGTCACCCCAAATGTGGCTGCTGATGTCACTTCGCCAGGAGCATAAACATTAAGAGGACTGGAAGCAGGAGCGAAGAATTGGGCAATACCTAAGAGGCAAACTGGGATTAAGAATAAAAGATGCGATCGCAAAAACTTATATAGCTCTTCTTCTGACTGAAATAAGGTAGGAATTATCCACATTAAAGGAAGATAAAATAAATAGCCTCTCATTCCAAAAAATCCTACCATAGGCGACCCTAAACTAGGATTAAAAGCCTGAAACAAGCACCAGGCGGCAACTAAAAATATTATGATAGTGATCGGGTCATTTTTAATCGGCAATCTTCTCGCAGAAGCTGAGGAGCCATAGTAGGAAATATAAGCGCCTAAAAGAACAAAGTCTTTCAAAAAATAAATCAGATCGCTAGCTTGGGGTAAAACCCATTTTCGCACTGCACCCTCAATAATTAAGAGCCCAAATAGAGCTTTAAGAGTGCGCCGCCAGTTGAGGGATGAAATATAAATTATGACTAAAATAGCTACCAGACCAATTAGCAGGTTCACTTTTTTGCTGCCTCAATAACCTGTAAATATGCCTTGGCAACTTCTGCTTTTTTATGGCGTAATAAATGTGATTCGGCGTTTCTCCTGCAAGTCGATAATTTATCAGGATTAGTCAACAAGTCGAATAGCGCTTTCGTCAGTGCTTTAACATCTCCATTAGGAAAAGTCACTCCACAAGAACCAATGGCATCTTTTAGTCCGCCTCCCTCTGAACCAACGATTGCACAACCACAGGCAATACCTTCTAGTGCAACTACGCCAAAAGGCTCATCCCACAGTGAAGGAATTACCATAATTTGATGTTCATTTAGTATCTGTACTAATTCTTCTCCGATTTTTGAACCCAGAAAAACAACTTGTTCTGCCAGTGCTAAATCGTTAGTTTTTTGGCGCAGTTTTGGCTCCTCCACCCCAGAACCAATGATGGATAACTGAGGCATCATTCCCTGATGTTTCAATTCTGCCAATGCTTCAAGCAGCATCTCTACACCTTTGTCTGAAACTAGCCGTCCCAGAAATACAAATTCTTTGGTTTTAGCAATTTCAGGAATTACGCGGAATAAATTATCGCGGTATGGATTGGGGATAATTGTAGAAAAATGTGGCAAATGTCCAGCTATAGATTTGCTAATTGAAATTGATGTAGAAAATTTTACCAATACTTCTTTTAAATTCGCCTTCCAACCAGAAAAGTTACCACCAATATCATGTGGTAATTTAATCCAGGTCTGGTGCCTAATTATCCAGGGTTTTCGGCATATCAGAAGCGGCCAAGCATCTTTCAAAATAATACCATTGTGGAAATATACATCGCACCATTTTACGAGTTGGAAAAGCTTGGCAGGGCTTGGTTGCCTAATCACATCAAATGGAAACTTTAAACCATCAGCATCAATATGACTACCTGGAGTTTGAGTAACAACTTTAATTACGTGTCCAAACCGGGTAAATTCATGTGCCAAAACTTCTATATCTGTTTCACTGCCCCCAATGCTCGGATAAAATAGGCGAGATGACATGAGAATTTTTACCATAATGCTTATCACTTTGCCGAAATATTGGGTGATTAATATAGTTATGCGTAGGCTGAGTTATGACATTGGTTTATGAGCGATCACTAGTAAGTTATCGCTGTAACGAATACCCTTAAGCAGTCCTCCAGAAAATGTTTGCCATTGCAGCTTGGGAAAGTTGGGAATACCACCAACATTAGTAAAAACAAACTTTGGTGGAGAAAAGTTAGCTTCACTTAGAATGCGCTGAATGTCCTTGCGTAGAAGTGCGGTGATATGTGCCGGGTAACAAGTATCGCTGAAGGCGACAAAATGCCCTCGCAATAGAAGCGCTATCAAAGAACGCCAGCTTTCGTTATTAGGTGTGCTAAAAATAAGTGTTCCACCAGGACGGAGTAATTGAAACCATTCCCTTGCTACGGCTCTAGGATTTTCCAGATGCTCGATGACTTCAGCGGATACAATCACATCAAATGATTGATTGGGAAGATGAATTTTATCGTTCAGATCCCAAGTGATCCATCTAATAGAATTATCTATGTCAACTGGACACTGCATGATGTCAATGCCAGTGATGGAACTAAATCGATTTAATGTTTGAAGGCGCTTAGTTAGATTGCCTGTACCAGCACCAAAATCTAGAAGATCGCCTTTGAGATCGAGCTGCGCCAACACCTGCTCAAATGCTGTGTAGATTGATTGACTACTCCTACCACCGCTGACATCTGAAGCAAATTGACGCTGGGCTTTGAGACTTTGATTAATGCTCAACAATTGTTTTCTCTAAGTGTGCCGCAAAAGTTTTTGCGTGTACCAACAAGTTATGGGTTTGATACCAAGTACGGGCATTGTCTGCGATCGCTTGCACCTCCACCCAATTTTTACAGTCTGTAGTCTCCTTATCCGGAACCCAGTAATGTTTTCCTGCTTCTATGCCATCAGTTGGCAGACTACATCGAGAACTGGCGGGAAGCACTCCATAAGCGCAGTAAGTAGCAAAAATGGTTGATTTCGCTAAGAATTCAGGGTGATAGTTAAAGAAACCCGTCAGGGAATTTAACAGGATGCTGCTGATTTCTGTAGCGGGTAACTGTCCCATCTCAACTATCGGTACGCGATTAACGGAAGATAAAGTTAGGCCTGTTGATGGCCCAATATCGAAGATTTCTTTAATTCCTAGCAGCTGACAGGCTAGCTCTAGTTCTGCCAGAGATTCTCGATAAACCTGTAGCCTTTTAGCGCGTCCTCCAAACACCACTAGGCATCGGTTACGTTCTAGTAAAGGTGGCACCTGTTCTGGCTCCCCTATGTTGGAAAATACGGGGAGGGTGGAGATTTGGGTTTGTTTGCCTTGACTCAATTGATATAGTATTTCGGCATAGTGTTGTTTGCTGGTGACACAGCGATCGCTAACTCTTGCCAGACGCGCCGCCAAATTTTTCTGTAGCGGCGATAACCAAAAGGAGCTGTTCCAAATTGCACCAGAAGCATAAACTTCATGGAACATTGTTACTAAATACGTGTTATTTCCCGTACTCTTCCAACGTTCCAAGCCTTCAACTAACCAAGATGGACAGCCTCGTTTTGCATAGCCATAACCCACATAATGTAGCAAAACTGTGCCTGTATCGCTAGGCATTAAAGATAACAGCTCGCTAGCCGAATGCACCTTTATTCGGCTGACAGGAAATCCCTCAATTTGTGGGGAAACGATGCTAGAGCGATCGCCTACAATAAAATGCGTTTTAGTTCCGTAATCTTTACGCAGTTGCAAAGCTAGATTTAAAGCATAATCACCCACTCCATCAATTGCTGGAGGCAGGCGGGGAACGATACAGATAATTGGTGATGAGGTGTGCATTCCCTAAAATTTTAAACAAGAATCGGTACTATTAGCTAGTAATATCAGAGGAGCGTGATAGTAAACAAATCATGCCAGTGTGTAGTTTTTTTCGCCAGTGAAGAGGTAGCGAGCGAGTAAAGCTTTCGCAAGCATCAACCCAGGTACGCGGCACAAGCTTGAGTACAGTCCCTAATTTTAAATGCCCATTGGTGAGAGTATTGGTAAAAAGTCGGGTTTCTACAACAGTTAACCCCGCTTTTTTAGCCAGTAATTCAACTTCATCAAGATGTAATAAAAAAATATGTCCATCTGCATTAGGCTGAAATTGGATTTCTTCAAACTGACTTGGATCGGGACAATCCGAAAACTTAGGTAAACGGTTCTGAAAATATTCACCATTAGGCGTACTCATAACAATGTATCCGCCCACTTTAACCAATTGAGCAATTCTATATAAAAAATCATCAGGATGGGCAACGTGTTCGATAATTTCTGTAATTAAGATTACATCGAAACACCCTTCAAAACCAAGAGAAAAAATGTCTCCAGGTGCATAATGAATTACGCCGCGTTCCCACTTAAGCTTGACATAATCAACTAACTCTTCACGTAAATCATTCCAAGTAACTTCATAGCCGAGTTCTGCTAAAGACAATGTAAAATTTCCCTGTCCGGCTGCTACATCCAATACTTTCGCTCCCGGTCGGGCAATTTTTTGAACTAATTCCAAAGTATGTTGGCGGCGATTTGCGTAAGCATAAGCATATCCGCGATAACTCATCTCGCCATAAATTTCCAGCAAATCATATGGATAGCTATATTTCCAACTCTCACGCCAACTATCTTGCGGTTGAACTTTTTTCATAAGCCTGTTGAATATCAAGTAGATTAACTTTAAAAAATAGCTAAAAAAATAACCGATGGTAACTAGCGCTATACTTTAGCTCATCAGGTCGGCTACCTATGGGCTTGGCAGGAACACCTGCAACAATTGTGAAAGGGGCAACATCTTTAGTGACTACTGCACCAGCTGCTATAGCTGAGCCTTTACCTAAAGTAACTCCAGGTAAAACCATCGCTCGCGTTCCAATGAAGACATAATTTTCAATATTTACTGGACGATGGCGGCCTTTAAAATTACTACTTTGTAAATCATGATCTGCTGTCAGAATACATACCTCGGCAGAAATCGAAACATTGTCACCAATAGTGATACCGCCACGGTTATCCAATCGACATTTTTGATTAATTACGCTACTTTTACCCATTTTAAAGTTGCTTCTTGTATCAAACCAAGCATCCATAAAGATAAGACTATCTGAACCAATTTCAAACCCCAGACAAAAGCGGTAAAAAGACAATCGGATAAAATGGAAGGGAATATGAGCTACAAATCGATTAGTAAAATATAGAATACCCTCAAATAAAACTCTCTTTAGCGCCCTAATAGAAAGGGTGAATATTTTCATAAACCAACCTTAACTTGCATAGCCAGTTTATACAGTTGATTCAGTACATGCAGATGTTTATGCATTGAAAATTGGGTTGGCACCATTTCCCTTCCTTCCTCTCCCAAATGTTTTGCTAAAGTCCAGTCGAGAGCTAAACGTTCAATAGTTTGTGCCAATCCAGAAATATCATTTGGTTTTACAAGTAGGGTATGTTGTTGTTGGGCGATATACTCAGGTATTCCTCCTACTCGACTGGCGATGATAGGTCTACCAGTGGCGGCAGCTTCTATACTGACTATTCCTGCTGGTTCGTGCCACACTGACGGAAAAATGAGCGCCCTTGCTGCCTGGAGTAATTTAAAGATTTCCGCTTCATTTGCCCATCCATGAAATGTGACTTTTTTAGTAATTCCTAGACGCTCTGATAAAGCTTGTATTTCTGTTTTTTGATAGCCATCTCCAGCAATATCTAAGTGAACTGGGACGTTGACTTGTTGTATTGCTCGTAACAGCCAGTCGAGTCCTTTTTGTGGCACAATGCGTCCCATAAAAAGGAAATGTGGGACGTCTTCTTGAGGCGGGGGGAAGTATTCCGGAAGTTTGGGAGCAGGGTAATAAAGGACATGAATCAGGTTCTCGGCGTAACCTAAACGAACCATTTGATCTTTGAGAAACTGGCTGTTTGCGATCGCATGAATATCAGACAAAACGCGCATCTCGTCCCAGGTACTCTGAAAGTCAGCGTACAACTTATGCGGTCTAGCACTACCACAGCGATCCACGAGATGTCCCCAGAGACACCCAGTGAGGCTGTAGATGCGATCGCACGGCTGACTAGAGCGTTTTAGATACTTGCCACCACTGGGACAGTAAGGTTTATGTCCGTGAATGGTGCGGATGGTTGCAATACGCTCGTCTGGAAGTGTACTAATGTCAGTGTGCAAATGCAAAATATCCAGCCTCAGTGCCTTTGCCTGAGTAAATAAATCCCTGTCATCGCGCACAAATATCGGTAGTTCGGTTCCACTATTTGGCACACTGGTAATTGGCTGATTATCCAGAAAATAAACAGCGTCACCTGCTGCAATTTGGGCGGCACTTAGACGGCGGATATAGGACGCAACTCCGCCTGGTTCCCAAATGCCGTACATATAATGTCCTATCCGCATAGTATTATTTTCTAACAAATGGATTTAGACTATACAAAAAACTCTTTGTTTATCAATGAAAATCTGTGGAGCTTGAAGTAAGCTTATAAAGACTTGTTGTACAGCTCTAAATGCTTCTTGACTACTGTTGACCAAGTTAAGGCTTTTATCCACTCGTAGCAGCGATTTTGATACTCTAAATATTCGGATGGGGATAAGGTAATAATTTGACGAAGAGCAGTAGCAATCGCTTCCCCAGAATTCTGTTTCACTACAAATCCCGTACTACCATCATCAACAAATTCAGACATTGCGCCCGCATCGGTACAAATCGCAGGAGTGCCGCAAGCTTGAGATTCTAGCAACGTGAAACCCATTAATTCTGGAACAGGGGTATAGCCACCATAACAGTTAGTATGAACAGAAGGTAAAACGGTAGCGATCGCTGTACGATATTCATGCAGTAACCTCCTATCATCTGCATCGTGAACGAATTCTACAGGTAAACCAACTGCCAATTTTTTCAAGTCTTCGTAAAATTCTTCGTTATAGACTCTTCCAAGAATTGTTAACTTGTAATCTGGAAGATTTAAGAGGCGGAAAGCTTCAATTAAATAATTAATGCCTTTGTGGGGTAAAATCCGACCCACATACAAAATCTTTTTCTGTTTTTCTAAAGATATATCCGGATAAAATCGCTTTGTGTTCATGCCACCTTTAATTAGAACTCCTTTTTTTTGTAGCTCAGCCGGAAGAAAATTCAAGCCAAAGCGGGAATATGCGATCGCATTACAATAACCTTGAAACACAGGAATTTTCTGATTAATTACAAAATTACCACCCCCACCGTAATCAGTCACAAAAACCCGCTTCCCCAGCCAAGATGCTGTCAAACATCCTAAATCGGAAATAAGTGTATTTATATGGTGGATGTGAACTACGTCAGCATCCCAAATTGAAGCGAGATATCGAAAAGTTAGGGGATTGACCTTGTTATTATGAATAAAATAGTTAACCGGGTAAATCTCAATTTTGAGGTTGCCTTGGCAATAAGATTGGCGTTTTGAAGAAAAACTCACCAGCGTAGTATCTACAACCTCTGCCATAAAAGCAGCTAATTCTGTTGTATAGCGCTCACCACCACCAATGATTGATAAGTCGTCGAAGTAAGTAGGGGTAATGTGAACAACTTTCATAAATTAAAATTAACTTCTTTGATAGCTTCTAATTCCAAATAAAGATACCAAGCTGGAAAAATCCAAGCCCATCTTTGCTCATAGGTATGGGGAAATTTATTAGCTAACCGACTGACAATGGATCTATTAAATCTACCTCCTTGAAACTGCATATGACGGTGCTTAATAATATATTTCGCATCTGAGTAGTAGGACAACTTGTGTTCTTGGCAAAAGTAATCAAACGAAAAGTAGCTTAAATGCCACTTATGGGTAGGATCTACAAATGAATTAGCGCAAGAAAAATGAGGCGTTGTTATTTTCAAAATTCCCTGCGGTTTCAATATTCGATAAAATTCCTCCAAGGTTTTGGGAATATTTTGTAAATGCTCTATCACATCAAAGCACTCAATCTCCGAGAACCTGGAGTCATCAAATGGATAGGGAAATTTATCTAAATCCCAAACTATATCTGGTTTTACTTCAGAAGATTTATCCAGTCTTATTACATCAGATTCTGATGATTTACGACCACACCCAACTGATAATATATTCATTGCTTCATCCTGAAAAGCCTTATACAGAGAAACTACGTGCAATCTTCTTCAAACCTCGATTTACCTGGTTATTTACCCATTTCATAACAAACCGATAGTGAGGGTAATTATACCTCTGTGCTACAAACTGATGCAGATGAGCATGGATATTATCTACTCCATGAATTTGTGTCTCGACAACCTCAAAACTATCTTCCCAAAAAAGGTAAGAGATAGTTTCTGAGGGAGATAGTTTTTTAGCAAATGAAGGGGGAAATGATAGCTGAAAATCTCCGTTTATCATGTGGTACTTCATAGTAAATTTCACGCAATTATCGGTAATATCAACTAGCCATCTGTGATGTGACAGTCCAACTATTCTGCTACTTTCTATTCCTCGACAAGATTCCACTAATCTTGACGGAACTTCTATATAGCCACGCTTCGACACTCTAATTAGTTCAGAGCAGACATATAGTGGATCTCTGATGTCTTCCAGAGTATGCGAACAGATAGAAAAGTCAAAAAAATTGTCTTTAAAGGGCCAAGGCTCCTTATCACAAATATCTCTTTGAACCCAAGTATCTTGATTAAAATATTCTTTTTCTCCCCCCTGAGCTTTGCCCATTCCATTTCTTGCGTAGAAACCTCTGGTTTCATAAGGTTCAGCATCAATTACCCAGTTTGCCCGGTTAAATGGGCAAGCCCAACCGCCTACATCAAGAACAAGGTCATTAGGCTTTATGCGTGATAAAACTTCTTCTACATTTCCTAACATTTTAATTACTCTTTTGCTACAACCGACCAACGCAATAAGTTAATATAAGTAATCGCACCACTACATATTAACCCTGGAATCACTGATACCATTGCCAGTAATAAAACTCCATAAGTGGTAGATAAATCTAGAAAGTAAGCCATAACAGCCTCAATCAAGATCATACACGGAATATTAAGCCAGTAATATTGTAACCATCCTTTTGAAGTATTAATTAATAACATAATTGCTGAAAGACCATTTAGAACATTTATAACAACTATTAACAGCAATTCTTGTCTTAAGTGAGCATATTTTTGCCCTAATATAAACAATAGTTCTTTAGGGAAAAAGTTAGTGATTGCTATTAAACACGCCCCAAAAATACAAAAACTTACCAGAACCTGCCAGTAGCGATCGCGAAATTTAATAACTGACTGACAACGCGAGAAGCTTGGCAAAATAATACTTTGCATAACCGCATAAATTAAGGAAAATATAACCCCTAACCGTCCTAAAGCTCCTACTTCAGCAATACTTTTCGTATCCCCAAAAATGCTGATCAACCAGATAGTAAGCTGTCCGTGAATGCAGAAGAATAAGGCATTGGGTGCTTGACTTTTGACAATTTGCAAAATCTCTAATTTGTCTGTTTCATAAACGGGTGCTTTTATATCAATGCTATGAATAACCCAACGGCTCAAAAACAATTGCTGCAACCCCAAGGCAATTGATGCTGTCAAAATAGCTATGGCAGCATTCAAAAAAGTAAAGTAAGCAACAACTAAAATTGCTAGTCGAACAATAGCAGAAATAAAATCTAACCTTTGGACATAATTAAGCTGTGAATGTAATCGCGGAACTACACCTAATATAACAGTACTCAACTGGAAATTTAGCCCTGCCAGGACAGTAATAGTAATTAAAATTGCATATAAAAGCGATGTTCCGTTATTGAATAATAGCCACAGCAGAAGAGGCGTAACTAAAGCGATCGCAATTGTTGCCAGCTTGCGTCTCAACTGCATTGCAGTGTTGATCAATTGACCAAAACGATACCGGTCCTGCCAAACCTTTCCTCCAATTGCCAACAGACCACTGCTAATACCCATGTCAGCTAATAAATTCATTGTCCCTTGCATAGTATTAGCAATAGTGAAATAGGCATACTCCTGTTTATCCAGTGTGCGAACCAGAAAAATTCCACTAGCCATACCTATTGCTTGAATCACCAGTTGTATCGAGACAAACTTACTCAGAATCTGGAGCCGATTGATGAGGACGGGTGGTAAAAAAGGCAAAGGCATCTAAAGGTTATTTAATATTTTTGCACCTATTTGTGCTTGGAAATTATCAGACTATCTAACAATAAGCTTGAGTTATAGGTTGGATTTAGCGAAAGCAAAACTTAACCTATAACTATCCTAATTTTGTGTGAGACATTTGGCACTAGCCAAAACATTACTAGAAGATGGACAGGTTTGATGACCGCCAACTCTGACAATAAAATCATCAAAATCTCTTTCTTGTTGAGCCTTTACTATGCCAGTATCGTCCCAACGGATGAGATTACCACCCTTAGCAAGACTGTCTATCCCACCATTAAACTCAGTTTGTTGCCTGGTGTTAGGATTTTCAGTATTTGTTGAGTAGATGATGCCTACAGGTTTGCCATTATAAAAAGATTCTAAGTAAAAGGCATATCTTGTATTTGCCTGAAACTTAAACTCAGCTAACGGTTGCGGAACTGCATCACCAGGAGTTCCTAAAAAATCATTTTGGTTGCTTACGCCTGTGTCGTCCTGAAAATCGGATGGACGGGAGATATCCTGTGGTTTATTCGAGGGCTTGGCTTCACTAATTAGAGGGGTTTTCTCACCTGTATCTAAATTAATAACGCCAAACGTTGACTGAAATGCTCCGTTTGATTCAACAAATTCAAATTCAATAATAGTGTCTAGGTCAAATTGAATGCCCTCATTACCAAAAGTTTCTAGGGCTTGGAGTGGGGTGGTAATGATGCTAAATAGTCCTAGCGCGATCGCGCTGATTAAAGCCGGTGAAATCATCTGATTAAGTTTCATATTGTTTCCCCATTAATTACCAAATTTCCAAAGCTCCACTAGCCCTCAATCTTTCGGCTTCCAAACTGTCCAAACTGCTGATAAATCTCTTGGTTTCTTCTAACAAGCTATTTAGTTGCTGACACTCCGGAGTGTTACAATCTACTGGAGAAATCGCTGCTCCTCTGGCAAATCTTCGCGGCAACTTAGCAACTGCCTCGGCAGAAGCAACACAAGCAGCATACGCATCATCTAAATCTTTGGAAAGTCTTCTGGCAGTATTAATAATTTCAGGATCAAGCTTGCTACCTGAACCAAAGCGGGGCGCTGTATTATTCCAGATGTTAGTTCCCGTATTATCTGATTGGTTGGGAGGATTGGCTTTAACAGGCAAAGACTGAAGAAGCAAAAAAGTAAAAGGCAAAAGATAGAGAAAGATATTTGAATTTTTGATTTTTGAATGTTGCTCTTTAGTTATCCAAAAGTTCATAATATCACCACCTAAAACTTGAAAGAAAACCCAGTACCCAATACAAACCGCGTTCCATCTCCTGCGCCAGTAATGTCACGCAGTGCAGGGGTAATTACTAGAGGAATATTTTTGAATGGAACAATTGAAACTCCCACTCCTAAATCTTGTCCCGTCCATTCCGCAATCAAACTAACAGGACGAGCCACCCGCACTGCGACACTTCCAAAAACATTGATTCCACCTCTATCATCGTCAACAGCGCTTTCAGTGCGGAATTGTCCGTTTCCCACACCAGCTGTTACAGCGACTCGGCTAAAAGGCTGGTTGATATCGTCGCAGGTTCGGAAAATTTTAGTAACAACGCCATAGACTGAGTTCTCAAAGTCGTTGTCATCGCCAATATTTAAAAATCCATTCCAGCCAGCAGCAATAGATAAATCTTCTGCTAACCGACGATGCACTTTGGCGTTAAATCCGCCACTACCAAAATCTCGATTGCTGCCAAAACTAGCGATCGCATACGATAACTCTACACCCACCGACTTCCGAGCATCGCCTAAGCCGACTCCAAAACCTAACCCTCCATCACTTACATCGGCGAATCGCGTCCGGGATTGATAAGTGGCGCTGATAAAACCAGTGTTATTATCTGCACCAAAACCCGTAGGAGTAACGATGGTAAGCGACGGTGAACCTTGATAAACATCGCCAAACTCAGCAGTTTTTTCAACCTCTCCAAGCTGCGATTGCAATCTGCGAATTTCCTCTAGAGAGGGTACATTTATGGTTGGGTTATCTGGCAATTGTGCCAGCTGATTTGTTGAATCGGGTGAAATTTCTTCGCTTTTACTAACTGACCATTCTGGCGCTACTTGCGGAGTTATCTGCAACGCCGCAGCTCGTCGTAATGAGCCGCTGAGAGTCCCTTGATCCGCTTCCTCATATCTGTCACCAGTACCGAACCCCTCTGTATTTTGCTTCCTAAGCTCAGCCTCGGAACGAGGACTGGGAGGTGCGTCCTCCCCAGCGTCGAGAGAAATAATTTTTTTAGAGCGTAAAGCCTCCGCTTCCCTGTCAATTAAAGGAGATTCAGCTAAAGACTTTGTACCAGAGATGTTAGAGTCGTCAAGCTCTTCTGAAACCATAACAGTTTTTAGAAAGTCTTGACTTTTGACTCCTGACTCTAGCTGTTGTGCTACTATTTCTGGCGCTGCAATCGAGTCAGACGGGTTTATTTCAACAGTCTTAACTGGAACAACAAAATTGTCGGTTTCTGGTTCCTTGATCGGCAGGTTGGAACTAGGATTGGCATTAGCTTCCTGGGTGAGTTCCCTAGCAGTCAAAGCCGCTAAGGTACAAATAGCAACAGTCGAGACGCGCATGAATGTAGCTGTGATGTGCTAGCTACTCATACTGATTTGAGTACGTCTATCAGGAAAAATTCTGTTTTGTCTGATAAATTTGCCAATTCTGCAAACTTTCAATACAAAATCTCGTTCTCAGACATATATCTGAGAACGAGCAAATCCTTATGGCTGATAGCTTTAAAGGTGCTACGCTTACAAAATCGCAGTTTTCAAACTTTGGCAAAACTGAGCGATCGCATCCAATCCTTCTGCTGGAGTTCCTTCTGCTAACCGTTTCACAAAGGCACTACCCACAATTACTGCATCTGCTCCCCAATCTTTCACCTGACGGGCGTGTTTTGGTTCGGAGATGCCAAATCCGACACCAATGGGTTTATCAGTTGCAGCCCGTAGATGCTTGAGTAAATCTTGCGCCCGTAAGTCCATTTCTGAGCGTATTCCTGTCACTCCAGTTACGCTGACTAAGTAAATAAATCCCTGAGACTGATGCGCGATCGCTTTTATTCTCTCCTCAGAACTGGTGGGAGCTACCAACAAAATTACTTCAACTCCCAGACTAGCAGCCGTTTTAAGCAGCACCTCCGATTCCTCCAAAGGCAAATCGGGAACCACCAAACCCTTTACCCCAGCACGACTCACCTGCTTTAAGTAAGTTTCAATTCCCCGGTTGAGAATTGGGTTGTAGTAGTTAAAAAGAACAATAGGCGATCGCAGCTGGTGGCTAACACCCGACACCATCTCCAACACCTGATCCAAACGAGTTCCCCGTTGCAAAGCTCTCGTAGCAGCTGCCTGAATCGTCGGCCCATCTGCCAACGGATCTGAGTAGGGAACACCCAGCTCAATCATATCCGCACCAGCGGCATCAAGGACTCGTAAAGCCGATTCCGTTGTCTCCAGATCCGGATCGCCAGCCGTGATAAACGGAATCAAAGCGCACTGGTGGCGATCGCGCAGAGACTCAAAACACTCTCGAATTGAAGTCATTTTTCAGTAGCCAATAGTCATTAATCATTAGTCATTAGACTTCTTGCAAAAGTCCTTTTCACCCTCCCCGCTTTCCAAGGAGGGGAAAATTTCTTCCTCCCTCCCCGCTTGTCAAGGAGGGGTTCTAAATATTCTTGCAAGAGGTCTATTGCCTTTTCAGTTTCTTCTCTTGTTCAATTTCAGCTTGCAGTTTAGCCAATTCTTCCGGAGTCAACTCTTCCAGCCGCTTTTGTAACACTGCGTCCTCATAGTCCTTCAGCTGCTGGTTATAAGTCATGTTTTTCGTCCCGACTCGGAACAGGTAAGTCAGCAGCCAGCCGACTAACCCTCCCACCAGCAGCAGCTGACTCCAGATACCCGCCTCCAGGCTATCTAGCCCCGCCAACTGCAAAACCAAATACGCTAACCCACCAGCAACAAAGATGCCAATGCCAATCCCAATGATGTCAATTCGTCGCATTTTAAAGATATTTGCTTTCAGCTTTACAGCCTTCGCTGAGTATCAAAAGCTCTTATGTTAGCTCTACACCAGGCGACGCTTCGGCCGAAAATTCAAAAATGGGCTGAGCAGCAACAAACCAGGGAAGAAAAAGAAAACCATAAAATACATGAACCCGCGCTCAAACGAGCTGGCAACATACCACCGCTTTTGCAGGTAGGCATACAGGGCGAAGGGAACAACTATCAGGTAGGTTCCACTCAGAACTAGATACAATATCGCAACCAACATATTTTTTCTTGCAGTAGAAGAACCAGACAGTAGCAGTACCAGCGTCCGTGTGGGGACACCACAAACAGCCGCTTATATGCCCGACTAACTCTAAATATTTTACCCTTTGTTGGAAGCCGCTTAACCACCTTGCCAAAAAGATAGTTGCATTTATTAGCCAGTTAGAGTGTAAGATATAAAATCGTACTAAATAAGAGATTACATCTCTCCCAACACGGGGGCATGGCGGAATGGCAGACGCTACGGACTTAGAAAACTGAGCCTTGATGAAGAAATTTGTCAAGTGACCGCTCTCAAATTCAGGGAAACCTAAATCTGGCAACAGATATGGCAATCCTGAGCCAAGCCAAATAATTTTAGATTTTAGATTGGGATAAATCCAAAACCAATCCAAAATCGAAAATAATTTCGGAAGGTGCAGAGACTCGACGGGAGCTACCCTAACGTCAAGCCGAGGGTAAAGAGAGAGTCCAATTCTCAAAGCCTATTGGCAGTAGCGAAAGCTGCGAGAGAATGAAAATCCGTTGACCCGAAAAGGTCGTGAGGGTTCAAGTCCCTCTGCCCCCATTTCCAAATTTTTAAACTGCAACTTAAGCGTTTAGCAGATATTCTGGTAGGCGCTTGATGACACGCTTGAAGGGCGCAGTGTCATTAAGACCTCGCGCCAGCACGAGAGATCCCTGGATCTGCAAAATAGCATCTTCGGCTTTTTGCCGTGCTGCGTCCGAATTAAATCCCGCCTCAATCAAAACCTGCGCCAAGGTATCGATCCAAAGGTTAAGGGCGCATCCGATCTGGGTCTGAAAAAGGTTATGGGATTCCCCAATTGCCAGTACCGCTAAAAGACAGCTTTGTTGACCGCAATTGTAAAACTCATCCACCTTTATACTCATCAGGCGAATTCGCTCTCTCGGTTCGCCACTGTCGCGCAGGGGTGCGAGGATACTTTGTTCTAAACAGTGGTTAAGCGAATTGAGAACAGCAGCCGCCATTTCTTCTTTTCCTTTGGGGAAATGGTGATAAAGGCTGGCTTTGCCTAAACCCGTAGCTTTTGAAAGTCGCGTTAGCGTCGCTCCCTCATAGCCGTACTGCTGAAAAACTTTTACTATTCGGGCGATCGCTTCCTCTTTTTCCATCTACAACACTCTGATTGTCTTCTTGACATTATACCGAACGCTCGGTACATTTTTTATAACCGAGCGTTCGGTACAAAGACACATCTAGGAGCAGTTAATGATCCAGTTGTACAATCACGAACTATCCGGGAATTGTCATAAAGCACGGCTGATGCTGTCGCTGCTTGGTTTGGAGCATGAGCTTGTACCTGTCGATCTGATGAGCGGAGAGCAAAAATCTCCACAGTTTCTCAAGCTCAACCCACTGGGACAAGTCCCAGTCCTAAGTGATGGCGATGTGGTGATTCGGGATGCTCAGGCAATTCTGGTTTATCTAGCGCGGCGCTACGGGGGTGAAGATTGGCTACCAGAGTCTGCTGAATTGATGAGTAAAGTCGTGCAGTGGTTGTCTATGGCGGCGAACGAGATTCAACAAGGTCTAGCTACAGCCAGATTACATTTCCTGTTCAACGTGGAGACAGACCTGGGTCTAGCTCAGAAAAAAGCACATCAGGTTCTCCAGATTTTAGACGAACACTTAGCACAGCGTCCTTGGCTGGAATGCGATCGCCCAACTATTGCAGATGTCGCCTGCTACCCTTATGTCGGCTTAGCAGGGGATGGCAAAGTTTCTCTCGAAGCTTATCCCCATGCGCTAACTTGGATTAACCGGATTAAGCAACTACCAGGTTACGTTGGAATGCCCGGTTTGTAAGAGAGCAAGCAATGACATCTATATATCATTCCGGAGAAGTGGCGATTCAACAACGTGCGGGTGTCCAAGAAGCAGCTAAAGCTTTGAGTCACAATATTAGCCAGATTGTTAAGCCAGCCGCAGTTGACTTTCTGCGTACTCAACGACTTGCGATCGCCAGCACCGTCGATACAAGCGATCGCGTATGGGCATCTCTATTGACTGGTGAACCTGGATTCATGCAGGTAGTAACAGGAACGGTGCGGATCAAAGCAGCACCAGTTAATAGCGATCCGTTCAACGAAAACTTACGGGTGAGAGATGATATTGGTATCCTGGCGATCGATCTGGCAACTCGCAGGCGCTTAAGGTTAAACGGTAAAGCTCAAGTTCAGCCTGATGGCAGCATTTATGTACATCCTAAGCAGGTGTATTTCAACTGTCCCCAGTACATCCAAATACGCCACTTAGAGAGCGATTTCGTCCAACCAAGTGTGCCTAGTATTCAAGACAGACAGACTCTCAGCGACGAACAGCAGCAAAAGATTGCCCAGGTAGACACTTTCTTCATTGCCAGCTTCCACCCGGACGCTGGTGCTGACGCATCTCATCGTGGCGGAAACCCAGGTTTTGTCAAGGTGTTGAGTGCCAACAAGCTTGTGTTTCCTGATTATTCCGGTAATAATATGTTCCAAACTCTGGGTAATATTTCGCTGAATCCCAATACTGGCTTATTGTTCGTTGACTTTGATCGTGGCAGCACCTTACAACTAACCGGAAAAGCTAAGGTAGTATGGGACGCTGATCGCCTAGCAGAATTTACTGGTGCCTTGCGTGTAGTGGAATTTGAAATCGATCGGGTAATAGCGATCGCTGGTGCTACCCCTCTGCGCTGGCGGTTTGGACAATACTCCCCCTTTAATCCCAGATGAACCAGAGAGTAGAAAACATTGCATCATCAGCGAGTGAAACTTTCCTTTCACTTCCTCTCTATCGCGGACATCGGTAGTTGAGAGCAGTGTCACTCAACCCTTATACGGATGAGAATAGACTTACTAATTTGTTCCACTATATTGATGCTTTGAAGAACTGAGAAGTCCTCAAAGTACCACTTTACTTGCACCTAAAAAGAGCTGAGGGCATTCCCTGCAACATTGGCATCATCCACGTAGAGTTCCCGGATCGCCAAAGGCAACTAAATACAATCTGAAAAATTAAATTTTTCCAGATTTTATAACTTATTTAGTAGCTTCTCCTTAGATTGACTCGTGTCTTTTCCCTCGTAGAAACTCGGATCTATAAAAGTATCTTTATCTTTAGATTGACCCTCTGTTTTGGGGGATGATTGCTTACCCGCAACCGTGTTTTGCCTGGACTTTGACTCTGTTGCTCCCATGCGAATCTGAATTTGAGGGCCAGAACTGGCTAAGCGAATAATCATCCCGTCCACCACTGGTGCTTGGGTGATACGTTTTCCTTCTAAATAAGTGCCATTAGCACCTAAACTAACAACTTCCCATTCATCACCATGACGGCGTAGCTCGACATGGTGACGAGAAACAACGGCGCTATAGAGGATGACATTATTCTCAGTTGAGCGTCCGATCCGAATAACTGATTCGGAGGCAAAAGTCCAGTTTTGGACTGGGATAGATTGGACAGGATGCAGCAGTGTCAGGGTAATCACCGATGTCACATAATTCTAAATATTTCCGCCTCTAGGCTTGGGAATTGTAACAGTCTGAACAGATGTAACATCCTTCAATCAATAAATTGAGATTTATCTCTCAACTACTGGAGTCAGACTGCGAATTGGTACGACGTGAGCAGATGGAATAGACAAGCTTTTAACATCATTCCACCAGTTTTTTGTGTCCTTAGTTTAGGATACCCACGGGCGTTACAATCGCATCGTACCATGACGGTGTTGAGTCCGTGTAACCTCTGAATTGATTCAGTAAGATTACCGCTCTCATACTTTTTAGGTTTAGGGGTGGAATTTACACAAACCTGATAGCGATGCTTATTTATTTCCTCAAGCCTATCACTTAAAAAAACTGTCTGCAATTGCCATGACCCCTCACCCCAAAGGCTTGCACCGCGTACATTTTGGCGCTTTTATGAGCAATTTGAAGACAGCCTTAAGAAACTTGGAACAAGAATGTCACCTTGTCACCTTTGCCTAAGCTAATGCGATCGCCTGTTCTCAGACGGTGCCGATTACCACTAGGCAGGGGATTATGGTTAACATATGTGCCGTTAGAACTGCCAACGTCTTCAATGTAGTAGGCATCACCCTCTACACGGATGTCGGCATGAATCCGCGAAACAATCTCTGAATTCGGAAAACCCGAAACATCGATATCAGGCGGAATCTGGTCATTTGGCTTGCCTATGTGAATTACCGACAATTGCGAGGGCAATTCTATCATCGTATCCGTTTGGGTATGCAGCAGGCGGGCGCTCTGCTGCTGTAGCTGAGTTTGAGAACTACCAGGCATTGCCGCCCCACTCGCCCCTGTGCTGCGAGAAGAAGGCTCCGATGAGGATTCACCGCTGCTCCCTGAGGCTGGGGGTTCATTGACCACAGTAGCTGGAACTGGTACTGGATCTGGTATGTCTGGACTGGGGATAGATGGTGGAGTAACCTCTAAGGGATCGGGTGCTACCAACGGATCGGGGTTCATTAAGTCCGGTATGCTGGGCAGGGGGCCTGGTGCTGCTGATGCTACCTCTAAAGGGTTACTGGGTTTGAGGTTAGTGCCACACTGACCGCAGAAAGTGGCATCGGTTTGAACAGGTGCGCCACAGTTGGGACACGCTGTAGTAGCGGGTAAGGGAGTGTAGCAAGCCTCGCACGCTTGCGCTCCATCAGGATTTTGGTGATTACAATTGGGGCAGACAATCATAAAATCTCCTTGCGGACGGTATCCCTCCTGATTAGTGGAGTGGGAGGTCAGATTCAAATATATTCCGAATTGCCAGGGATTTTAACTTTTTAGCTCAAGACCAGCAGCTTCGTCCAAAAGCCACCAAAGTTCCCCTTGGGGCTGGATTAATCGGCTGGGATATTCCATGTCATCAGCAGTAGAGGCAAAAACTTGAGCTAAGGCAGGGCGTTTACTAGCACCAGCAACAACAAATACCACACAACGGGCATGATTAATCAGTGGCGCTGTAAAGGTGATGCGGGGCTGAGTGTCTTTGTCACCCACAGTTATCAGTTTTTCGCGTACTTGTAATGCTTCTGTGTGGGGAAACAAAGAAGCTGTATGTCCATCATCTCCCATCCCCAACAAAATCAGATCGAATGCCGGAAATCCTGGTTGAACTTGAAAAAATTCCCGGAGGTGTTGAGAGTGTTTCTCGGCTGCTACTGCTGGGTCGGCTTCGTCGGTGGGTATGGGGTGGATATTGGCAGATGGGATATTAACTTTGTCAAGCCAAGCGCTACGCGCCATGCGTTGATTGCTATCGGGATGATCTGGCGGTACGTAGCGTTCATCACCCCAAAATATGTGAATTTTGTCCCAAGGAAGATTTTGCGAAGCGATCGCTTCATACAGAGGCTTGGGAGTGGTACCACCGGATAAAGCTATAGTACAAAGCGATCGCTCGTTTATCGCCTTGTGAATTTGTTCTAGACATATTTCCAGCGATCGCTCTATCAGCGCTGTCCGATCCGGTAAAACTTCAACAATTTTATTCATCTGGATGTTTATTATTGGGTCACACCATACCGAAAATATTACTGTTTCTTGTCTAACTGCACCCATTGATACCTATATCATCATTGAGAGCTTGGAATTAGGAGCGATACTAGCCGTTACATCAAAAAATCCTTATTCTGGTTGATTGACATAAATAACTTTTACAGCAGGGAGAATATGTGAAATGGGAAGAATTTTTATTTCAGCAGGTCACGGTGCTGGAGAGCCGGGCGCGAGAGTTGCTGGCACTACAGAAGCCCAGGAGATGATTTTACTGCGCGACCTAATTTTACAAGAATTGCGATCGCGCAATTTTGAAGTTCTTTCTGTCCCCGACGACCAAACAATGGAGCAGACAATTTCTTGGATAAACGCCCGCGCTCGTAGTGGTGATGTATCACTCGAAATTCATGCCGATGCCATGTCCAACCCAACGACTAGAGGCGCTAGCGTCTACTACATTGCCAACAACGACGAGCGCAAGAAAAATGCTGAACTGCTACTTCTGGCACTACTGCGCCGCGTTCCCCAATTGCCTAGTCGGGGAGTTAAACCAGACACAGCCACAGGCGTAGGTCGTTTAGAATTTTGCCGCAACATCACTATTCCCTCCCTGCTGATGGAAGTTGGGTTTCTCACCAACCCAGACGACCGCTTTTTAATTCAAAATCGTCGCCGCGACCTAGCACTAGGAATAGCAGACGGACTTGCCTCATGGAGCCGAGGTGATGGTGGTACCGTTCCTGGCACTGATCCTACCTATGCTCCCATAAATATCAACATTAACAACCAGTTGTACGGGGAAAAAGGCATCCTGATCAATAGCAACGCCTACATCCCAATTGACTTGGTAGACAGGCTCTCAATTGACTTGACAAATAACACCTCAGTCCGTCGCGTACCCTATCGGGGTGTAGTCTATGTTAAAGCTGTCGAACTGCGGAGCTTTAATATTTCTGTGAGCTGGGATAGCGCCACCCGTACCCTGTTTTTGCGCTCGATTTTACCAATTTGTCCCGGTCAGTTTGACCGAATTATGGGACATGGTAATACATCTGAGGTGCAGCTGATTATGTTCCTCAAAGCTAACAATGAGAACGCCCTCGCCCTGTTTCCCGACTTACCTAAACTATACCGGGAAGAAGCAACCATCGAAGGCGTAAACTATGACATTGCCTTCTCGCAAATGTGTGTAGAAACAGGCTTTTTGCGCTTCGGTAGCGATATCAGACCTAGCCAAAACAACTTTGCAGGTTTGGGAGCTGTCGGGGGTGCTTCCGAAAGCGCATCGTTTCCCAGCGCCAGAATTGGTGTCAGAGCGCATATCCAACATTTAAAAGCTTATGCTAGTCTGGAGCCTTTGGTACAAGAACAGGTAGACCCCCGCTTTCGCTTTGTCACACGAGGGATTGCGCCTCTGATCCAGCAGCTAAGCGGACGTTGGGCGGCAGATCCACAGTACGGCGCTAGAATTGAGGCAACTCTCAGACGGCTTTATGAGTCAGCAGGCTTACTGTAAGATTTTAGATTTTGGATTTATTGCTAATCCAAAATCGTCAAGCTATTTTGAAAAAGCGAATAATTTCCCGAACGTGGTAGAGAAATTGGCTTTCTGCACCATTGCTTTACCCAACATTTTAGGTTAGAGGTGCTACTACAAGGTGTAGTTACAAAATTCCCAATCGTGTAAGGGTTAAGGGGTGCTTCTGGGAATTTAAACCCTGTAGAGACGTTCTATCTTAACGCCTCTAGCACCATTATCGCTTTAGCTTTCTTCCTTTAACCGAACAGTATTGCGGCTATTCTTTGCACCCCCTTAAAAACGGGGTCGCCGCAGGCGGGGAAGCAAAACCTTATCCGAGATGTATCGACAGCATTCCCTTGTAGCAGCAACGCCACCTCCAGACGAGCTACATCAAATTAAGCCGGATCTTTAGCATTTTCACACTGGACGATAGACGATAGAGGATGGACGATGGACTATAGACAATAATGTCGTCTATAGTCCTGTGCCTAAATAGAACTGTAATCACCCTAACCTTGTCAGCCCTACAAATGAGACTGCGAACGAAGACACTACTCGTCATTGGCGCGACCCTCGTAGGTCTAGTTGGGGTTCTGTATGCCACCTCCTCGACCATCTTGTTGCGTAGCCTCACCAGAGCAGAGGAACACAATGCCCGCCAAGTGGTTAAGGGAACAATTAATATTTTTGCCGAAACCGGAAACGACTTAAGCGTTACTGCTGTTGATTGGGCTAAGTGGGATGACACTTACAACTTTATCGAAAACCCAAACCAAGCCTATATAGAATCAAATCTCATTCCAGAATCCCTCACCAACTTACGGGTTAACTTGGTGCTGTACATCGACAAAAACTCAAAAATTGTCTTTGGTACAGGTTTTGATTTAAAAAACCAGAAAAAAACCCCGATTCCAGCGCTGATTCGAGAACGCATTTCCCCCAAAGATCCGCTTTTACAACGTCCCCTATCTAATCGCAGTTTGGCGGGACTGCTGCTGCTTCCTGAAGGGGTAATGCTGATTAATTCGCAGCCTATTTTACCTACCAATGGCAAAGGAGCGAATCGCGGAGCCTTAATCTTTGGGCGCTACCTAGATGCTGCCGCTTTGGAAAAGATAAGTCGGATCAACCGTTTCCCCGTCACCATACACAGCCTAAATGATGCCAAGATGCCTGCCGACTTTCAAGCACCACAAAAAGCTTTGTTGCAGAAAGGACAGATTGCAGTCAACGCCACAAGCGATCGCACAGCCGGATACACCATACTAAAAGACATCTACGGCAAGCCTGCGCTGCTGTTGCGGGTGGATATCCCCAGAGAAATTTACCGGCAAGGCAAAATCCGCCTGCGCTATCTCATCGCATCCCTGCTAGTGGTGGGAGCAGTTTTTGGTGGCATAACCTTGCTGCTTCTGGAGCGATTAGTTTTGTCGCGGTTGGCTTCTTTGAACGCTGGGGTAAAGAAAATTGGCAACAGCAACGACCTTTCTATGCGCCTTGAAAGCCAGGGAAAAGATGAATTGTCCAGCTTGAGTGACAACATCAACTTGATGCTGGCAGCCTTAGAACATCAAGTGCGTCAGCGACAAGAAAGCGAAGAACGTCACCGCGCCGTAGTTGAGCAAGCCTCGGAAGGAATTTTTCTGGTTGATGTTGATACCAGACGCATTTTGGAAGCTAATACCGCCTTTGCTCAACTGGTGGGTTACACCTCCACGGCGTTGCTAGAACTGACAATTTATGATGTAATAGCCTCGCGTCGTGAAACCATTGACCAAAATATTCAGCGTATCCTGACAGAAAAACATCACGTCCTGGGAGAACGGCGCTACCAGCGACAAGATGGAACTCTTGTGGATGTGGAAGTCTCTGCCAACCCGATTTCCTATGGTGGTAGAGAGGTGTTGTGTATCGTAGTTCGGGATATCACCCAGCGCAAACAAGCCGAAGTAGAAATTCGCCAGAAAGAAGCGACACTCCAAGAAAGCGAGACTCGGCTACGCAAACAGCAGACAGCGCTGTTGGATATGGCTAGGTGTCAGCCCATCTACGCCGGAGATTTGAGCGCTGCATGGCGGGAGATTACCGAGACAGCAACTAACACTCTAGACGTGGAACGCGCCAGTGTGTGGCTCTACAATTGGAGGCTCTCGACTGGCGACTGGGGAGAGAGTGAGAGTGGGAACAGGGCAGAGGAAACAAACCAAAATCTAAAATTGGTTTGCGTTGACTTGTAT
The DNA here is from genome assembly GCF_014695915.1 of Trichocoleus sp. FACHB-40. GTDB lineage: Bacteria > Cyanobacteriota > Cyanobacteriia > Cyanobacteriales > FACHB-T130 > Funiculus > Funiculus sociatus. The sequence continues at coordinate 170,282 of NZ_JACJPF010000101.1, forward strand.
GAATTGCGTAACCAGCAGCATACCAGTGGCGCAGAACTGGCAGATGTTGACTATCCAGGTTATTTCCAAGCGTTGGAAGCGGATCGTGTAATTGCAGCTGACGATGCTCACACCGATCCTCGAACTCAGGAGTTTTCCGCATCTTACCTCGCTCCTTTGGGGATTGCTTCTATGTTGGATGCGCCAATTCGGGTTGGTGGGCGAACAGTGGGGGTGCTTTGTCTGGAACACATCGGTACAGTTCGACGCTGGGCGCTGGAGGAGCAGAATTTTGCTAGTTATTTGGCGTATATGGCAGCTTTGGCGATGGAAGCAAGCGACGCACGCCTTGCTGAAGCCGCACTCGCTACCAGTGAAGCTAAATTCCGCTCTCTGATTCTCAACAGTTCGGATTTAATCACTATTTTTGGAGCTGATGGCATTACCCGCTATCAAAGTCCTTCGGTTTTCAACATTTTGGGATACCAGAAGGAGGACTTAATCGGCATAAATACCTTGTTCATGGTTCACCCACATGATATTTCTCGCGTTGCAGATACTTTCCAAAAATCTCTTGACAACCCTCATATTGTTTTTTCTTGTGAATATCGTTTTCCGCGAAAGGATGGCTCGTGGTGTTTTCTCGAATCAACTGGTAGCAATCTACTGGACGATCCATCAATAGCAGGTATGGTAGTTAACTCCCGCGATATCACCGAACGCAAGCAAGCTGAAGCAGCACTGCGCCAAGCCGAAGAGAGATATCGCAGCATCTTTGAAAACGCGGTTGAAGGCATTTTCCAAACCACTCTTGAAGGAAGCTATATCAGCGTGAATCCTGCATTAGCACGCATATATGGTTACTCTTCAGCCGAAGAAATGATGGCGAAGATTACCAATATTGAGCAGCAAGTTTACGTTGACCCTAACCGACGTGCGGAATTTATTGCTGCTATGCAGAAGGATAATTCGGTGTCCCGGTTTGAATCTCAAGTTTATCGTCACGATGGTAGTATTATTTGGATTTCTGAAAGCGCACGCAGCGTTAGAAATTCTCAAGGGCAAGTTTTGTATTACGAAGGCACTGTTCAAGATATTACTGAGCGCAAACTAGCAGAAGAAGCACTGCGCTATCAACAGGAACAATCGGAATTACTGTTGCTCAATATTTTACCGAAGTTAATTGCTGAGCGACTGAAAGGAGATGAAAGTACCATTGCTGACAGTTTTGCCGAAGTGACAGTTTTATTTGCCGATATTGTTGGTTTTACAGAACTTTCTGCTGATACACCGCCAACTAAACTCGTCGAGTTGCTTAACGAGATATTTTCAGCTTTTGACCTACTAGCTGAAAAACACGGATTGGAGAAAATTAAAACTATCGGCGATGCCTATATGGTAGTAGGTGGTTTGCCGACACCCAGAGCCGATCACGCCGAAGCGATCGCAGCGATGGCGCTGGATATGCAGAATGCGATCGCTCACTTTAACCGCAAAAACGCTAAAACTTTCAGCATCCGCATCGGCATCAACACCGGGCCAGTCGTTGCTGGTGTTATTGGTATCAAAAAGTTTATTTACGATCTGTGGGGAGACACGGTAAATACCGCTTCTCGCATGGAATCCCACGGAATACCCGGTGAAATACAAGTTACAGATGCTACATACGAGTTATTAAAATACCAGTATCAGTTTCAGGAGCGGGGAGTCATTCAAGTAAAAGGCAAAGGCAACATGACAACTTATCTCCTGGTTGGGAAAAAAGTTAAAAACCACGTAGTTCTATAAGTGCGTCTGAAAAGCGATACATCTGGAGGGACATGGCAATGCCATGTCCCTACAACACAATAAAAAATTTTTAACGAAAAAAATTTTTAACTGGGAATGCTATTAGCGAGGCGACCGCCTCACGTATCATCCAAGCTTTCCTGAGTCCTTGGGGGAGATAGCGCCTCTCTTGTGAGCGTTTCCAGTCTGAAACTCTTAACAAGAATCTCCCACTCTCCCCGGCTGCCCCTATGTCAGCTGTGTTACTATCTGGGAAAATCTTCTCTTATCTCGATCACTCATGGGCAAGGTTCTGGTGTTAAACGCCTCGTATGAACCGCTCAATATAACGAGCTGGCGACGCGCGGCAGTCTTGTTGATCAAAGGGAAAGCCGAACAAGTTGAACACAACGGCAAACTCGTATATACAGAGTTCCCATTACCAACGGTTATTCGACTGCGATACTATGTCCGAGTTCCTTACAAGGAAATTCCTCTGACCCGTCGAAATATCCTCCATCGTGATAATCACTCCTGTCAATACTGCTCTTACACGGGTGATGATTTAACCCTCGATCATGTGATTCCCCGTTCTCGCGGTGGTGGTGATAGCTGGGAAAACATTGTCACCGCTTGCGTCCGGTGCAATGTCAACAAAGGTAGCCGCACTCCCAAAGAAGCAAATATGATATTGCGACACCCTCCCCGAAAACCATACAGTAGCCTGCACTTTGAGGTTGCTAAACACCTCAAGAGTGGTACGCATCAGGAATGGCGAAAATATGTAATTGGTCTTTAAACCCCCTACACCAATCAATAGGTGCAGGGGGTTTTTTGTCAAAACTCAAAAGAAAGAACTAACTTGTATTTCTAAGCTGTTAAGTTTCTGTGTCAAGTCCGGAAAACGCGACCACAGAGGGAGTGCGGCTGGTCAATTTTTTTGTCAAGATCGATGAATAAGTCGGTCTGTCCAGCTCGGCATCCTATCACCACCGTCTGAAAACCTGGTTGGCTCAGAAAAAGCGGGTTTGAAGCATATGTAGCCTTCTTGTTCATAGCCTGGAGCAATTTTGGCCAACCCTCAAGCATCTGGCAGTAAGTGTGAGGACGATTGCGGCAGTAACTGGAATATTAATCAGAAAATACTTTGACATTGCGTCATTTATATGCAATCAAATTTGCTCAACCCTCTCAATGGTTCTTCAATAGCCGCTGAGTCGATGTCTATAGACAATCAGCAAAATTCAGGGTCTGTTGTGGAAACTCAAGAAATGGAGCCAACTGCCAAACAATCGAGCAATGCGTCGGGAAATTATTCTAGAAGAGTGTCGAACGAACGGCCGCCAGAACGTGTAGTCGAGTTGCTACGACAAACTTTAGAGCGTCACCGAGGCGATCGCCAGCTGGTGCTACTACAAGATTTTCCCGATCCAGATGCTCTTTCTGGAGCTTGGGCGTATCAACTTATTGCTAAGCAGTACAATATCCAGTGCGAAATTGTCTATGCTGGTACTCTTAGCCATCAGGAAAATATTGCTCTGGTTAAACTTACGGGTTTACCTGCTAGACGCTGGGGTATCCAGAGCCTGAAGGAAAAAGATTTATCCGTGTATCAAGGATGCGTTTTGATTGATAATCAAGGCACTACTTGTCAATTACTGCCTCTGGTGCAACAGGCTGGCATCCCGATTAGGGTTGTGATTGACCATCACAGTACGCAGAACGAACTCAACGCGGAATTTACAGATATTCGCCCTAGTACCAGAGCTACTGCCACGATTTTAACTCAGTATCTCCAAGCGGGTTTACTGAAGTTAGATAGCAGCGTCAGCGATCACGTTAAATGCGCTACGGCGTTGATGCACGGGTTAAGGTCGGATACTAACCGACTGATGCAGGCGCAGGAAGAGGATTTTCAGGCGGCGGGGTATCTGAGCCGATTTTATGATGCTCAACTGCTGAATGCAGTTTTGCAGGCTTATCGGTCTAAGCGGGTGATGGATGTGATCGAGCGATCGCTTACTAACCGCATCGTCCAGAATAACTTCTCCATCGCTGGTGTCGGCTACCTCCGCTACGAAGACCGAGATGCCATTCCCCAAGCGGCAGATTTTCTAGTAACAGAAGAAAACGTCCACACTGCTGTGGTTTACGGGATTGTCCATGACGAAGACGAAGAACTCGAAGTCGTCATCGGTTCCCTGAGAACCAGCAAACTTACCCTCGACCCCGACGAATTTATCAAAGAAGCCTTTGGGCAAGACAGTCAGGGACGCTTCTTTGGTGGTGGTAGACTTTCAGCAGGCGGCTTTGAAATCCCGATGGGATTTTTGGGCGGCTTTAATGAAAATTCCGAGTACGCCAAGATAAAATGGGAAGTTTTTGACAGCCAAATCAAGCAAAAACTCCTCCGCTTGGTCAACCCCAAAGATAACCTACTTCATGGAGAGTAAAGGTTGGGAGTGGGGAAGATGATTACCAATGACCACTAAGCTATACTTAATTCGTCACGGAATCGCAGCTGATCAATCTGAGTATGAAAGCGATCGCGATCGCCCCTTGACAGCCGTTGGGCATCAAAAAACTGCTAAAGTAGCAAAACGGCTGCAAGAGTTGGATCTGCATTTCGACCTGATTCTAACCAGTCCCCTAGTAAGGGCGCGTCAAACTGCCGAAAATCTCTACCACACTAATCTGAGTTCCCATCTAGAAGAATCAAACCAACTTGCTCCCGGTGGAAATATCCATACTTGGATCAACTGGTTAGAAGCATGGCAAAACTCAGGCGGTTCCCAGTTAGCGCTAGTTGGTCATCAACCAGACTTGGGAAATTGGGCAGAAATCTTGGTTTGGGGTAATGTCAAAGCAGCAATCATCCTCAAAAAAGCAGGAATTATCGGGTTAAACTTGCCATCTAGCGGTTCGCCGATAGGTAATAGCGAACTATTTTGGCTGACAGCACCCAAGCTGTTACTGTAATGCCGATAAAATAATTCTGGTAAAAAGGGCGACCGATACATCCATTTTTGGTAAGTTACCCTGAAAATGTTTCACTCACCCAACTGGTAGTAACATGACTGTCTGCGAGTATAAACCAGGTCTAGAAGGCATTCCGGCTGCCCAATCCAGCATCAGCTACGTCGATGGTAAACAGGGGATACTGGAATATAGAGGCATTCGTATCGAAGACCTCGCAGAAAAAAGTACGTTTTTGGAAACGTCCTATTTATTAATTTGGGGTGAACTCCCGACAAAGGCAGAACTCGAAGCCTTTGAAAGTGAAATTCGCTACCACAGGCGGATTAAATATCGCATCCGGGACATGATGAAATGCTTCCCCGAAACCGGACACCCGATGGATGCGCTACAAGCCTCAGCAGCGGCTCTAGGGCTGTTTTACTCGCGTCGCGCTTTAGATAACCCGGCTTACATTCGCCAAGCCGTGGTGCGCCTTTTAGCAAAGATTCCGACAATGGTGGCGGCGTTCCAGCTGATGCGGAAAGGTAACGACCCGGTGCGTCCTCGCGACGATCTCGACTATGCTGGCAATTTCCTATATATGCTAAACGAGCGGGAACCCGATCCGCTGGCGGCTAGGATTTTCGATGTCTGTCTGACGCTCCATGCAGAGCATACGATGAATGCTTCCACCTTTTCAGCTAGGGTAACGGCTTCGACTCTGACTGACCCCTACGCAGTGGTAGCCTCAGCTGTGGGAACTTTAGCAGGCCCTCTGCATGGTGGCGCGAATGAGGAAGTCATCACCATGTTAGAAGAAATTGGCTCGGTGGAAAATGTCCGCCCTTGGCTGGATAATTTGCCGCCCAAGTCTAAAATTATGGGCTTTGGTCATCGCGTCTACAAGGTGAAAGATCCGCGAGCAACAATTCTGCAAAGTTTAGCAGAGCAGTTGTTTGAGAAGTTTGGACACGATAAATACTACGACATTGCCGTGGAGTTGGAAAAGGCAGTCGAGGAAAAATTAGGCCCGAAAGGAATTTATCCAAACGTAGATTTTTACTCTGGTTTGGTTTATCGGAAAATGGCAATTCCCACAGATTTGTTTACTCCGGTGTTTGCGATCGCTCGCGTAGCTGGTTGGCTTGCTCACTGGAAAGAACAGCTCGGAGAAAACCGCATCTTCCGTCCTACCCAAATGTATACTGGCGATCGCGGAGCTGCCTATATCCCCATCGACCAGCGCTAGATACAAGTTAAAACAAAACATTATTTCTCATGTAGAGATGTTTTCTAAAAACGTCTCTACACTTTTTTTGAGGGGTGCCACAATTATTAATAAGAAAACAAAAATTTAATTCAGGGAAACTCTTCCAGGTATAGGTTTGTAGCTTCTTTTAAATTGGAAATGGCTTCTTCAATCGTTTCCCCTTGGTCAACTGTGCCGACTTCGGAACATTCAGCTACATACATATCTTCTTCTTTGTGAATGATGACAGTAAAGGTTTGACTGTTCATAGGATTTGATATTTGTGTTGATACTGAACGTAGAGCGATCGCGCTTTTTTTCTAATCTAGTTTGACGAGTTGCTCGCTTCTGACAAAAATTGTATGGGGAAGCGATCGCTCCTTCCAAAAACTGAGGTTAAGAGGGATCGCTCTTTTTTGGACCAAACACAATTATATAAGTTTTAGTATTCCTGGTTATCACTGCTAGCCTGTTATTGCTGACACATAGCTGTATGGAGCAAATCAGGGTCAACCGCACCTTTTATTCTTGTATTCACTGTTAAAAACCCTATAATTTCATTATTTTCATTTACGATTACAGGTGGCTGATTGGTATTAGTGTTATAAGCACTTGTATCGGAAATACGGCTTCCATAATCGCCAACTCGAATCCAAACACTTTTAGAGGTGACACGGCTTCCAAACTCACCAACTTGATTGGAAATAGATTTTTCATTAATCTTATCACTAGAAATAATTCCAAGGAATACATTGTCAGCCCCCATTAGATAAGCATGGCCATCAAGTTGAGACAAAGCATTACGGACTGGATTTGTTTCTGGATATGTTTCAATTGGAGGCAGATATTCTGACGGTTGAGGTGTTACATCTGAAGGTACGTATGGATCTATTAATTGCTGTCTTGTTGCTACTTGGCGCTGATTAGCTCTTTGGAATCCCTCTCGGAATCCATGAAGGAATGCTGCACCAATGATAAAACCACCAACACTTACTCCAATAATGCAAGATATTTTTGCTTTATTGGATAAAGATAAAGCACCATCATAATCACCTTGTTGATTTTTATTTTTTACCTTGGTAGCAAAAACAATACCAGCCACTCCAGCAGGAATGCAGGCAAATAGTGTGACTAGAATAGATGGAAATAAGTAAGTGCGAGGGCAGCAGGGTTTATTTTGAAATTGAATCCGGGGAGAAGCTACGAGCTTAAATATATCCTGATTTGTTGAAGTTTTTGAATCTTCAGAAACGTTATTTTCGACGCTAGGAACACTGGTTTCCGATTGAACGCTATTATCCACGCTCATAGCCTCAAAGTCTTGACTCCAAGCTGGAAATTCATCACCAGGCTGTCGCCCATAAACCTTCACTCTCTTGATAGACTCAGACCCCAATTTAATTATCCAATTACGGACAAAAGTAACTAAGGTTGGTTGATTTGGTACTTGAGCTGATTCCAGCATGATTTGTAGACAATCATCCTTGAGGATAGCTTTCGCTATAATGCCTTTGGGTTGCAGATGGCGGTTCATCAGGGATGTGATCGCTGTTGCATCACCTTGCTTGGCGAGTTTTAGAAGATTTGGCTGAGTCATAACAAATAGATGTGAGGAGTGACAGAAAATAACCTTCTATTTAAGGATTCCCAGCGCTAATAGATAAATTGCTATTTTTCAGAAGTTTTTGCGCGGTAGCGCTCTCTTCGCATCGCTCTGATTCACTATCACCCAGTAAAGTAAGCAAAGAATCTCAACACCTATTTACCATTGGATTACGATAATATTTGCAAATATCTGGCAGAACAGTACCCAGCCGAGTTTGTGCGCTGGCTACTTTCAGATGAAGCTACCGAGATTCAGGTACTCAAAACTGAACTTAGTGCTGAACCGATTCGCGCCGATTCTCTCACACTGTTGCAAACTGCCAACCAAATCCTGCACATAGAATTTCAAACTCTGCCAGCATCAGAGCCACCACTACCATTTAGAATGCTGGACTATTGGGTGCGACTGTATCGACAGTATCGCTGTCCCATTGAGCAAGTCGTGATTTTTTTAAAATTTACTACCTCAGAAGCTGTCTTTACTGAGCAGTTTGCGGCAACAAATACTAGACATAGCTACCGAGTCATCCGCCTATGGGAGGAAGACCCGGCTCCACTTTTGGCAAACACTGCCTTGTTGCCATTGGCTACGCTAGCTAGAAGCAACACTCCCAACGCCTTATTGGAGCAGGTCGCAGCCCAGATCGATATGATCGAAGAACCAGAGCAGCGGGGGAATCTCGCGGCTTGTGTCGAGGTGCTGGCTGGTTTGCGGTTTGAAGAAAGTTTAATTCGCCAACTTTTGAGGGAGGAAATTATGCAGGAATCAGTAACGTATCAAGCCATCATCCAAAAGGGAGTGCAACAAGGCCTGCAACAAGGAAAGCAAGAAGGAAAACAAGAGGAGGCGCGATCGCTTGTCCTGCGTCTGCTAACCCGTCGATTTGGTGCTGTTGACCAAGAACTGCAAGAGCAAATTGGGACATTATCCGTCGCGCAGTTAGAGGAATTGGGCGAGGCGCTGTTAGATTTTCAGACTGTAACGGATTTAGTTGTTTGGTTGGATGAGCATTGCTCATAGCGTCCTGGAGCAGCAGGAGCAAGCGATCGCACTTTACACATCCATCTGAATGCGATCGCTCCCTGCTCAGATACAATCTCTTAACCAAATTGATAAGTAGAATTTCTCATGCGCCGCGCTGGGCTGGATACTCTGCAACGATATACTAAACACTGGGGTCGTAAAAAAATCTTCACAATAGAAAAGATAGACAGATTCGACACCCGGTGTCTCGAATCAGCTCAGTAATTACTTAGCGATGGCTTTCATGAACCCAGGCATTGACCTACAAGGAACTTTTATCCAATCCCTCAAGGATTTGGGCATCCCATCTGGTGCTGCCAAAGCGATTTGGATGCCGCTACCGATGTTTTTGATGATCATTGGTGCCACGGTCGGCGTTTTGGTAGTTGTATGGCTGGAGCGGAAAATTTCTGCTGCCGCTCAGCAGCGTATTGGCCCAGAATTCGCCGGCCCATTGGGCGTTTTACAACCAGTAGCCGATGGTCTGAAGCTGGTTTTTAAAGAAGATATTGTACCAGCCAAGACTGACCGCTTGCTATTCACCCTGGGGCCGATTATCGTCGTTATTCCAGTGTTTTTGTCCTATTTAATTGTGCCATTCGGACAAAACCTGGTAATTGCTAACATAAGCGTAGGGGTCTTTTTGTGGATTGCGCTTTCCAGCATTGCCCCGATTGGCTTGCTGATGTCTGGCTATTCGTCAAACAACAAGTATTCGCTGCTAGGTGGCTTGAGAGCAGCAGCGCAGTCGATTAGTTACGAAATTCCGCTGGCGCTATCCGTATTAGCGATCGCTATGATGTCTAACAGTCTTAGCACCATCGACATCGTAGAACAGCAATCTGGCTACGGCATTTTCAGCTGGAACATCTGGCGACAACCCGTAGGATTTATCATCTTTTGGATTGCAGCCTTAGCAGAATGCGAAAGACTTCCCTTTGACTTGCCAGAAGCAGAAGAAGAATTGGTTGCAGGTTATCAAACCGAATACTCAGGAATGAAATTCGGTTTATTTTACATTGGTTCCTACGTCAACCTCGTTCTCTCCGCCCTACTGGTGGCAATTTTGTATCTGGGCGGCTGGGAATTTCCTATTCCCATTGAGATGTTAGGCAGCTGGCTGGGATTCAATGAAGCGAGTCCCTTGTTGCAGGTAATTGATGCCTCGCTGGGAATCACAATGACTCTGCTGAAAGCTTACTTCCTCATCTTCATTGCCGTTCTACTTCGGTGGACTTTACCTCGCGTTCGCATTGACCAATTACTTAATTTGGGTTGGAAATTCCTGCTGCCAGTATCGCTGGTAAACCTACTATTAACCGCAGCGCTAAAACTCGCATTTCCTGGTGCTTTTGGTGGCTAGTCCGATTTTAAATTTTTGATTTTTGATTTTGGATTAGTTGTGAGATCCGAAATCATCGGAGACCTAGAAACTCCTTCGCCCCCGCAAAATCCAAAATTATCGGAAGACTAGAAACTCCCACCTCCGCAAAATCCAAAATTGGAGAGAGAGAGACACGAACAATGTTGAAGTTCCTCAAACAAGTTGGCGATTACGCTAAAGAAACTGTCCAGGCGGCTCGGTATATTGGTCAAGGATTGTCCGTGACTTTCGACCATATGCAGCGCCGTCCAATTACTGTACAGTATCCCTACGAAAAACTCATTCCCTCAGAGCGTTTCCGGGGTAGAATTCACTTTGAATTTGATAAGTGTATTTCCTGCGAAGTCTGCGTGCGGGTTTGCCCAATTAATCTGCCAGTGGTGGATTGGGAATTTAACAAGGAAAGCAAAAAGAAACAGCTCAAACACTACAGCATCGACTTCGGAGTTTGTATCTTTTGCGGTAACTGCGTAGAATTCTGTCCGACTAATTGCTTGTCGATGACTGAAGATTACGAGCTTTCTACCTACGACCGTCACGAATTGAACTATGACAACGTGGCACTCGGTCGTCTACCGTATAAAGTCACGCAAGACCCGATGGTGACACCGCTGCGCGAACTAGCCTACCTGCCGAAGGGTGTCATGGAGCCGCACGACCTACCGCCTGGTTCTGTTCGCGCTGGTCAGCGTCCAGAGGAAATTCTGGAACAGATGGAAAAATAAAAGTCAGTGGCTAATTGCTTATGACTAATGGCTAATGGTTTTTATCAATTAGCCATTAGCCACTAGCAATTAGCAATTAGCAAAGGACAAAAAGCAGTGAATCTAGCAGAAGGCGTTCAGATTGTTTCGTTTGGCTTGCTGTCGGTGATGATGATTGGGGCAGCATTAGGAGTAGTGCTGTTTTCTAGTATTGTCTACTCAGCATTTTTGTTGGGCGGAGTATTTATCAGCATTGCTGGTTTATACCTTCTCCTGAATGCAGATTTTGTATCAGCGGCGCAGATTCTCATCTATGTTGGAGCTGTTAACGTTTTGATTTTGTTCGCCATCATGTTGGTGAACAAGCGGGAGGATTTTACACCCATTCGCAATCGTTGGATTCGTCAAGGTTCAACCGGATTGGTATGTGTCGGTTTGTTTGCGCTTCTGGGAACGATGGTGGTAAGAACTCCTTGGGCTTTATCCAGCTTACCCCATTCTGTTGAAAGTACCATTGTGCAGCTGGGTGAGCATTTTTTCAGCGACTTTTTGCTGCCATTTGAGCTAGTTTCTGTACTGTTGTTGATGGCAATGGTCGGCGCAATTATTTTGGCGCGTCGCGAATATATTCCAGAAGAAATAGTCTCCGAACTAGCTCAAACAAAAGCTTTAACTTTGCAAGAACGTCCCCGCGAACTTTTGACGGTAGGCACTGAAAGCACAAAACTCCCCGTAGATACCAATACATAGAAGCAAAGAAAACTCATGCAACTGCAACTTCAGTATTTTCTAATATTAGCCGCTGCCCTTTTCTGCATCGGCATTTATGGCTTGATTACCAGCCGCAACGCAGTGCGGGTGCTGATGTCGATTGAATTGATGCTGAATGCAGTAAACCTGAATTTAATGGGCTTTTCTAATTATCTAGATCCCCAGGAAATAAAAGGTCAGGTTTTTACTGTTTTTGTGATTACAATTGCGGCTGCTGAAGCTGCTGTTGGTTTGGCAATTGTGCTTTCAATTTACCGCAACCGCGAAACGGTGGACATGGAGCAGTTTAATTTGCTCAAGTGGTAAATTATTAGTTATTAGTCATTAGTTGTTAGACTAATGGCTAATAGCTTAAATTAAATTGATATAGCAGTCCTATTTCATTTGTATAGCAATCCTATTTAAGTTGTTAACGAGTATTCGCCCTGGTGTAGGGACACGGCAGTGCCGTGTCCCTACACCAGGGTTTCACGAATCATTTAGGATTGCTATAGCAGGATGCCTGTTGTCGTGACACCTGCGCTACCTACAAACAAAAAAAATCGCAACTCGTTGAGGACGGCAATATAAAATGACATATTTCTAGAAAAAGTTGGCATCATTAAGGAATGCGCTACTCGCTTCCGGCGTATGCGGGAAAGCGCTACTCGCTGCCCTTGAGTGATGGTAAAGCGATCGCTATTAAAGCATCTTTGCAGGAGAATACTTATGGGGATGACCCTCACCGAAAAAATCTTAGCCCGTGCTTCCGGTCGGTCTGTTGTCGAACCGGGAGACAATATCTGGGTAAACGTTGATTTGTTAATGACTCATGACGTTTGCGGCCCCGGTACAATTGGGGTTTTCAAGCGGGAATTTGGCGCAGATGCCAAAGTTTGGGACAAAGAAAAGATTGTTTTGATTCCAGACCATTACATTTTTACTGCTGACGAACGCGCTAATCGCAACGTTGATATTCTGCGCGACTTTGCCAAAGAGCAAGACATTAAATATTTCTACGACATCACCGACCGAGCCGACTTTAAAGCTAATCCCGATTACAAAGGTGTTTGTCACATTGCCCTAGCACAAGAGGGTCACACTCGTCCGGGAGAAGTGCTGTTTGGTACCGATTCCCACACCTGCAACGCCGGCGCTTTTGGTCAGTTCGCCACGGGCATCGGCAACACGGACGCTGGTTTCATCATGGGAACTGGCAAGCTGCTGATTAAAGTCCCGGCGACGATGCGCTTTGTCTTTGAGGGAGAGATGCCGAATTACCTATTGGCAAAAGACCTGATCTTGCAAATCATTGGAGATATTGGGGTTGCTGGAGCCACTTATCGGGCGCTGGAATTTTCCGGTGGTACCATTAACGGTCTGTCGATGGAAGACCGGATGACGCTGTGTAATATGGCGATTGAGGCGGGTGGCAAAAATGGCACAGTCGCCCCGGATGAGACGACGTTTGAGTACGTCCGCGCCCGGACTAACAAGCCTTTCGAGCCAGTTTATACGGATGCTGATGCCCGTTTCTACTCGGATCGGCATTATGATGTCTCCAAGTTAGAGCCGGTCGTCGCGAAGCCCCATTCTCCAGATAATCGTGCCTTGGCGCGGGAATGCCGGGATGTCAAGATTGACCGAGTTTATATCGGTTCCTGCACTGGCGGCAAAACCTCAGATTTTATGTACGCTGCCCGCATTCTTAAGGGACAGCAGGTGAAGGTTCCTACTTATTTAGTACCGGCAACGCAGAAAGTCTACGAAGATTTGTTCACCCAGAAGTACGAAGGACAAACCCTGTCTGAGATTTTCTTGGCGGCTGGTTGCATTGAGCCTGCTGCACCTTCCTGCGCCGCTTGTTTGGGTGGACCCAAGGATACTTTCGGGCGTCTGAATGAGCCGGAAATTTGCGTTTCTACGACTAACCGCAATTTCCCCGGTCGGATGGGGAATAAAGAGGCGGGGATTTATTTGGCTTCGCCTTATACGGCTGCGGCTTCGGCGTTGACTGGATATGTAACCGACCCCCGCGAATTTCTGAGTTAAAAACGCGCTCGGTACGCAGAGGAAAATATAAAGCTTTCTTTGCGTACCGATAGCGTTTTGCTTGGCGTTATGAGAGCGTTTAAAAACTTTTTGATATATATACTTTAGCCAAGGCTGTCGATGAGATCGATATAATTTTGCCAACTTTGTTCTTGGAAAGCGCGATCGCTTGCCCAAAATATAATTTGTCACGAAGGAAGCGATCGCGCTTTTTCTGTTTGAAACGTGGACGCGATCGCTCTCTTCGACTGGTTATACTCGTAGGCATGAATTAAGCAGATACGGGGATAATTATGGACTGGTTAGCTGCGTGGGGGGTTTATACTGTTGCGGGATTTGTATTTACAGAGGTTCTGGCTCCTTTAGCCAAAGGAGCTTTAGAGGATTACGTCAAAGATTTTTTCAAAGACAGCATCAAGGATTTTACGGGCTTATTCCAGAAAGATACCCTGCAAAAGGCAGTTGGTAAAGCTCTGAAGGAATTTTTGCAATTAATGCAGCAGGAATTAGAAGATGCTGAACTTTCTGAAGAACAACTGAAAGCTTACATCACACCATTTAATCAATTTATTAATGATAAATCTGTTAAAGAGATATTAGGAAGTGCTTTTCAATATGACTGTCAAGCTATAAATATTAAGAAATTATCTATAACTTGGTATCAGCTAGACTTGTTATCTTTGCCAGAGGGATTTGATTGGGAACAGGTTGGCAAGCGTTATCTTAAAAAAGTTAAAGCCATTATCCGCGAATCAGACGAGTTACGCGGTATCTTTGACTCAAAAAATATAGAAGCTATTCAACAAAACACTAAAGAACTGGCTGGAATTTCCCCGGAATTTGATTTAACCCGATATCAGGAAGGACTGCAAGAGCGATACAGCAATCTTAATTTAGATAGTTTAGATACGACTGTTTACGACTATCGAGAAAAACTCAAGGTATGGGAAATTTTTATAGCACAAAATGTGCGAGAATGCCAGGAATATTTACCCCAAGTTTACGAGATTCCTAAAGAGCATCAAAAACGGCTAAGAGAGAGTAACCAAATCGAAGCAGACGTTAACCCGGAGGAGTGGGAACGATACAAAAAAGTTTATTATCAACAGCCAATTCGCTCAGTTTTAGATATTGTTAATGACTCTCAAACTTATCCCTATATTGTAATTTTGGGCGATCCAGGTTCGGGGAAGTCCACATTGTTGCAATACATCGCTTTGAATTGGGCAAGAACGCCTCTCAATACTGTTATTGAACAGCCGATTCCGTTGCTGATTGAATTGCGGACTTACATTCGCAATCGCGACTCTGGAGAGTGCAAGGATTTTCTGGAATTCTTCCACAAAGGCTGTGGAATTGTCTGTCGCCTCAATCAACATGAACTTCACGAACAGCTAAAAGCTGGCAAAGTTTCGGTGATGTTTGATGGGTTGGATGAGGTATTTGACCCGGCGAAACGTGAGGAGGTAATTATTGATATCCATCGCTTCACGAATGATTATCCGAAGGCGCGGGTAATTGTCACTTCTCGCATTATTGGCTACAAACCGCAACGCCTGCGAGACGCCCAGTTTCGTCACTTCATGCTGCAAGATTTAGAGTCAGACCAAATTGAGGATTTTCTCTATCGATGGCATGAATTAACGTTCACGGATGAGGCACTTAAAGTTAGCAAGCGGGAACGACTGCAACAGGCAATTAAAACGTCTTCAGCGATTGGAGAACTGGCAGGAAATCCCCTATTACTGACAATGATGGCAATACTCAACCGCAAGCAAGAATTGCCTAGATATAGACCAATACTTTACGAAAAAGCTTCAGAAGTACTGCTGCATCAATGGGATGTGGATCAGAAATTGCTAGAAAATCCGAGGATAGATTCGGTAACGATTGACTATAAAGATAAGCAGGCGATACTGCGTCAGGTTGCCTACTTTATGCAAGCAGCAGATCAAGGATTAGCTGGCAATCTGATTCGGGGAGACGATTTAGAAAAGATTCTGACTAGCTTTTTGAAAAGCAGGGAAGTCAATCAACCAAGAACAGTTGCCAGGTTGCTGATTGAACAGATGCGGAGTCGCAACTTTATTTTGTGTTTCCTGGGTGCCGATTCCTATGGTTTTGTGCATCGGACATTTTTAGAATACTTCTGTGCCTGCGAGTTTGTTGAACGGTTTGGGAAACGGGGGATTGAAGGGGGTTTGACACTTGAAGAACTCAAAACGGAAGTTTTTAGCAAGCATTGGCAGGATGAATCTTGGCATGAGGTTCTGCGCCTAGTTACGGGAATGATTGATACAAAATTTGCAGGTGAAATCCTAGATTATCTGATGGCGCAGAAGGGCGAAGATGAAAAGTTTATCAATCTATTTTTAGCAGCTGAGTGCCTTTTAGAAGTCAGGAATCGCTCGGCAATTGCAGTAACATCTGACCAACTCCTCAATCAGATGAAGGGCTTAAGTCAGTATGACCTACCTTACGATTACATACCCTATGGAGTTGAGGCAAACTTGGTTTGGGAAATTCGCACTCAAGCTGTTTCATCTGTCGCCACAACTTGGAAAGATGACCCGGATACCTTACCTTGGCTCAAACAACGGGCGCAAGCGGATGACGATTCGGATGTGCGACAAGCAGCGGTGCAAGAATTAGCCCGTGGTTGGAAAGATGACCCGGATACCTTACCTTGGCTCAAACAACGGGCGCAAGCGGATGACGATTCGGATGTGCGACAAGCGGCGGTGCAAGAATTAGCCCGTGGTTGGAAAGATGACCCGGATACCTTACCTATTCTCAAACAACGGGCGCAAGCGGATGACAATCCGGCTGTGCGACAAGTGGCGGTGCAAAAATTAGCCCGTGGTTGGAAAGATGACCCGGATACCTTACCTATTCTCAAACAACAGGCGCAAGCGAATGACGATTGGAGAGTACGACAAGCGGCGGTGCGAGAATTAGCCCGTGGTTGGAAAGATGACCCGGATACCTTACCTTGGCTCAAACAACGGGCGCAAACGGATGACCATTGGTATGTGCGGCACGCGGCGCTGGAAGAATTAGCCCCTGGCTGGAACGATGAGCCTGATATGTTTGAATTTTTGCACAATCGCGCCCTCAACGACTCATTTAAGCGTGAGTACGACTTTCAAACCAACCCTCGGCAATACGCACTTGAGGCAGTTATCAAAAATTATCCTGACCATCCCCGGACTCTATCGCTGTTGCGCGATCGCTCTCTCAATGACCCAGACGAGACAGTGCGCGAGTTCGCCAGCGAGGAACTAAAAAAATTAGATCAATAAAATTAGAGAAAAATGGAGATAAACTCATGACCGCTGTAAAGACAACCAAAGTCTATGACGAAATTATTGATTTCATTGCTGCTGGAACTACTCCTCAAAGTGTTGTTAATTTTCGACTATCAGAAGCAGCGCAAGAACGTTTAGAAGACCTGGTTTATAAACACAAAGCAGGAGAACTTACACCAGATGAAAAACGGGAATTAGACTATTTCCTGACGCTAAAACATATAATGATCCTAGCAAAAGCACGGGCTTATAAGTATATTAAAGCTGAGTAAGTATTTAAAGTAAAAAGGGCGAATATAATTCGCATCTAGACAGACTAAACCCGCATAGGCGAACTTTGTTTATGTAGCCGCAATTTACAATCGCCAGGTATATTTTTCGACTAGATGAGAATACGATTCAACCGCTGACAGATATTGGCGAAGTAACTGCACGAATTCTAGATTTTAACAACGATGAGCGCATTCTAGAGCGACAAGAATTAATAGTAGTTGGTAAGTATCCGTCTGCATCTGCCCTAAGACGGATTAATAAGTAGATTTACTGAGTTTAAAATAGTGCGACTTGAGCGATCGCATCCGTTTCTCTGCGTATTACTGGCGCGATCGCTTCACAGAAACTTTATAATTAGGCGGAAATATACCGATGTTTGTAAATATTTAGTAAAGATGTACTCGGAACAGTGGCAGCTTTACTTAAAGATTACGTAAAGTTAAATTGAGTGTATACGTATATTTGCGTAATAACCTCGGTTTCGTCCAGAAGACGAGTATTGTACTAAAGTAACGGAACACCTATGAACTTGCGGACTATATCAAAAGAAGCATACAAAAGTAAGTATTTACTCTTAAGCGTTTTAAGCCTGTCTATAGTTGCAGGGATCTCTTCTTTTGTCAGTTTTACATTAATTTCCCAGCGCAATTCCCGGACAGATTTCGTGCAGCAAGCTTCCTCTAAGGAGAGTGGCACGAAAAAGAGTTCTTCAAGCAAGAAGAACAAAGCTAAAAAAAATACCAATAAGTCGAAACTCTTTACAATGGAGCCAAGTTTTACAACTACTCCCCAGCCTAAAACTTTGCCACCTGCGTCAATAGCTACGCCTACCACCACTTTGCCGACTAAGTATCCCTCGGCACCTGTTACAACAACGAATTATGGAGGGATGATAACCACACCCTCGACTACCTTACCAAGCGCGTATCCCATCGCCCCTAGTACGACAAATAATAGTGGGACGATAGGTATACTGAACATAACAACCAGCCCTAGAAGTTATTAGATGGGCTATGGGGCTGAGTGCTACGATTTTTTGTAGTGCAAAAACTTGCCAGAGATGATAACTACGCGATCGCTATCTCAACTAAACATCAAACGATCGCCCCTAAACTTTACGGCGCTGCTACTGCCCAAACTGTTGTTTAGCTTGCTGATAAACTTCCGCTGTTATTAATTTTTGCCCTGCTTCTTGGGCAAATTTTTCGATTTTTTTCCTAGCGGCGGGACGAACAAAAAAGGGAATTTCTTTCAACTTCGCTTCAGCTTCGGGTGTCCACTCTACCGCATTAGGTTGATTCGCCACAGTTTTCTCCAAAAAAAATCCTTAAAACAGGAGTTTAACAGGTAAGCGATCGCTCTTTCCAGCGTCTCATCAAGAACGCGATCGCCTTTCCTCAACCCTAGCAACGAGTTACCACTTTTTGTAGGGCAAAAACTTGCCAGACATGATGACTTTTACGCGATCGCCTTTGGGATCTTCTTCCTTCTCCACATCCAAGGTAAAATCAATTGCGCTCATAATGCCATCACCAAACTTTTCGTGAATCACGCTTTTGATCGGCATTCCGTAAACCTGCATTATTTCATAAAATCGATAAATCAAAGGGTCAGTAGGAACAACTGGCCCCAAGCCTTTTAGAGGGCTTTCTGTTAATTCTTTAGCATAAACCGGGTTAACATCTAATGCAGCAACCAGCTTATTCGCCTCTTCCTCAGAAGCACTAGCTTGACGGTAGATCACCGCTGCAATCCATACCTCGTCACGTCCCAATATTTTTTCTAAATCGCCAAAGCTTAGTTTCTTATTTTTTTTCGCATCTAAGAGTGTCTGAGTAATTTCTGGAACTTGCATTATCAACTCCTCACCCATTATTTATTTAAGCTAAACATGAAAAAGGCAAAAGTGATTTTCCTTTTGCCTTTTTCATTTTCTTTATCGATCCACTGAACCCATGATGATATCGATACTGCCCAAAATTGTCACGATATCAGCCACTTTCACACCCTTAATGATGTGAGGTAGGATTTGCACGTTAACAAAATCGGGAGTGCGAATCTTCCAACGCCAGGGGAAAACGTTATCATCCCCAATCAAGAAAATTCCCAGTTCACCTTTGCCACACTCGACGCGGACATAGTGTTCGCCTTTAGGAATCTTGAAGGTAGGGGAGATTTTCTTACCGATGTACTGGTAATCAAAATCGTTCCACTCAGATTTTGCCCCTTCTGCCATGCGCTTAGCTTCCAAGTTTTCGTAAGGGCCACCAGGAAGTCCCTTAAGGGCTTGGCGAAGAATTTTCACAGATTCGCGCATCTCCCGAATCCGCACTAAGTAACGGGCAAAACAATCCCCGGCAGTTTCCCACTGCACATCCCAGTCGAAATCGTCGTAGCATTCGTAGTGGTCAACTTTCCGCAAATCCCACTTCACCCCGGAAGCGCGCAGCATGGGGCCAGAAAGTCCCCAGTTAATCGCTTCTTCCCGGCTGATAGTGCCAACGCCCTCAACCCGACGGCGGAAAATGGGGTTGTCGGTAATCAAGCGTTCGTATTCGTCAACCTTGGGGTAAAAGTAGTCGCAGAAGTCTTGGCACTTGTCAACCCACCCGTAAGGCAAATCAACGGCAACTCCTCCAATGCGGAAGTAGTTGTTGTTCACCATCCGATAACCAGTAGCGGCTTCCCACAGGTCATAAATCAACTCCCGTTCCCGGAAAATGTAAAAGAAGGGAGTCTGTGCGCCAACGTCAGCCATGAACGGGCCAAGCCACAGCAAGTGGTTGGCGATGCGGTTCAGTTCTAGCATGATGACACGGATGTAGCTGGCGCGTTTGGGAACCGCAATATCAGCCAGCTTTTCTGGGGCGTTGACGGAGATAGCCTCGTTAAACATCCCTTCGGCGTAGTCCCAGCGACTAACGTAAGGAACGTACATGATGTTGGTGCGGTTTTCGGCAATTTTTTCCATGCCGCGATGCAGGTAGCCGATTACGGGTTCGCAATCTACGACATCCTCGCCGTCTAGGGTGACGATTAGTCGCATCACTCCGTGCATGGAGGGATGGTGCGGCCCCATGTTCAGCACCATCGGTTCAGTTCTAGTTTCTAACTTTGCCATAAATTACATTTTGTTTCGCGGCCTCTTGATTCTAATTATGACGCTTTGAGGCTTAATGAGATTGAGGCATTGATGTTAAAGGCAAATAGGATGAATAAGGCAAGTTTTTATCATGTTCCTGTTTTGAGTCGGGAGTTAATTGAGGGGTTGGCAATCCGTCCAGGGGGACACTATTTAGATGCAACGGTGGGGGGTGGTGGTCACAGTCGGTTAATTCTGGAAGCTGCGCCGGATACTCAAGTGACGGCTATTGACCAAGATCAGCAAGCGATCGCATCCGCCCAAACCGAACTCGCCCAGTATAGCGATCGCATCCACTTCTACCACGGCAATTTTTCTGAGTATCAGCCGAAAAATCTCAGTTTTGATGGTATAATAGCCGACTTGGGTGTTAGCTCGGCTCAGTTCGATGTACCAGAGCGAGGCTTTAGTTTTCGCCACGAAGCCGAGTTAGATATGCGGATGAACAGGGAGCGATCGCTTACAGCAGCTGAGGCGATCAATCACTGGGAAGAATCGAAACTGGCAGATATCTTCTTTAAATACGGGGAAGAACGCCTATCTAGACGAATTGCCAGGGCAATTGTGGAAAAACGCCCGTTTCAGACGACAACACAGTTAGCAGAAGCGATCGCTTATAGCGTTCCCAAAGCATACCGTTACGGCAGAATTCACCCAGCTACTCGCGTCTTTCAAGCTTTGCGAATTGTAGTTAACGATGAATTAACCGCACTGGAAACCTTCATAAATAAAGCACCCACTTGGTTAAAACCAGAAGGCAGAATTGGAATTATCAGTTTTCACAGTTTAGAAGACCGACTGGTAAAGCACGGGCTGCGGGGAACGTCAATCTTACGGGTGTTGACGAAAAAGCCGATTATACCACAAGAAGATGAAATAGGAAATAATCCGCGATCGCGTTCAGCTAAGCTGCGAATAGCAGAACGAAAGGAGCCTTGATATACCGTCGCCCGTAATATCTGCGACAGAAACACGGGCAAGGGCATGGCAATGCCATGCCCCTACAGGCAATTGATATGTTGTATTCTTTTTTAAAATTGGTACTATTAATTGCTAACTTTTAACTTAAAACTTCTAACTCCACAGGAATTTGTCTTGGCAATTCCACCTGAAAAATGGAGCCTTCCCCCAGCTGACTCTCTACCTTAATCTTTCCCTGCATCATCCGAACCAAGCGATCGCTAATCGCCAGCCCCAAACCAGTACCGCCCCTGTCGCGTGTTAGACTCTGATTGAGTTGGCGAAATTCTTGAAAAATGTGCTGTAAGTCGGACGGATCAATGCCAATCCCCGTGTCTTTAACAGCGATCGCTACTCGGTTATCAGACAACTCCTGCGCCTCCAGCAAGATGCTACCAGAGTCAGTAAACTTAATTGCGTTGGAGATGAGATTAACTAAAATCTGCCTCAAACGGGCTTTGTCATTGACAACACAAGGGTTATCCAGACAACATTGAATATTCAGTTCCAACTGCTTCTGCTCTGCCAAACACTGGAGTTCTTCAACGGTTTCCTTCACCAGTCCGACTAAGTTAAATTCTGCTAAGTCAAGATCCAGCCGTCCAGCCTCCAGCTTAGAGAAATCTAGAATCTCCTCGATCATCTTCAGCAGGTGCTTACCACTGTTAAGAATGCGCTCCACCATATTTGCTTGACTTGGGGGCAAGTGATGGTTACGCTGGCGCAGCAGCAATTGGGAAAAGCCAATAATCGCGTTCATTGGAGTACGCAGTTCGTGGGACATCAACGCCAAAAACTGCGATTTCAACCGAGAAGCTTCTTGAAGTTGGAGATTTTGCAGATGATAGGCGCGAATTTTTTCTTCAGCTTCCTTGCGGGCGGTGATGTCGCGCATCATCCAGCGCAAAGAGACAACCTTATCTTGGCGATCGCGCACACTGGCGACAGTCAGAGCAGCATGAAAGCAGTTGTCATGACGCGGTTTTACAACCACCTCCCACTCACGCTCCGAGCCGCCTTCGCGCAGCCGCAGAAGTTTGGTACGAAAAGCGCGTCGTTCTTCCTGGGAGATAAAGATGATTAACGGCTTCCCCATTAAATAATTGTGCGCGATACCCAGCAAATCAGCGGCGGCGCGATTGGCTTCCCGAATTGTCCCATCAGCATCAGTCACCAGGTAGCCATCTGGCGCGAACTCGAACAACTCCTGATAGCGCTGGCGTTCCGCTTCCACTGTTTCCCGCGCCGATTCCAGTTGCTCATTTTGCTGGCGCAGTTCCTCTTCAGCGACGCGCAGTTCTTCCAACGAGGTGCGGAGTTCTTCGAGAGAGTCCGCCAGCAGTGCTGGATACTCTATTACATGGGATTCCCCAGCTCGCTGATATAAGCTACCAGCGCGGTTATACACCTTCTTCATGTGCTGGGTAAATTCGTTGGTGTTCATTTTGGGAACTACAGGTTGTTTTTAAAAATAAAGGGTATAAAAGGATTCTTCAATTTTTCTTGTCTTGCTTCCAGGTTTGGGAAATAAAGCTACTTTTTTTTGTTTTCGGCCCTTTTGGCTTTTCTCTTCCTATAGAGAGATTTCCTAGAGAGAGATTAATTGTTGCGATCGCTTGTGCTTACGCGCTGGCGGAACATCACTAACCTAGATGTATTGGTTTGAATAGGGTTTCTTTTAGAGTAAGTGAATATTACTATACGCCCCTAGAGCTTTAAAGTAATCCACAATTTGGTGATTATTACAAAAACCCAAGTTTATTAAGGCATTTGTGGGATTTGGCTGGCCCTCGTCCCCATCCACGATCCTTATTCAAACCGGATTTTACTGCTTCTGGAAAGCAATGTCGGAAAAAATTCCTTTTCACCCACCAGTCATTGAATGGAGTAGTAACAAAATTATGCTTTTCATGTTAAAGCCTTTTTGAGATTCTACACGACCAATGTGTTTTAAGTTTCTGCTTACTTTCTCAGAAAAGCCCTTGTTTATTAGCCATTTTGCCAAACTCAGCCGAAAACTAGATTTTTCGGCTTATAGCTTCAGCTATCTCACGATTCCTGGGTAAATGTTTCAAACTATTAAAACGGGTTTAAGTTTTTAGCTTGAAATTTATTTCCAGGCTCATGAATCCAAGAAGTTTATTTTTTTGTTAAGAATTTCGCCATTTGTTACTTTCCTGTGTAATTACGTAATTTGAAATTGGTATATCCTTATAGACATAAGATTTACAAACTTAGGATGTTTATCACTCCCCTATCAGGCTGAAACTAACTAGCTCTTAAGTTATATACAAGATTTCACCTAAGAGGATGTCCCAGAAGTGTCAAAAGTTAGTTTGACCCCCCAGCCCCCGCGCTAACGCGCCGCTGCGCTAGAAAAAAGGGGGGAGAATCAAGTCTTAGTACCTACCGTGTATACACAAGTCTTCTAGCGCTGTCCTATAACGTTTTGATCCCCCCTAGCCCCCGCGCTAACGCGCCGCTGCGCTAGAAAAAAGGGGGGAGAATCAAGTCTTAGTCCCCCTTTTTAAGGGGGATGCAAGGGGGATCTCCACGGGTGTATCCCAAGTTTTGCAAAAATACTAGGCGATTTCCAGTCTGTGGGCGATTTACTTTTCAGACATCCTCTCAGAAGCTTCTAGCGCCTCTTGCTCCTCCATCACCAAAATCGCTCCCTGAATTTCTCGTTGGGTGTTAACCAGTGGCGTGCAGGTAACTTTACACGCTATCGCCTTACCGCGCCGATTGATAGCATTTGCTATCACTTCTTCATAATCACTTTCCCCAGACAAACATCTGCGGATGCACTGTTTAAGTTGCTCTACAGGTAAGCCAATATCCAGATTCAGAAAGTGCTGTCCCTGAACTTCATCGACTCGCAGCCCCCACAAATCTTCCGCTTTGTAGTTCCAAATCTGGATGTACAAATCTTGATTCACCACCACAATACCGCCTCGCAGACTGGTAAAGATAGCCTCTAAAAAGGCGTTTACTTGGTTGAGTTCTTCGGTGCGGCGGCGCATTTCATCGTTGAGAGCTTGCAATTCCTCGTTAGTGGATTGCAATTCCTCATTCATTGTTTCTAATTCTTCATTGGAAGATTGCAGTTCTTCGTTAGTTGTTTCTAATTCTTCATTAGAAGATTGCAGTTCTTCGTTAGTCGTTTCTAACTCTTCATTTGTAGACTGGAGTTCTTCATAAGCCATCTCCAGTTCTTGGCTAGAGTGCTGCAAGTCGTCTTGCAGCCGTTTATAGCGGCTGACATCGGTAAAAGAAATCGCAACGCCCAGGATATTGCCGCTCATCTCTACCAGGGGTGACACTAGCACCTCTAGATAGATTAATTCACCGGAGAAACTTCTCCATTCAACCTCTTTGATGTGAACCGGACGGCGATCCGTATAAGCTTGCTCGATGCAGGAACGCAACTCTACCGGACGATAAGAAATTTCTAAATCTTGCAAGGGACGACCGAGATCCCCAGGCTTCAAGCCAAACATGGCTCTGGCTCGTTCATTTACTTGCATCAGGAAGCCATTGACATTTACCACTATCTGTGGAACTACGGAGTTATCAAAGGCGGCTTCTCGGATGCGTGTATAACTGCCGATATTGTTCACTTTCTGGTCTTTATCAGTATCTGCCATGAATAATAAGCGATCGCGCATACCTATCTTAGGTACTGTTGTAAAAACTCGTAGCTTCAAATCTACAGGTATAAAACGATGAGCCTGAGTAACCAACATCTCAGCTTTCCCCAAAAACAGAAAGCCGCCCTCTCGCAGGGCAAAGTGAAAGCGGTTGAGAATTTTGGCTTGAGTTTCGGCATTGAAATACATCAGGGCGTTGCGGCACACCAGCAAGTCAATGCGGGAGATGGGAGCATCGATAGTTAAGTTGTTCCGCCCAAAAATCAGGGTACGACGTAGATCCTTACGGAAGCTGTAGCCGCGTTCGCATCGCTCGAAATACTTATCTAGCATTTCTGGCGAAAGGCTCCCCACTGCCTGAAGAGTGTAACTAGCTTGGCGGGCTTGGGCGAGTGCGTCTTCGTCTAACTCAGTGGCGTAAATTTTCACTCGTGCTTTGAACTGTTCCACCCCCAGCGCCTCAGCCAGTACCATTGCCAGGGTATAAGCTTCTTCTCCGGAGGCACAGGCAGCACTCCAGACGCGGATCGGTTCGTTGGCTTCTTTATTGGCAGTGATGAGGGGAACGATTTTTTCGCCGATGTAATCCCAGGCTTCGCGATCGCGAAAGAAGCAAGTAACGTTAATTAATAGGGTATTGAATAGGGGAATAAATTCGTCTTGATGTACTTGCAAGTAGTCTAAATAATCGTTGTAGGTTTCTATCTCTACAGTTTGCATTCTTTTGTTTACCCGACGCATCAAGCTAGAACGCTTATAACCTGTGAAATCAAAACCACGGTTGTTTTTAATGTACTCTAATAACGCTTCAAATTCAGGATCAATGTTTAGCCGATTCATTAGAAAAATTTAATTTTTGGTCGTTTGTCAGTGACTAATAAGTCATAGGTTGGTTTTTGAACAATTAGCTATTAGCTAACGACAATTTATTAAAGACTATGAATAACGACTATTCATCGTCAGATTTAACAAAGTAGTAGCGATTTCATCTAATGGGAGAATCCAATCGATACAGCCTGTATCAATGGCGTTTCCTGGCATCCCAAAACTATCTGAAGATGTTTGATCCTGCGCGATCGTTTTGCCTCCCATTTTTTTGATCGCCTGGATACCGCTGGCACCATCGCAACCTTTGCCCGTGAGGATGACGGCGATCGCTCGTTCTTTAAAACTAGCTGCTACTGACTCAAATAGCAGATCGGCTGAGGGGCGGACAAAGTGTACCAATTCGGTTTTTGATAGGGAGATGGTAGCGTCTGGGTTAACCAGCAGATGATGATTGGCAGGAGCGATGTAGACTCCTCCGGGACGCAATTGATCTCCCTCTTGTGCCTGCTTAACCGCCAGAGTTATGCGATCATCCAAGATTTCAGATAGTTGGCTGGCACGGTGGGGTTCTAGGTGCTGCACTATTGCGATCGCTGCCGGAAAGTTTTCCGGTAAGGCAGACAGAAGCTCAGTTAAGGCTTTCAACCCTCCAGCTGAGGATGCGATCGCCACTATGGGGAATGGGGACTGGGGATTGGGGACTGGGGATTGGGGAATTGTTACTCTCCCACTCTCTCCCTCTTGCCCGTTTTTGTTGTTTACTCCGTTCCCATTCTGCCCATTTTCCACTTGCTCCCCATCTCCATCTTTAAGGCCTTTTAACAGCACTTGCCGGATAACGGCGGCGTTTTGCTGTGCCTCCTGTTCCTGCTGGGCAAAGCGTTGGGCTGACTTGGTGTGGTTGCGATCGTGTGCGCCTTTAAACATCCGATGGGCAAGAGCCGCCCGCTCCTCCAGCGCTCGGAGTCCGCTCCACAGTGCGGTTTCTAGCGCCTCTGATTGCTCCGCTAGGAGAGTTTCCCCAGAAAAGGCGTGACCTGTGCGACACCGGAAGCGAAGCAGTTTTCCGTCACCCAGTTCCCACAATGCGCCGCCGCAATCTGGACAGGCAAAACCAGAGGGTGTCCCTGGTCTCTCATATTTTGAGTGAGCAGCCATATCTAATTCCACCAGATCGGTTTCTATTTCCATCTGAGCAGATGCAGAACCTCCTTGTCTCTCTTCCACTTGCTCTTGAGCCAAGCGTACTAAGAAGGGAGCGATCGCATTCAAAGGCAAAATATGATCTACATCTACATTCTCGATAGCGCTGCGCGGCATTCCACTAAACAGGGAATCGTCGGGATTTTGAACAATTGCTATACCGCCTCGGCTTTTCACTGCTGCTAAACCAGCAGTACCGTCGTCAAGATTTCCTGACAGCACCACACCAATTACTCGCCGCCCGTAGTGCTGTGCTGCCGTGCGAAACAGAGGATCGACTGCTGGTCTGTGACCGTTCTCTTTGGGCCCACGCGCTACCTGGACGCATCCACGTTTGACCAGTAGGTGATAATTTGGCGGTGCTATGTATATCTGCCCGTGCTGAATTGGCGCTCCGTCTTCGGGGTGCCAGGCTCTCAAGGTGCCGCAACGGTTCAGGATATTTGGCATCAAGCTGGTGTTTTGGGCTGGAACGTGAAGAACTATAAAAATTGCAGCTGGCAGATCAGTCGGCAAAGCCTTGACCAGCTTTGACAGAGCTTCTACTCCACCTGCGGAGGCACCAATAACAATTATGTCGTGACCGGGCATTTAACTCCTAATTACTTTTGTGAAAGTAGCCTTTTGTGTCTAGTGGAAGATGCTTTTTTAGAGATAAAGTAGATTGTTATTCAGGCTACAATTTGTTATTAGTCAGTAGCTATAGCAGTCTTAAATGGAATGGCACTTAACTTTGGCTCTGCGCTCAAGCCCTGAACTAAAGTTCGGGCTGAAAGCTTTAGTCCGTTAAAACGGACTAAAAGGCTTGGTATTTATTAATTTGAACCCGTTTCAACGGGTTTGAGCTTTGAGCTGTGAAATTTATTTCACGACTCTTTCGTTGGTAGCTCAAGCCCTGAACTAAAGTTCGGGCTGAAAGCTTAAGTCCGTTTTAACGGACTAAAATGCTTGCTATTTATTAATTTAAACCCGTTTCAACGGGTTTGAGCTTTGAGCTGTGAAATTTATTTCACGACTCTGTCGTTGGTAGTATCAGCTGCGACTGGCTCTCCTAAGTCCTAAATCTATAAATAAAATAGGACTTCTATGGTAACCATTAGTTATTGCTTATTAGTTATGATTTATCGGTTAGTTAATATTAATTATACTTTGGTTTCGCGCCTGCTCAAACTGCACATCCCTCCAGGGGGGAAAATATACTTACGTGCGAGTCCAACCTCCGCTGACTTACTTACTAACGTTGCGAGCCAACACTACTTCAAAAGTAGACCCCTGTCCCAGCTTACTCTCTACTGATATTTTACCGTGCATTAATTGTACTAATGAGCTAGTGATGGCAAGTCCCAAACCTGTACCAGCATACCTTTTGGAGAGAGATTGATCGACTTGCCGAAATTCTTCAAAAATATGGTTTAGGTTTTCCTGGGCAATGCCGATACCTGTATCTTTAACAGCGATCGCAACTTCATCAGGAGAAACTTCCCGCAGCTTGACCCATACACCACCGAAATCGGTAAACTTAATCGCATTGGAAAGAAGATTTACCAAAATTTGCCGCACGCGAGCGCTATCGTTTATTATTTGCGGGTTAGCTAAATCTGCCTGAACCTCTAAACTCAGATGCTTCTCCGAAGCAAGCGATCGCAATTCATCAGTTGTTGCTCTCACTAGATGCACCAGGTTAAATTCGTCTGGTTTGAGTTGCAGTTTTCCGGCTTCAATTTTCGATAAGTCGAGAATGTCATTGATTAGCGTTAACAGGTGTTTGCCATTGCTGAGAATCCGTTGCACCATGTCTTCTTGGTGCTGGGTAAGCTTATTTTGCCGCTGGCGCAACAGTAACTGAGAAAACCCAATCACAGCATTCATTGGTGTCCGCAGTTCGTGGGACATGGTGGCGAGAAACTGCGATTTCAATCTAGCAGCTTCCATTAATTGCAGGTTTTGCAGTTGAATCTGAGTTGAAAGGCTTTCCAAATCCCGGTTTTGTTGAGCCAAGATTTCATTCTGGTAAGCTAAACGTTCCTCTCGCTCCTCTAAAGTATTAATCAGACGAGCATTATTGATTGCGATCGCTGCTTGTTCTCCCACCGCCGCCAGCAGAAATCCGTCTTCCTGGTCAAAAGCATGAGTGTCTTCCCAGTTACCAATCGCCAGCACTCCTAACCGTCCCGCCTGCGCCGACTCAATCGCCACCACATACATCGAAGCAGCCATCTCGGAACCTTGGCTGTGCCCCTCTTTCCCTCTTTCCTCGTCCTGAATCAGCTGGGAAACTCCTGTCAAAAACACCTGAGAAAGCAATCCTTCCTCTGAACCAAAGCCATCTTCTAGCTGCAACTTGTCCGTACCTATTCCCGCCGTGACCGTCAGCACCAAGCGATCGCATTGGGGATTTTGCAACATTATGAAACAAAACTGAGCGCCTGCGATCGCATCGCAAACTGCTTGCACCATCACTCGCAACAACCCTGGTAAGTCAGACAGACGCTGGTTAAGTAAATTTGTCAGTTGCTGTAGCGTCCGCAGTTGTTGCTGTTGTTCCCCCAGAATGATAATTGCCCTACGTAAATTATTACTCGCTTCCTGCGCTTCCCGGTATAGTTGCCCATTTTCCACCGATAAGGCAGCACGACGGGCGAGTTCTTCCGCCAGCGCTAAGTCTGATACGTCGTAGGCTGCTTTTACTTGGGTGCAAACCAACGAAATCGCGCCGATTGCCCGCCCGCGCACCAACAGCGGCACTACTATATAAGAGCGGAAGCCCATATCCCGAACTATTTGCAGGTGTTCGGCATCGCGGGTAGCGGCTACCAATATGTCGTCGGTAATTTCTGGAACTAATTCCGAGTTGCCAGTACGCAACACTTTCATCGCCGGATGTTCTCCGTTGATATCCGGCGGGTAGCGGTGCTTTAGCTGGCGCACCAAATTTTCTTGGCTGGGATCTGAAACAGCCGCCCCCAGCCGACGCACTAAGCCATCTGCTTCCAAAATGTCTATTAGGCACACGTCTGCTATGTGAGCCACCACCAGTCGCGCCAGAGTTTCCATAGTTCCCTGGTAGTCTAGGGAAGCAGAGAGGACGGCACTAGCCTCAGCCAGGAAACGCTGCCTTTCTAAAGCTTGCTTGCGCTCCGTAATGTCGCTAATAATACCGGACATCCGGAACGCTTTGCCTGTGCTATCCCGTTGAGCTTTGCCTTTGGCAATACAGTAACGATATTCCCCGGAGACATGGCGCAGTCTAAATTCCACATTACATTCACGCTCTAGGTCTAGGTGAGCGGTGACGATCTTGATAATCCCCTGTCTATCTTCTGGATGTATTAGTTGACAAAACGCATCGTAAGTGCTTACAAACCCATCGCCGGACAAGCCAGTGATTTCAAAACAGCGCTCATTGCAGTAAATTTGGTTTCTACTGATATCCCAGTCCCAAATCCCGTCGTTTGATCCTTCTAGAACAAATCGGTAGCGTTGTTCGCTTTCTTGAAGTAGCTGATTGGCTGTCTGGGCAAGCGTTTCAGCCCGATTTAGCCGAATGGCATTTCTGAGCGACCGGGCGAGACTTTCTGGGGAGACTTTGCTTTTAGAAATATAATCTGATGCACCTGCTTTCATCACCTCGACGGCGATTTGTTCGTCTCCTTGGCCAGTTAATACTACCAGGGCGGCTTTAAACCCAGACGAGCGGATATCTTGCACCAAGCTCAGTCCGTCACCGTCGGGGAGGCGATAGTCGAGAAAGACGCAGTCAAAATCATCACGACGTAAAGATGCGATCGCTTCTTGACAATTGATTGCTTCCACCACCTCCATTTTTATGCCAGCAGTTTTTAGCGATCGCCGCACCGCCATTCGATCTACTTCATCGTCATCAACTATCAGTATCTTTAAAGTTTCTTCCATATAAATTAGTTTTTAGTCTGTTGTCTGTTGACGTTTTAACGTTTGAATATTTCCAAGCTTTAATATGTTGTAATAATTTCTAACGTTTCAACTTGACAACTGACTAATTACGGCATTTCACTGAGCATCCAGTATTGATTGAGTGTTGCCACTGCTTCCACAAATTTAGTAAATGTTACTGGTTTAAGGATATAGCCTGCCACATTCAAATTATAAGCTTCTACCTTATCTTTGTCTTCATTGGAAGTAGTGAGGACAATCACGGGCGTTGCTCGGAGTTCCGGATCTGCCCGCAACTCGCGCAAAAACTCAATCCCGCCCATTTTCGGCATATTTAGGTCGAGTAAGATTAACCGACGCTCTCGCGGAATTTTTGTTACATTGTCCTCATCCCGCAAAATAGCCAGCGCTTCTAACCCATTGTGGGCGACATAAAACGGATTGGTGATATTGTTTTTTTTAAAGGCTCGTCGCACCGTCATCACATCAACTTCATCGTCATCAACCAGTAACAAGTTTGTCATTTTACCTTCCATATTTTAAAGATAATTGAAACTGGTAATTGGGTGCATCCTCCCCCAGTCTCCAATCACTTACTTTTTGGCTATTTGGGCCAGGTGAAATAGAAAGTTGCTCCTTGCCCTAATTGAGATTTCAGCCAAATTGTTCCTCCTTGCTGTTCAATGATTTTCTTAACAATAGCTAGACCAACACCAGTATTTTCTACCTTGTCTCGCGCTTCCAGTGTCTGAAACATCACGAAAACTTTTTCATGATATTGGGGAGCGATCCCATTTCCGTCATCTGCGACAGCAAATTCGTAGCACGTTTCTCTATTCTGGACAGATATTGTCACATTTCCCTCTGACCGAGGGTGGTGTTTAATACAGTTGCTCAGCAGATTAGCAAACACTTGCTCTAAGAGCAAGCGTCCTGTAAATAACGTTGGCATTTCCGGCTCTATGGTAATGGTAAAGGTTGGAGGAGCTGCCAAGGAGCCGATAATATTTGCCAGCAAGGTTGCTACGTTTACAAGTTCTGGTGGTTTGCTCACCCGTCCGACGCGGGAATACTGCAAAAGTGCATTAATTAGTGCTTCCATGCGATGAACGCGCCCGCGCAGTAAATCCATGTTACGGCGCGTTTCCAGATCGAGTTTATCTTCGATATCTTCTTCAATCCAAGTCGAGAGATTTGCGATCGCTCTCAATGGTGCCTTCAAGTCATGGGAGACAATATAAGCAAACTGGTCGAGTTCTTTGTTGCGTTTCTCTAGGTCAGCGTTAGTCTGGGCGAGAATACTACTCAGACGGGCTAATTCCTCCGCACGGGCTAGCAAATCTTCTTCAGCTTTTTTGCGCTCGCTGATGTCAACACAAGAGCCAATATAGCCAGCAAAAGTGCCATCGGGTGTAAATCGCGGTCTTCCTGTATCCAAAACCCAGCGATACTCCCCATCTGCACGCAAAAGACGGTATTCCATCTGGAAATTTTCGCGGACATGAAAAGCCGTCATGTAGGTATCCAAGCAACGTTGGAAATCATCTGGATGCACTCCTTGAGTCCAACCGTGGCCCATTTCTTGCTCCAGAGTCCGTCCTCCGAAGGTAAGCCAACTTTGATTGAAGAAATTACACAACCCATCTGTCCCCGACATCCATAACAACACTGGCGCACTATCTGCCATTGTGCGGAAACGTTCTTCGCTTTCTTGCAATGCTGCTTGCGATCGCTTACGCTCAGTCAGTTCTTGTTCCACTGTTTGGAACAGACGAGCGTTGTCAACTGCTAAAGCAGCACGACGAGCCAGTTCAGAGGCAAATATGAGGTCAGATTCGTTGTAGTGACGATTAGACTCAGCCCAGACAAAGGTAATCGCCCCCAGTGTCCGCCCGCGAGCTACCAACGGTACGATCATTGCAGATGTGTAGCCAATTTGCCTGAGCAGTTCCAGTTGTTCTGCGTCGCGGGCTACCTCCACCAGGAGCGAGTCGGGAATCTCTGGGTATAATTCTGCCTGACCAGTACGCAGCACCTTCGCCAGACCATACGGCTCGTTCATGTCGGGGGGGTAGCGTTGATGCAATTGTTGCGCCCATTCCACCTTTGACGGGTCTACATGGATAACTGCCAAGCGGCGGGGTGTCTGTTCCTCATCAAGGATATCGACGCAGCACCAGTCAGCCAGATGGGGGACGGCGAGGTGAGCCAAGGTTTCCAGGGTGGTTTGGTAGTCAAGGCTGTTAGAAAGTAGGGTGCTAGCCTCGACAAGAAACTGCTGTTGTTCTTGCGATCGCTTATTCTCGGTGATATCCATGCACACGCCGAGCATTCTGACTGCATTTCCTGTTTCGTCGCAAAAAACCTGACCTTTTCCCCCAATCCAGCAGATATTGCCGTTAGGCGAAATAATCCGGAATTCAATGGCGTAATTGGTTTTCTGCTCTACAGATTGCGCGATCGCTTTCTCTACAAACTCCCGGTCTTCCGGATAAATCTTTTCAACAAAATCTGCAAAAGTGCCGCTTCCAGTAGCTATAGCATTCATAGGTTCCAGCGTATCCGACCACGCCAGCTCCCCTGTCAGAATGTTCCAGTCCCAAATCCCCATTACTCCCGCGTCTAGGGATAACCGCAGTCTCTCCTCACTTTTACGCAGCGCTGTTTCCGTCTGCTGTCGCTCAGTAATATCTAAAATCAGAGACAGCACTGAAACGACATTCCCCGACTCATCTACTAAAGCCGAGTTGTACCACTCGCAGTAGACAATCGAGCCATCTTTTGTATAGTTCCGGTTGTGGGAAATATTACGCCGTTCGCTGCCATTGAGTAACCGGGATACTACCCCATTGACAGATGCCAAATCTTCTGGTAATACGAATTTCCATTCGCTCGGATGTTTACCCATTAGTTGGTCGCTTTCCCATCCGAATAGGGTTTCGGCTTGCTGCGACCACTTGATCACCCGAAAGTTACTATCCCACTCGATGACTGCTAGTGGCGAGTTTTCTAGATGAAAGCTGAGTATCTGGAGTGGATCTTGTGTAGTTTCTTGTTGTTGGGTAGGGATAGCGCGATCGCCTTGCAGCTTTTGGCGATAAGTATTAACCACACTCGCTACGCTTGCTGTCGCCAAAGTAGTTTTACTTTCGCGACTTCTAGTTGCTTGATGCTTTTTTACCTGCAAGAAAGCGGCTAAAATAGAGGTCAACATTCCTCTTTTGATGCCACTATACAAGACACTAATTAAAATAGCCATAAAAATTAAGCTAAAGTAGCCATTTTTATCGCTATTTATATTGAGAGTGTCTACTAGCAGTTTAATTAGCAAAGCTAGTATTACCGCTACTATAGGGACACCGTAACGCATAAGCTAAGAGCAAACCACTAGGCAAAAGCTCCATCCTCCTAATGACAAAATGCCACACAACAGCTGCTTCGACATCCACCACTAGGAGGGCAACTAATTTTTTTAATAGTTTTGGGTTTTGAGTAAAAACGCCTTCTAAATGTAGAGACTTTGCTAGCAAAGTCTCTACACGCGGGTACACAAACAGGACTTAGGCAGTTAATTAGTGAATGCCTGATTCTGTCGTAGGGGCATGGCAATGCCATGCCCCTACAGCGTGTTGACGTGCGTAAGCCCTAACAAACCAAGCTACCCTCCCCCAAGGGGAAGGCTTAGCCTACAGCCTAGAGGCGTATATTTAACAAGGAAACTTCTCGCCTCTCAACTCCTAACTCATAACTTCTAACTCCTCGCTTCTTGGCGGAAATTTAGACCAGGTAAAGCGAAATGTCGATCCTTGACCTATTTGAGATTCCAAGCGGACGCTTCCCCCTTGAGTCTCGACAATTTTTTTAACTAGAGATAAACCAACGCCAGTGTTTTCCGCCGTATCGCGGGCTTTTAAGGTTTGAAAAATCTCAAAAACTTTCTCATGGTACTCGGTAGCAATTCCTGGCCCATCATCTGCTACGGCAAATTCGTAAAAGTTGCCTTGGTCTTGAACAGATATTGTCACCGTTCCATCGGCTCGATCGTGGTGTTTGATGGCGTTGGAAAGCAGGTTGGCAAAAACTTGTTGTAAGAGCAGGCGTTGGGTGGAAAGAGTAGGCATTCCTGGTTGTACGCTGATGGTAAAGGCGGGTGGGGGTGCTAGGGAGTCTACGATCTCTGCTAGTAAGTTAGCAACGTCCACTTTTTCAACTGATGCTTTGACTCTTCCGACGCGGGAATAATGGAGGATGCCATCGATCAGTGCTTCCATACGATGAACGCGCGATCGCAGTAAAGTTATATTGCGCTGGGTTTCTTCGGATTCACCAGGTAAATCTTCTTCAATCCAAGTGGAGAGGTTAGCGATCGCTCTCAAGGGTGCTTTCAGGTCATGGGAGACAATATAAGCAAACTGGTCGAGTTCTTGGTTACGTTTTTCTAGGGCGGTGTTAGTTTGAACCAAGATAGAACCAAGTCTGGCTAATTCCCCTGCACGCGATCGCAAATCTTCTTCAGCTTTTTTGCGGTCGGTGATGTCGCTGTTAATTTCCAGAATTGCTAACGGTTCCCCGTCATCATCCACCTGCAACGACCAACGACTAGAAACAGTAATCTTGCTTCCGTCGCGCTTGGTGTGAACAACTTCACCCTTCCAATAACCTTCTTCTTGGAAGACTTCTTGAATTTCTTCTAACGGTTGCGGAAATTCGGTTTTGAATAAGGCGTGGCTCAATTGACCAATGGCTTCTTCTTTTCTCCAGCCATAAATCCGCACTGCACCCTGATTCCAATAGGTAATCAGATCGTGGCGATCGCGCACAATAATCGTATCATTTGCCAAGTCGAGCAGAGTCGCTTGTTTTCGCAGAATTTCCTCCGACTGTTTGCGCTCCGTAATGTCGCGGACAATCCCAATTAACAGGTGCTGATTGTCCAATCGCATTTCGCTAAAGACTAACTCCATCGGGAACACTGTCCCATTCTGCCGCTGTCCCACCGTCTCTTGCAGCCGCCGAATTTTGGAATAGTCATTGCCAACAAAGCGGTTTAGAGTTTGGACACTATCACCGCTAAAGTATTGTGCCAGCAAGAGTTTTAGGTTTTTGCCAACAACTTCCTCTGGTTCATAACCAAACATCATCCCCGCAGCTTTATTAAAAGACTCCAGGTGTCCCTGCTCATTGATAGTAATAATCCCATCAACCACATTATCCAAAATTGCTTGGATGCGAATGTTACTTTCGCGCAAGCCAGTTTGCCGTTCTGCAAGTTCCCGGTCTAACTGGTCAAACAGATACACAGCTGCCAGCGAGCCTAGCACCCCAAGTATGACCGTAGTGCCTAGTACGCCTATGGTCATTACCTGCTGCTGGTTTAATTCCTGTTTGCGCTGAGAAAGCAGTATCTCCTCTTCCCTAGAAAAATCAGTAATTTGCCGACGAATGGCATCCATAGTGATTTTGTCTTGAGCATCCAATCTGAAGGTGTCAGTGGCTCCTTGTTGGATGGCTCTTAACCTAGCCACATTTTGGTTCATAATGTCGATTTTTCGCTGGGAAAGCGATTGAATCTCTCGGACTCGTTGTTGCTGTTCTGGTTTATCTTTGACTAGCTGACTCAGTTCCTCAATAGTGTGAGGAATGCTAGCCATCCCAGAATCATAGGGTTGCAGATATTCAGGGCGATTCGTCAGAGCATAACCCCGAACTCCAGTTTCGGCATTCACTAAAGCTGTGAGCAAGCGATTGGCATACAAAAGCACCTTTTGAGTATGGTCTACATACTGTTGCGCCACTGCGTTACTGCGTTGAAGTGCCGCAAACGCTACTACTGAAGTTAAAAGACACAAAATGGGAATGGCGATAATCAGCGCACCCCGCCGACGCACGGGTAAGTCTGACCAGAGAAGACGCAGTTGTTGAGTTCCAGAGGCGGTCATTACGAACTTTTTGTTTTGTGCTTTTATTTCAATCCCTGATAGGGATTAATATAGAACCACCCCTGTTCCAACAAGTCAAACCCTAATAGGCATTAGGCAGACTATACCATGTCCATGACGCAACGCTGTATTTGCTTTGCCCTAATCCCCAATCCCTCTTGAAGATCGAGATTTTAAGAAATCCGCAAAAAGGGTGATTCTAAGGCTGCCAACCCGGTATACTCATACCAGCGCTAGTTGAAAACCGTGATTGTTCTAATGGCACCGACTCAAGCAATGTGGAGAATTATAGCCGATAACATCCAGCGATTTCCAGCAACGCCTATGTCTGGCTGCGATCGCGTGGTTTGCTTTGGCTGTGTTCCGTGTTTAAGTATAGGGTCTTGACAAAATCAAGAGCAGTGGTGGTTTAAAGGGCGCGATCGCTCACAGGTTTGTACTACAATTAACCAGTCCCTAAACTGTCACCAGAAACAAACGCTGCCCTTGACATTAATGTAGTGTAATGTTTACCTAGACTACCCTTAGTAAACAAAAGCGCTGAAATTTGCTTGGGAGGGAATAAATTATCAGAACACTGAAGGGATGC
The DNA here is from genome assembly GCF_014695915.1 of Trichocoleus sp. FACHB-40. GTDB lineage: Bacteria > Cyanobacteriota > Cyanobacteriia > Cyanobacteriales > FACHB-T130 > Funiculus > Funiculus sociatus. The sequence continues at coordinate 207,558 of NZ_JACJPF010000101.1, forward strand.
ACTTTAATTGACTGCTGCAAAATGTTTATAAACTCAATTATTTTAAGAAAGTCATAGAATTGGAAAGTGTGGAAGTAGAAGATGAGCCAAATTCGCGTAGCTTTAATTGAAGACCACGACCTAACCAGGGTCGGGATACGAACAGCGCTGCAACAGCGTGGGGAAATAGAATTTGTCGGCGAGGCAGCAAATGCCGCCGAAGGTCTGAAGTTACTGGAAGCGACCAAGCCAGATGTCGCCATTGTCGATATTGGTCTGCCAGATATGGACGGGATTGAATTAACAAGAACGTTCAAAGAAGCGCAGGCAGCATTGGAAGACCCAGCTAACACGAAAGTATTGGTGTTGACCTTGCAAGATGACGAAGAAGCAGTGCTGGCGGCATTCGCAGCAGGTGCAGACTCGTACTGCATGAAGAATATCAGTTTTGATAAATTGCTCGAAGCGCTGCAAGTGACTCACGAAGGCAACGGATGGATCGATCCAGCGATCGCCCGAATTGTCTTAAGGCAGACCAGAGCCAGTCAAGCAGGAGGCGATTTAGCACCTGCATCAAAAACGGTAATAATTCATGCTACAGAGCCAGAATACTCTCAGCTAATAGAAGCTTACCCCCTGACAGAAAGGGAATTGGAAGTTCTCCAACTGATTGTTGAAGGCTGTAGCAATGCCGCGATCGCCGAAAAACTATACATCACCGTAGGAACCGTAAAAACCCACGTCCGGAACATCTTAAATAAGCTGTGTGCCGATGACCGCACCCAAGCAGCTGTGCGTGCATTGCGCTCTGGTTTAGTAGGATAAACACTCTTGAGCCATCAGAGTTTGAAATGCAAAATTAAAAATTAAAAAAGCGATGATTAATTTATTAATTTTGCATTTTAAACTTTTTATCAGCTGTCGTTCTGACCAAATCATCAATCAGCGGCATCTAACAGGGTAAAAACGCTTTTAGCGTTGTCTCCGGTTGGCTGTATTAAAACAAAGTATGACCATTTGGATTACCCTTAAGCTGTCGATGTTTAATCTTAACCCTCAAGCGATATATGGAGAGGAGGTGACTGGGGAAGAGGTGAAAAGCAAAAATGGGGTGTTAGCAATTACCTTTTTTCCATTCCACAATCCACAATCCACAATCCACAATCCACAATTGGTATGAGCCGATGAGTCAGGCAGAAGGGAGCAAACTCAAACTGATGGTGGTTGATGATGAGCATGACAACCTAGATTTGCTGTATCGAACATTCCGCCGAGATTTTCGAGTCTTCAAAGCCGACAGTGCCGCCTTGGCGCTGCAAGTATTGGAGGCAGAAGGGGAAATGGCTGTGATTATCTCTGACCAGCGAATGCCCCAGATGAACGGCACGGAATTTTTAAGCAAAACAGTTGAGCGCTTCCCTGATACAATTCGCATCCTGTTAACCGGATATACGGATGTTGAAGACTTGGTGGACGCAATTAACTCAGGTCAGGTATTCAAATACATCACCAAACCCTGGAACCCAGAGAACCTGAAAGCAGTAGTTCAACAAGCTTCAGAAACTTACAAGGTTCTAAAGCAAAGAACAAACGAACTGCGCCGTGCTTTGCGACGAGAAGAACTGTTTAATGCAGTGACAACTGCCATTCGGGAGTCACTTGACTACAACAGTATGCTGCAAACGGTTGTCAATACAATTGGTCAGACATTTGAGGCAAGCCGTTGTATTCTCAGACCAGTAGAAGGCGATCGCTTGACGAGCGAAGCCTTCTCATACCAAAATCCTAATGCCGCCGCTAGTCAATTCCCTAATATTGATTCCGCCCTCGAAGCTGCCCTTGAGACTCACCAAACACAATTGGCTCAAGGCGAAGAACAAGGAACGCAATACACCCATCTAGTTGTACCCCTGATCTACCAGCAACAGCAGCAATCAGTTCTCTGCCTCTATCAGGACACTCAAAATGGGATGTGGGAACCCCAAGAAGTGCAGCTAATTGAAGGTGTTGCCGAACAAGCAGCATTGGCAATTTCTCAGGCAAAACTCTACCAGCGCACGCAACAGCAGGCTCAGCAAATGCGCGCCGAACTAGAAGTAGCACGGCAAATCCAAAACAACCTACTGCGGCAAAGCTGGCCAGAAGTAGAAGGTCTTAAGGTACAAGCCTGTTGCGTAGCAGCTAGAGAAGTGGGGGGTGATTTTTTTGAAGTATATTTCCATCCCCAAGGCGACATCTGGCTGGCAGTAGGAGATGTATCTGGTAAAGGCGTACCAGCCGCGTTATTTATGGCTAGTGCGATTTCCGTGTTGCGCCGGGAACTGGCTCAAGAAATTTCTCCGGAGCCAGATGTCGTAATGCGGAATTTAAACAGTATTATGTCAGATGATTTAGTCAGCACTAACTGCTTTATTACAATGGTGCTGGCTCGTTATACCCCAGCAGATCATACTCTCGTCTATGCCAATGCTGGTCACATCTATCCCCTCATATGGTCGCATCAAGCAGTGTTGCAACAATCAGCACAACTTGAGGACTCGGCACTTGAGCCGAATTTCCTGAAGACTCGTGGCATTCCTCTAGGGATTCTACCAGTCTGGAAAGCCAAGCAGGGACAGGTAACTTTAAATGCAGGGGAAATATTCTTGCTGACGAGTGACGGGATCACCGAAGCGACTGTCACTCAGTCGAGCGAACCGGGTCAATCGGATGTTGGTGGGAGCTTGGAACCCCAGGGTAGTATGCTGACACAAGATGGTCTTTGGAAACTTCTTAGGCAAGAGCCAGCGCCTTTCAATTTGACCAACTTATTAGCCCGGATTCGAGAACAGACGAACAACGTTCAGGAAGACGACCAAACTATACTCTCTCTGGAGGTTCTTTAAATAAATGAGAACTGAGCTGCACGTACCAAGTGACTTAAAGTTTTTGACGATTGTCGAAAGCTGGCTGCTGGGCTGTTTGGAAGTTGAGCTGACCGACTCGGTTGATTGGCCTCGTCAATCGAATCGCTTACGATTGGCTTTGGTGGAGGCATACTCAAACGTGGTGCGTCATGCTCATAGAGATCAACCAAATCTGCCAGTGTTGATTCGTCTGGAGCTGAAAGAGCGGGATATTGCTCTAGAAATTTGGGATCACGGTCAGGGATTTGATTTATCAACTTATCTACCACCCAACCCGGATGATAAACAGGAAAGCGGCTATGGTTGGTTAATTATGAACCGACTGATGGACAGGGTGGAATACCGCTTACAGGTAAATGGTCGCAACTGTCTGAAGCTGGAAGCAAGCTTACCAGAGGCAACTAAAGCTTAGGGACGTATCAACGAATATTCAATTAGGGTGTCTTACAGTTAAACACAGGGGACTCAAGCAAAGCTTTTGACCTAAAATTTGCTTACCTTTTAAAGCTGGTTGTTGGCAATGGGGATGGGATAGCTTTGTAAAAAAGGTTGAATAAAAAACCTTTTTGTCAAGTTTTACTAAGAAGAATTGATTTAATCTAATTAATATTTACTATTTGAAAAAGTTAAGACATTAAATTTTAATTTTGCGTTGGCGATCGCTATGAAACACTTGTTTCCCCTGGCTCCGCGTTACCGCCTTGATGATGAATCACCCTGGCTGGAGGGAATCGATCCAGCACGCTACTACTGGATTGCGGTAAATGGTGATCGCACTCTGAAAGTAGCAATTCCTGGCTTAAATGTATGCTCTCTGGATGAGTGGAAGCAAACAATTCGGCTGTTTAAAGCTATGCAGCCAGAGGAGCAGATGAGGATAGAGCGGACAACCTGTTTTTGTACCATTCACTGTATCAGCGCAAATTGCTTTGCCGTAGCGTCTGTTGTGAATGGCGCACCCGTATGGCACCTTTTTGACCAAGAAACACTCGAAAGTCTGCTGCGGACAAGTCACCCAGATTGGGTATGCGCTCCCAAGGATCTAGAGTTATGGCGTGAGATGTTGGCACTTTCTTGGCAACAATCAGCAGCGTAATCAAATTGCCCTCGTTTCCAGGCGGGGACCCGGAATGCCAATTGGGAGGTGCCTGCTTTCTCTTCAAATTTAAGCGTGTTAGCGAAGCCAACACAGCAGGCATTCTCAGTCTGTGACTCTTAACGAGAGACAATATCATTTAGCGGCGTAGATTTAAGAGTTCTTGGGGAGATGCCAAGAGTTTGATAGTGGTGGAAATAATTTGACGTTCTGGGTTAAGGATAAATAGCCAGGAGACATTGATACCAAACACAGGTGTTTGCACTTTGCCGCTGACTTGGACTTGTGTATTAGTGTCTTCTAAAGTTTCGGCAATTCCCTGACGGGGAGAAAGTGTAAATCCTTGGGCTTCTGCTTTCAGGTAAGATGCGATCGCCTCTGGCCCCACTATCGGCGACTCAAACGGAGGATTCATTGCTCCATCTTCTGCAAACAAAGCAGCTGTTGCTTCAAAGTCACTTGCGTTCATCGTTTCAAAGTAACGCAGTACCACTGGCTCATTTAGTCCTTCAATTTTAAACTCAGTGGTAGAAACAGATTCGGTTGCGGGCAAATTGTCGGCAAGTGTCATCAGTTTAAGAAGAAACCACGCTATTAGTATTAAACAAAAAAGCAGGTTTACACCTGCTCTTTTAGAGGGATTTTCTCAAAATGTCCTGATTAGCCATTTTTATAAGAAAAACCGTACAGAAAAGCTAAAGTATATAGTCTTTTATTGAGGTTAGAATGAAATTCGGATAATTAAAAACGTATCCAAAATGAGTGTGAAAGTGTCCGTCAGCAGCAGTCAGGTGAAGCAACTCGCCTTGGAGTTAGGATTCCACAAGGCGGGAATTGCGGCTGTAGATGGGGCAGCAGACGGTTTAGAGGCGCAGAGATTGCAGGCGTGGCTGGCACAAGGCTATCAGGCAGATATGGAATGGATGGCGAATCCCAAGCGTCAGGATATTCGCCTGGTGATGCCAGAGGCGCGATCGCTCATTTGTGTTGCCCTCAACTATTACACGCCTCAGCAGCGTCCCGAAGGCAGCGAATATGCGAAAATTTCCCGTTACGGTTGGGGACGGGATTATCACAAAGTTTTGCATAAAAAGTTGAAAGCACTAGCTAACTGGTTGCAAGAACAAGGCGAAGGTATTCAGGCGCGTTACTATGCTGATACTGGGCCAGTGCAAGATAAAGCCTGGGCGCAGCAGGCTGGGATTGGCTGGACTGCCAAAAATGGGAATGTCATTACGCGAGAGTACGGTTCTTGGGTGTTTTTGGGGGAAGTTTTGACTAACCTCGACTTAACGCCTGACTTGCCTCATACTGAACATTGTGGGACTTGTACTCGTTGTCTAGATGCTTGTCCTACGGGTGCAATTACTCAGCCCTTTGTGGTAGACGCTTCGCGGTGCATCGCTTACCACACGATTGAGAATCGAACTCAAAAGTTGCCAGATGCGATCGCCCCCCATTTACAAGGCTGGGTTGCTGGTTGCGATATCTGCCAGGATGTTTGCCCTTGGAACCAGCGTTTCGCTAAGCCTACTGACCTTACAGAGTTTCAGCCTTATCCTGAAAATGTGGCTCCCACTTTAACAGAATTAGCTGAAATTTCTGATGAAGAATGGGATCGTCGGTTTCCAGCCTCAGCCCTGCGGCGGATCAAACCAGAGATGTTGCGGCGCAATGCCAGAACAAATCTAGAAGCTTCAGGCAACTAAACCAATAAAATAGGGTGGAGAAGTGGGCGGTACACAAAACAAAATTTATCCCAAGAGATACACCCAAACCAATGACCGAAAAAGCCATTATTTTTGATTTTGATGGCACAATTGCTGATACGTTCGATGCCATTGTGAGTATTACTAATTGTTTAGCCTTAGAATTTGGTTATAAGCTAGCCACTCTAGAGGATATAGAACAATTCCGAAATTTAAGTTCTAGAGAAATTATTCACAAATCTGGTGTTTCCTTCTTTAAGTTACCCTTTCTGCTCAGGAAAGTTAGAGCAGGCTTAAATAATAAAATTCAAGAGCTAAAACCATTTCCCGGAATTAAAGAAGCTCTTATAGAGCTAAAAGCTCAAGGTAATACTTTAGGAATTATTACTTCTAATTCCCAAGATAATGTGACATTATTTTTGGAAAATAATGTATTTTTAGAAATTTTTGATTTTCTTTACTCAGCTCCTACTGTTTTTGGCAAGCACAAGGTAATAAATAGTTTTTTAAAACAACATAACATCAAACAACAAGATGTTATTTATGTTGGAGATGAAACTAGAGATATAGAAGCAGCTAGAAAAAGTAATGTGAAAGCAATCGCAGTCACTTGGGGGTTTAATTCCAAAGAAGTGTTAGCCAAGCATAATCCAGATTTTCTAATTTACAATCCCCAGGAATTGATTGAAGTTATAGAAAGCTTGAAAAAATAGGGTTTTCAAAAACAAGGCGCAGGATTAGATTACCAAATTTGTAGAAGCAAGTAGGTTGGGTTGAGGTAACGAAAACCAAAGCTAATATTGGGTTTATTGGGTTTAGGAGCATCCCTTCACCTGTCCTTCCAAAACTTTTCCTGCTGTTAAGTAGTGCCGAAAGTCATTCCTGATTTGTACAAGTTCTTGGTGTTCAAATTCTGTCAGAGTTTCTAGCGATAATAAAGGCGTGAATGAGCCGTTGTACTGCTCTTGAAATCTTAAAAAACGATGAGCATCGTCTAGAGATAAATTGCGGGCGTTTAGTGTTGTCATAAGTTAATCAATAGCTAATGGTAATAAACTTAGCAATTAGTCATTAGCAATGAGCTAATGACTAATGACTAACGCGAGGTAATTGCCATGCCAGTTTGTGGATCGAAGAAATGAATTTTTTCTGGTGTTAAGGATAACCACAAACGATCGCCTATTTTCACCTCTTTGTCTGGTGGGATTCGGACTTGTAAGGGAGATGTGGTAGGTGAATCAAGCAAAGTTACAGATAAATAAGTTTCGTTGCCTAGTGCTTCCACCAAATCGACTCGTACTTGTAGATTTTTAGGGGCGGGAACGCCGATACTTAAGTGTTCGGGACGGATGCCTAAAGTAAGCGATCGCGTGTCGTATTTTTGCAGTGTCGATGCCCAAATATCAGGTAAGGTGAGGCGAAACTGAGAATGGGTAATTAACAAAGGGGCTTTCACCTGTACTGGGAGAAAATTCATCGGCGGAGAACCGATAAATTCCGCCACGAAGCGGTTAGCAGGATGGTTATAAATTTCCAAAGGTGCGGCGATTTGCTGGATTTTACCGTGATTCATCACCGCAATGCGATCGCCCATCGTCATCGCTTCAGTTTGGTCGTGGGTGACGTATATTGTTGTCGTACCTAGTTGTCGCTGAAGCTTGACAATTTGGGCGCGAGTTTCCGCCCGGAGTTTAGCATCTAAGTTAGATAGGGGTTCGTCCATCAAAAACACTTGGGGGTTTCGCGCGATCGCGCGTCCCAGTGCAACTCGCTGCTTTTGTCCTCCCGACAGTTGTTTTGGCAACCTGTTTAAGAGCGGCTCAATTTGCAACAATTGAGCAACCGTCCGCACCTGCTCATTAATCGCTTTCTCGCGTTCGGGTATGTAGCGAAGATGTTTAGGAAGCGATCGCGTCATCTCCACCAACAGATTTTCCGCCCAAATTGGCAAAGAGGACTTAGGAGTGAGTGAAGGGTTTTTCTCCCCTTCTCCCCCTCTCCCTGTGCGTCGCAATCCAAAGGCGATGTTGTCATAAACCGTCATGTGGGGATAGAGGGCGTAGCTTTGAAACACCATCGCGATGTCTCGTTCCTTCGGCGGTAAGTCGTTCACCAAGGAGTCGCCTACCCAGATATTGCCGCCAGTCAACTCTTCGAGTCCGGCAATAATCCTTAACAGGGTACTTTTGCCGCAACCCGAAGGCCCCACCAACACCATAAACTCGCCATCTTCCACCGTCAGATGAATCCGTCGCAAAACATTCGTATTTCCAGTAGGCGAAGACTTGTCTGCTTCATCTACTGATGTCAGCAGTTCTGCCGTTACTGGTGCGACAACTTCCCCTTTACGAACGGAAAAGCTTTTGTAAACGTTCTCTATAACAACTTTTGCCACGATGAATCAATATCCACTACCAATCTATTCTCGGTTACTTACAAAGCCGCGCAACAATCAGCGTTGCACATTGATTGGATGTCCAGAATTTAGCGATCGCGTGCAGCATCTTCACGACTGGTCGCAGGTTGCCATAACTAATAGCTAATAGCTAATTGTTTTCTCTTCCCATTAGCTATTAGCTATTAGCCATTAGCTACTGACCAATAACTACATTGACGATTTTTTCGTCAGCGTTGGGTTGAAGAATGCGATCGCCTGTCCCATCTTTCCCCCAAAACCTGATTGAATCTATAGGACTTCGCACTACTCGCTCTCGACTCGTCAGCAGCATTACCGCCTCTCCCTTCCTAGCTGGTATCATTCCCAGCAAAACATCAGTTTTATCAGTAAACTGCATCACCTGAGTTCCAATGTCGCCCAAATTTCCCAATCTCAGAGTATTTTCAGGCAAGCGTTTAGCGTAACCCAACCCAGAAACCAGCAATACACTATCATCAGGACGCAGCGTTACACACCCGACAACTTGCTCACCACGGCGCAACCGGGATGCTTGCACCCCCATCGTTGCCCGTCCCATTGCCGGGAACTGTTCCTCAGTAACTTCCACCTTAAGCAAGCGCCCACCAGTAGTTGCCAAAATTAAATGTTCGCCGCTTTGAGTCAGGTTGACATACTTCAATTCATCATCTTCTTTCAATTTAATTATCGTCAAGCCGCGACCGGAAATATTAGCAAGTTCTACCATTGGTAAACGCTTAATTTTCCCCTGTTTGCTCAAAAGAATTAAATCGGCGTTTTCCGGCTCTTTTGGTAAAACAAAGTGGGAAACAATTGTTTCAGCAGCAGCTTGAGCAGAACTAGACAACAATGTTATGAGTGGCGTGCCTCGCGACTGCCCAGTTGTGGGCGGAATATCGCGAACTTTGACCGGGTAAGCTTTGCCGCCACCAGTCAGAACTATTAATTCTGCTGTAGTGTCAGTCTGCTCTAATTGCACCACAAAATCATCTGGACGACTTCCACCGTTACCTTTACCAGACGCTGATTTATTTCCACTTTTTGACAGCCGCCGCACATACCCCCGGCGGGTAAATTCCAGAGTAACTTCTTCTAAGGATTGTGGATTGTCTGTTGTTTGTTGTGGGTTGTCGGCTGTGGTTTTTTTGTCAGTTTTTCGTTCTTTAGCTTCAGCCGTTTGTCGCGACTTACGAGGGACAACTATTTTGGTGCGACGCGCATCTGCGAATTTACGTTTGAGAGTTCGCAAATCTTTCTTCAAAGCTTTTAGCAATTCATGGCGATCGCTTAGTAAAACCCGCAATACTCCTATTCTCTCTGAAAGTTGTTCAAACTCAGCTTGTAAGTTTTGCCTCTCCAACCCCGTCAGGCGGCGCATTGGCATTGCCAGAATTGCATCTGACTGCACTTCGCTGATGTTCAACCGTTCTTGCAGGGAGATTTTCGCACTGCTACCATCGGGAGCATTTCTCAGAATTTCAATTACAGCATCCAGCTGAGATAAAGATGCTACCAACCCTTGCACAATGTGGAGGCGTCTTTCTGCCTCCCCTAACTCGTGACTATACTGCCGAGTCAGGGTTTGTTCGCGGAAATTGATAAATTCGTGCAACATTTCGCGCAGTGTCAGTTGGCGCGGTTGTCCGTCTACCAACGCCAGCAAAATCGCTCCAAAGTTTGTACACAGCGCAGTTTGCTTGTAGAGATTACTGAGGACATCTTGAGGGTTGGCGTCTCGTTTCAGTTCTACCACCACGCGCATACCCTCGCGATCGCTCTCATCCCGCAGATCGGCGATGCCCTCCATTCGACCATGATTGACCAGTTCCGCCACCTTTTCAATCCAAGATGCTTTATTCACCTGGAAAGGCAACTCTGTCACCACCAGCGCCGTCCGCCCTCGGCGACCGCGACTGGCTGGCATTTCCTCAATCGTAGCCACTCCCCGCACCGGGATAATACCGCGCCCAGTGCTGTAAGCTTCTCTAATTCCCTCCGTGCCAATAATTTCGCCCCCAGTCGGGAAATCTGGCCCCGGAACCAGCTCCCATAACTTTTCGTCCGATAAATCAGGGCGATCGATAAGGGCAATTAAACCATCCACCACTTCACCCAAGTTGTGCGGCGGTACATTAGTCGCCATACCTACGGCAATTCCAGCGCAACCATTGAGTAACAAAATTGGCAACTGTGCTGGCAGTACAGTTGGTTCCTGTTGGGAGTTGTCAAAGTTGCCAATAAAGTCAACTGTTGCCTCGCCAATTTCGCTCAAAAGCGCTTCATTGCCAATCGGCGCTAGTCGCGTCTCTGTATAGCGCATAGCAGCTGGTGGGTCATTGTCCACCGAGCCAAAGTTACCATGACCAGCTAGTAGGGGATAGCGACTGGAAAAATCTTGCACCAGGCGCACCAAAGCGTCATAAACCGACTGGTCGCCGTGGGGGTGATATTTGCCTAAAACGTCTCCCACCACCCTCGCACACTTCCGATAAGGGCGGTCTGGAGTCAATCCCAGTTCGTGCATGGCATACAAAATACGCCGATGAACTGGCTTTAATCCATCGCGGACATCGGGTAAGGCACGCCCGACAATCACACTCATGGCATATTCAAGATATGACCGTTGCATCTCCGCGTGTAGAGGCGTGGGGATGATCTGTCCAGTCGCCAGCAGGTTCAATTGTTTCGCCATGAGTTTTATTTCCTATTTCCTGAACACACAAATTTTTTTTGCATCTAGAGATTGATGACAAATCGCTTAGCAAATGGCAACGTGACAAAGAACCTTTCACAATAGGATGGAACGCAGTTATGACCACGACTCTCCAAACAAGCGCCAAAGAAAGGAAAAACTCGATGAAAACCGTTCTGATTGTAGAAGACGATCCGATTAATGCTCGGGTTTTTTCTAAGATTCTGAGCAAACGAGGTGGCTTGGCAGTTAAGCATACCGAAAATGTAGAAGAGGTAATGCAAATTGCCCAGTCCGGAGAAGCTGACATTATTTTGATGGATGTATCCCTGGCACACAGTGTTTACCAAGGTAAGTCGGTTGATGGCATAAAAATTACCCAAATGTTGAAAGCTGATCCCCAAACGGCTAATTTGCCTATTATCCTGGTTACGGCTCACGCTATGGAGGGTGATCGGGAAAATTTCCTTAAGCAAAGCGGTGCCGATAGCTACATTTCTAAACCAGTTGTCGATCATCAACTGTTTGTGGAGCAAATTATTGCATTGTTGCCACCACAGTAGTCTTGAGTCGTAGGGGCAGTGCAATCGCCTGCCCAAAAGAGAAAGCCAAAGTATTCCACGAGAACTCGGTTGCGATCGCTTGACCAAAGACTTTAGCATTTCTGCTTTTACCTCTGGACTGGGTAAAACCCAGTTTAGTACATCTGTATTATTAAAGGAATACGTTGGCTAGTAATGGCTGTTTGCTTATGCTTACAGCTTAATTCTGGCTGAAGCGGCTTGGCAGGGAATAGCGACAAGTGTTATCCGCTGCAAACTCCGCTCCCGCGTAAGTTGGGGGATGAGTCCAAAAACCTAGCGCCCTAGCAGAAATTCTATTTTATTGTCTGCCCCCTAAGAAATTTCGCCCAGATGCTTCCACAAACTCAACCTACAATCATTCTTTAGAAAAGTGTCAAAACTTAGCTTGATCCCCCCAGCCCCCGCGCTAACGCGCCGCTGCGCTAGAGAAAAGGAGGGAAAATCAAGTCTTAGTCCCCCTTGAGAAGGGGGATGCAAGGGGGATATACACCCTCTAAGCGTCTCGATTATGACTTTTCAAACATCCTCTAAGATTTCAGAGTTACATACATAATTCAAACATCCTCTTAGAAAGTAAGGCAACTTAGTTCATCTATATTTCCCCAAACAAAGATTCAAATTCAGCCTTTAAGGAATTAAAATCAGCGACTCTGGCAACTAATAAATTCTCTCTTCCCGCATCCTTTAACCGCTTGTTCCAATACTGGATATTTTCCGAATTGTTTACCCAGAAGTCAACTACTGTATTTAAAACTTCTTCTAAATCCCAGCCTCGCTTAGGCGGAACAACCTCGACTGATTCTAAAAAAGCGTCAAGAGTGCATTTAGGGGTTCCCAAATATTCCACCCCAATGCTGGGGTCTTTTTGAATTATTTCCTGTTGGTGGTTGAAGAAGTATAAAACGGGAGAAACACCTAAAATTTCAAAGGTATATTTCATAGCCGTCACCTGAATTTGTTCTCTCTTTGTGAGTCATACCAATTCTTAGAGGATAGTATGGTCACATTGGTTACATCCTTGGCATCCTACTAAAGTAAATTTTATTGATGTGCAATCAAGAAAAGTATCAGCCAAAAGGAGTGCGATACTGGTAGTAGGTTCTCTACCTTTAGATAAAATATACATCTAATTTAACCAAAGCCAGAGATTGTAATGATATTTTTAGCAAATATTCTAATTGAGATTACAAATTTTAAAGGAGAACTGGCGGCGCTGGGTGCCGCATTTTTGTGGGCGATCGCATCCGTAGTTTATGGTCGCTTGGGTCGGCAAATTCCACCACTGGAACTAAATTTCCTCAAGGGAATAGTAGCGATCGCTCTTTTGATTCTCACCCTACTTTATTCTGGTCAGATGCTACCTGAAATCAACTCAACTGCACTAACATTGCTGCTACTCAGCGGCGGACTGGGAATTGGCATAGGAGATACAGCTTATTTTGCCGCCATCAACTATCTGGGGCCTAGACGCACCTTAATATTAGAAACCTTAGCACCGCCCTTAGCAGCACTGCTTGCCCTGATTTTTTTACAAGAAAAGCTCAGCAGCGCTTCCTGGTGCGGTATTTTATTGACGATTTTAGGGGTTGCTTGGGTGGTGACGGAACGCTTGCCCAATTCCACCGCCAACACCACCCATCTGACTGTGCGCGGTATCAGTTGGGGAATGCTTGCAGCAGTCTCACAGGCAAATGGCGCAGTCCTCTCCCGTGCAGCGCTGGCGCAGTCGAGTATCAGCCCTTTGTGGAGTACCCTGGTGCGTTTGGGAGCTGGGGTGCTGGTATTGGTGCTGTGGTTGTTGCTCAAAGGTAAGCAGCAGAAGACTCCCGAAAGTGTCTCGACATTTAAGATTTTACAATCTTGGCAAGTGTTGGGAGCGATCGCTTTGACTTCCTTTTTCAGCACTTACCTCGGCATCTGGTTACAACAAACTTCTCTGAAATTCGCACCCGTTGGCATTTCTCAAACTCTCACCTCCACAAGCCCTTTGTTTGTTTTACCGCTGGTAATTTTGATGGGTGAAACGGTCAGTTCCAGAGCTATTCTAGGTGTTTTAATCGCATTAGGCGGTGTTGCGGTGCTATTTACTTTGCAGTAGCAAGGATGAGAATAGATTGTGGAAGCGATCGCCAGTTTTTGAGAATATAGGTATAGAGCGATCGCTTAGGAAGCATCCCACTTTTGTAAAAATGTCCGGCGACTAAAGTCGTGGCTAATATAAAGCCTGCGAAGGTAGGCTTCGTTCGTTTAGCCCTAAGCTGGAAGCCTGTGGGCTTATATTTGCAAAAACGGGATGCTCCCGATCGCTTAACTCTTATTATCAATATTTACTGGGATATATACCTAAAATAGATTTTTCTCAAATACACCCCTACAGTGTTCTACTTTGGTATAACATTACTTTAATTTAAAACTAATGGATGGAGTTATAAATGTTTGGTGGTAATTGGACAACTGATAAACTGGAACGTGTACGCAAATACCTGAAAGCATATACAACAATTATGAGAAGACAAAATTTTAGTAATTTCATTTACATAGATGCTTTTGCTGGAACTGGATGGCTAACCCTTAAACAGAATGAGCAATCAGAACAGCCCTCACAATTAGAATTATTTAATTTTGCTAGTCCTGCTGAAGAAACCTCAAGTAACACCTTGGAAGGTTCTGCACGAATGGCGCTTCAAGTCAACCCTGAATTTACAAAATATATTTTTATAGAAAGAGATAAAAAAAGATTTGAAGAACTAGAAAAAGTAAAACTAGAATTTCCTAATAGGGATATTTTAATAAAAAACTCAGATGCAAATGTGTTTATTAGAGAAATATGTAATAACCAGAATTGGATAGAAATGAGAGAGCGGGCTGTTTTATTTCTAGATCCTTATGGTATGCAGGTTCCTTGGGAGACAGTTGAAGCTATTGCAAGAACACGAGCTATTGATCTCTGGTATCTTTTTCCAATAGGTGTAGCCTTAAATAGATTACTGAAAAAAGATGGAAAAATAAATGATTCATGCCGAAGGAAAATAGATATAATAATTGGTACAACTGAATGGTACAATGTATTTTACGCAGAAGAGAAAAGTAAAGGGTTGTTTGGCGAAGAGTCTAGGATAATAAAAGTAGCAAATTTTGATTTAATTAAACAATACTTCATTGAACGCTTGCAAACTGTATTTCCAGGCGTTGCTAACAATCCTAGATTGCTATTGAATTCTAAAAACAATCCTCTCTATCTTCTATGTTTCGCATCAAGCAATCTAAGGGGGACACCTACGGCAATTAAAATTGCTCAAGATATATTGAGAAGAGAATAAATGAGTACAAAATCACAAATTGAATGGACAGAATTCACTTGGAATCCCCTAACTGGCTGTACAAAGATTAGCCCTGGCTGTAAAAATTGTTACGCTGAAAGAATGGCCATGCGTCTTCAAGCGATGGGACAACCTAATTATAAAGACGGGTTCAAACTCACTTTACATGAGCAAACATTAGAATTACCGTTGCAGTGGAAAAAGCCAAGAACTATATTTGTTAACTCGATGAGTGATTTATTTCATAAAGATGTGCCAACCGAGTTTATTGTAAAAGTTTTTGAGGTGATGGAAAAAGCATATTGGCATAATTTTCAAATTTTAACTAAAAGGTCAAATCGACTTCTAGAACTAAGTGATGAAATTCCTTGGATGTCTAATATTTGGATGGGAACCAGTGTAGAAGATAAAAACTACGTCTTTCGGATTGACGACCTTCGTAAAACTAAAGCAAAAATTAAATTTCTTTCTCTTGAACCTCTACTAGGACCATTATATAACCTAAATTTGACAGGAATAGATTGGGTTATTGTAGGCGGTGAGTCTGGCCCTAAAGCTAGATACATAGATCCATCATGGGTCATAGATATTCGCGATCAGTGTCAAAAAGCTGAAGTACCCTTCTTTTTCAAACAATGGGGCGGAACTAATAAAAAGAAGGCTGGACGATTACTAGAAAATCGGACATGGGATGAAATGCCTGTCACTCAGCAAAACTTAGGGAGTTATAGGGAGGACTTTGAAACGGTTAGTAGTCAAGAGCCATCGAAAGTGATTATCAGGTAAATTTAAACTCTTCGTTTGGAGCTTCTATATCTACACTAAACTGGACTAACGTTATCAAGTCACCAAGACAAAATAACTGAAGCGATCGCATTCTTTAAACTACCGCTTTTAAAGTGCATTGATCCACACCTCTAAGAGTGTCGAGAAATGCGAACACAGCCGGACTTTGAAGGGAATTCGCTAGCACCGCCACTCTAATTACTCTCTCTAAAGGAACTGGTAAACTGTAAACCTGCACTTCTGGCGGTAATGGTTCGGCAGCAAGACGAGGAAGAATAGCTGCTCCTAAACCTTGCAAAACCATACCAACCGTTGTCGAATCTTGCTTAACTTCATAAGCAGGATTTATATGAAAGTTTAAATTTACCAAATGTTGTCGAAGCAAAGCGTAGCAGGCATTGCCGTAAGCCAAGATTAACGGGTAAGTTGCCAACTGCTCCCACGTAATTTTGTCAGTCTCTAGTTTGGGAGTCGGAGGCAGTACAACAATATACTCATCCCGCAAAATTTCCCAGCCTTCAAATTCATCACCACCGGGTAAAGCCGTGAAGCCAATATCAGCATGACCATCGCGCAAAGCTTGTTCTGCACCCAGATAATCAGAATGTTCGATGATGCTGACGGCAATTTTTGGGTAGCGATCGCGAAATCGAGCGATCGCAGCTGGCAAGATGTGAGTTGCTACGCTACGAAAACAAGCAATTCGCACACTCCCGCCATGTAAGCCTTTTTCTAAATTAACTTCTTTCTCTATTGCTCCTAGCAGTTGCAGCACGCTTCGCGCATGATCGATGACTCGTTCCCCTACGGGTGTGAGATGAGCGCCGTGACGACCGCGATAGAGCAAAATCACGCCTAATTCTTCCTCTAGGGTAGCGATCGCATGACTGATCGCTGACTGGGAAAGTTCTAAATGCAGCGCGGCTTCGCTGAAATTGCCGTACTCTGCGACTGTAACCAAGGCCCGCAATTGGGAAAGCTTTATCCGACTGCTATTGATTTCATTCATAGACGTTATGAAGGTAATGTATGAATTTTGCCAAAAGTCTTCATCCTCTATCTATGAATTTTATTCATACTAACTATGCAAATATTACTTTGTTTGTCAAATAAGCAATTGTTAGATTTAATTTATCAGCTAAATTTGTTTCTGCAATCTAACAGCCTTGGTTTGTTTGCCCGATATTTTAAGTTTCATTTCGTGACAGAACATCACCCAACTGGGTGATTTGAATGGGTGATTTTACAGCGCCATTAATTCACTCTAAGAAATATGTTTCCAGGCTGAGGTAGGATTATCCGTTACAAATTGGGAGATAAAACAAGTTGGCTATACCACATTTAATGAAAGCAGAATCATAAATTTAGCGATTTACCATTTCCCATAAGGTACTTTTTTATGCAATCTTACATCAGTGAGTTAGACAGACAAAAGCTGGAAGATATTTATGCCAAACAATACCAGCAGCCAGTCAAAGAATCAAAACTATTGTTGGTACTCAATAAAATTTGGCAGCTCTTGATTACCACCTTAACCCAAGAGCCAGAAATAAAAGTTTGGCAGCGAAGCGATCGCTTCGGTAATACTTGGTGGGAAGCCTACAATCCTGCTAATGGTCGCTCTGCCACTTTTGGCAACGAAATAGAACTGTTGAGCTGGATTGAAAAGAGTTATTAGGGATAATTTCAACCAGTTTCAGAGGTTAAAGCAATGAAACTTTCATCTAACAACATTCCTAAATTAAGTTCTCAACAGATTGAGAAAACCGACAGCAATAAAAAAGGAAAATATCCTCCTCTGCTTCGCCTGTTGAGCGCGTTTTGAGAGTTTAGCTATTATTATGCCGAATAAAAAGACCGCAGCAGAGGATAGTGAATAACTTTTGGGCGAATCTCATGAAGACTTGGCAGATGCTATATCAACGCTTGAGTGCTAAAGTCAAACCATCAGCAATTGGAACGATACTCAGAGAAACCCGTTCATCACCGTGCAATTTTTCATTAAAAGCTCTAATGCTTTTAGTGCTTTGATCCTGAACTTGAAGATCAGCGACTCGTCCAGACCACAAAACGTTATCGATGACAATTAGACCACCGCGACGGATTAATTGTAGCGATCGCTCATAATATCCGTCATAATTCCCCTTATCAGCATCAATGAAGGCAAAATCAAACGTTTCCGCCTGTCCAGATGCCAACAATTGATCCAGCGTCTCTAGTGCTGGTGCAATACGCAGCTCAATTTTATCCGCCACCCCAGCCGCCTGCCAATATCGCTGCGCTACCGAAGTGTACTGCTCACTGACATCGCAAGCGACAATTTTACCAGTCGAGGGAAGGGCAAGGGCAACACACAAAGAGCTATAACCAGTAAATACGCCTACTTCTAGCGTTTTCGTAGCACCCAGCAACTGCACCAAAAGCGCCATAAATTGACCTTGTTCTGGTGAAATTTGCATTCTGGCTTGGGGATGATTGGCGGTTTCTTGTCGCAGTTGTCGCAAAATTTCTGATTCGCGCAAAGAAGCCGATAACAGATAATTGTAGAGCTGGTCATCTAAGCCAAGGTCTTTTTTTCTTGACATCATAGATTTATAACTTGAAGAGACCCAAAGCTTATACTATCGCTTAAAAGCGCCACCTCGTTCACGGGTACGAGGCGTATAGCAGGGTTATAAAAATTGGGTGCAAGATGTCAAGGAAGCAGAGGAGAAGTAAGAGGGCGATGGTGCGGATATTCTTGACCGTGATTTTGGTAGGATTGCTGACAGCTTGTGGTGTTGCTGCACCGCTACTAAATAGCCAACTGATAGAGAAAGCGATCGCATTTCAAGTCAGTCAAACTCAAAAACAGCTAAGTCAGCAGTTGAACCAGCCAACCCCCAGTGTTCAAATTAGTCAGCTGCGAATTAAGAAGCAGGAATCTTCGATAGTTAACAAGTTACCCACTTACCACCTTCAGGGAACCTACAACCTTAACCTCGAATTCCCCAGTCGTCAGGTGACTCAAAAGCAAAACCTTTTTGATGTTTACCTGCAAAGTCAAATTGAGGGTAAAACTTGGCGTTTGTTGATTCCCGAATCCACAACCAAAGACAAAGACACTAAACCTATTTGGCGCAGTTATTTAATTCCTCCTTTGTATTAGATGATACGGTTGGCGAATCTATTAATCTTAAACTGCGTCCGGGCGTGCCTGCCCAACCTACGCAGATTAAACTGGTGTGAGTGAGTGTGTGTGTGAGGAGTAAGTTTAAATGCTGAGTTGGGAGCAGACTCCTAGAGAGATATCCCCCGAAGGGTATCTAAATGCTGCCATGCGCGGCGATCGTCTACAGACGCTACGCGACAGGGTATCCGCGCCGCTACGCGATCGCGCTTGGGTAGAAATTGATTTAGCCGCTTTAACTCATAATGTGCGGCAATTGAGACATTTTCTATCGCCGCAGACGGAACTAATGGCGGTGGTGAAGGCTGATGCTTACGGTCATGGTGCCATAACTGTTGCCCAAACGGTTTGTGAAGCGGGTGCTAGTTGGTTGGGTGTCGCTACGATTCCAGAGGGGATTCAACTGCGAGAAGCTGGGATTGAAGCACCGATTTTGATTTTGGGCGCGAGTAATACTCCCGAACAAGTACAAGCGATCGCCCACTGGAATTTGCAACCTACTTTGTGTACGCCACAGCAAGCTTTGGTATTTTCAGAGACACTGGGCATTGAAAATCGTTCTTTGTCAGTTCATGTAAAATTAGATACCGGAATGTCACGGCTTGGCACCATCTGGCAGCAAGCAGCTGAGTTTGTCCAGCTAGTGCAACGGTTGCCGCATCTGAAAATTGCCAGTATATATTCCCACTTTGCAACCGCTGACAGTCCAGACCCCACGGTGATGAGACAGCAGCACGAACGATTTGAGGAAGCGATCGCCTTCATCGAAGCCACTGGTATTAACGGGCCGAAACTACACTTAGCAAATTCCGCCGCCGCCTTAACTGACCGCTCCTTACACTACGACATGGTGCGAGTCGGTTTAGCTACTTACGGGCTTTACCCAGCGCCGCATCTAAAAGCCATTAACCTCAAGCCAGTTATGCAGGTAAAAGCGCGTATAACGCAAGTAAAAGATATTGCATCAGGTACTGGTGTCAGCTACGGTTATCAATTTATCGCCAGTGAGAATATGCGCCTCGCCGTTGTTGGCATTGGCTACGCCGATGGTATTCCTCGCAATCTCTCCAACAAAATGCAAGTTTTGATCCGAGGTCAGCTAGTGCCGCAAGTGGGGGCAATTACGATGGATCAGTTGATGCTGGATGTCAGCGCTATTCCCGACTTGCAAACTGGCGAAGTTGTCACTCTACTGGGGAAACAGGGAGAATTTCAAATTTCCGCCGACGACTGGGCGGCGACTTTAGGCACAATTTCCTGGGAAATTCTCTGCGGCTTCAAGCACCGTTTGCCTCGCGTAGCAGTGGGCGAAGCACTGGAAATTTCAGATCAAGCTGCATCATCTTAACTTTTCTATCCCTGTTAGATACGGGAAGAACCTTACAAAAACCCCTCTTTGCTGGCAAAGAGGGGTTTTTGTGGCTTGCAGCTTTCTTAGTCCCACTTGGGAGGAATAGCACTTAACTTTTGCCCTGCCCTCAAGCCCTGAACTAACGTACTCTTCGAGAAGCCGCTTCGCGTTTACGGGCTGAAAAGCCTGCTATATATGGGTTTCAACCCGTTCAAACTGGTTGAAGCTTTGAGCTGTGAAATAAATTTCACAGCTCCACTTTAGAGCGATCGCACATCTGACAGATTAAATTTCTGGAAAATGCCCAAGCTCTATTGGAGTAGAACATAGCTGCACATTGGACAATCTATCCAAAGTCTTAAATAGTTAGTTTGAGGAAAATATGAGAACAGCTAAGAATGTTTTAGTCAATACTCAAGTAGTTGCTTTCACAGGGCTTGTGGCTACTTTGATGCTGTCAGCAGCACCTGCTTCTGCACAGTCAAAAATTCCTCAGCGTGAAATGTCTTATTGCATGGCAACGCTGACCGGTCAAACTCCGGGGGCGCGGATTAATTTGCGTTCCGGCCCTGGCATCAACTATGAGCAGAAAGGCTATGGACTTGTGGGCGATCGCGTTCACATATTACGAGAGTCCGGTGGTACCCCTCAAGATTTAGCAGTCGTTGAGAATCGCCAAGGGTTTTCTTGGTACAGAGTTGGGTTTCCCAAAAGTGGCGCTCGTGGTTGGGTTCGCGGAGACTTCATGACTCCTGAATGCTTCAACTAATCTAAGTTGCGCTCAAAAATGTCATTTTAAGCGAAGCATCTTTGAGGGGCTTCGCTTTATTCTATTACCAGTATTGCCCCCTAGTCTTTAAAAAGGGGGGTATTCTCAAAGCCTCTTTGGGTTTGGGCAAAGCAAATGGGTTGGGCAAACTGTATTC
Source organism: Trichocoleus sp. FACHB-40 (assembly GCF_014695915.1). Lineage (GTDB taxonomy): Bacteria > Cyanobacteriota > Cyanobacteriia > Cyanobacteriales > FACHB-T130 > Funiculus > Funiculus sociatus. Next base: position 228,492 of record NZ_JACJPF010000101.1, read on the forward strand.
AGCGATCGCAGGCTATCGCTGATAGAATTATTTTACTTGCCAATTTTTATTCCTTAAACTTGTTAAAATGCGATATTGCCATTCACCCTGAATAAATATTCCTTGGCGTATCCTTCAATAACAAATCCCAATCTTTTTATAGCAATCCTATTTGAGTTTTCAGATTACTAGCCCTTCAGATACCCGACTTCTTTAAGAAGTCGGGTATCTCGCCTTCACAAATCATTTAGGACTGCGATCGCACATTACCGCTGCGCTGATTGTGGGGTAGATAAAAAAAGATATATTGATTGGAAGTATAAAGACGATTGAGAATGGATAATTTTTCTGTTGAGACTGCATCGCAGTTATGGAACTACCTGGTTAATCAAACGTACTTTAAGATTTTACAGAACCTTCTCTGGGCGGCTGGGATTCTGCTGCTCACACGATTAGCCGTAGGTTGGATAGGTGGTCTTACCCGCAAAACACTCAGTCGCACAGAACCAACTCTACGCAAGTTTCTGGTTCAGGTAGCGGAGATTTTTACGCTGGTGGTCGGAATTGTGGCAGTTCTCAATAAGTTGGGAATTCAGACAACCAGCGTCGTTGCGGTGCTGGGGGCTGCTGGTTTAGCGGTGGGTTTGGCATTGCAGAATACCCTATCCCACTTTGCTGCGGGTGTGATGCTAATTAGTACACGCCCGTTTGAGGTAGGAGATTTTATTGAAGGTGCAGGGGTTGCTGGTGTGGTAGATGCTATTGGGACTTTCTCTACTACGCTGATAACGCGAGATAACGTGGTGATTACGGTGCCGAATGGTCAATTATTTAGTGGAAATCTCAAAAATACCTCCGCACTGGGTAAGCGACGAGTGGATTTGGAAATTGATATAGGCGATCGCCCGATTGAACCCACGATAACTCTACTTTTATCCCTAGTTCAACCCCATCCCTTAATCTTGGATGAACCAAAACCTACTTGTCACGTTTCCTCAATTTCAGCAACAGGGACAGTTTTATATCTACGTCCTTGGTGTAGTACGGAAGCTTACGATCATGTGCGTTCAGAAGTGCAACAACTGGTTAAAGAAGCACTGCGGACTGACTCGCCAGTAGTATAAGCTAAGAGCGATCGCTATCTGATTCCTTGCTTCCCTGAATCGGAATCTCAATCAAAAATTCTGTCCCTTTCCCTAGTTCAGACAGACACTTCAATACTCCTTTATGCTTCTCGACCACAATTTGATAGCTAATTGACAATCCTATTCCTGTTCCCTTGCCTACAGGTTTTGTGGTAAAAAACGGATCGAATATCTGTTCTCGGATCGCTTCCGATATCCCAGAACCATTATCAGCAATGGTGATTAAAACAGAATTTTCTACCACCTCGGTGCGAATGCGAATTGTAGGGGTTTTCGACTGGGGATTGGTGATTGGGAATTGGGAAGAGGAAATTGCATCCTTCTGTTTCCCAGTCAAGAGTCCCCATTCCTCAGTTTCCATCTCCACCAGCGCATCAATAGCATTGCTCAAGATATTCATAAACACCTGGTTCAGGGGGCCAGGGTAGCATTCAACGGGTGGAAGGATGCCGTACTCTTTGATTACTACAATGCCAGGATTAACCCCTGTGGCTTTGAGTCGATGCTGTAGGATTAATAGCGTACTGTTGATACCTTCATGGATGTCAACACGTTTCTTTTTTGCCTCATCCAACCGGGAGAAGCTGCGTAGCGACTTAACGATTTGATGGATACGGTCGGTACCCACTTTCATAGAAGACAGGGTTTTAGGCAAATCTTGCGTGATAAAGTCCAAGTCAATCGCTTCTGCTTTTTCTTGGATATCTAAATCGGGATCGGGATACCGCTGTTGGTAGAGAGATAACAAATCGAGGAGCTCGCTAACGTAGTCATTAACATAGGGCAGATTGCCGTGGATGAAGGTGACGGGATTGTTAATCTCATGGGCAACACCAGCAACCAGTTGACCCAAGCTTGACATTTTTTCACTCTGAATCAGTTGAGCTTGAGTTTGCCGTAATGTTTTTAAAGTTTGCAACAGACGCTTATTAGTCTGGCGGAGTGCCTCTTCTACTCGCTGACTCTTAGCGATGGTACGTTCTAACTTAGTTACATTAATCCGTAGATCCAGCTGCGCGATCGCTTGACGGCCCAATCTTTGCAGCGCATCCAGTTGTGCTGGCGTTAGATTGCGAGGAACCCGGTCAAGCACGCACAGAGTACCGATTCCAAAGCCATTGGCTGTTACTAGAGGTGTTCCGGCATAAAACCGGATATCGGGGCCATGTGTCACCAACGGATTATTGGCAAATCGCTCATCTTCTAAGGCATCTGGCACAATCAGCATTTCATCCGGTTTGGATATAGCATGGGCGCAGAAAGCAAGCTCTCTGGGGGTTTCGGTTGCTTCCACGCCGATTTTTGACTTGAACCACTGTCTATGAGCATCGACCAAACTGATTAAGGCAATAGGAGTGCCGCAAATATGGGCTGCCAAAGCAGTTAGATCGTCGAATGCCTCTTCCGGGGGAGTATCGATAACTTTGTACTGATTTAGCTCTTTTAGCCTTTCTTCCTCATTGGGAGGCACTGGAGGGCTTTTACTGACTGCTTTAGTAGGCGGGGTTTGCTCCGGGATGGCATCATTTGTAAGGTTTGGTTCGCGCCTTTTAGGAATTGACTGGCGATGCCTTGTTCTGGAAAAATGAATGTAAAGAGCTTGAATACATTCATCAATAAAATCCAATATTCTTTGAAAAAGCCTTTTCACACTTGGGTTATAAACGCTTATTTAAGGTTATGGTAGATCATTTATTATGACTACTATTTTGTACATAGACCCAAGTTATACAACTACGCAAATAGGCTTAAATTTTCTCAGCTAAAAAGCTGAATGTGAAAAAAACCTCCAAGGCTGAGTACAGCAAGGAGGTTTGTAGGGTTTTTTAGGGCTGTTTTATCCTCGTTACCGTAGAGTCAGTGTACCTACCGTAGCGAGAAACAGGTTCGCCAGAGCTAATTTTAGGCACTAACGGAACTCAGCTCTTTTGCTGGTTCTTCCAATAAATGAGTGTAGAGTTCACCCAGTTGCGATGCCACGCCATCCCAGCTGAACTGCTTCTCTACCCGGACTCTGGCTTTCTTACCCAGTTCTTTAGCCCATTCTGGATTAGCCAGAATGCGGTCAATGGCGACGGCAAAAGCTGCATCATCCTTGGGAGGAGCCAGTAACCCAGTTTCTTCGGGTACGACGGTGTACTGGAGTCCACCGACATCGCTGGCGACTACGGGTGTTTCGGAAGCCATCGCTTCAATTGCTACTAAACCGAAGGGTTCGTAGTGACTGGGGACGACGCAGACATCGGCAGCGGCGTAGTAACTGGGGAGGGTATCGTCACCCAGCCGTCCGGGGAAGGTGGTGATGTCTCGCAATCCCACTTCGCCTACAATTTTTTCAATGCGATCGCGTTCGATGCCATCACTTTGACCTGGACGAGATCCGCCACCGATAACTAGCTTCACGTTTTGATCGCGCATCTGGGACTTGGCAACGGCGCGAACCACGGTTTCAATCCCTTTACGACGATCAAATCGACCCACATAAAACACGACTTTAGCGTTCGGGTCGATTCCTAGTTTCTCTCTTGCTGCTTCGCGGCTAACTGAACCAAACTTGCGGATATCGGTGCCACAGGGGATGATGTCGATGCTGCCTTTTGTGGAAACAAGCGATCGCATATGTTCTTTTTCCTGCGGGCTTGTTGCTACAATTCGATCCGCTTTCTCTAATACCTTCTTCTCTACTTCTAATCGGGTAGTGGCAATTAGAGGAATGGTTGAAACCGACTTATACTTAACTGCTCCCAAGGAGTGGTATGTATGAACTAACTGGATCGGTTGGATTTTCTTTAGCTCCATTCCTACCCAAGAAGAGAGCCAATAATTAGTGTGTACTACAGAATATTCAATACCTTCTTGCTGCTGAAATTTTAGCAGTTGTTCAACAAACGTTGGCAAATACTCGAACAGATTGTCTCTCGGCACAAATTGTTCAGGGCCTGCGCTTAAGCGAATCGTTCGGCAATTAGCACTATGTTCAACAATCGTGGGTTGCTCTGGGCTCACTTTGCGGGTAAACATATCCACCTGCCACCCTTGTTTAGCTAGTGCCTCACCCACCTGCCTTACATAAACGTTTTGTCCGCCTGCTTCTTCCTTGCCAATTTCAATTGCTGGATCTCCGTGGACTGAGATTAGAGCAATGTGTTGTTTTATCGTGGATAGCATATGTTTTGTTGGTGTTGAAACTCAACGATGTTTAGGGCGTAGGTTGATATTTTACTCAGGTGCCTCTTTAGCCCACTGAAATTTTGAGTTTGATATTTTACTGTTATCTAAATTTAGCTCACCGAATCTTAAAGAATCTTCATGAGCTATTGATTATTAGGATATAACCTTAACCTGATGTTCAACATCAACTACTGGGGGGAATCTGCCAGCCTACTCATTTCCCACCTGGGAAGTAGGGATGAGTAAATCTGAGTATTTTGGCACCTTCCCAAAGAAATAAAAAATTTATATAAAATGAGATAGATTCTTGAGTGCGATCGCGAAGTGTATGCGCGTTAGCCCTACTCACGCTCAATGCTGTTGTTTCTGGGACTGAGTAAATGACCATTTCCTTGCTAGAACTGTATTATTTGAATCGTCAAACCCATATCGTTACTGCCCCTATGCCTAATTTTAGTTTATTTCTTTAAAAAAGCAAAAAAAGCTTGAGGCGAACGGTTGCAATTTATTAAAACCTGCTATTATATATAATTGTCACCCTGGAGAGGTGGCTGAGTGGTCGAAAGCGACAGATTGCTAATCTGTTGTACGGTTGGTAACTCCGTACCGAGGGTTCGAATCCCTCCCTCTCCGTTTTTGAATATATAACCCCTGTCAGCTCGTTGCGATGTTCAATTACTTGCAGCGTTGCGGATATATTGCGGGTATAGTGAGTAACTTAAGATAAATAAAATATTTAATTTCCCTTGCGGACTGTGGAAGAGTTGAGCAAACAAATGGATAAATCAGCAACAGCTTCACGGATCAAACCTGGTCGGGCGATCGCTTTGTTCATTACCACATTAGCTACAGGTTTATTGACCGCGGCTTGTGAGAATACTACCCAAAGCAGCAGTAACCCACAAACGAGTAGCCCCACCGAGACAACAACTGCTGCCCCAGCCACCAACGCCAAAGGACTCAAAATTGGCTCGCTGCTGCCGACAACAGGCGATCTATCCTCAGTTGGACAACCCTTACCGGATGCCGTCCGGTTGTTAGTAGACACTGTAAACCAGTGCGGCGGTGTCAACGGCGAGCCAGTGACATTTATACCTGAAGATGACCAAACCGATCCTAATGCTGGCGCAGCAGCAATGACTAAACTGGCGCAAGTAGACAGAGTTGCTGGTGTCGTTGGTTCCTTTGCCAGCAGCGTCTCTACTGCCGCCCTGCCTATAGCTGTACGCAACAAAGTAATGTTTATTTCTCCAGGCAGCACCAGCCCTGTATTTACAGAACGAGCCAAAACAGGAGAATATAACGGCTTTTGGGCGCGGACTGCTCCCCCCGATACCTATCAGGCGCAAGCGTTGGCAAAATTAGCCAGCGAGAGAGGCTTTAAGCGGGTTGCCACTGTAGTCATCAACAACGATTATGGTGTTGGCTTTGAGAAAGAATTTGTGCAAGCCTTCAAAAAACTTGGTGGAACGGTTGTCAACGAAGCTAAGCCGACTCGCTACGACCCGAAAGCCGCCACATTTGAAAGTGAAGCAGCAGCAGCTTTTAATGACAAGCCTGACGCTGTGGCAGCTGTTCTCTACGCCGAAACTGGTAGTTTGTTCTTGAAGTCTGCCTACGAGCAAGGTTTAAGTAAAGACGTGACGGTGATGCTCACCGATGGTGTCTATTCCGAAGACTTTCCCGAACAAGTAGGTAAAAGCAGTGACGGTAAGTTTATTTTGGATGGAGCAATTGGGACAGTTCCTGGTGCCAATGGCCCAGCTTTAGCTGAGTTCACCAAGTTATGGAAAGACAAGACTGGAAAAGAACTGAGTGCCTATGTTCCGCACGGCTGGGATGCCGCAGCTTTGATGGTACTCGCCGCAGAATCCGCTAAGTCGAACACTGGCGAAGGCATTAAAAGCAAGATTCGTGATGTTGCTAACGCCCCAGGCACAGAAGTAACTGATGTCTGCAAAGCTATGGAGTTAGTGCGGAAGGGAGAAGATATTAACTACCAGGGAGCCAGCAGCAATGTGGATATCGATGCCAACGGCGATGTAGTTGGTAATTACGATGTCTGGAAGGTAGAACCGGATGGCAAAGTAGACGTAACGGGTAAAGTTAGCCCTCAATAGAAGGAGTAACAAGGTAAAAGACAAAATTAAGAAATTCTTTTTTTGCCTTTTACCTTTTACTTTTTTTAGAAGCCGGAGAAGGTGTAACCAACACCAACCATTAGCCCAACTGGTATTTCATCGTCTTGAAAACCGACATTTAAAGCCGCTGTTGCTGTAAATTGGCGTGACAAGGGAACATCGACACCGCCAGTAGCCAGGAAACCAATTGTGCTGTCATCACCTGTAGAAATGGTCACGCCGCCACCAACGTAAGGGGCGAATCTAAGAGTTTCAAATGGGTCTGTTTGCCGGATGTTAAAGTCGTAAGTGACGGGAATCAAAAAGGTAGCATCGTCACCGATTAACACCGAGGGACGTACTGACAGAGTGTTGCTAAGACCGATTTTGCTAATTATCGCGAAGCTGCCATCACCCAATGCGGTATCACCGCCAAAACCGATATTAACTCCAGCTCCGATGTAACTACGACCGGAACGGGTAGCGCGACCAAGTTCGATGTCTGTTTGGGCAACTTTGTTTTGCGATCGCGTTTCCGAACTTGTCTGTTGAGGCTGTGTTAGAGCAGCGGCAGAGGTGCTTGCGTCTGGAAATGGTTTATTTGCCACCAGGTCGGCAGCTGTTCCGGTTCCATTTGCCACCGAGCGATCGCGCATCGAAGGCAGAGCAGTTGCATCTGCATTCTCATTGATAACTTTCTCTTGGCTGCTGTCTTGTGGCAAGACTGAAGCAGTTGATTCGGTAGCGATTTGGACACCTAAAGCTGCAACGGCTGGGTTGCTTTCTGTTAGGGGTATCTCCGCTGGGGCTGTCGCTGCTTCCACCGCTACAGGTTCTGAATCCACGGTGACAGCAGTCTCCATGTCAGTCATGGCATCGGGTGTCTCAGCTTGCGCTGACAACCCACCACCTACGACACATAGAGCTGTCAGACCCAATAGGAAAGAAACGTGCTTGAAAAAATTAGTATTCACCGACACTCCTCCAAAATTTACTAAAAAACTTACCAAAGCCCAACTTTACAGCCTATTATCACGGAAATTATAATTCCATGACGTTAATTTAGAAAATTTTCCAAATTTTCGCTACCTACCAGGGAATAAACTTGGCTGGGGATTGGGAATTGGGAATTGGGGAGAATAATTTAGGGTTCAGGCTTCACCGTTTGGAGAAAGACTGCCCATTGCGGCGACGAATTGCTGGGAGAGAAAAGGCAGAATCGCTTTGTTTTGGCTGTTAGTTTTGCCTTCGGTAAAGGCAACTAGCAGAAAAGGTTGCAAGCCTGGTATCTCAATATAGGCAGCATCGTGACGTACACTTGAAGTCCAACCAGCTTTAGACCACAATTGGGCTTTTTGGGGAAGTCCGGCACCTAAGAAACCGCGAACCTGATTTTCTTCGTTGGAGGTTTCATCGTCTTCTAGTTTGAGACTGCGTTTCATCAGGCTCATCATTGCTTGCGATCGCGCACTCTCAACCGCCACACCACCGACAATGCTGTGCAGCAGCCTCGCGGTGGCATTCGTTGTCACCATATTGCGATTCTCCATCATCTCCCCCACAAATGCCCGTTCTCGCCCATAGGGGCCATCACCCCACGTTTTTTGATTGACATTAATGGTTTCCATCTCTGTCCAACCGAGGGATTGAAAGTAACGATTGACAATGTTACGCTGCTGCTTCCAGGTTTCAAATGGCCCAGGCGCTAACTGTGGCCCGCTAGTTGTCCCAGTCAATACATCCAGAACTAAACTGGTGGCATCGTTGCTGGAATCAATTATCATGTCGCGGATGGCTCGTTCTAACTCGGTTGAGGTTTGGATCATGCCTGTTTCCAGCCATTCTTGTACGGCGACGAGATAGAACAGTTTCACGATGCTGGCTGGGTAAATTCGCTCGACGCCGCGATAGCTAAAGCCTCGCACTGGGTATTTCCAAAATTCCGCTGCACTGAGCGCACCACCAGTATTTACTGGCACAGGGGGATCGTAAACTATCCAGGTAAGGGCGATTTGGTTGCGCGCTAAACTGGGAAATTCTGCCCAGGCGGTTTCTAAGATGCGATCGCCCAGTTTTTCTAGTTGTTCGTTTTTTTGAAAAAATGTCATTTGTCAGATGTTAAATGTCAGTTGTTGATTAGTTTTTACCATCAAGAGAGGTCGCACTGACTAATGACCATTGACCAATTGTGTGAGTATCGTTGCCAAGTTAATCTGAATCTCTATGATTCCCCCAACTGTAGTCGTTTGGCAACTCAGGCAGCATCTGGGCGGCACTTGCGGGTTTCGTCGATGCACGACACAGCTTTGGAGGTGTGCCTGTGCGAGGATGACTATACAGCCTGGTTAGCGATTGAAGACAAGAGCAAAATTGAGCAGGCGAAAACGCCTTATCAAGCGATCGCACTCTCCAGGGCAGAAATCCAAAACCGCTTACACAAGGTAATTGCCTTTACCCTAGCAGCAATGCAACAGCCTAATTATTACCTGTGGGGTGGTACACTCGGCCCTAACTATGACTGTTCTGGGCTGATGCAGGCAGCTTTTGGCTCGGTAGGGATTTGGTTGCCCAGAGATTCCTATCAGCAAGAGGCTTTTGTAGAGACGCAAAATTTCGCTTCTCTAGAACCAGGCGATTTAATTTTTTTTGGCGTTAATGATAGAACAACCCATGTAGGTTTGTATCTAGGAGATGGGCGTTATATTCATAGTTCCGGTAAAGAGCAGGGACGCAACGGAATTGGAATTGATTGCCTCTCACAACAGGGTGATTCCATTAGTCAATCTTATTATGAACAGTTGCGTTCTTGTGGGCGAGTGGTTGCAAGTTATCAGCCCCTGACATAAAGAAACTAAATGATTTGTGAAGCCAAGATACCCGACTTCTTGAAGAAGTCGGGTATCTGAAGGGATGGCATCTAAAACTCTGCTCTTGATTGCTATCGTAGGCTAAGTTTAGGAGCGTGACCCAGCACTCATATAGCAATCTTTGCAGGAGTTGGAAATTTTTTTTGTTTGTAGCGTAGGCCTCACGAGAGCGATACGGCTGTCTGATCTGTGAGATTGTTATAGTTGGGTTTCGCTACCGATTAACTCAACTATAGCTCTTAGTATTCACTGCTAAATTTCCCCTTTCTTCTGTTATAACTATCGTCTTCATTGCTCAGCACTTTTCTTCTCTAGCCGCCGGAGATTGGCACGTTTATCAACGGTCTTTATTTTATAATCTTTTTCCAGTTTAGAGTTTAATTCTTTGGAAGTATTATATACAAATATATCGCTGTAGCCATCAGGAACCTGAGGAATATTTGGCTCAATTACTAATTGAAGCTGCACTTTTGAATCTAGAAGATAGCTAAGAGACAGTAAATCACCTGGATTCAGGGAATTATTACTACTAATTAAAAGTGGGCGACTAGCTTGGTTGATTATTTCAGCCCTGTTTATATTGTAATGACTAGCTCCCTTGTTCCACCACGCTTCTGCTTGAGAACTCATGGCACATGACAGAACACCGCCCGAAAACAGCAAAGCCGCGATAACTTTCCATATTTGCTGATTTGATGAACGAATGGAGAAAATTTTAGCAGTCAAAAGGTAAGCTACAGCCAACTGACTTCCTAAATAAAAGGGAATTAAATATCGGGATCTTGTACTCAACTTCAATCCGAAGATTAAATCCGGAAGAATTAGACCTATTAAGCTTATCCCCACCAAGCACAAAATAAATAACGCACCTTTTTTTGGAGCATTACGATAAACAAAATAAACCGCGTATCCTACCATTATTAAAATTAAAGGAGCTGAATATAAGCCTAATTTAAAATCTAGAAAAACCTGCCCAAGGTCACTAGAAAAAGTTTGTAACCTAGAAAATAGGTTTACAGCTCTTTGACCGCTACTCGTATTTTTTTCAATATTGCTCAAGTTAGCAATAAACACTAATATCCAGGGAACAAAGGTCAGACATCCAGCCAAAGATGCAACTATATAGGCGGTAGATATCTTATTCAATCGACGTTCAACAATAGCTACATAGATTCCATGTGCAATTGCTACCAAACCAGACATGAGAAAAGTATAAAAGCCTAATGACAAACTTACTGCGTAAAGTCCCCAACTAGACTTTGTTTTTAGACGGATTGCTCGCAATAGTGCCGCGCTTGATAGTAAGATTGTCACTATCCACAAACTATATTGTCTTGCTTCTTGTGCGTACAAAACGTGAAAGGGCGAAATACTAAATAGTGCTATGCTCATCCATCCGAGTAGCGATGAATTGAACAATTCCAGGCATAACCAATAAACCAGAGGAAAAACTAAAAGGCTAATAGCAGCAGATAAACTTCGCGTTGCTGCTACCGAATCACCAAACCACTGCGTCCAAAATCTGGCGATTAGATAATACAGAGGCGGATGTTCAGCATTTCCTGCTAAAGCATTCATTGTGTCTTTTAAGTCTTTTTCAGGATTAAAAGTCTGGTACTTTTGTAAATCTGCGGTGCTGATTACCTGTCCTTGAAAAAGTTGCTGAACATATTCGGAGTGCGTATGACCATGAATCCGTAACGAGGTCATGGTTTCATCGTACCAGTACACTTTACGATCCAGATTAACAAACCGGAAGAATATGCCTAAGAATAACAAGGCAATAACTAAAATTTTTAACCAATTTGGAGGCAGTTCCCAACTTTGACTTAGTTGCTCTTTTCTTTTGTCTTTGGTGAGTACGGCCTGATTTCTAATTTCTTGCTGTAGAACTTGCTGGTCATTCTGATACATATTAATACCATCCGTTCTAGTAGATGTTTTGCTTGTGAGTGTGAACCAACTCTCTGCCGTTGCAGTCACATACTCCGTACTTCCACGTATAAAAAATACTCTAAATACAGAAAAAGTTTGAGAATTATGCTTAAACCGTAAAATTACTGAATTTATTATTGTGGTACATCCTAAACAAGTCCAAGGAAATACTGCTATCAATGAGAGGAATCTTTACTCAATCTTTACAATAGGGAGGGTTACGAGAATATATATAAATTTTGTGTAAAGCAAATGGTCAAACTAAGTAGAAATGCTGGGTGTAGGACAAACTGTGAGTAATCTAAATTTTGTGGCTAGTGGCTTCTAGCAGGGTGAGCTTTTGCAGACTGCTGACTCCGGCAGGATCTGGCAATATAAGTAAACGTCAAGGAATCAAGCTTACATAAGCAAATTTGGTTTCTCCTGAAAACATATTTGCGGTGAGGAATTCTGGGTGAAACGCAGTATTTATAAGGCTTTGGCACTCAAGGTATCAACATGAACACTTCGTCAATTTCACAGAACGCTCAAAGACAGGACATCTCAAGCCTGATTAGTCCAGAATTATCGGTGGTGGTTCCGGTGTATAACGAGGTGGAGAGTTTGCCTCATCTGATTGAAGCGATCGCTACCTCGTTGAAGGAAATGGCTTTCAGCTACGAAATTGTTTGTGTGGATGACGGTTCCAGAGATGGCTCCGCAGAATTACTTAAATCTCTGGCACAAACCCGCACCGACTTAAGAGCAGTGCTGCTGCGTCGCAACTACGGTCAAACTCCGGCGATGTCAGCGGGGTTTAACTATGCGCGAGGCAAAGTAATTATCACAATGGATGGTGACTTGCAGAATGACCCGGCTGATATTCCCCGGCTATTGGCAAAGTTAGAAGAAGGCTATGACTTGGTAAGTGGTTGGCGAAAGAATCGACAGGATGCTGCACTGAGTCGCCTACTTCCTTCCAAAATTGCTAACTGGCTGATTGGTAGAGTTACGGGCGTAGAGTTACACGACTACGGTTGTTCCCTGAAAGCCTATCGCAGCGAACTGGTAGCAGATATGAACCTCTACGGCGAGTTGCACCGATTTTTGCCCGCTTTGGCTTTCATTGAGGGGGCGAGAATTGCTGAGATGCAGGTACGTCACCACGCCCGTAAGTTTGGGCGCAGTAAGTATGGGATTTGGCGGACTTTTCGCGTCGTGATGGACTTGCTAACTGTCTACTTTATGAAAAAGTTTCTCACCCGTCCCATGCACGTATTTGGGCTGTTTGGGATGGTAGCGATCGCCTTGGGAATACTGCTGGGTTGTTATTTAACTTTCTTAAAGCTGGCTTTGGGTCAAAGCATCGGCGATCGCCCGTTACTAATTTTGGCTGTCGTGCTTCTGGTAACTGGCGTACAGCTATTTAGCTTTGGACTGCTGGCAGAACTGTTAATGAGAACTTATCACGAATCGCAAGGACGACCAATCTATCGGGTGAGGGAAGTAGTTGGAGAAAAGGTTAACAATAGTAACAAGATAGATGGCTAAAGATTAAGAAGGAATTACGCTTTGAAAGTTTTTTGGACGCTAGAGCCACAAAGTCGCCGCAATCTGCTGATTTTATTTACGGCTGGGCTATTATTTTGGTCTAGTATGGCTTCTTTGCTGCCGACTCTGCCTCTGTATGTGGAGTCTGTAGGCGGAACGACGCAGCAGATTGGTGTTGTCATGGGATCGTTTGCCGTCGGGCTGATTCTGTGCCGTTCGCGGCTGGGGCGTTTGGCAGATCGACGCAGTCGAAAACTGGTGGTGCTGATTGGCGCGGTAGTAGCTGCGATCGCGCCTTTAGGTTATCTGGTTGTAAATTCGATTCCCCTATTGATGGCGCTGCGGGCGTTCCACGGTATCAGCATTGCAGCTTTCACGACTGGTTACAGCGCCTTGGTGGTGGATTTGGCTCCGGTGTCCAAGCGGGGCGAGATAATTGGCTACATGAGCTTGGTGACACCAATTGGGGTGGCAATGGGGCCGGCCATTGGCGGTTATCTACAGGCTGGGGCGGGCTACACACCGTTATTTCTGGGCGCATCTGGCTTGGGAATTTTGGGTTTAATTTGTGCCACTCTTGTCAAGGAACCTGGTATTACTAAAGAAACACTTGATTCTCAGGTATCTGCTGGTTCAGAAAATCCAGTCCAGTTTTGGAAGCTACTAGCCAGCCCTCGCTTGCGAACTCCAGCTATAGTGTTGTTGCTGATTGGTTTGTCGTTTGGAGCGTTGAGTACCTTTGTACCTTTGTATATTAAGGCGATTAAGGTTGACTTAAATCCTGGGTTATTTTACACAGCAGCAGCTTGTGCTTCTTTCATCTCCCGCATAATCGTTGGTCGCGCCAGCGATCGCTACGGACGAGGAATATTTATCACTGGTAGTATATTTTGCTATGCCATAGCGATGCTAATTATTTCTTTCGCTGACACACCATCAAGCTTTTTGCTGGGTGGTTTTCTAGAAGGTGCAGGATCGGGAACGTTAATGCCAATGATAATTGCTTTAATTTCTGACCGTTCCACCGCCCAAGAAAGAGGTAAAGTTTTTGCTTTGTGCATTACTGGATTTGATGTCGGGATTGCGATCGCTGGGCCTGTTTTAGGTTCTGTTGCTGAACCTCTCGGCTATCGGGGAATGTTTGTTATTACGACAGCTCTTTCATTCCTAGCTCTCATCGTTTTCGCCACATCTTCCAGCAAAAATATACCCCATTCCCTCCGCTTCGCCATAGGCAGAGAAAAGGATGTTTATGCTTTGAATAAGTAAGTAGTGATAAAGATGCTAAGCTCCCCGAACGGCAGATAACCTCTTGGACTCAGCCGAATGCTCTTATCCAGCACTTCGGTAAAGCGAAGTGTTGGGCTGCTGATACTACCTCGGCGATTTACGCCAACCATTTGCTATAGCCTCTGACTCTGTGCAAAACCATCTCTCCCCACTTGCTGGATCAATCCGTGTTGACTCATAATCCTCTGCACCCGGAAGGTGGTAAATCTTGTTTCCAGTTCCAATGGAAATGTTTCCTTTAATATTGCATCCCGGTTTTGTTATAGATGTAACAGATGTCATTGGAGATGAAGAACGGCTACCACTATATTCCGGAGAACGGCTACCGCTAAATTTCATTGCCACAATCGCAATAACACCCACAACTGCAATGCGGATAACCTTTTCCAGCCCGTGTTTTGTTGGCTTTTGCTTATAAGGCAAAGGTCGAGGTGCAACCCCTTCAATTGAGGCATTGGAGGCACGAACTTTTCCATTTGCCTCCGTTGTTAGATCGTAAAGAACTGTATCCCCTACTTTTGGGCGGCGACTCGCTTCTTTGAGCGCACTGATATGAAGAAAAACTTCTTTACTTCCATCACTAGGTTGTATGAAGCCGAAACCCCGATCATCCTTCCATGTTTTCAGTTGACCTTTACGCAGAACAGGTTTCATGAAAGAGCCTCATTGTCTATGCCCATTTTATAGTGTTTCCCCATAAAGACAAAGTAACAACGCTAATTTCTCCCATAGATAACCTTGGGATATCTTAAAGCTTAAACACCGACAGATAACCTTGAAGTACCGCATCTTGGTGGATGCGGTTTGAAGAAAGTTTAATTCGCCAACTTTTGCGGGAGGAAATTATGCAGGAATCTGTAACTTATCAAGCCATTATCCGAAAAGGACGACAACAGGGAAAGCAAGAGGAGGCGCGATCGCTAGTTATGCGTATGCTAACCCGTCAATTTGGTAATCTAGATGAACAATTGCAACAGCGCATTGGGGCATTATCGGTCACGCAGTTAGAGGAATTGGCTTTGGCGTTGTTGGATTTTCACTCTGCTGCGGATTTAATTGTCTGGTTGGATGAGAATTAGTTATGACTACACAGAGCGATCGCGCTTTGTCTAACCCAGAGCCATCGCGTTTGATTCCCAAAGCAAAAAGACAAAAGACACTTTTTTTGCCTTTTGCCTTTTTACTTATTAAACGGGCTAGGAGGGATTCGAACCCCCGACACCGTGGTCCGTAGCCACGTGCTCTAGTCCACTGAGCTACAAGCCCTTGCCCGAATCTCATAATAACACAACTCAAAGCGATGACGCAAAATTTTTCTGAAATTCAACCGCTAACTCATCTGGATGCCCAAGGTGAGGCGCAGATGGTGGATGTTTCCGGCAAATCCGCAACCAAACGCATTGCAGTCGCCGCCGCGCAGGTGCGGATGTTGCCAGAGACGTTGGCGGCGATTCAGGCGGGGAATGCGCCAAAAGGGGATGTCTTAGGAACCGCGAGACTGGCGGGAATTATGGCAGCAAAACAGACTTCAGGGCTAATCCCCCTGTGTCATCCCTTACCAATCAGTAAAGTAGAAGTGAATCTGACACCAGACCCCCAACTGCCGGGATACCAGATTCGGGCAGAAGTCGTAACCAAGGCTGAAACAGGTGTGGAAATGGAAGCCCTGACAGCAGTTTCCGTTGCCGCGCTTACACTGTACGACATGGCAAAAGCCTTGGAAAAGGGGATGATCATTGAATCAATTCGCTTAGTGAGTAAAACTGGCGGCAAGTCGGGAGATTATCAACGTCCGGAAGATGCCACTTAGAGCTTTAAAATGAAGTTAGTTGTTAGAAATGACAACTCATAACTCCTAACTCAGAACTTCCATGCCTCCTCGTTGGCCTCGCAAACCCGACCGTAATGACCCCGCCTATCGTCGCCTTGATGACCGGATGAATTTTGCTATGCACGTAGCGATTTTTGCCGCCTGTAATTCTGGCTTGTGGTTTTTTCACAATTTGCAGAATGCTACATGGCCTTGGGCTAAATGGGTGACAGGAATCTGGGCAACGGTCATATTGATTCACATGATTTATATCTTTGGAGTGGCAGATTACTCCACTCCTGTAGTCGAATCTGTAGCCGCAACTCCTCAAGGGTTCCAACCAAAACCCAAAGAGAAGACAAAAAAAACAACCAACAAAACTACCAAAAGATAGACCGTAGGTTCTGCTTTTCGTTGATGCAAACTGCGAGGGGATCGATTGCAATTAAAGCAAGTAGATTCCCATTCACAAAAAGAGAGTAGATGTTATGGCTAAAGCGAACACCAGCGAAGCAATTGAAGCACTCGCCGCTGAAATTGGCGAAAACATTTACATTGACATTGCTAAATGGCATCTCTATTTACGGGATGCTCATCTGCACACCGTCTTGGCAGAACAGCTGTATCCCATGCTGGTTAATGATTCCTTACAAGAAGACCGGGTGCTGCAAGTTCTGGAAAATATCCCCGTCAAGTTAGGCGGAGGAAAACGGGAAGTTCCTCTGATAGAGTTGCTGCCTATGCAGTGCCAAGTTAATTTGATGGATCTTTTAGAAGAGTATCAGCGCAACTTGTAAAAAGTTGTTAAATAAGAGCTTTTCCGTGGGCATCTGGGTGAGATAAATTGCGATCGCGCACGGGCGATCGCATAGTCTTCTCTTAGGGTAGGGCTACACTTGTTTATTGGTTCAAAAGCGCCATCAGTAAAGGGTTTCTTCAATACCGAGTTTTTAAGGATTTGCGACGATAAGCGTATTGACCATGAATATTGACAAGATAAGGCATTAGATAGGTAAGAGATCCGGCAATCCAGCGATCGCGAGTCATTTCTCCTCCGAAGAAGGCAAGACCGTGATTGATCAAAAATAAAACAGAGCCTACGAATAGAGCAGTCCGTAAGCCTGTCGGGATCAATTCTTTGTCAAATAGACTGGCTAGATATCCTTTGAAGGCCTTCATTGGTTGCCTTTGTTATTAAGCTAACGAGCCAAGTTTCAAGACTCATCTCGGCTTAATATTTAGATATCACACCTTCCTGCCAGACTTTGGTAGTGTTGCATACGGTTGAGTGAGTGCGTTTGCTTCAGGCCCCCTTGCCATCTTTATCTCACAAAGCGCTGGCGAATGCGGGAGACAAAAATATCCACTTCTGGCAAATTCAGCCGCGTGGCAAATAAGGCATAAACCCCTAAGCCGACTAGCCCAGATATACTTAGCTGCAACAACTGCAACAGCAAACTGTTGGTGCCTAAAAATTGCTGAAAACCCCGACTAACGCCCCAGGTGGCTAACCCAGCCAAAAAGCTAGCGCCAGTTAAACTGAGGATAGGTAAGCACCATTCCCGCCAAGGTAAACCGTGAAGCTTGCGATCTAAAAACCACACCAGCGCTATTGTTGAAGTAATATTCACCCCCACCGTTGCCAGAATCAAACCGGGTGCGCCGAAACGTTGGACAAGAATATAGTCGAGTATGGCATTCAGGAAGATATTCACGATACTGATGCGAAACGGTGTTTCGCCATCCCCCAAAGCATAAAAGACGCGCACCAGCACGTCACGCGCCAAGTAGACAAACATCCCAATGCTGTAAGCAATTAGCACTGAGGAAACTAGCTGGGATGCCCTCTGGTCGAAAGCATAACGCTCATAAACCACGCGCACAATTGGCACTGCCAGAGTTACCATTAAGGCACTCAAAGGCAGCATGGTAACGGCGGTGAGGAGTATTCCCTGACGAATTCGCGCCTTGAGTTCAGTCCAATTTTCCGGGGCAGCCAGCCGCGAAAATATGGGCAGTAGCGGCACTAAAATTACATTGGAAATAATTCCCAGCGGCGTTTGCACTAAAAGCCCTGCATAGGTCATGGCTGCTGCTGCTTGGGGAATATAAGAAGCGAAAAATAAATCGGTGTAGAGGTTAATTTGCAGCATTCCAGAGGAAAGGGTTGCTGGCCCCATCACCTTGAGGACATCCTTAACTCCAGGCTGGTGCCAGTTAAAGCGCAGGCGTAATGTGCCCAAACCAGCCCGCCATTGTGCCGACAGCTGGATTAGCCACTGTAAAATGGCACCAGCAAGAGTTCCCCCAGCTAAAACTAATCCTCCCAGCTTGGCGTATTGGGGGGCGTTAATTTGGTCGCCGAGTTGCAGCGCTAAGATGCCGAGTCCGCCAATGACTGTAATGCTGGAGAATAAGGGACTAACGGAGGGCAACCAGTACATATCAGCGGCGTTGAGGGTGCCAAAGCCAATGCCGATGAGTCCAGCAAGGATTGCCATCGGAGCCATGATCTGTAATTGATCGATGGCGATCGCTTTCACTTGTATCCCGTAGGCTGTCTCGCTTAAACCGGGTGCGACCAGGTTAATGAAGACTCCGGCAAATACAATTAAAACGATGGTGACGATGAAGAGTATCCCTCCCACCAGCGTTGTAATTGTTTCCACCAAAGGTGCGGCTTCCGATTTGTCGCGCTTGGCTAAGACGCTGACAATGGCACTATGAAAAGGGCCATTGATGCCGCCCAGTAAGATCAACAAAAAGCCAGGGATGACATAGGCGTAGTTGTAGGCATCGGCGGTGACACCCACACCAAAAGCAGCTGCGATCGCTTGCTGGCGCACTAACCCAAAAACTTTACTAATCAGTGTGGCAATTGCCACAATCCCAGCAATTCCAGCTAGGGAACGAGCGGTTTTTTGCTTTTCAGTCACAAATGCTTAAAGATACCTCAAGAGACTCATTTTATTTAAACGCAAAGAATGCAAACGTTAACGGTTTAGGTAGCAAAGGTTTGTCTGACTCTGCGATCGCCTAAGATTACCTTTGCGTTACTCTGCATTAAAAAACTACTATGGATTGGCTTTACCAATACCCAACTCTGTATCCGGGTGTTTTACTCAAACGTTATAAGCGGTTTTTTGCCGATATTGAGCTGGCGACCGGGGAAGTAATCACCGCCCACTGTCCTAATACTGGCCCAATGACGGCGGTTTCTACGCCTGGGAGTCCGGTGCAGGTGTCCTACAGTGACAATCCTAACCGCAAGTTGCCTTATACCTGGGAAATGATTCAGGTTTGCGATACTGAACCAGCCTGGGTAGGAGTGAATACAGCTTTGCCAAATCGGGTGATTAAGTTGGCGTTGGAGAAGTTCCTGTTTCCTTTAGGTAAGTACAGTCTAATTCGCTTTGAAGTACCTTATGGGAAAGAGAAAAGCCGGGTAGATTTTTTGCTGACTGGCGATGAGTCTGACAAACCGATTTATCTGGAAGTGAAAAGTACAACTTGGGCGCAAGGTAAACTGGTGCTATTTCCCGATACGGTCACGACGAGGGGACAAAAGCACCTTCGGGAACTAACGGCGCTAATTCCCCAGGCGCGGGCGGTGATGCTTTATTTTATTAATCGTGGCGACTGTAACCAGTTTGCGCCCGGAGACATTGCCGATCCTTTGTATGGGGAGTTGTTGCGCGATGCTTTTTCCTTAGGGGTGGAGGTGTTACCTTGCCGCTTTGAAATTAACCCAGAGGGAATTCGCTACTTGGGGTTAGCTGATTTTATCCCATCAATGCCGAACGCTGTCTAATTGTCGCTAAAAGAACATTACGAGGAGGAGTACCCTAGCTTAAGATAGGGAGGCGATCGCCCAAACGCAAAAATAAGCACGCGCGATCGCGCTCTATAGGTTTAGGGTAAATAATCAGTGGAGCTGAAAAACGTTATTATTGCTCACAAAGCGGGAGATCCCCTAAGCCGCAGTTGGGCAGAAAAATGCGCTAGGCAACTTGAAAAACGCAATTGCCATGTTTTAATGGGGCCAAGTGGGGCGAAGGATAATCCCTATCCGGTTTTTTTGGCTTCCGCAATGCACCGCATCGATCTGGCGTTGGTGCTGGGTGGTGACGGCACAGCATTGGCAGCAGTTCGGCATCTATCTCCAGAGAGAATCCCAATTTTAGCGGTGAATGTCGGGGGACATCTGGGATTTTTAACACAGCCATTTGAGGAATTTCAAGACACTGAGAGGGTTTGGGACAGGTTAGAGGAGGATCGCTATGCTATCGAACGCCGGATGATGTTGCAGGCGGCGTTATTTGAGGGCGATCGCACGAATATGGAACCTGTAAGCGATCGCTACCTCGCACTGAATGAAATGTGCATCAAACCCGCCTCCGCTGACCGCATGATTACCTCGATATTAGAAATGGAAATTGACGGCGAGGTGGTCGATCAATATCAAGGGGATGGGCTGATTGTCGCCACGCCCACTGGTTCCACCTGCTACACTGTCTCTGCCAACGGCCCCATCGTCCATTCTGGCATGGAAGCTATTACCGTCACCCCAATCTGCCCTTTGAGTCTCTCCAGTCGCCCAATTGTCATCCCCTCCGGTTCTGTAGTGAGCGTCTGGCCTTTAGCTGACTACGAATTAAACACTAAACTATGGATGGATGGGGTGATGGCAACTGCAATTTGGCCCGGACAGCGGGTAGACATCCGCATGGCAAATTGTCTGGCTAAGTTTATTATTTTGCGCGAAAACTATTCCTATTACCAAACGTTACGAGAAAAACTCCAGTGGGCAGGAGCTAGGATTCGGTATAGTAACAATCACCGCAATTAAATTATTGTGGCGTTTGTAAAAGCAGAAATAGGAATAGTGAATCGCTTTCACTCCATACAAACTGCATCAGCTTCTACCTCAATTAACATTGCCGGCTCAAGGAGGGATTTTACTTCTATCATCGTTGAAGCTGGAGGATTTTCTCCAAAAAATTCTTTGTGCGCCTCACCAAATTCTGTCCAGCGAGAAATGTCTGTGACATACATCCGAGTTCGGACAACACAGCTACAATCAGTACCCAGCTCCTGCAAGGCTTTTTGGATTATTTCAAAGCAGCGCTTTGCTTGAGCATAGGCATTTTCTGGAGCAAACACTGCACCCATCTCATCGACGGGCGCAGTGCCAGAAACATAAATGATATTTCCTACTTTTACAGCGCGACAGTAGCCGACTTGGGACTCCCAAGAAGCTCCAGAAAACACCCGATGGACTTGCATACTCAGGCACTCCTAACGCTGATTAGCCAATTTTACCTGTAATAACGTTGCTCAATCCACGAACGCACCTCAGCTTCTGAGCCAAGATAGCTAGGGAGCATCCCGGTTTTGCGCTTTTGAGCATCAAACGGATATTGATCCGTTAAGGTAGGCGCACCGAAGCTTAAGCATTTGATTAACATTTTTCATCAACCACTGCGCTCCTGAAATTTTCAACCTTCTATCAATTTGTTTTACTGCCGACTCTACAGCTCCCGAACCGATTGAGCAAACCTTTTGTGTTGACAATTGCTCGTAGTTAACAATCCGGGAGCGATGCTTCTCCAAATAAGCGCAGAACTTTTGCGCTTGTTTTTGACGGCAAGACTTAAATAAATTGATGGTTTCCTCGACTCGTCCTTGCCATAGAAATTCCTTACCCTGCGCCAGACGCTTCAACGACCCACCGACCTTACATAGATTTTCAACTAAGTGATACCAATCTAAAATTTCCCGCCGCGCCCCGTTAGGATTCAACTGGACAATAATATTCCAAATGCCATCATGACCATCTCCCAAACAGGTTAGTAGCTCTGATAAAGGCTGGCTGTTCACATAATTAATTAACGCTTGATTGTCAAGAAAAAATGCCCCGTAATAACTGCCGTGCAGTCGCACAGCCTTGTAGTCAAGCCAGTGACTGCCCTCTCCCTCTTCTTTTGTGAGACGGACTTTCCCCCCATCCACACTGGTTTCCTTTACCTCGGAAGCAGCTACTATGGACGCCCATTCTTGCTTTTCCACTAATCGGTGTAAACAAGTGTGACCTATATGCACGCCCGTCTGGGCTTCAATTTCACAGGCTGCTTTCTCATAAGAGAGATTAGCCACCTGACGGAGGCAGCACTTTTCAAATAATGGAGCTAAACGAGTTGATTTTTTGACTCCCAATTTTTCGGCTTGTTTTTCAGTAATTATTAGCTTACCAATGCAACTTTTTACTGTGCGAGACCGTCCTTG
>NZ_JACJPF010000102.1 GCF_014695915.1 Trichocoleus sp. FACHB-40
CAAGACGAGGAAATGAAAATATCATGGAAGCTAATAAGATTAATTAAGGTTTAGCCCAAAAAATATCATGATTTTGGGCTAATTTTTATGAAGTTTTCTTAACATTCAACATTTCTGGTAAGAATATTGGGCAATCACCTCTATAATAGTCCCTGCCTTGTTCTCTCCTCGGATATTAAAGTCAGGCTTGAGTCAGCAGACTGCTATTACTATCCCGATGTTGCTGTAACTTGCGATGAGCGCGATACAAACTCTACAGATGACTTCATCCTCTATCCCATTTTGGTCGTTGAAGTGCTATCTCCCTCAACAGCAGCTTTTGACAGAGGGGAAAAATTTGCTGACTATCAAACGTCTCCATCTTTCCGAGAATATGTGTTAATTAATCAATCTCAGATGAGCGTCGAGTGTTTTCGCCTTTCTGATTCAGGCGATTGGGTTTCTCAAATTTACAGCCAAGGAGATGAAGTTTACTTCGCAAGTATAGATATTCGCTGCGATATTGCTTCCATCTATCGAAAAGTCCCTGGACTTCAGAATGCTGATGCGTGAATATGAGAGCGATCGCTAGTCTAATAGAAGTTTACAACCATTGATAAAAATGCACACATCTCACCTCTATGAAACAGATTTTTATGCCTGGACTCAAGAGCAGGTTAGCCTACTCAAAACTCAGGAGTGGAATCAATTAGACAAGGGCAACCTGATTGAGGAAATTGAAGCTTTGGGCAGGAAAGAGCGGCAACAACTGAGGAATCGATTGGGAGTATTGCTAGGACACCTCCTAAAATGGCAATTTCAACCTGACAAACGCAGCAATAGTTGGTTGGGTACAATTCGAGAGCAACGTGTTCAGATCAGGTTGCTTTTGCAGGATAGCCCTAGTTTGAAACCTTATCTAGAAGAGGTTTTCCTCGCTGCTTATGAACTAGGCTTAGCTTTGGCGATTCGAGAAACTCAGTTGGGCGAACAGGTTTTTCCCGAAGAATGTCCCTACACTCCAGAGCAAGTCATGAATCCTGAATTCCTACCGGAGTCGAATCAGATTGATGGTTAAAGGAAGCGTCGCCTGGCGGATAACCTCTTTCCCTACGTTCTCACCGACAACCTATTTAAACTTCATCTCCTAGATCGTTTAGGTTATCTACGAAGCCTTGCTGAATACCTGCAATGGTTTCTAACCGATCGATCAATTGACGCACTTTGGTGGGATCGATTTTGCCAGGATCGAGAAAGGTGATCAGAACTTGGGTGCGATCGCTCACATCCTGTGGCAGTTCGGCGAGTTCAATTTGTCCGTTCTGATAAATGCCTTCGACAGTTTTTAGCATAAGTAGCAATAGGGTTGATAGTTCTCTCAATTGTACTGATTCTCGCCTGTGCTATCTGTTGTAATGTATGCTGGCAAGCGATCGCTCTTTGATTGTGCCAACAGCATCGAAAACTCAGGCTGAAATTCCTAGTGCCTTCAAAATCATCGGCAATAATTTACTGCAAGACTCTACGATCACAGCAGTATTCGGAAGGCTTTTCAGCGTTGCATCAAATATTTTATTTGCCTTCCGAATAAGCCCTTCTTTCTTGGTGGTTTCTTTTGTCTGTTGAGCTTCAGCCAATACCTGTACCTGTTCCAGCAAATCGGCTTTGTCCGTGTCAGGCAAGTTAGTGTCGTTTTCGATAGCTTGTTGAAGTTGTGTCAAAAGTTCTTTAAGGTTGGGCTGATCAGATTCAGATACATCTGGTAACTGATTAACGGCATTGGTCACGTCACCGCTAATTGTGCCGAGATTGACAACTCCACTGACATCGCCACCAACTAAGCCACTAATATCGCCAATATTGCCATCCGCGCTGATATTAATTCCGCTATTTTCTGGCATAAACTCTCCCTGAATGCTAAAAGTTGGTTGTTTGAGTGTCGTTTGAATCATTTGCTGTAGACTGCGAATTTGGACATCCTTTTCCGCCAGCAATAATTGTACTCCCGCAGGTAGCGCCTTAAGCCGATTGTAATCTGCAAAATATTCTCTGCTCAGGTCAGATTTGTCTGCCTCTGGTGCTGTTTGCACTTTCAAGTTGAGGCTATTGTGTCCTCGTTTCTCCACCGTCACAATTTCCAAGTGTGCATCTGGATGATTCTGTGCCAAATTCTTGAATGCTATAGAAATGGCGCGTGGGTCAACACCTTGAGTATGATACAGATCGAGCGTGTCCAGATAGGGTCGAATGAAGTCAGCAAATTCTCCATCTAAAAAGGTTTCGCACAGGTTATCCGGCTTCCTTAAGGGGTGAGGATTCTTCTTAGTCGGTACTCGCATATAGACATACTCACACTGCACACGATCCAATTTGGTAGTACCAGTAATGCCCCAGTCCTCAATGTAGGCACCTGTGAGGATCGCTCCGGTCAAATCTGCTCCGTCCAGTTGAGTCTGCCTCAGCACTGCCCCTGACAGATTAGCATTTTGCAAATTAGAGCGACTAAGATCAGTTCCAACAAAGCTGGCATCTACTAAATTCGCTTCGCGAAGATTAACAGCTTCTAAATCCATAAAATCAAAATTCTTATTACTACCCTCACCTTCAATCAGTAATTTCATCTTCAGAATAACTTTATTTAGCACATATTTATCTGGTATAAAGTTGAAACCAAAATTTTTAACTCTATACCAATAAAC
The DNA here is from genome assembly GCF_014695915.1 of Trichocoleus sp. FACHB-40. Taxonomy (GTDB): domain Bacteria; phylum Cyanobacteriota; class Cyanobacteriia; order Cyanobacteriales; family FACHB-T130; genus Funiculus; species Funiculus sociatus. The sequence goes on from NZ_JACJPF010000102.1 coordinate 2,679, forward strand.
ACGAGTACAATTACTCTCCAACAAGTTTGGCTTGATAAGGATTGCCCTAGTAAAATTACAATCTGTTAAATTAGCTCCTTGAAAGCTTACTGCTCCGAAAAAGGCTTCAACTGAGTTTTTAGATGAAGAATCGAAAACATTTGCAAGCAGGAACGCTGAGGGGAGTGTCAAAATTAGATGTTTTAACAAATCTAATTGAGAAGGCATATCTCTGGCATAATTCTCAATATCTTTAGAATAATTCTCAATTTGAAGATTTGAAAATTTCAGAATAGTGCCAATAAAAACTATAGCAATTTCAAGTTTTAAAAAGTAAACAGATGTATGTAAAAGAGTAGAGAGAAGATTGATGTAGTGCCTTTGGAGCCTCCATTGCTTGTAGTCTTTCTGCCAGTCCTCTGCTCTAAAGCAACCTAATACGTTGTAAATTGCAAACTCCTGAAATTGTGGTTCTGTAAACCTTTCTTGTAGAAATATTTTAAGCATGATGACTGCTGAAAAGAAGATTGTCACAATCAGCAACCCTAAAAAAGATGGATGTAGGAGCGTTGCTAGTCCAGCTAGAAATAGACAACATCCTATCGTGCAAATAGCTTTATATAAGATTATTCCTGCATTGACTCCAGTGAAATTTGCGCCTCTGAGCATGGCATTTGTAAAATCCGCTCCTCGAATATCGGCATAGCTGAAGTTGGCTCCGGTTGCATTCGTTTTCCATTCTTTTGTGGATGAGAACTTTGCTCCACGCAGGTTGGCGCTGGTAAAATCTACCCCTTCCAGGTTTGCCCCTCGGAAATCCGCTCCGGCAAGGTTACATCCTGCAAACGACTGATTCCTGAGATCCCGACCGACGTAATGTTTTGCCATAAGGCATGGGGCGAGAATAACTTAAATAAGTTGAGCTATCAATCTTAACCGATCGCTTATAAACGACAAGCGTGAGGATGCAAAAAGTAAGGATATTGTTAAGCTGCAACATCACCAGATACTGGCTCAAAGTGTAGCACCATAATTTGGTCTGGACGTAGACCAAGAGACTCGTAAGTGCGGCCTGTGCGATCGCTAAATTCAACTTCAAACGCCCTACCATCGGCAAGGATTTCAACAACTGTACCCACTTGCCCACGCCGCAGATTGAATTCAGGCAAATTGACTGTAAGAGCAACTACATCTAACAATTTGATTGTATCTGTCATATAAGCCTCCAACTCTTACAACGGGTAGCAGGTTGTCAATCTTGGAGTATCTGAGTCATGTTCGATCATCCAACCGCTACGAACTGTAGCGCTTCTCTCCCCCCATTCAAGCACAAAGTCAAGGGTATAACGTTGCCCGTAGTCGTCCCTTCGCCCTAGCTGTACCTCATGTGTTTTGATAACTTCCAGTAAAATCCTGCGTAACTCCTCTGCATCACTGGCAGTCATGCCAAGCATGGATTCAAACAAACGTGCCTTATGTTTGCCTTGATCGTGCGTGGAATTGAGACAGTAATCACGTAACTTACGGACATCAACCACAGCACGCTCTGCATTCGGAATTATCATACAACTGACACAAAAGGCTCAAGCAAAAAGTCTCTCAACTGATACCTGGATATCTGGAAATGCCAACGGCGCGATCGCATCATCCCCCTCAAACTCCATTCTCCCAAAGCCGAAGCAGCGCGAGATGCGATCGCAAAACAACTATAAGCTACGATGAATCCAAAGACCGAGAGAGAGAAAACCCATGTCTGAGCAAGTGCGTTATATTACCAACGAACAGGGGGAGCGAGTTGGCGTCTTGTTAGATTTGGAAGCATATAATCGACTTGCAAACCCACTGGCTCTGGATGAGGAATGCTTAATTGGCTTAAGCCGAGATGAGCTGCAAGCGTTAGCCGATAGTATGCTAGCTGCCTCAGCACAGAATCAATTGAACGATTTGCTATTTCGGAATGCAAAATCTCAACTCTGTGCTGACGAAATTGCAAATCTAGACCGTCTGCTAGCACAAGTCGATCAACTGACAATCCTCAAAACGAGAGCCAGATATACTCTGCACTGCCTAGAAAGATTGGCAACGGTGGCGTGAGTGCATATATTCCTGTTGAGCTACAGCGACAAATTCGCGTCCATTTTAGAGATTGCTGTGCCTATTGCCGCACAGCTGAAGCTCTAACGGTTGCAATTTTTGAGTTTGAACACATTCTTCCCCGCTCAGCTGGTGGAGAGACACTTTTCGAGAATCTTTGCCTTTCCTGTCCTACCTGTAATCGCTACAAAGCAACTCTCCAAACAGCATTAGACCCCACTACTGGGCAGATGGTGCCTTTGTTTCATCCCCATCGCCAAGCATGGGAAGAGCATTTTACGTGGAGTGAGGATGGGACAGAATTAGTAGGGTTGACACCTATTGGTCGAGCAACAATTGCTGCATTAAAGATGAATCGTCCCCAGTTGATTCGCGTGCGTCGGATGTGGGTCAAGGTAGGAGAACATCCACCAAAATTTGAGTGAAGCTCTGGGTGCTGCGTCGAGGAAGATTGCGATCGCACCATCCTCCTCAAAGTCCATTCCCCCAAAACCAAAACAGCACAAGAAGCGATCGCTCATAAACTAAAAGCGTGAGGATGCTGATGTGGGGAGCGATCGCATTCAAGCAAAAAGTCTCTCAACTGATACCTGGATATCTGGAAATGCCAACGGCGCGTAGACGCGAAGCGGCTTCTCGTCAGAGATCACACCTTCACGAATAACCTGTTGTGTAACGTACTGACCATTGTGAGGCTCTCGAAACACAATTATTCGCGTGTTTGATAAATCTAAAACCCAATACTCTTGAATTTCAGCAGTAGCATAAATAGAGGCTTTGAACTCTACATCTTTTTTCAGACTGGTCTTAGCCACCTCTACGACCCAAAATATATCATCAGGTTCAGGATGGCGATCGTTGTATGCAGACTCTGGCAGTCGAACGATTGCCATATCCGGTTCGGGTTCGGAGTCGGGTAGTGTAATTGGGCCATTGAAACGAACATCAGCTTTGCCTACTAGCAACTCCTCCAGGTATTTCGCGCCTCGCTTTGCCGTATTGTAATGAATCGGGGTTTCTGGACTCATTTCAACAATTTCGCCCGCTAACAACTCCACACGGCGATCGCGCAAAATCCCCGCTTCGATCATGCGGTGATAGTCATCCACAGACCATTTTGCTAGCGTTTTCATCGCTCCAATCGCTCATTATCATAAGATTGACTCAATTCTATAGCCTTTCAATTGGAGCAACGCATCTTTACCCCTCAAACTCCATTCTCCCAAAACCAAGGCAGCATTCTTAAGCCGCGCCTTTCACTGAACTAACCAAAAGCCCGGAATACATCCATCAAACCAACCTACTTTAACTTTCTAAAGTACAAACAAAGTAAAAATTGAAAATATTAGATTCTAGTGAACTATGAGGACGATATCTTTTGTATAAATCGGCTGTTGAAAAGTTTTCGCTAACTTTTAAGTTTAACTTTTTAGCAAATTTATCAACATTTTCAAAGCCAGTCAGCCACGGTGCGCCCATCTTTTCCAACTCATCCCTGTAATCATTTATATCCTGATACCCAGTTGTTCTTAAAATTACTCCTTCTGTAAAATAGTCCAAAGACAACTTGAATTCTTTCACATTGTCCCGAATCTGTTTTACTACAAAAATTATTTCCTCCTCAGTTAAATATGTAATATTGCCTTCCCATAAAAAATAGGTTGGTAGATTAAAATCAAATTTATTTCTAGCAAGCAAAGCAATTAAATCGTCTTTTATATAGTCCCCAGAAATGTATTTCACATTTGCTGAAATTTGGTTTTGTTTTAAACTTTCTTCTTTTAACAGAAGAGTATTTTGATTATCTATTTCAAAAAAAACTACGTCTTCTGTACCTTTTCTGACAGCACGGGTATCTAAACCAGAGCCTAAAATCACCACTTGCTGATAACCAAGTGAAATTTGATTTGATAATACATCATCGAAATATTTCGTCCGAATTTTTACCATGTCTTTTGCTGGAGTAAAGGTTTTAGCTATCTCCTTAGCAATTTTTTTAGTTTCATCATTGAGAAAAAGTTTAACAATTTCATCGGTGTAAAGAGGATTATTCTCTTCACTTCCTTCAACTCTAAGCTCAGCGATGATAAAAGCTGTTCCACTGACATTTTTAATTTCTGTCATGCCTGCTCCCGAAAAATTTAGTTAAATTTATATAAATTGTACTTGATTCGTGAAGATAGCTTTCTAAACGAACCGCAAAGACGATACATAGCGCGTTGGTTATAGCACTGAAGCAAGATAGGAAAAGAAATTCATAAATGAGTTAGGTTTGCTCTAGTTATAACCTCTTCTGCACGAGGTAAAGTTTCCGCAAAAAACAATTTGGCAAGTTGCTGTTTTTTTGTTAAATCGGCAATATCCCTTACACAATAAAGGGGTTCCATACGAGCGATGACCTCTGGGGGGAAGTCTCGGCTAAAATACTTTGTCTGAAAATCGTATCTATAAGGTCGATAAACCATTCCCAGAAGTTCTACTAAGAGTGGAAGAGTGTAAGAGTGGTAGTTAGCAATAGCCTCTACTAAACGTCCGCGATTTATCTCCTTTTTAACAAATATTTGCAAAAAATCAAAAGTATTTTGAAGATGATAGAATCTGACTTTCATTTTGGAGAAATGTTCGCTCAAATTCAAAGGAGGTACAACTAAGAGATTGGCTTTATCGAAGGCAACTACTATTTTTCCATGTCGCTCCATCTCTAAAAAATGATTGGGACTACTTCGCTTCATTACTGCAAAATCTATCAATAAGAAGGAACTTGCTGCTTCTAACTGATAAAAGCACTGCGAATGACCGTGCCATGTAGGTTCAGGAACTCGGAAATTAAACTTAATTTCCGATATTGTTAAGAGAGATTTTTCAAGGAGGTTAAAGGTTTCTTCAACATAATTGTCCTCAACAATTGCTACAATGTCGATGTCTGACCACTCATCTGTATAACCGTGGGCTGCGGAACCTCCCTGCCATAAAGCTAAGATAAAGTCTTTTGGCTGTAAGGTCGCAATAATTGTTTCTAGAATTCTTTTCCTCATTGTCTGGACTATTAACTACTTAATATTAAGCAATTAAGATTGCGATCGCTACTCACTAGCGATGCTCTAAAATTGCAGTTGCACTTTTCTATTGATCCTATACTCAAAGAATGGCAACACCATCTATCATCGCAGACTACCAATGCCACAATGCCGAAGGCCCCCTTTGGCACCCACTTGAGAAGCGCCTCTACTGGAGTGACATCCCCACAGGTCGCCTGTTCCGCTACGATTATGCCAGCAAAACCCACGAGCAAATTTACTCTGGGGAAGTTGTCGGCGGTTTCACTATTCAACAAGACGGTTCACTACTTCTATTTAAAGCTCGTGGAGCCATTGAGCGCTGGGAAGAGGGGAAAATTACCACCCTGATTCCCGAAATTCCCGACGAACGCGAAACCCGCTTTAATGATGTAATTGCTGACCCCGCAGGGCGGGTTTTTTGTGGGACGATGCCAGCACCTAATCGTCTCGGTCGCCTCTACCGCCTGGATACAGACGGTTCCCTCACTCAAATACTCGATGGTCTGGGTGTTTCTAACGGCATGGGATTCACCCCCGACCACAAGCAGCTTTACCACACCGACTCCGATAAACGGGAAATTTATAAGTTCGACTACGACCAATTTAGCGGCAATCTTAGCAATCAGCGCGTTCACATCACCACACCAGAAGATGAAGGTGTCCCCGATGGGATGACTGTTGATGCGGAAGGTTATATTTGGTCGGCGCGTTGGGATGGGGGACATTTGTTTCGCTACACTCCCGATGGTACAGAAGTTTTACGCATTCCTTTCCCAGCAAAAAAGGTGACAAGCGTCACGTTTGGCGGCCCGGATTACACTGATATTTACGTTACTACAGCAGGCGGTGACAACCGCGATGAGGAAGGCGAGGGAGCTGGGGCGGTGTTTCACCTTAATCTTGGTATTCAGGGTGTGCCAGAATTTCTGTCTAGAATTAATTTCTAAAATGATGAAAAGAGACAAAAATCAGGAGTCTGGAAAATAGCGATCGCTATTTCCAGCCTATTTAAAATTTTGTCGTAATTTATTGAGCGAGAGCAAGGTAAAATCCGATGACTATCTTTTCGCAACTTGACTCCGATCTACTCTATCCAGACAGTGACGGCAAACCAATGGCAGACAATACGGAACAGTATCGTTGGATAGTCATTATAAAAGAGAATTTAGAGATTTTGTTCGCTGCCATTAACGATGTTTTTATTGCGGCAGATTTGCTGTGGTATCCTGTCAAATCCAAGATAGTTTCCCCGACTGCACCCGATGTCATGGTTGTATTCGGCAGACACAAGGGGAAACGTCGTTCTTATCGTCAGTGGCAAGAAGATAATATCCCGCCCCAAGTTGTCTTTGAGATACTTTCTCTGAGCAACAATCAAGAAGAGATGGATCGCAAGCTGGAGTTTTACGATACTTACGGTGTCGAAGAATACTACCTGTATGACCCAGAAAGCTATGAATTAGAAGGATGGTTGCGGCAAGATCAACATCTGACAAAACTTTGGCAAATGGATGGCTGGACGAGTCCTCGCTTAAGAATTCGGTTTGCAACTGGACAGGGAGAGTTAGTAATTTACCGTCCAGATGGGCAGAGATTTTTAACTTCAGTGGAACTACAGCAACGGGCAGAACAGGCCGAGTTGTTGTTACAGCAAGAACGTCTTCGGGCTGAACAAGAACGTCTTCGGGCTGAACAGTTGGCTGCGTACTTGCGATCGCTTGGCGTTGACCCTGACAATCTCCCATAAGCAAATTATTCCTGCCAGGATAGCGTGTTACGCTCAACATCAAATTGAACGCAATATCTGTTCAATCATCCCCGACGCTTGCGACGCATAACCGCCGCCAAAAAGATTAAAATGATTCAAAATGTGATACAGGTTATACAGAGGTTTCCGCCGCTCGTAGCCTGGATCTAAAGGAAAAACTTCGTTATAGCCGCGATAAAACGCTGTTGGGAAACCGCCAAAAAGTTCCGTCATCGCAATATCAACCTCGCGATCGCCATAATACGCCGCCGGGTCAAAAATCACAGGTTCCCCTTCCACAGTACAACTGGCATTCCCCCCCCACAAATCGCCGTGAACCAGCGATGGTTGAGGCTGACGATCTGCCAATAGTTCAGGAATTGCCTCTAGTAACCGTTCTTGATTGGGAAAATGACCGCCGCGACGCAACGCCCGCCCAAATTGATAACCCAGCCGATGTTCAACATAAAATTCTCCCCAAGCTGCTGTCCAGGTGTTGATTTGCGGCGTAGAACCAATCGTATTATTTCTGTCCCAGCCAAAGGCATCTTTTCCCACCCAGTGGTGCATTGCTGCCAATTGCTGTCCCATTTTCTCCCAAGATTGGGTATTGCCACGTCCTAGTTCCAACCACTCCAGAACTAGATAGGCAGAATTCCCTTCAGTACCCCAGCAAATCGGTTTCGGGACGCGGATGCTGTTAGTTTCCAGCATTTGCTGTAAACCCAACGCTTCTGCCTCAAACATATCAACCAGAGAAGCTTGGTTGAGTTTAACAAAATAAGTACGCTGCCCATCGCTGATGGCATAACCTTGATTGATACAGCCGCCGCTAACCGAACGCTGCTGTGACGCAAGAAACTTTTCGCCAGTCAGGTGAGTAATACGAGCATCTATTTGTGTCCACATCATGGAAATAATTTTAACGCTCTCGTAACGCCAAGGGAAGCGCTCTCGCTACGCAAAGAAGGGTAGTAGTAATTTAGTGAAAAAATCACTGCCCAGATAGCGACGCATTATAATGATGGATAAAATACCAGATAGCCCCAAGGTGGTTTTCTAACTTTTTAGAAAACGACAAAGTTTTCCTAACCAACCGAGAAATTATTTGCTGCATCCTATTATTAAACCTCTCAATATTGTAGGTCAGCTCACTCTTTTTTCCAACGGCTTTATGCCGTTTGCTTGTTCCTCCTTGAGGCATAACTCCTATCAGATTTTTTTAAGTCGTGGATAAAGGGATTGATATCGCATCCAAGCCTCTTCTAGAACCCAATCAACTGATTGGGGCGTTGCAGCAAGCGTTGGTGTTGCTGCCAGTTTGATGGTGTCATTAGCATCTGCGTATACACCAATTCCGATACCCGCCAATAGAGCAGCACCACGGGCGGAAGCAGCAGCAACTGTAGTTGCATAGAGGGGTATTCTCAATACATCAGTCAGTAATTGTTTCCAAGGCATTTCTGCCGTTCCACCGCCTGCTAAACGCAATTCTGTTGCTTTAAAACCTGTAGCCTCAAGTGCCTCTAAACCTTGTCGCAAAGCAAAAACAACTCCCTCTAAAGCTGCCCGCATCATGTGCGCCTGTGTGTGATGAAGTCCAAGTCCTACCCATGCCCCACGTATATATGGGTCAAGGTGTGGAGTTCGCTCACCTGTAAGGTATGGCAAAAATGTCAACCCTTCACATCCTGGGGGAACAGAAAACGCTTTAGTATAGACTTGCTCCCAGCTCAAGCCGAGGATACCTCGCACCCACTCAAGCGCTAACCCCGCATTTTGCATTGCTGCAAGGGTGTACCACTGGTTAGGTACGGCGGCTCGATAGAGATGGGTACGACCCTGAGGATCGATAATGGGTTGCGATCGCGGTGTAATGATTTGAGCGCCTGTGCCGATGGTTAGTTGAACTAAACCAGGTAGTAGTCCGTTACCAAGTGCCGCCGCTGCCGTATCCGCAGCACCAGCAATAACGGGTAAGCCAATAGGTAAGCCAAGATGCTCTGAAGCAATAGCCGTCAGGTCACCTGCGATCGCACTAGAGGGAATAATTTTCGGCAACCAATCACAACGCAGATTCAGCGCTGAGATTGCATCCCCAGCCCAGTTGTCCGACACAACATCGTAAAGCAAAGTACCACTAGCATCAGATGGTTCGGTTGCGACTTCTCCAGTCATCCGTAACCGTAGCCAATCTTTTGGCTGGAGTGCCCAACGCGCTTGGGCGTAGACAGTAGCCTCGTGTTCTCGTAGCCACAACAAAGTTGGCCCCGCCATTCCAGCCGTAATCGGGTTGCCCAATCGCTCGCTTATAGCTGCATCGAGCGAATGATAAGTGTTAAGCGTGGCACTACGAGTATCTGCCCAGAGGATAGCAGGACGCAGGGGCTGACCCGACTCCGAAGCTAGGACAACACCGTGCATTTGCCCTGAAAGTGCGATCGCCTGTACCTGATCAGCGTGATTTCCCACTGCCTTCCTAACAGCCGAGGCAACACCTGACCACCAATCCCCTGGCTCAGACTCAGCCCATCCGGGGTGGGGTGCATGAACAGGATAGGAGCTTGATGCTTCACCCATAACGCTTCCGTCTGTCGCTAGGAGCAATGCCTTAGCAGAGCCTGTTCCTAAATCTATGCCAAGCAGCATCAGGCTAATCCTCAAGACGTGACATCCTCCCACACTATACTCAAAAGACATCTTCGATAATTAACCTGAGATTCTTGTAGCGAGGTAGCTGAATCTTAATTTCCCGCAGATGTCTAATACTCTGCCTTACCCAATTCGATGAAGCAATTGCTCAATTGTCTGCACTAACATTTCCGGCTCAACCGGCTTGGAAAGATGCCTGTGAAATCCGGCAGCTAAGGCTTGCTGCTGATTGATTTCTCCAGCATAGGCAGTAAGTGCGATCGCGGGAATCTGTCCTCCCTCCTGTGTGGATAGTTGTCTGACTTGACGAATCAACATATAGCCATCAATTTGTGGCATTCCAATATCAGCAATCAAAACATCTGGCTTAGATTTATCAAGTTGTTTTAGCGCATCTGTTGCTGAAGATGCACAGATCACGGTGGCTCCCGCTCCCTCCAAGATAAATTGAACTAACTCTAAATTGTCTACTTCGTCATCGACTGCCAGGATACATAATCTAGCCAAGGGTGAAGTGTGAGCATTGAGTGATAGATTGTCCTTCTGGTCACTGTTTGCATCATTTCTCCTGGCTAACAACGGAAGAGTGACGGTAAATGTTGCTCCCTGCCCTTCTCCAGAACTTTCGGCTTTGGCAGTGCCACCATGTAGCTCAACGAGGCGACGCACGATCGCTAATCCCAGCCCTAACCCACCAAATGTTCTAGTAATACTGCTATCGGCTTGTCGAAACGTGTCAAAGACATAGGGAATAAACTCTGGCTTAATCCCTTTCCCCGTATCCCTGACTAGAATTTGAGCATAGGAATCAATCGTTTTTAGCTCAACTTCAACTCGACCTCCAGTTGGGGTGAACTTAATGGCATTGGTGAGCAGGTTCCAGACAACCTGTTGCAATCGGGCAGCATCTCCTAACGCCTCCCCCCCAGTCGATTCAAGCTGAGTTTGAATTTGAATGTTCTTCGCTTCGGCGGCTAGACGCACTGTTTCGATCGCGGCTGTAACAGTTGTTTTTAAATTAATTGGAGTAGAGTCCAAACTCAACTTGCCTTGCAGAATACGAGAAATATCCAGCAAGTCCTCAATCAGTTGAACTTGTAGCTCAGCATTGCGTTCAATCGTTTCGAGAGCTCCCGCCGTCTTGCTGGAATCGAGGGTTCCCCTTCGCAGCAGTCGAGTCCAACCCAGAATCGGATTCAACGGAGTTCGCAATTCGTGCGACAAGACAGCTAAGAACTCATCTTTAATTCGGTTAGCCGCTTCTGCTTGTGCCCGTGCTTGCCGTTCTGATTCGTAGAGTCGTGCTCGGTCGATCGACTGCGCCGATTGCTGTGCTAGTGCCACAACGAAAGCGCGATCGCTCTCGGAAAGTCTGGGAACGGTCGAAAAACTGAGCGACAGTCCACCAACGGCTTGTCCTTCTATCAACAATGGCACTGAAATCCAGGCTTGAGAACCAGCCTTGGCATACGCTTGGGCTAAATGAGGATAACGGGCAATTCGGTTTTCGATGGTTTCTTCCCAAACAGGTTGCCCAGTTCGCACGGCTTCTGCCAGAGGATAGGGTGCATGAATCGAAAAACTGCGCTGAAACTCTCCGACGTGCTCATACCCGATCCCTTGAATAATCTCCAGTTCGCTTGCATCCTGGTTTAATACGGCAACCAAACCAGAACTCGCTCCCAGTGCGGACATTCCCTGTTCAATAATCACCTGAGCCACTTGAGCCGAGGTTAGCGATTCAGAAAGCGCTGTCATCAACGCCAGCAATCGAGCCGTCCGGTTAGCAGCGAGTTCGGCGGCTAATTTCGCTTGTTGTGTTTCATTATAGAGACGAGCATTATCAATGGCCATCGCTGCCCGCCGAGCTAAATCTTCAGCCAAGGAAATGTCTTCCAAGCGATAGTGGCGATCGGATTCAGTAAACACAAACGTAATGGTACCCAACACGCGCCCGCGTGTCTGTAGCGGTGCAATGATGCAGGACTTTAACCCAACTCCACGCAATATTTCCAGGTATTCAGCATTCGGCACGGCGGCAACTAACTGTTCATCTGTAATCTCAATTCCAATTTCAACCTGTCCTGTTTGCATGACTTTAGCAATGCCATACCCATCATCGAGATGTCTGGGAAAGCGTTGAGCCAAATCCCAGCCAAACTGGACTTTTTCGGGATCGCAATGAGCCACCGCAACACGCCCGATCGTGCGATCGTCATTCAGCAGATCGACACTACACCAATCTGCAAAATAAGGAACTGCCAGCTTTGCAACGCTTTGGAGGGTTTGTTCATACTCTAGTGAAGAAGAAAGAACAGCACTCACTTCCGCTAAAAATGCTGATTTTTGCTGAGAATTCTCTGCTACGGCACGGGCTGCCTGTTCTTGAACAAGCTGTACTCGTTCTTCTTCGGTTTGCTTGCGCTCAGTAATGTCGCTTAAAGCAGCAATGACATTGATAATTTGCCCTTCTTCGTCTAACAAAGGGGAAGCATTGATCGAGAGAATCGTGCGGGTGCCATCGGCATGGTTAATGGCATGTTCAATGCCATAAATAGCCTGACCTGTTTGCATCACCCGCGCGAACGGCAGTTCATCTTCTGGGAAAGGATGACCGTCCACGGTTGTAATGAACCAGGATGGATCGTTATAGCCTCGCTCCACAATGTCACTGCGAGTCAATCTTAAAATCCTCTCTGCTGCCCTATTTGCCGCAATAATCTGTCCGGTAGAATCTAGAATGGTGATGCCATCAGGAATAGTTTGGAAGATGCTCGATAATTGCGCTTCACGCTCGCGCAGAGCAGTTTCTGCCTGCTTGCGTTGTGTAATGTCGTGCATCACGACAACAGCACCCTGTTTTTCGCCGTTGGCGGCAATAATCGCCTGTCCAGTTGCTAACAGCGTTCGGGCAGTTCCCTGCTGCGGAACAATCATCATTTCCACATCACGAACGTTCTGTCCTTGCAATGCCCGGAACAGGGGAATATCCTCTGTATTCATGGGTGTTTTGCCGTCGGACAAATACAAGTTATAATACTCAGCCCATTGCTCCGGTGGAACTGGCTGTTGAGGTAATCCATGAAAATCTTTAGCTGCTTGGTTAAATACAGTCAATATGCCCTCGGCATCGCAAGCCACAATGCCTGCTTGAACGTTGTTTAGAATTGCCTTCAAAAAGTCCTGTTCTTTCTGAAGAGTGGCTTCCACCTGCTGGCACTTGGCGATTTCGGCTTTCAATTGTTGCTCGGCTTGAGATGTTTGGGTCGTATCTTGGAAGTAAAGGAGTAAGCTATCTTCACTCTTAATTGCGCGAATTTTCAACCACTTGTTGAGTGAGGGATAGTGTTCTTCAAACTCGATTGCAGTTTGCGTTACGATTACTCGATGACAATGCTGATATAGCTCAGAGGTAGGATCGACCGAAAATACTGCCCATATATTTTTGCCGATTAGGTCTTGCCGCTTCCTATTTAAAAGCTGTTCTGCTTTACGGTTGACATAGGTGCAGTGCCACTGTGAATTAATGGAAATGAATGCCTCAGCCATATGATCTACGATCGCCGCAAATCGTGCTCCGCTCACTTGGCAGTCCGCACAAAACTCCTGAGTAAAATTTAGAGTAAGCTCTTCTCGATGATTCAAGGAGTTTGTACGATCAACTTTCATTGTGGTGAGTCCTGCCTACTTACCTATTGTGTCAGTTATTTTGAGGGAATCAAGATACAACCTGCCTAAAATCTAAGTCCTTCAGTGTTTAAGCAAACGGGCGATCGCTTTTACTAATTCCTCAGGTTCGACAGGCTTCGAGATATGCATCCCAAATCCGGCAACTAAGGCTTGCTGCTGATTGATTTCTCCAGCATAGGCAGTAAGGGCGATCGCAGGAATCATACCTCCCTTTTCAGGTGACCACTTTCTAATGTGCCGAATCAGGGAATAGCCATCCATCTCTGGCATCCCAATGTCACATAAGAGTAGATCGGGGACAGATTGATTCAGGAGAGTCAACGCCTGTGTAGCCGAAGCGGCTGTCGTAACTTGTGCGCCAGATTGCGTTAAGGTGAATGCTGCCAACTCCCGCATATCTGCATCGTCATCCACCACCAACACATAAACCCCTGCTAAGTCTGTCGCACTTTCTGGGTGCCTGTCATCAGAAGAGGGTTCCGGCTCAACGATGTTTAACGGGAGCCGGATGGTAAATGTAGCCCCTAAGTTCTGTCCTAAGCTGTCTGCTTGAACGGTTCCTCCATGCAGTTCGGTAAAATGGCGGACGATCGCCAGTCCCAATCCTAATCCGCCAAATTGTCGGGTTGTTGTGCCATCTTCTTGACGGAAGTAGTCAAACACATAGGGTAAGAAGTCTGGACTGATGCCTTTTCCAGTATCTTTGACTTGAATCTGAGCATATGTACCGACTTGCTCTAGTTCCACCTCGATGCGTCCTCCGGTTGGGGTGAACTTCACAGCATTGGAGACGAGGTTCCAAACTACCTGTTGCAGACGATTTGTATCACCTGAAACCGTTCTTGAAATCGGATTAAATGTGGTCTGGATTTGAATGTGTTTGGCTTCGGCTGCTAGTCGTACCGTTTCCAGGGCAGCTTCAATCGTTGCCGCCAGATTCACAGGAGCGACGTTTAACGTCATTTTTCCTTGCAGAATGCGGGAGACATCCAACAAGTCCTCAATTAATTGCGCTTGCAGCTTGGCGTTGCGTTCGATCGTTTCTAGGGCTTGTTGGGTTTTTGTGGCATCGAGTCGCCCAGTTCGTAGCAATTTTGTCCAGCCCAGAATCGGATTGAGGGGCGATCGCAACTCGTGGGACAACACGGCTAAAAATTCGTCTTTAATCCGGTTAGCGGCTTCTGCTTTTGCGCGATCGCGTTGAGCCACCCGGTACAAGTGAGCATTGTCGATCGCCAAAGAAGCACGACGAGCCAATTCCTCTGCCAGTTGCAAATCTGCTGAGGTATACCGTCGTCCAGATTCGGCACCGATAAAGGAAATGACCCCTAGAATTCGTGCCTGAGTTCGTAGTGGCACCGTCATTACCGAGGTGAATCCAACCTGCCGCAGAATCTCTAAATGCTCTGGGTCACGGGCTGCCTGTACTAACAGTTCATCGGGAATCTCCGGCACCAAATCAGATTCCCCAGTTCGCAATGTAAATGCAGCACCGCGAGGGTCATCGGGGTTTATAGGATACTTGTCTCTAATCTGATAGGCCCATTCCAGCTTGGCAGGGTCGATGTGAGCCACCGCAATCTGCTCGATCCCACCATCCTCTTCTATCATGTGAACCGTACACCAGTCCGCTAATTCCGGCACTGTAAGCTGCGCGACTCGCTCTAGAGTCGTTTGATAATCCAGGGAGGATGCAAGCACGGCACTTGCCTCAGAGAGAAAGTGTTGGGCAAGCTCTAACCTGACGCGCTCAGTCACATCGACCACATAAACTAAAACGCCTTCTACCTGAGCATTTGAGTTAACAGTCGGAAGATAATAAACGTTGTAGTAACCGGGACGGCGATCGCTACGTCCGGGAACATTTACCGCAAAGTTTGGTGAAATGAAAGGATTCCCTGTGGCGTAAATCTGATCAAAGACTTCAACTAATTGAGGATCGGATTGGCCAAAAAGTTCTGCAATGGATTGTCCTAAGTGTTGTTCGCGGGTTAATCCATTAATTTCTGCTAAGGCTTCGTTGATGGCAATAAATCGCTGCTGGGCATCTAATAGGGCAAGTCCAATCGGAGATGTATTAAAAATAGTTGCCAATTGGTGCTGTGCCGCTTCTGCCTCTGAACGGGCAATGCGTTCGCGCTCTAGTAGTTGTTCTCGTTCCTGTTCCGCTTGCTTGCGTTCTGTGATATCAATGACGGCTCCGATCGAATGCTTGGGATTTCCCTGACTATCATAAGTAAGCTGACCTCTGGCTTCGACCCAGTGAATGGAGCCATCTGACCAACGCAGGCGATATTCATGGTGATACTCTTTCTTGTCAGCTATGGCTTGCTGAAGTTTTGCCTCAGCTTCTGCTAGGTCATCAGGATGAACCCGACTTGCCCAAACCTTATAGCCCGGTTCGCACTCATTCGGTTTTAGCCCTAGTATCGTGAAGTGACCTTCTGACCAAAGCAAGGCATCGGTCTGCATGTCCCAGTCCCACGTTCCCATGCGTCCAACCTTCAGAGCGAGTTGCAGATGAGCTTCACTTTCTCGCAATTCCTCCTCTGAGCGCGATCGCTCCACGGCTAGCCAGGTTTTTTGAGCAATTCGCTCCATTAGCACCACATCTTCCTCCGTCCAGTGGCGAACAGAGACATGGTGCAACACTAACACTGCAACAAATCGCCCTTCTTTCACCAAGGGAACACATAGGAGAGATTTGGTTTGAATTGCGTCAAAGGCAGCCGCCCCAACTCCGGCAGTCCGAGGATCGGCATCGACATCATCGACGACAATAGTTTTGCCCTGTTTTAATTCAGCAATAAGTTCAGGGCCAAATGAATCCATAGGATGGCTACCCACAATGCTGATTACACCATTGCAATAGTCGCGATCGACGATGACGTATTCCTGAGTAGAATCAATTTCACCGTAGGTACAACGAGTAACTTGGAAGTGTTGCCCTGTCGAACAAACCACTTTCCACATAATTTCCTTGGGGTCTTGAATGGCACGAATCGCATCATTCAATTCGATTAGGAATTGCTGAATTTCTTCTTTCTGCTGGAGGTTCTTGAGCAGTTGTTCAATTTGTTGCCTTGCCCGCACCTGGGCTGTCACTTCAATGTTATAAATCAACACACCCTGAATGGTTCCCTCAGCATCCCGCCAAGCCGCAAAGATACAGTTGAAAAATGCTTCTTCTAACACCCCATCGCCGTTCCGATCCCAGTAAGTAGGTGACTCCTCCCGAATAAATGTTTCTCCCGTCCGGTGAACCTGTTCAAACGCTTCAAAGTAAATTTGCCCCTCTATCTCTGGGAAAACATCCCGTATTGATTTCCCAATAATGCCTGGAGTGCGTCCAGTCCCTTGCAGGTAGGTGGGATTGGCAAATTCATACACAAGATCGGCACCTTTAACAATGGCAATCATGGCAGGCAATTGCATCAGGATGTCATGCAACCGCTTGCGTTCGGTTTCCGCTTCGAGTCGGGCAGATTGTTCTCGTTTTAAAAGGCGATCGCGTTCTGCTTCGATCTGTTTGCGTTCTGTAATATCAACCGAAACGCCAATCATGCGAACTCCTTGCCCCGTCTCATCCAGATAGACTCGCCCCTGACTGTTGATCCAGCGCACAACGCCGTCTGGACTAATTACCCGATACTCCGGTGCGTAGGGCTGTTCTCCAGCCATTGCCCCTGCCGCCGTTTGGAGCACCTGTTGTCGATCGTCTGGATGAATGAGCGCAAAAAACTCTTCTCCCGTCCCTTCATGAAGACCCCAAACGTCTAGAGCATTAGCAGAACAGACTACTCGATTGGTTTTTAAATCCATATCCCAGACAACCATCTGAGCCGCCCTCAGTGCCAATCGCAGGCGTTCTTCACTCTCTCGTAATGACTGTTCAACCTGTTTGTAATCCGTCACATCACGAGTAATCCCCAGTACCGTTTCCACGGAGCCATCAGGAGCAAATTCAGGGACAATACGCGACTGATACCATCGAATACCATAAGAAGTCGGAAACTTAAATTCAATCGTCTGTTCGGAGCCGGTTGCAAAGACTTGCCGCCAACTGTCATGCCAAACGCGATATATATCTTCTGGCATTCCTAGCTCGGCATTGGTCTTGCCAACAAATTGCTCTGAGGGAATACCTGTTGCCAGTTCTATAGAAGGGCTGACATAAATATGGCGAAACTCTGCATCAATTCGGCTAATAATGTCTGGGGCATTTTCCGCCACCATTTTAAACTGTTGCTCTCGCTGCCACAGTTGGCGTTCCAAGCGTTTGCGCTCTGTTAGGTCAATTACAAATCCTAGTCCCAAATCATCGGGTTGTCCTAGATAGGCAGTTCCCACCAAGACGGGAACGCGAGTACCGTCTTTACGAATGTATTCTTTCTCAAACGGCGCATGGCGACCAACTTGTTTCATCTGTGCCATTGCTTCCTCGTCTAAATGCCGAAACTCCGGTGGAGTAATCTCAAGGAAGTTTACCTCTCCCGATAAAACTTCTTCTCGCGTGTAACCTAAAGTGGCAAGCCAAGCCTCGTTGACTTCCAGAATATTGCCTTGAAAATCGCCAATAATAATCCCAATGAGATTCGCATCAAATAGACCTCGTAGCTGCGATTCACTCTCGCGTAAGGCTTGCTCTACATGCTTGCGTTCGCTCACGTCTTGGAAGACAACAACGGCTGCAACAATCTGCCCCTGGTTATCTAAAATTGGTGCTGAGTTGACGTTAACGAAAATGCAGTTACCATCATCTCGATGAATTGCTATCTCTTCGTTGGTAACGACTTCACCTGTTTTTAGCGATCGCACCAATGGATACTCATGAGCCGAATAGAGTTGACCATCTAAGTGAAAGATTTCACTTGGAATAATGGGTGCATATTCCTCAACAGCAAGCAACTGTTCGTAGCCATACCCAACAATTTGCTTGGTTTGCTCGTTCGCCAGAACTAATTTACCGGATGCCGCATCGGCAATCATGACTCCAGCAGGCATTTGTCGCAAAACGGCTTCAAATTGGGCGCGTTCAATTTCAAGCTCGTGCAACAACCGTTCTCGCTCTGCCTCCGCTTGCTTGCGATCGCTCACATCTCGAAAATAAACCGCTACACCCTCCGCAGAGGGATAGGCATTCGCCTCTAACCAACGCTGAACCGGCTCCCCAAATTCTTCCCAGGAAACAGGAACCTGTTCGATCGCTGCCCGATGTAGTTCCCGATAGGCAATTCCACCGACCAACTCAGGAAAAACCTCGTTCCAAACGTGCTTTCCCAGTAACTCTTCGGGCGTTTTGTGCAGGATTTTAGCCGCCGCCCGATTCACGTAGGTGTAGCGCCAGTCGCGATCGAAGGCGACAAAAGCATCCGTGATGCTTTCAAGAATCGTTGCTACCTTGCCTTCAGTTTCTTGGACACAGAACAACTCTTCGCTCTCAAGGCTGCGGGCAAAGTGTTCAATGACTTCAGAGCGAGAAATTCCTCGCCTGTGAGCCTCTTTATCGAGCGATCGCCATGCTGTATTAGTCAGAGATACGCTAACTCGCTGTTTCGTCTCCGAGTTCCAATTGCTAACAAACTTGCCTGTGGCGTCGCGCTTCATAAAGAGTCATCCGTATGCATACACGGTCTTCTCCATTCAAGCCGAGTTACTCCCTGAGGAGAATCCGCCTTAAGAGTGATGCTTTGGTGAGAGGGAAGATAGGAAAGAAGAACCTCAATAAATATTGCGCTGTAGTGGCTGCTGAATTTCCCTTGGCACTCGTAGACATAGAGCTGGGCTAGACGGGAGAATCCCACGGCTTTAACGTAGTGCAGCCGTGGCAGTGTCAAATAAGTTTCCTCACGGATGCGGATGGTGCCTGCGACAATCGCGCTAGCGTTCCTTGAGCACCAAACTCATGCAAACTACGCAACTTGTCAGCAACAGTCTCGACGAAACGTGGCGACTGTACTAAATCTCCAAAAATCTCAAATATGCTGAGCAAGGGTCTGGGATCTGTTTTACCTGAGCGGGCTTGTTGAGTGAGGATATCAGCTAAGGGGTCATCAATGGGGATAGGACGCTTCTGGTCGTCATAACCATTGAGGTATTGAAACCAAGCAGCTATCGTCAAACTTAGATAATCGATCGCACCTCCAAGTTGTAATTTATCGCGGAGCGACCCTAAAACAAACTGGCGTTGCATAATGGTGCTATGAATCATTGAGGAATAGGGACATCCCAGAATTTGAGATAGTGCAGTAACAGCCGAATTGAGTATCTCAGCATTTCCTCGGATTTTGAATAGCACAGAGTTTTGCGATGCAATCGAGCCAGATAATGCCGCAACCGGGTATTTTCCCCTTCCACCCGTGTCATGTAAGTCTTGCTGACAATCTGGTCTCCTGCTGGAATAAAACCTGGATAAACTGACCATCCATCAGTAACATAAAAGTAACATTGCCAGGTGGCCACAACTGCCCATAAAGGTGCAAAGGTCTTGGCACTGTGATCTCCCAACACCCACCCTAAGATCCCCTGTTTAAAGTGGTCAACTGCCGTCCAGAGCCAGATTTTGTTTTTTTTGAACCAACAAAGGTTTCCAATTCATCAAGTTCGCCCACTTCAGGAATACGTTCAGGCTCATAGGCATCGGGTAGATTTTTTCCCACTTGCTTGACCCAATAAATCACGGTGGTGTGATGGACACCTGTGACTCGCTCAATGCCTCGAAACCCCATGCCATTAACATACATTTTCAAACATAAAGCTTTGATCTCATCGGAATATCCTTGGGGGGCTGTGTAAACATCAATAAACTGACGACCACAATCTACACAAATGTGATGCAAGTTTACCTCGCATCTTACCGTTCTTACGGATATGATTGGAACCGCATTCAGGACATTGCATCAGATTTAGCCTCAATTCATAGCACCATTATGCAACGCCAACAAACTTAGGAATTTTGGCCGATCCATTCAGGCACAGGCGCGGAAGCTGATCGCGAATTTTAGGATTGGAAAACCGTTCAATTAGAGTCTTTTTATACTCGTCTAAATCAATCCCAGGAACAGGTTGGAGCGTTGGTGTCACCTCGTCCATCAGGTTAGCAACGGCTTGCCGGAATAACGGGTCTGCCATGACTTCATAAACGTAGGTATAACCTGCCAGAGAGCCGAGATAGCCAATCAACATATGACTGGCATTGAGCAGCCGAAGTTTCATCATTTCGTAGGGATGAACCTCGTTAGTCATCTGTACGCCAACGGATTCCCAATCGGGTCTGCCTGCACAAAATGTATCTTCGATTACCCACTGGGTGAAAGGCTCCGCGACGCATGGAAACGCATCATCAATACCAAACTGTTGGGCCACCATTTTGATATCTGCTGGGGTTGTCAGCGGAGTAATGCGATCGACCATGCAGTTGGGAAACGCAACGTGTTCAGCAATCCAACTTCCTAACTCTGGATCACGCATTTGGGCAAATGTTGTTAGCATTTTCCGCACCATGTCGCCGTTGCCCTGGATATTGTCGCAGGACAAGACTGTAAAGGGTGCTAACCCCTGTTTACGTCGTTTTTCGAGTGCCGCGGTCAAAAAACCGTATGTCCCAATTGGTTGGTCAGGATGTTGCAAATCGTGCTGCATCGTCGGGTGGTTTACATCGAAATTTCCACTTCCTTCAATGTAGTAGTAGCCGCTTTCAGTGATCGTTAGAGTAACGATTCGGCATTTGGGATCTGCTAATGCTTCAATAACTGCTTGACGATTGTTTGGTGCAAACAGGTATTGAGTGATTGAACCAATGATCCGAGCGCGATCGCACTCAGGCGATCGCTCAACTAAGGTATACAAACAATCTTGGGATTGAAGCGCATCCCGCATCCGCCTGTCAAAGTCATAGTCCAGCAATCCAACACCACAAATTCCCCAGTCACTACCAGGATTCTGATGGAAATAATCATCTAGATAAAGCGCTTGGTGCGATCGATGAAATCCACCAACTCCAATATGCACAATTCCATTAGAAATTTGATGGCGATCGTACTTGGGTATGCGAACGTTTCCAGGTAAACGAGACAGGGATGCTTCATTCAGCTTGATTGTTGAGCCTGTGGTGGTATTGCTGTTCATTTATATGTGTTAAAGCGACTGTGCCTGGTCAAGCTTTGGGCTTCAAGCGATCGCCTGATGCCCGTGTCTTTAGGCTGGGATTACTGACAATATCCCGATAAGATCGTGCATCCGCTCAATAACTTGCTGGGCACCAGCCGACACAAGAGCATCTGCACGGCTTCTTCGTTCATCCTCGTTTACATGAGTTCCCCCTACATAACCGATAATCTGCCCAATTCCAGCGGCAACAGCAGCCCTTACCCCACTGATAGAATCTTCAATTGCCACGCAATCCGAAACTTCAGCGTCCAGACACTTCACTGCATGTAGGTAGATGTCAGGAAGCGGCTTGGGACGCGGAACGGGGAGAGAGTCGTGAGCGCTAAATACCAGCTCACTCGGGAAATAGTCGGTCAGGGCAGCTGCACCAAGGCAAGCACTCAGCCGCTGGAAGCTGCTGTTACTGACTAGTGCATATTCAAATCCGTCGTCGCGCAGGGAAGACAGCACTTCCGGCGTTCCGACCGTCGCTTTTGCCTCTACACTAAGCCGTTCAATCGCTCTCTTTTCTTCTTCAGCGACTAGCCTGTCAATATCGCGCTCATTAAGAGTGGTTGATGAGTCTGCGTAGATCTTCTTGAGTGTTTCCCTGTAAGATTTCCCTGCGAAGCTTTTAACAAAGTCCTCAAGCTCATAGTGTTGAGCGCCAGGGAACTCACGAGCCACTTCACTTGTCAGCCTCCACGCGCTCTTAAGGGCTATGATTTCACTATCAACGACAGTCCCGTCATGATCGAAAAGCACCACCGTATCATGCTGAAGCGGTTTCATTTAAAAAGCCTCCCTCGCAGTAATTCTTAAGCGTAGTCAATAATCCTTGGGTCTGAAGATCTCGCAAAGCCCTGTGGCATTCATTATCTACGACCTCTGTCTGTTCGCAACTCTCCAATCCCAGAATCTGGCTAATCACTGCCCCCTGTTGAATCGCTGTAATTGCGCTTTGGGTATCCTTGGCATGATAGGACTGACCAGACTCGCTCGCCCCCTCTCTGACTGCAAGAAGCCACGCCGCAACGGGAAGTATAATCCGCTTCATGCTGACCTTTCGGCTATAAGCATCCTCAAGTATCGGAAAGATATACTTGCCTACTTTCCTCGCTGTTTCTGAACAGATTCTCTCAGTAGTATCGGGAAGATCTTCGTTACTCAGCCTTAGTAACACTTGCTCCATATATTGTTCGCACATCTCGCGAGGCACTGGTGTTGCTGCTGCGATATCGTCCATGAGAAGCCGAGTAAACAAGTGGAATTCCGGTAGTGCGATCGCCTCATGCATATACTTTATACCTGCTCTTACCGCTAAACAGGCTATGAAGGAGTGTACTGCATTCAAGAATCTCGACTTCATATATAGAAAGGGAGTGATGTCTTTCGTCATAATGACCCCCGCATCTTCCCACTTGGGTCGATCGCCTGTGAAGTTGTCCTCCACGACAAACTGCCAAAATGGTTCGGTTACAATGGGTGCGCGATCGCGAACTTGCAACAGTCGGCTGGGATAGTTATAGTCGGATTCTTGCTCTTGAGGCACAATCCTGTCTACCACCGTATTCGCAAAGGTTGCGTTATCCCTGATGTATTCTGCAAGCTGAGGAGCGATCTCTACAGCGTAAGCTAGCACTGCTTTTCGCAGGATCTCCCCGTTTCTTGGGAGGTTGTCGCAAGAAAGGGTAGTGGTAAATATGTAGTGAAAAAAATTCTTACATAGATAGCGACGCATTATAATGATGGATAAAATACCATATAGCTCCAATGTGATTTTCTAACTTTTTAGAAAAAGACAAAGTTTTCCTAACTAATCGAGAAATTCTTTGACGCATCGTATTATTAAATCTCTCAATATGGTTGGTCAGCCCGCTGTTTTTGCCCACGGCTTTATGTCGTTTGCTTGGAATAACCTGCTCATAAGCCGCCCAATAATCTGTATAACAAACAGCACATTGCCGATAAATTGATGGGAGAGAATTCCATAATCCTCTAGCCCCTTGTTCGCTGCGATCGCCAATATAACAACCGACAATTTCCCTAGTTTTTTTATCCAATGCTAACCAAATCCACTGCTTATTATTTTTATGATTAACGAATGACCAAGCTAGCCTTCGGCAACGCTTCGCGTACATCACATTCGATGTTTAATTTAGATCTATGTTTGCTTGAAACGTTTACCTGTTGAGGAACTGAAGCATATTTAGTATTAACGTAATCTTGAAGCCATTTTTTAGAAACGCTAGTCACCCTGGCAATTCCTGCTAAAGGA
>NZ_JACJPF010000103.1 GCF_014695915.1 Trichocoleus sp. FACHB-40
TTTGTTGACCCCCGCATCTCAGAACCCAGGCGGCACTACATCAAACGAGCTTTAGCCAACGGGCAATGCGAGAAATACAGCTACACCTACGAAGACTCCCATATCTGGCACTTTGATGTCACGGTAGCGCCTCTGTATGGCTCGGAGGAGGTGATTACTGTCGTCCATGATGCCGCATCTTGGCAGCTGGGTTACTGGGTTAATCGCCGAGTGAAATCTGAATAATCCTCCTGTGCGGAATTCCGCAGAAAACCCACCCTGGATGAGGGGTGGGTTTTTTATTAGAAAGGAAGTTAGTCTTGGTTTCTAACAATGATTAATCCTCCTGACGGTTTTACCCTTATTAAGCAATTTTGTACAGACGAAAAGCTGTTATCCGATCTTGCCGCTTATGCCCGTTCCCTTCCCTGGCATGAAGCCCCTTGTCACCGCTGCGTCCTCCATGAAGGTAGAAAAAGGTGTGCTGCTGCCAAGGATGGGGATTTTTGGCGGCTGGACTTAACCGCTGGAAAGGAAACCGTCAACATAAAAAACAGAGGGCCGGAATGGCGGGAGCTGGTTGCTAAGTTACCCAAATTTCCGCATCCACAGGAAGACTTCCTGCCATCCTTCTTCCAAATAGCAAAGTATGACCCCTGTGCCATACTCGGAGCGCATAAGGATGACCCATTCAATTTTAGTCGGATGGCTTTTTTGGGCATTTGCGGAGATGCCCTTTTTAGCCTTCAAAAATCGGACGATGACCTAGCTGAAAAGTTCGAGGTCGAGTTAGAACCGGGTGATTTAGTGTTCCTCTCAGGCGAGGCTTTTCTCAACTGGTATCACGGGGCGCGTAACCTTGACGCTGAAAGAATTATTTTGCTGATGGGAGACACCAGAGGTAGCCATGTTGAGGAGGGCTGGAGGATTGTGAACGATACTCGTAAAATCCAAGCTGAGTTAAGAGAGCTTCTTAATAGCTTGTGACGGCGCGTTGGAGCTAACTAAATTCCTCTAAAATCAATCTGTTTCTTAAACAGCTATAAAATTTATGCACAGAAGTCAAATCAATAGGTTGAGACAAGAACTAGGGATGCCTAGCTATCACACACCTAATCTTTGTTGGGATGATGGACAGCCAAAAACTGAAGATGACATGGTAATTGAAGGGCTACTATTGGAAATTCGGGATTTACAAAATAATGTGAAAGTGCTTACAGAAACTGTGTCCCGTTTGGTTAGCTAAACCTATCAATAAATGCGGAATTCCGCATTTATTGAACTTACAACGCTTCAATCGCTTCTAGGATTGGGAGGCGTTCCTCTTCCGGGGTCAGGAACCTTACCTTATCGCGATCGCAGAAAATTTCTTTTCCGCAGACTTCCGCTCTGAGATACTTATTGCCAACTGAAAGAACCTTCGCCTTTCCCGTATAGGGAGAATCGCCCTTGCTCTTTATAACTTAGATGATCTCGCCAGCACTCATCTCCCGTACCTCTGCCACCTCTGGTTTCTCCGGTTCTTCATAGTCCTCCCCATTATCAGCAGAGACGCTAGGAGGCTCTAGGGCGACATTCCCTACACTGTGCAGCTCCAGATAGAACCGGAAAGCCTGAAACTTTTTGCCTAAATAAATTGCCACTTCCATTGGAGGTCTGCCGTCCCCCTCCAGGTAGCAGATGCCGCCAGCCATCTTGACAAGCTTCAAGAAGCCTTTGCTGTCAGTCATGGCTACGGACATCGTTATAATCGCGCTTTCTATGGCTCCTGATTGATAGGAGCTTTGGAGATTTGAAAGTATTTGATGGAATTCCCTCGTTCCGCTAGTCTGGCTAATTGAATTCTCGCTGGCATATACAGCAACCGACTTAGACACAGACAGAAAATCTTCTAGCTGCGAGAGAGACTTGGGAGCAAGATAGTCTGTCTCTGGGGATTCGAGGGTTGATGCGATCGCTCTCTCCAATGGAGTCTCCGGCTCCGGACGCGCCGCCTTTCCGACATACTCAACATCACCATCCCTCAAAGCAATGTATTCTTCCCGGTTCTGGAACTTGAATCGCATTGAGCCGTCCTTGTTTTGCTCAATGAACTCAACAACCTGCCCAATCTTTTCAGGGTACGCGCCGATGATTTTGTACAAGTCACCCTTGCAATACTTTGCTGCCGATCCGCCACCTCCTCCACCGCCGCCAGACTTAGGCTTAGGGTTGCTGGGATTGGGAGGGGTAATTTGCTTGAGGTATTCCTCAATTAATTCAGTGGGTATCTTCTTTAAATGTTCCCCTGGATACCCCGCCTCAGACGAACCCACATTCCACTTAACGACAAATGGGTTTGGGCTAGATTTAATAATGTCTGTAACCCGCCCATAAACCTGAATCAAATTCGGGTTTTCTAGCCGCTCGATAGCGAAATCATAGTTTTGTTTTTGGGCAACGTAATCGCCGACGGCAAAATCAAAACTTTCAGCCAGAGTCTTTAAATCATTTCGTCGAACCTCAATCACAGACTCCGGCTGACCGAGAATGCGGACATAAACTTTATTTGGGTCTGAGGGCTGGGAGGTAGTAGAGATGTAAACCTCTGTTCCTGGTTTCAGAAACCCATAAGCGTCTTCAGTCATGCCAGCTTTGATTTTGCCGGGTACTTCCTTCCCCTGGTAGTAAAAAATTTCATCTTCTACTGGTTGTTGCGAAGCCGTAGGCAAGGAGCCAGCAGTATCGCGGCGAGGCTTGCCTACTATCCGATTCACCACCTCTTCTATTTGGCTCATGGTGGGTTTGCCTCTGTCCTTAAGGCACTCGCTCCATGCTCCCAAAACCTTCTGTTCTTGCTCCTCTGGCTCTGTATTCTTCAGCAGTGTCGCCAAAGGTAAGCACTGGGATTTATTTTTAGGCAGAACCTCTGCGGAATTCCGCAGAAATATCGCGATTACTTTGGCAGCATCAATTAGCTCGTAAGCTGTCCTCACGCTGAGTTCCCAGCGTTTCTCGCAGTATTGCTCAAAGGTTTCGGCGTACTTCAGGTAATGCCGATTCTCATTGATACATTGAAGTGCCAAGCCTTTGATAAAGTCAACTTTGAAACCTCTAGACAGAGCGAGTTCGCAGCTTTCCAACGCTTTCTCATCTGCCTTGGAGAGGGTTTTAAGTTTCGGTAGATCAACCGCATCTATCGAATCACTCATTACAATGCCTTCGAGTTCTTCAAGCGAAAGCAAATTGTTACTGCTACTTACCGACAAAGAGTTATTAGCCATGATTCTTTAATTCCTTGTTGTTAATTGATTCGCACCAAGTCGGACAGTTGAAAAACTTCCGGTAGCCGCTTGTATACGTGTCCACATTCGCCAAAATTCGACTTTGTTCTTTGACCCTGATGCTCGGACAAATACACCCCCTCAAAGGCGACAGACGCTACCAAAAATTCTTGATTGTGATAGCGGCTACCCAGGCGTTCGACGCGAACGCGGTCGAGGGGTTGGAGGACTCGGCGGCGATATGGGCGGAAAGGAATGTAATTCTGTTGCATTGTTCTCTTCTTGTTTGTATTGGAATGTGTCGCATTTGCCGCACTTGATTAAGGCGGGTAGGGATTCCTTTTTGCTGAGGGAAATCGCACAACCCCTAGCGAATCCGCATACCCAGCAAGGCTCCGGCAGTGTCACGGGGTAGGACATCAATCGTCAGTTTTGTATTGACTGGTGTAGGTCAAAACTGAAACAACCCAAACTAAATCTGGGCGAGTTCGTGCTAATTCACCCGGATAAACGGTGAAAAACTTCTTCAAGTTTTTGCAATGTATTAATGTTGAATGCTCCCCTTTATGAGGTTTCAACAGCTTTACAAATTCAGGGATTTCTAGCCAGCGGTAAACAACGTGCTTGTTGCATTTAAGAGCCTCTGAGAGTTGGGTTAGGGAATAGTAATCGCCTTCTACTCTCCGGCTGTACCCTAAGTAATTAATCTGCTTTTGTAGGGAATCCCTCGTTCTACCGTTCCAACCTTTACTGCGGCATAAACTATTCAAGCGTCCGAGAATCGTGGATATCGGTTCGCTGCCTGCGTGTTCTTCCAAAAGCTGAATCTCTTCTGGTTCCCAGCGGCGCAGTCGGAGGCAGCGAGTCAAGTTCATCTCGGCAGCTTTGCGTCTAATTGCCCCTTCGCTCCTACCGAGTTTTTTAGATAAAAGCTCAGAAGATGGCTTTGTGCCATCATATTCGGCGATTAATAAGTCCTGGTCTTGCTGCGACCAACGAGTTGTTTTCACAGCCCACCTCCTGCAATCTTGCCGATTTCCTGCAAGCGCCGTTGTAAGCAATCAATTTGATAGTTCAAGATTCTTTGATCAGCAACAGAACGCTCTTTTTGAGCGATCGCATCCAGCAATTCACCAAACGCAGTAATTGCCATCTGGCGAGTTACATCTACAGGCTGGGCTTCCATCCAACCGCGAAACTCACTAAGCGCTTTGCGTTTGGCTTCTGGTGTAAGAGCTTCTGGCATCACGCCGCTAAATCTCTTCACTGAAGCAATGATTTCCTTTAGCTGGTAGGCGGCGAAGTCTGGGTTTACTTGGTTCATCAGACGCTCTCTCCCTCTACTGGATTGCACGGTCTGACTCGCTCGTAAGTTGTCCATCTAGCTTCACAATCAAGGCATTGCCGCCGCCGTTTGATGTGAAAAGGGGAGCTTCTAGTTTGGAGAATTTTGTTATTGAAGGTGGAACACTGGGGGCATTTCATTCCGGCCTCGTTCATTTGTTTTTCCTCAAATAAAGTTGGCGCACGGTTGATGCCCGTGCGCCTTTAATTAGTCGGAAGGTAGGTCGCAAATTAAGGTACTCAAATCATTTCTAAGGTCGGATGACCAGGAAAGTCTGCGGATTAAACAAGCAGCGAGGATTTCCGCCTGGTTGCGGTCGATATCAGAAACTTCAAACCAGTAGTCAACATCTTCCAAAATCCGCTCTACCAGTTCCTCAATTGCTGCTTGTAGGGCGATAGGGTAGAGGGTCGTAACGCGATCGCCTTGCTGTCTGGGAAGACTATCCATTTGCTGCTACCTCCAGATGCACGTCGTAATAAGTTTTGGTGTTGAAGTCGAGGACTTGTTCTCGCTTCCCTAATCGGCAAACAGTAGGAGAAATCGGGCCAGTGTTCCGCGCCAGCATATAAACTCGCTTAGATGCGGATCTCCTGGCATCTGGGTTCAGCAGATGTAAGAACCCAGTGCGGCAAAGGAAATTGACATATTTCCACGCCACCTTGCTTGGGACTTCGGCTGTTCCTTGCAAATCAGCTAGAGTGAATTTTTTTAGGATGCGGATTGCTTTCCACATCCGAGCCTTGGGATCAAGGTTCCCTTGAATGTTGGGGTCGAAGATACCATCCACGTCAATTACGGGTGCATATACTCCTGTATCTCGCACCATTTTGTAGATAGGAAATCTCTCATCCTTGCCAATCAAAAGTAGATATCCCGCGTTCCTCAAATGCCGACAGTAGGCAACAGTTGTCGCAAGTCCAACCTGCGCGTCTTTCTGCAATCGCTCAGTGTTGAAGGTTCCCAACTCTTTCATCGACTGCCACAAAATTTGATGTTGAGGAAATTTTTTCATCTCATCCCCCCGCGTTTACCGCGTTGAATTTGTGCGTACTGGTTAGCAGTCATTGCTTCCCAGCCTTGGGTTTTGGATACTTCCTCAATCTCCGCAAGGCGCAAAACAAAGCGTCCAATGCTCCCCTGTGTTTGCTTGAAGATTTCAATTAACAAATCTTCATCCAAGTGGATGCCGCAGCAACTATCGGCGACTGTTCGCGCATCGTCCTCAGTCATCGGGCCGAACCGGATTCGCTGCGAGATCCGGCGATCTAGTTGCTCCCGATGTGCCAGCTTTGCTTCTAGATGCTCCATGCCCACCAGGATGATTGGGCTTTCCGCACGGTCATGAATTACGCGAAGGGTTTCCAGCATCGCCAAGCCTTTTGTGCTGATAGCTGGCGACGCTGGACTGCGGTGGCTGAAGAAATAATCAGCCTCGTCTACAAACAAACCTCTTCGGGTTTCGCTCAAAATTTTGATGACTGCATCTTCCATATCTTTCGTGCGATGAAGCGGTGCAGCCCCCAACTCCCGGATGATGTCTCGGAGCATGGTCGCGGGTGTCCAATTGGGGGAGGCAGAAACATAGTAGGCATCTGTAGTGGCCGCGAGGTTTGCGATCGCAGTCGTTTTGCCTGTACCGGACTGGCCGGAGAGAACGGCAAACTTGACATTTACTAATGCTGGCTGCCGAAGCAAAGATTCATAAGCAAGCCTCAATTTGCGGCGGTTGCTTGTGTTCGCTAAAGTCTTAGTCTTGTCGCTACTTGCCATATAATTGACCTCAAAACGTGGAGTTTTTGCCCCAGGCACTGAATTGGAACCCATTACCTGGGGATTTTTCTTTTGAACTACAAAGCTTCCCGGCTAGAGCCGTTGAGCTGGTTAAGTTTATGGAGTATCTGCACTTCAGAAAGATTTTGCTCTTCCAGAATTAATTGCCCTTGCCACAAACCCATGTAGAGCCGCATCCAGTTAGCATCCTCAGCAGGAATTGAGTTACCTGTCTCTAGCTGTCGCCAAAGTGCCAGGAAATATTCGCCGTCGCGAATGATGATTGGGGCTGCGGACTCTTCGGGCTGCGCTGGTGGAACGGGAGCGATCGCAGGCAGACTGATTTGCTGCTGCGCGTCCAGTTCAGAGAGCGCTTCTTGAGCCTCGCGTAGACTCTGAGATTCAAAACTTTTAGTTGGCTGGCGTTTGCCAAATAGGGGAATCACCTTAGAATTAGCCGCACGATCATCTTGGATTCTTGCGATATCGTCGCTAGTGTCAGCAGCCTTTTGTAGCAAGGCTTTGGCTTCTCTCTCAGCTTTGGCAAATTCTTTATTGCCTGCCTTGGCTTCGGCGATGAGTTCTTTCTGCCCCATCAGAGCTTTACACTCTGCAACACACAGGAATTCAGCAAGGCTCTCATCTCGGTAGATTACGACTCTGCCAATATTGCAGAGGTCGTACCTGGCGTGAACCAGGGTGCCATTGATGTCCGAACGCATGAGTAGCGCAGAGACATATTCATAGTCGGAAATGATGACTTTCCCTTGAGTGACCTTTCTCAATCCCAGCCCATACTGAGCTTTAGCCGCAGGCGCTAGGAGTAAGTCAAGCTGTCTCTCCTCCACTGATGTCGGAGCTTGCGCCATCACGCCCTCATGCCATTTAGCAATCGGGGTCATGCCTAACTCGCTATGGATACGTTGCGATTCATACCATCCGCACCATTCATCCAGCCGCTGCTGAAACTCATGGCGGTCTAGGGTGAATTGTCCCAATAGCTTCTCGTCGGTATTGCCGATGAGTCTGTTCTTGCTCCTGATGGCTTGACGCTCTTCTACATTGCGCCCCAAGAATCCTGGCAGGCGACTTATCAGGTCATCGCACAATACTCCGAACAACCTTTCCACCCGCGCCTTCTGTTTGGGAGTGCGAGGCAGACATTTAATATGTCGGCAATTGAGAGGCGCGATCGCAATCTGCAATCTTTTACTGATATAGTCTTTTCCGTTATCAGTTCTGATTGCTTCTGGAACACCAAAGTCCAGCATCATCTGCCTGATTAAGGCAATAATCGCTTCGGCGTTACTCGTGGGAGTGACATAGAATCTACAGCGACAGCTGTAAAGGTCAATGCCTGCAATTAAGTAGAAGCGTTTCCAAGTCGCGCCCTCTTTCAAAGAGAACTCCACCACTTTGCTATCTACTAATGTGCTGTCTAATGCCCATTCCTGATTCGGATGAGTCAGGTTCTGGGACTGAGAGCCAATAGCAGAACCGTAGGAACTCCGGGCTTTCTCCGGATGTTCGATGATGGCGGCAAGGGACGGATTCTTAGCTTTCCAGTTGTCGATCCAACGGGAAAGGGTGCGAGAGCTAAAGTTGATTTCAAAATCCAGCTTTAGCAGCTCATATATATGAGGAGTTGACCAGCCCGCTGCCACTTTAGTTTGGATCAACTCGACTACTTCGGGATTTCGCCCAACTTTGTCCTGTCCCTTGCGCTTGCCATACTTATTGATAGCAAGCTCTTCTATCGAAGTTTTTTCCCAGCGCTGGAGGTTGCGATCGCTAACAGTCGGCACAGCTTTTCGCACCCACTCTGGAATTGAGATCAGTCCTTTGTTGTACGCACTGGCGAACAGCATCCGGCAGTGACACTTAAGTAGAGAATTTTCCTCACAGAAGGGCAATAGCTCTTCGAGGATGAACGCGATCGCTGCTGCCTTGGAATATGCGTAATTCCGCACATTCGTTCGCATTGTCTCAGGAGAACGTCCGATAATGGATTCAGGGTCAACATCAGCAGAAGATGTCCTGGGGACAGCTGGCGGGGGAGCCTCTACTATTTCTCCGCCCAGCGATTCCCTTATCTTGAGAGGCAGTGCTGACAGGTGATATTCCCATCCGCCGCCTCTATTGTTTCTTTTTCTTTTCGGCTCCCAGCCTTCCCTGTTTGCTTTTCTTTTGATTCCTTGGCAGGTCTGGGGAAGTTCGGACAAACCCAAGGACAGTAGTTCAGAAATGGAATACCACATACTCCTCTTGTTGGCTAGGTTGGAACACTACTGAAGCTCTCACTTACAACCTCCTGTATTTTTTCCCTGGCAGCTTTTTCTTGAATGGCTTCAGCCAGCCAATCGCGCTCGGAGACTTCTTTGACAGCCGCGCCCAACCTCACCAACCGATAAAGTTTTCGAGAAATCCTAGGTCTTACTTGTGTCATCTGACTTCGACTGTCTATGACTGTCTACGGCTGTTAACGACAATCTTATCACTACGGTACCACTGGTGCTAGTGGTACCGATGAAGTTATATTTGTTGTACGGACAAGCTGGAGGGGCTAATGACGATAATTTCTCTCTCTCAACACGAGCTAGAGGGAACAAGGTATACAGCGGCTGGGATCGCAAGGCTGAAACTTGCAATTAGGGCGACGCTGCAAAAGAATCGCTGGTCTGCAAGGGAGCTAGCTAGAAAAGCCGGCATTTCTCATGGGACTGTTCACAAGTACGTGAACGGACATATATCAGAACCACAGCCGAAAACTCTTGAAGCCTTAGCTCCATACATCTTCAAAGTAGTTTCATTTCCTTCGGACTTAATTACCATAGATACCGAACATACCTATGGAAGCGACTGGAGAGAGCTGGAGAGAATTGCCACGAGCGCCTTTGATCGAGAGCAGGAGGTCTACCAACAAGCTAGTAGCAGCGAAATGGAAAAGCTTGCCCAATTAATTTTGGATGAGATACGACGACAGGATATTGACTTAGAGCAATTCACCAGAGAGGCTCTACTTTCTCCCTCAGATATCAAAGACATCTTGCAAGGCATTATTCTCAGCGACGCTAGATACAAGCTAGGATTGCTGGCAACAAGACTGAGAAACCCCGAAACTGGACAAACGTTTTCTAGCTGGGAAGAGCTGGCTCTATACTGCGGACTCGCAAAAACCAAAAATCCCGCCCAAGAGGGGCAGGAAGACGATCAAGGTAGCATTTGTGATAACGGAGTTTCTTAGGTTAAGGGCTTCGCTGGCTCAATATGCTTGACCACTCTCACTAAGTCTCCTCGGTAGTAGATCAGGCGAGCTTCCACCAGAAAACTAGCTTTTTCCCCAGAAAAAAGATAGGCGACATAGGGATAATTCAGGACTTGGGTATCTTTGAGCAAAGCTCGTTTGAACCTCAGCAGCTCATCCTCCGGCCAATAGTTCGCCATGTTCTGCCCCTGCCAGTCGTTGGGGTTTGTTCCGCTGGCGAGTTCCACTCGCTCGTTAGACAACAAGCCTTTATTGTCTCGAAACCTGACGATTGCAGCAGCGCCCGGAAATCCCAGGACTTCCTTGATAACATCTTCATCGGACAAAGAAGGAATGCGAACGGAAGTTTGTGGCTGTATCATAGTATTTGGTAAATGCAAATCAACAGTAGGTTTTACGGGGAGCGATGCTCTTCTGTTCCCCGTAACTATTGTGATACGATTTATCTCCATTGATGCTGTCTTCATGATCTCTTCAGCGATTTGATACCCCCAACGATAGACAGCTTTAAATAACTCATCATTTAAGCACCCAATTAATACCTCGTCGTCTACAAAAGACAATTGACACTGGTTGATTAGCGCCAAGTAGGGATTACTGTTGCCGGAAGAAACATTGAAAGGATCAGTATCTTGCCAAGCTGTCATACTGGTTCAACTTTGTGGTTAAGTACGTTCAACTTCGTATCTTGTAGGTTCAACTTCAGTTCTTTTGGCGTTAATTTATCGTAGCTAACACTTAGAACTATTGTTGGCGGTGAGTTTCAAAACTTGAACCCAAGATGAACTTAGGTTCAAGTTAGGTTCATCTTGGGCGTTCAACTTATATACAGAGGAACTGCAACCCCAAATCAGCAAAAGGACAAGCTGCTATTTTAATTTCCTATTTTAAAGAAGAAAGCATACCTAGGGCGCATCCTAGGTATGCCTATTAAGCCTTTAAATTTTAAAGAGTCAAAACTAAAATCTTGACGTTTGATACTTCAGTCCCAGGAATGCCGGAATATCGAAAGACCTATTAGATCCCGCCCATGTAATGCGAGTGACCTCCTTTTCAGTTTTTAAGGCGGAGACAGCCCAGCGCTTTATCTGCTTTCTAAGTTTTACGGCGGTAGTAAAATCATCTGCTTTGACCACCAGCGCTGTAGAGGTAAAAGCCAAAGAAAATTTGTTGTTTAGTTCGTCCATCTCTGCGGAAATCCTCACAGCTTTAGGCAAGTTCAGGCATCTTTGCTATAGCTGGGCGGCATGGCGGATGTATTCCTTAATTAGGGGCATGAACTTTTGCTCTTCTGTGGACTGAGTGATCGCAGCTAAACAGATTGTCTGGCAGATGTACGTCCTAATTACGTATTTTTGTGCCTGTTTGTAGGTGCCATAGTGAGGAATAAAGCTATAGGAAGACCTCCCTTCCCACTTCTCTAAATCGCAGTTGTAGTAACACACGCCGATGGTGGTGCCATAACAAGACTCTGCCTCCCACCTTTTAGGATTGAAGTAGTGATAAAACGTGCCAATTAGAGTGGTTCCACACCAAGCACGGTATGCACCACTGGGGACGACATTGATGTTGATTTCAATCTCTGGCGTGACTTCCTGAGCTTGTTGTGCAACATCCGGAGCTAATTCGCCTCCTGGGTGCGCGATAGAGTCTCGCAAGAACTGAATCTGTTGTCTGAGCGCCTTTGTATCTCTGGCAAACTGTCGCTGGATCTTCGTGGCTTGCTCTTGATGCGCGATAGAGAGACTGTTTAAAGCTCCTTCTAGAGCGCCTACCTGAAGCAGCAGTTCCTTTTTTGTGGCGCGTAGGGACTTAGGTTGTATGACGGTTAGCCGATTACTTGAAATCATGATTATTTACGAGAGATGACTAGGACAAACAACAGCAGCCCGGAGACCGCTGTTGTTGAGTCGGAACTAATTAAGCGACACAGCGGAATTTCTGGGTATATGCCTCAGTTACCGCTTTTTGAGCTTGTTCGCGGGTTGTGTAGCGGCGCAGGGTTGCATATCGGGGTTCTGCTTCCCACTTGCCGAGTTTTCTGTTGTAGTAAAAAGTGCCGATAAGCTGTCTCCCCATCCAGGCACGATAAACACCTTCTTCGGTGCGATCAATCTCGACTTCTGGCGCGATTTCCTGCGCTTGGGCTTCAATGTATTGGTTGAGTTCGCTTTGTGCCTGCTGCTGGCGCTGCGCTGCCAGGATGCTCTTGAAGGTTTCTTTGTGGATGGGGTTTGAGCCGCCCGAAAGCTTAACCCAAACAATGTCATGGTCGAGGCGGATACCTTCGATTTCTTCGGGGTGAACCTCGCGCTGCAAGTCCCAGGTAAGGACTTGGGCGATCGTGATTTTGTCTTGAAGCGAAAGAGGCGATCTACGGGAGGATGCGATCGCGGCAATTGTCTGTGACATGATGATTACAACCCTTAATCAATGGTGGTTTTGGGGGTAGAGAAGCGGTTGTTTGCTGTCCAGGCGGTGGCCGCTTTCTCTATACCTAATTTTCATCTATTAGTTGACATCTGTCAACTGTCAACCAATGGTTGACACCCAAGGGGATATTAAACTAAAGTATTAATTGAGAGCCGAAATTATGCCCGTGAAGATTCTGCTTAAAGAAATAAGAGAGGCCAGACAAGTGTCCTTAAATGATGTCTCTCGGCTGACCGGATTAAGTCCACAGTATCTTTCCAAAATTGAAAACGGAAAATCAAATCCTACGTTGAAGACTATCGGCGATATTTGCCGAGGACTGCGAATCCAGCCAGGAGACTGGATTATTTATGAGTTTGAGCAGACGCTGAGCGACTTGATCGTTGAGGAGAGCAATCACCCCGAACCGCAATTACCTAAAGAGATCACACCCGTGGAGGGAGAAGAAAGCCCCGAAACCTATCAGCCCGTAGCAGAACAAAGTGATCGCGCCGAAACCCAGCCGATTGAGGAAAGTGATCGCACTGATGGATTAGATGAGTCCGTCAGGCAAAACGAAGAAAAAGCCGTTTAGTAGTGCGGGAGAAGTATGTGGTATTCAATTTCTGAGCTGCTGTCCTTGGGTTTGTCCGAACTTCCCCAGACCTGCCAAGGAATCAAAAGAAAGGCGAATAAAGAGGGCTGGGTACCAAAAAGAAGAAGGACGAAGAGGGGCGAAAGAAAAAATCACACATATTGACCTACCAGAGAAGGAAGCGGCCAATGAACGACAAGGAATGGATATCGGGGACAGAACTAGCTTGTCTCTTGGGGATATCTCGGCAGGCGGTACACAAGAAGGCGATTAGCTGGATACCAAAAAGAAAAAGGATGAAGAGGGGCGGCGGATGGGAATATCACATCAGCTCTTTACCTATCAAGATTCAAGAGGCAATACTAGGCGCAGATACCAAAGTGAAGACAAGCACAATTGACTTGTCAGCTTTTAGCCTATCAGCCTTGCCAAAATTACTGCTTGCTGACAGGCGACTCCTACCCACCTGCTCAGCCGTTTACTTCGTAATCCAAGGAGGTACTGTACTTTACATCGGCAAAGCAATTAATTTGGTTCAGCGATGGAGGGGCCATGAGCGCTGGTATCAACTTAAAGACCGAGAAGTCAACGGTACTATCTATATTGCTTGGCTGGAGTGTGACGAGACAAAATCTCTTGAACTCATCGAGGCAGTGATGATCAATCTATTAAATCCTGCGCTTAACGAACGTCGAATAACAAGTGTGCCAAAAACAGAGCAGGGAGTCAGGTGCAGGCTAAAAGAATTAATGTCCAGGGAAGACCCGTCATTAACTGTTGAACGCTTAGCCTGCGAAACTGAAATCGATCTCAAGGAATTAGAAAAGCTATTTTCTAACAGATTCAAGAAAATTGATTGCTCGTTGATTCAAATTCTGTGTGACTATTTCGATTGCAGTATAGGAGAATTATTGGTTAACGAGAGGCGCAGCAGCCTGTCAAAGCGCGAAGCGTCCGAAGAATGGATTTCCTTGAGCAGACTAGCTACGATACTGGGTGTTACCTCTCGGTCTTTGCAGAAAAAAGTCAAAGGTCAGGACTGGAATCCTAAACGTAAACGCCAAGAACGCGGAGGCGGCTGGGAGTATCACATCTCTGGATTACCAGAAGATATTCAATGCAGAATATCAGCAGTTAATTGACCGAAATTAATGGGATACAAGCCCCGTCCTTATAGGACGGCTTTTCTTGGTTTTTAATGTACTGCTTTAAAACCTCTATTGGCGCACCTCCTACGGAGACATTGTTAGAGCAGAAAGCGATCGCGTAGTAACGCCAATGACCGCACCATCCTTAGCCAGAAGAGAGAAGCAAAAGAAAAAGCCCGTCAACAAACGGGCTTGGTTTGATGCGGGAGGACTTCAGAAGCTGGGGCAGATTCTTCGCGAAACCAGGGAGCAGAAGAATCTGTCCCTGGATGATCTCTATGAGGTGACAGGATTCCCCCGATCCACGATTAACAATTTGGAAAATGGGGCAACCGAGAGTGTTAATGTCCCATTGCTTGATTTACTGTGCGAGATTTTAGAACCCATAAACCCGAAAACAGGTGCACCCTACGGGACATGGGAACTGCTGTCAATGGCACTGGTATCTCGACCCCTCAACATTGTGAGCAAGAATCGTGCGTTGTTGGCGTTCGGTAATGGGGAGCAAAAAGGGAAAGGGAAAGTGTCTACTACTACTATTCAAGATTTAATAAACGAGTGTTTGCATCGCAGACAAGTCACTTTGCAAGAAATAGAATTTCAACTAGGAGAGATGCGTCTCAAGGAGACGGCAGATATGTCTTTCCAGCAGCTTGAATTAATATTTAGAGGGGAAGTTATTCCCCATGATGAAGAACTACGGGTTATTAGAGAATTGGTAGATCCTCATGAATCCATATTTTCAGAAGAGGAATGGCTTAAAGCCCTATCAAACCAAAAAAAATCTGCCCCTTGTGAAGAGGCAGAAACTAATTGTAATTTTCAAAACGGCTAGACAATTATTCGGATTTTGTCCTGCGATTTACCCAATGACCTAGCTGCCAAGATGCAGTATCACGGATGATGGCAATGAGTTCTTCAGTGCCATACAAAGGAGCTAGTGTGACCTCAAAATGCCAAAGGTGAGAGTCTTCATAGCTATAGCTATATTTCTCACACTGTCCGTTAGCCAAAGCTCGTTTAATGTAGTGTCGCCGAGGCTCCGAGATCCGAGGGTCAATCAAGGAAAGAGGCTGTCCTATCATTTCTTTCTTAGGCTTATTCAGACGCTCTGGCAAGGGCGCATATACATCTAAATAAGTGAAGTCACTGTCTTGACTGCTGTCGTGTAAAGTTGTTGTAACTGCACCTGCGCCGACAGCTTCCAGCAAAGCGGCATGACGTTGAGCGCGAGGCAGGATTAGAGATAACATGGTATGTGGTTCTACCTTTTCTGAAAAGTCTAGTGAATTACCAGCAAAGGATGCTGATCCGTAACGGCATCCTTTCATCTTCAGTATTATCCTTTCCGCTAATCCTAGCAAGTGGGCCGCAGAGACTAATAAACTCCTCTCATCCCAAAGTTTTTCAGTCACAACCTTAGAGGGACAATCAACAACCAAAACAATCCCTGTTTCTGATTCCTCTCGATAAATCTGACACGTTGAAATTACTTCAGATTCGCAAAGCGCTATGAAGTAATCTAATACCTCAGTACACAGGGGAGATTGAGAGCGAGACATAAACCGTTTTTGGCTATTTCCTGCTATTTTTACGGAGTAAAAGTCAATTTTAATCCCTAAATAGGCGGATTGACTCTCCATATAAAAATAGCTTAAAGCAGTTAATTCGACTTGGCTCCGCAAGTTTTCACGTCATTCCCTGCATAATTAAAGTTAAACACAGTAGTATCAGTTAATGGTTCAACGGCTTGAGCTGCTTTCCCATCAGGGGAAAACACCATCAACATTTCAAAACCCTTCCCCTCACCAAACTTAAAATTAAGTGACCGCGACTTGGGCGACTGAGACAAGATAGCGTAGAAGTCTTTAACCAATTTATCCTCTACAGCATCGTAGACATACATGGTGCCATCATCGAAACACCAATGCGATCGCTTGTTATCACTAACCCAGTGACCTTGTAGAGTTGCCGCTGGGGTGGACGTATCACGCCGAGAACAACCAACAACTAGAACAAATGAAACTATAATAATACTCAGAAACTTAACGCTCATAAGTGTGCCGGAGAGATAGATTTTGCCGTTGATCTATTGTCTCCGGTTTTGCTTTTAAGTTACATGGTTTATTAATAAAGCTCTATTTCGGTTACTTGAAGTTCATCAGCATAGCTATTATTGCTAAGCCACATACGAATAAGATGTATAGCCTTGCCGATAGTTTTAGCAGCTCCAATCACATCACCGCCTTGATAATCCACCTGGTAACTTGCAATTCAAATATACTCTGCGCTTGGATTTCGATTATTTAAAGTGAAAATAGAAATGTTTGCAAAATCCCGCTCAGGATCGGACGAAGCACAAGTCTTAGTGTAAATCTCTTCCTCACTCATGCCTTAATACTCCCAATTTGCTTTAAAACACTTTTTTCTTGTTCTGCAAGGATTTGAGACGTTGAGAGTGTCCTACCTCGATTTGCTTTTAAGCACTTTTATCGCTATGGCTAAAACTGGCGGCAGAATTTCTGGAGTCTCGCCGAAGTGGAGTGCGATCGCGTTCCATAGAATCCAGCTAGAAGAGCTATCGGAACGGCTTACCACTCTAGCTAAAGCTGGAGGAATCACCCTCGGCGACGCTCCAGCAACAATAAAATTTCAGCGTACTATCAGCCTTAAGAACGATTAATCGTGCGGAATTCCGCAGAAACCTCAACGGACTGCACTGGGCTGGGACTGTAAGAATCCCACGAACTCCAACAGCTCCTCATCAGAAAGTTCTTGCCTGGTGTTCTTCTTGTACTTAGACTGCAAATACCTTGACCCATCGGCTCTACTGGTCAACCCGACACGCTTACATTCCTGAAGTGATATCTCCATCAAGCGATCGCGTGTAAGTTGCGCGGGATGCGATCGCCTCGGACTCGGAGCTGAATAAGACACCAAAGGAGGCGCAGCGGCTGTACGAGGAGACGGAGGCTGCGGAAATATCTCTTGATAGTTCAACTCCTCATCTTCTGCCTGGTAGTCTTCCTCCCATTCAACTTCGGTCGGAGCAAACAGTGTCGAAACCTTTACTTTGCTCTTTTTCCACGCTTCTTCTATCTCTTTGGAGAGCAGCTTAGGGGGAACGGGGATAACATTGTATTCGGTTTCTAGCTTTTCGCCCGTTTTGATAATTTTGAGGTCATAGCCAATGGGGCTTCCCCAATCTTCGCTTCGGCTGAGAGCCATAATCGCACT
The DNA here is from genome assembly GCF_014695915.1 of Trichocoleus sp. FACHB-40. Classification (GTDB taxonomy): domain Bacteria; phylum Cyanobacteriota; class Cyanobacteriia; order Cyanobacteriales; family FACHB-T130; genus Funiculus; species Funiculus sociatus. Next base: position 17,018 of record NZ_JACJPF010000103.1, read on the forward strand.
TTGAATGGTGGACTGGGTGACTTCCCAAATGCAAATTTGTTCTGTTCCATAATTCCAAATAGGCATCGCCCAAAAATGCTTAATTTTCTCAGGCACTCCACCTTTTTTGCGAATGTTGGTTGGCGGGACAGCAGGGCGTTCACGTAAGTACACACATTTATTATTTTCATTCCAGTATTGATAGCCCATCTCAGGCTTATCCAAAATTCGGATGCGGTTTTCACCGCCTAGAAGCTTAAAGAATAAACCAGAAGCTGCTTTGGGTGGTTCGTAGCTGTTGGGTAAAAAATTGTCATTCATGGCTTCAAAACTCCAAAGGGAACTGAGAGTGATCGCGTACTTCAATCAATCTATATTCTGGAAAGTCAGCGATAAAATGCTTCCGAGTGCGTCGCCAAACTGCGGTAGCAACTCCTTTCGACTCAATTACTATTTTTTCTCCACTAGGTAAGACACAAACAAAATCAGCGACGTACTTACCTATTACCTTTCCTGAATTTGATTTTAGCTGAAAAGTATGCTGAAGGAAGAGGTTAGTTATAACCCCTTTGTCATGCAACCTTTTCAATTGCGAATAGGTGTCCCGCTCCAACTTGCTAGGAAATTTAAACCCATCTTCTTCACATGAGCAAGCGTGAAATTTATGTCCCATTTTGCCCTCCAGAATTAAATGCTTCGAGTAATTGCGCTTTATTCATACCAGGGCTAACCCCTGGACTGTAAAGCATTTGAATAAGAACCTTGTCAATCTCAGCATATTTTGTTGAGTCAGTCCAGCCAGCATAAAATATGCTTTCTGCGTATCTATCAGAATCCTTCATCAGCCCCAAAGCTTGAGTTAGCTCCTCACGGATAAGGTGAGAGCGTTCCTTCTGGGTGATTCCAACTGTAGAAATTAAAACTCTTGACTTATAGATGACATCATCCTTCCAGCCAACCCAACAGAAGCCATAGTTTGACGGCTTATAATTTGGCTCGTACTTAGCAAATTGTGAAACCGGAACAAAATAAATTTCCAGGCTGGGATTCTGCTCCACAAGTTTTATTTCAATAGAAGAGATTAAGCTGTTAAGCTCACGATTCACCACCTGTAAAGTCTTCCGGTCTTCAGGTGTCGGCGAACCAATAACCTTAATCCTTATATCGCTCTCCCATTTCTTAATCGTGGGGCTGGCACCTTCGTACTCACTCCCCATAGCGACTTCCAGAAAATAATCGATCGTTTCCTTTCCTCTACTTTTCGCTTGGGGTTTGTTGGTTGATTGCGGCACTGGATAAAGATAAAGCCCTGCAATCACACCAACCCAAAACAGCTTTTCTATTCCAGGCACTTTCATCTGGGTTGTGGTTCCGATTCTAAAAAAGCGTATATTCCAAATTAATGAACTCGTTTTTGAGTTCTTGTAATGCTTCTACCTGCTCTTCGGTTAAGGGGACGATCCTATCCCCTTTTAAATAAGCCACTCGGTAAGTTGTATCAACTCCTTCTAAATCCTCAATCTGGATATCCGATCCAGATTCTCTATACTTACTCGCTTGTACAACATACTCGTCAAAGACCGAAGCTAAAAGTGTTCCAGCAAACACAGTTACTCCTAGTGCAGGATTGAGCAAATAAATAACGCCCATACCAACAGTGCTTGTAGCTAACGATAAATTTGAATCTCTAGATAGCCTCTTCCACTCTTTAACCGTGATTGTCCCTCTAAGGTAAGCATCGTAAGCGTTGCTCAATGGTAGTTTCATTATTGTCCCCTCATTTTTTTAATCCAATTCCGTCAAGAACTAAATGGGAAGCGCTGCCCATAATCAAACCTATCCAGAGGGATAGGAAGATAGCGGAGTTGCTTTCAATTAACCCGAATCCCCACACCAGGGCATCCTTTGGCGTGGGCAGTGAAACGACTACGGAAAGCAAGCCGAATAAAACGCAATAAATTAGCAGCAGCATTAAAGCTAAATAAATTAATTGCAAAGTTACTCCCACAACGTAAGTGTGGGAAATCCAACTCCGGTGCTTTACAGCTTTCCGGTACGGGAACCAAATCACTCGGAACCAACCCCACCGCTTCAGGGGATTCGACACCGCAGGATAGCAATCCAAATCGGGGGAAAGTAGCCAGCCGCCAATTAGATATCCGGCTGTAATGGCGGCTGGGTAAAGAGCGTCACGACTTCCTTCGGCGCAGGTGGTAATAACCCCAACAAACCAAACAACGTGTCCGGTGTAAGCGGTGACGATATCGTGAGTCTTCCCTGATGCCACTAGCGAACCTCCTGTCCACGGCGGCGGTAGAAATTCAGATAGAACTCAACCCGCTGGTTGTAAATTTTTCTCAGAGCTGAGAGCGATCGCGGATTCTGCCTATAGGTATTGCATGGCAGAGATGCCCAGACCCCCCCGACCTTACAGATCGCTCTATCAAATCGCCCCGCCCTTACATCCCTTAATGCCCGTTTCTCCCTAATCAACTCAATGGCAAACTTATCCTGAGACTTCGGGCTAAAATCCCTCAGCTTCAGCTTTGCGGCAATCCTCGACCAGGTGATATCTAATGCCTGATATCGCCCCGCTGCCGTAGAGCAAACACGCTTTCCACCTATGATTCCGCACTCCAACTTTCTTGGGTGCCTAGCAAAATTTTTAACCTTACCGCGAAAAACAATTCTTCTGTAGCCTTCAGGGTCAACAGTTCCGACCTCGGCGGTGGCGAGAGTATCTAGGAAGGCTTGTTCCCTGATAACCTCCATGCGAGTAGGTGGGGAACTCAATTTTGGTGTGAGGATTTCCGCACGTTCTAGAACTACTAGCAGCTTTGGCGCGGTGTTGAAAAATAGCCAGCCTGCTGCCGCCAAGCAAACGCCACTTACAATCTGATATCGATTAGGAAGGTGTTTTTTGAGCGTCATTTGCCCTTACCCTCCAAAATCGCCGTTAGCAAGTTGACGCTGGGGGTATAGTAGCGGCGGCGGCCGCCTTTGATATTTGCTATTTCAACATGGCTATGCGGCCCGGTTGCCTTGCCCATATTGGGCTGTGTAGTGGCACCCCCCATGCCGATTTCCTGACCTATCCTCACCTTCCCCGGTTTGATAGATGAGTGCGCGTGCATAATTTGCACCATCCAACCATCGGGCGATGTAACCCGCATTACCAGACCACCGCCACCAGAGTTGGCGGGACGGAGAACCTTTAGGGTGCCGTCAAACGGGGAATAAATGGGGTGCGGCATCCTTGGGCAGACCAAATCAATACCGTTATGCCACCGAGCCAAGCCGCTCACCGGATGCCGGAACCGGAACCGCTTGATATCGGTAATATTGCAGCCGCTCACTCGGATTTTGCGGGAGTTGACAAGCTTCCCTGATAGCAGGTGTTTAATCTTGCCAGGTTCACTTTTAATTTGCTGCTGTTGGCGTTTCTCCTGGTTGGGCAGTAGCCGGAAAATAGTGATGGTATCCGGAGCTGAGATCCAAATTGTCCCCAGCGATCCAACTGCCATAAGCGCCATAAGTGCTACTAATGCAGACCCGCGCCGATAAGCTTTTCTGGGGTCGGATGCGACCACCGGGGGAATCGCCGCGCCCTTGACCTTCTTCCCTGCGAAACTCCCAATTAATCCTTCTATTTGTTGCTCAAAAAGTTCAGCGGAAGTTAAAGGTTTTTGTTCAGAGGAAGGAAGGGAAACAGCGGAAGTTTTTTGAGGTTTAGCCTGCTTACCAAACAGGGATTTGATTAATCCCTCCCGTTTTTCGGTGTTGTATCTTTTATAAATTGCCTGATAGCGCTGTTCTGGAGTCAGAGAATCTTCGGCTTCCCTCAGCCGTTTCAAATCGGTTCTGTTCACTTCTGTCTCCTCTTGCCTTGAGTATCGAATCTCAGTTCCAGAGATTTTGGGGAGGTCGCAGACTTGACTTTCTTCTTATCAACAACGCAACCTTTCCCAATCACAGATTCAAATTCTTTGTAGGATGCTTTCGCATTAATCAGCTGATTCACCCGCATCCATTCAGATAAAGTAAGGCTTGATTTACATTTACCCTTTGGTTGCGGCCGTATATTGTTCGCGGCATAAACCAACGATTTCGGCATCTTCTCAGGAACAAAGACTAAGCCGAGAATTGCAACCAACCCAAAGCCGACAAGCTTGTCGTACAGGCGAAATTTAATCATGGGTTATTAAACTTCCCCTTCATGTTTTCCCCTGCCCTTCGTGCCTCCTCTATCTCGCTGCTGTAAGCGTTTGAGTGCGCTGGTTCATCGCCAGAGGAGCGCCACATCATAAAACCGCCAATCAAACCACAAACGATGATTCCCAGCAGGAAAGCGATTATTAATTTGAGTTGATAAAGCGCCTCTTTGCTCGAATCATCCTCTTTGGGAGTGGGAACAGTTGTATAGGTTGCCTCTAGTGTCCCAGGCTGTTCAACAGTTCCCAAATATTCTGGGAAAGCTTGCTTTAAAAGCCCAATTGTCCCAAACATATGCTGCATACTCAGGTTTTGGCGCTGGCGCTTCATCGCCTCTCTTGCCATCTCGTTTCTGGAGTCGATTTGGTCTTGCAAAGACTGCACCATGCTGCAAGCGGCACGGGCAACGATTTCATCTGGTTCAATATCAATGTCGCGACTTTTATCTGTAGGCATTGTTTAATCCTCCAAAAATTCATTGAGACAAAAACTTATGCGATCGCCTTCTCCGTCACATTTGCCATATCCCCAGTTCTCTAGGGTGGTGAAACAAAGGCGAATGTCTTGCGGCGTGAGCGATTCAGTAGCCTTTTTGTTCGCCATTTGAACGTCACGAGCCTTAATTGATCTCTTTCTGGCCTGAGCAACGGACAGAATCGCGTCCAGGTGCGGCGGCATTTGACATTCCAAATTTGTCCGCGCCTGCCGCATCTCCAACTCCGCTTTGAGCAAGGCTTCAAGAGGCAACTCAGCGACAGGCGCGGGGATTTCAGACTGAGGTAATGGCTGCTGGGATGACTTCTGAAGCACCTCTGCTGGAATCTCCGCGCCAGCCAACATCTGACTGTATTCAGGCAGCAGCGAGTAACCACCCATCCCGGAGGCTTTCATCAACACGCCTTGCCCACTAGACAGACAATATTCTTTAATCGCGGGGAGCTGGGACTTTAAGCGATCGCGTACTTCCGGATCATCAATAATTGCCGCGTTCCGGAATAGAACATTAGTAATCGCGGCAAACCCGGAAGACTCATCCTCCCGGAAGTAGCTATCGCCTTGCTCTTGACCCTTTGCCTTCTCTCTTCCATAGAAATAGAGAATGATGCTCTTGCGTACCTCAGCGTCGTCGATTCCCAAAGCTTTGAGGTTGGGGCTTTGGGTGAAGACTGCCAGCTTCACGCCCAAACTGCGCCCTACGGTGACGACGTACTGAATCAGATCATCAAACTTCTTCAGGAGTTTCGCATCATAAGTTGATATGAGCTTGCGGACTCCGAAATGGTCATCGATCACAAACCAAGCTGGCTGCTCAACCCGTAGCTTTTCAATGGTTGATTCGGGCAAGGACTGACGCTCTTCAACCATCCGCATGGCCCTTTCAAGAAACTTAATTGCCTCTTGCACGTTGCTCATACCAACAGTTGTAACGACCCCAGGAATCTCCTCTAGTCCGTTCCAGTCGTCGCCTTTAGTTTCTAGAATCTCGACAAGAGCGCCTGGAACATTGCGGAACAGCTTGCCTAACTCATAGCGGAGGTGGGTGCTTTTGCCTGTGCCGCTGGGAGCGATGCCGTAGACGCTGCGGGGACTGCCAAATAAATTTTCCTCAGACTGAAGAGGTGGGCGGGAACTTGGCAGCTCAGGTGTAATGTTCGCAGCTTGGGGCGTAATGTTCGGAGCTTGAGGCAGTGGCACCTGGCGTTGAATTGAAGAAGTTTGAACTTGGGGATTAGGCGTTGGGGATTGGGGATTGGATATTGGAGTTTGGGAATTCAGCATTTCATCCCTGATGGTGTCGTAGAGCGATGGGCGATCTGAAGGATAGGGCTGAATAGGTGCGACGGGCGTGGGTGTTGGTTCCTCTGGCATTGGTCGCTGACTGGCTTTGGGCGGCAACAGAATATCAACCGAACCCCAGACAACTAAGCTGATACTGGCAAACCACAGCAACCCAGAAAAATCATTAGCTTTCGGCTTGGTGAAATCATTGCTCTTGGGTGGCGTAGAAGCGATCGCGCCCAGCGCAATTACAAAAGCCAGAATAAATTTTGCTATTCCCACACCCATGATTATTTCCCAAAGTAGTCAAGTAGTTGTCTCGTAAGCTCCTCGAAGGAAGCGGAATCAGTAATCTGCCGGGGGATGCGTAGTTCGCTTAATGCCATCCATCGCTTGAGTAAAGCTGTCGGATTCAATTCAACTGCAAAAGATGCTTCCTGGTAACGGCTCAAGTCAGCGCTGACAATTTCCAGAAGCGCCAGGGCCACGCGATCGCGTTTGGTGAGTTTCACCATCACAGTTTCACTGTCTGAGGAAGCGATCGCCTTCGACAGCTTTTTGAATGCCCGTGCTGTGAGGAAATCCGCACAAGCATCCGCTGTTCTCACGGATAACTTCTCATAGCAATCGGTGCCAGGAGTCTTGGGGTCGTTCTTCACCTGTTCGCGCAGACTCGTTGCGTGATTGAGTTCGTTCTGCCACAGCAGCCCCATCGCCGCCGCGTTTGGCTTCCAGGTGTAGTCAAACTCTGCAACTTCCTGAACAAACAACACCCTGGCACCGTGTTCTGCCTCCCAAAGTTTCTCTCCCTCGCTTGGAGCATTGCGGAGTGAGGTCAACAGGAACGCGATTCCAATCCCAAGCACGAACAAACCCAAAAGCCCTGCCACCACAATCAGGCGCTTTCGATATTCAGATAAAAGTCTCCATTGCTGCAAATACATGGTGTTTAGTTGAGGTGTTTGGTGGCTGAATACCTTGATCTGGAAGCTTTTCGCGCTTCAACAGCGCAACAGTTAAACAGCTTCAACAAGGCAACAGGTAGAGCGGATCGTAAGCGTAATCATCAGTAGGACTGGCGGCTAGGGCTGCGGTCACGGTGTCGGCCGCCCTGGAGATAACCCCTTCTGCGATCGCAATCCAGACTCGCGCCTCGCAGAAAACTTCTTTGATAAAGCGCTGTAGTGGTGAAGGGCGATGTGCGACTAGATTAGGCTGATTGTGCGTCGGAGCATCAGCCCAGATTTTCCGGTAGTGCATGGTAAATAGTTGGTAATGTTTCCCTGGTACGTCAGTAGCTCGGTTGTGTCTTGTAGAGTGACCGAGCGTGTCTCTGTTGAATCCTTTGGTAGCTCTGCTGTATCTTCAACAGCGCTACTATGTATCTCGCTCCTATCCCGCCTTCTTTTCCCACAGTGAAGAGGATGGGTTATAGAGGGGATTGATAAATACTTCTTCCTCATCGTCGTCTTCGCCCAACTCTCTCGGCGGACTTGGAACCGCGACAGGTTTAGAAGCCCGGACTGGAGAATTTGTTCTCTCTACTGCTTTGACTTGCGGAGAACCGCCAAGAAGTAGAGCGTTTAAATCAACAGCGCCGCTATTGATAGCATCCTCGGCGATTTTGAGCATTAAATTCAGAATCTGGTTTTTCCCGTGCGGGGTATGCCAGCCCAGCTTGTCAGCCAGCGCTTCAACTCTGTGATAGTTCTCCTGCCAGACCCTACATTTCACCGTTTCTTTACTTGCCATTGATCTCTCCCTTAGTAACGGGTGCAGTGAAGGGCCGCACCCGTTTTTATTAATGACCTATTAACTTCAATCACCACCTCGGTGTCTGAACCTGGATGTGTTCTTTAACATCTCATCCTCAAGCACTTTTAGGTAATTCAGGAGAACCTTGTCTCTTGGCTTTGTATTCGACAAGCACAGCCCTAAAATCCCCACAATGGTTGCAATATGGCGAGATTCAGCCGACCCTTTGCTACAGCCAGGGCTAATGTCCCCCGATAGATTTATCAAACGACTCGAAATTTGTTCCCGTTTCATTACCTAATTACTCCTGAATCAGTCCTTTCTCTATCGCATAAATCCGCAGCCCTTCAACGTCCGCCCTCTGTGGATCGTGGGGATGTTGCAAGCGCAGAATTAAGGGATCTTCTTTCTCGTAGTGGTGGCTGGTTCCGCCCAACAGGGTGATAAACGCCACAGAAGGACGTTGTTTTTTAGATAGGACTTCGTTCCTCATAGAGTCAATAGAAGACTCCCACTGCTCACGGCATGAGGGGAAAATGTCGCCAAATTTAATCCCGCATCCACCTTCTCCATAAACAAACTGCGGATCTGGAGATGAGAAAGCGTCAACTAAAACAGTAGAGTCACAATCACCGCCAACCCGCTGCCGCAGCCTCGGATCTGATTTAATATTTTCCGCCAGCCCCACAGCGCCGGAGTCCTCAAAAACTCGGACTTTCAGAATCTCGCCTTGAGCATCCTGAACACAGACTATAGCGGTGTTCATCCCAGTATCTTGGGACACATACAAAGCCTTTGAGTACATCTTGCCGAACAAGTTTTGCGCTCGGCAGTAATAGAAACCATAAGCACCCTCTTGGAAAATCTGGATTTGTTCCTCTGGGTTAGTCCAATTGAGTTGAACATCCACAACTCCAGCCTTCCGGTGCAGCCGAATTTTATGCTTTCCCGCCAATGCTTGACGGTAAATGTCTCCATGTAAATCTGGGTGCGGCAACATCGACAGCACAACACCCGCTATTTCGCAGTTCTTAACTCCGGGCGGAATGTTAGTTGATAGGGATGCAAACGCCAACCACGGGGCAATCCGCGAAGAAAACTTATCTGAATTTCTCGCGAATGTTCGGATGGTATCGGTGCCGAGATTTTTAACTTGCTCCCCTATGAGTCGGACTTGTCCATGCAGATCAGGGTTTGAACTCTCCGACACTTCGACCAAGTACGTGTGATCGTCCAGCTTAGGCGCATTCGTAGAGGGCCAAGGGCGAATTATGCTGGGGAAAATTGCCTGCTGCTTCTGCTCTGGAGTCGCTTCTTCGCCGAGAGCAATTTTAGTAAAGCCATGCCCAGGCGCGAATACTAAGTTTTGTCTGATTTCTTTGGTGGTTGCCATGATGGGTTCGTATCGTGCTATTAAGTGAGCGGTGGTAGCTACTGAATGGTCTTTAAAAGTCGGCTCAACAAGCCGACTAGGTGAAAATTATTTTGTTGATTGAACTAGGGTCTTCGTGGGTGTTCGCCGCTCTTATCTGGCGAACTTGTCCCCGTGCCGTCGATGTGTTTTGCGGTGAAGGTGAACCCAGCTAAATGAAATACCGGAAGTAGTAGAGTCAGAATTGCAAAGAAAACACTAAACATTTTTTTCTCCTACATCTGCCCCCAAGGGAGGGCAGATGATTAGTCACTTAGAGTTGGTCTGGGTCTAAGTCTTCGTCATCCTCCTTTTCATCCGTCTCATCCTCGTCGCCTGGATCTACGTCAAGTCCAGTGGTGTTTAGCTCATCGATTTTCATAGGTTCCTTTTGTTTGCTCTCGACACACTGACAATAAAAAACCCCGACTAGCGGGGTCAAGAAAAGCTTCACCATTGGTCTATATGTCTCACCACTATTCACCATTAATGAACAAATCACGATCACGGTCTTTTGCCTGCTGCAACTTGAAACCGAGGTCGGGGTAAGCGTCTTCAATTACGCTTAGAGCATAATGAATCTTAAGGAGTAGCTTCGCCAGTACAGGAATATCAACAAGCCCAATCCCCCACTTCCTCTCAATGGTCGAACTGCTGTAAGCACCAAACAGCAACCGATGCAGCAGGTTAGCATAGTTTCTTCTAGCTCCCCATTCCTCCGGGCAAAGCCAAGAATACCGAGCGCAGTAAGAGGCTGGATTTATTTCTGGTAGACTTAGAATTACTTTCGCTAGTTCAAAATTTCTACGTTTTCCCATCGTTCACCATTTACTCTAATGTTTCACCATCATTCACCATAAATACTTGATAGCACCAAATCAAGCTACAGTGGTGAAAAACGGTGAACATATGGCGAAAGAGGGAAGGAAAGATCCAGAAGATAGAATCACAATCGACCTTAGAGGCTGGCGACCAACATTAAAAAAGTGGGCGAAAGACCCAGCTCAATCTATCGGCTCGTTGATCCGGAACGCGATCGCTACAGCAACTGAACTATGGGAGGCGATTGAAAATCTGGGGCTGCCCAGCCCTAAGCCCGGAAAGATGGAGGAATGGCTCAGGCAATTGTCCCACCGAGAGATGACCGAAATATCTCTGCAAGAGTTGATCGACACCAAAGGGAGCCTCAGCTTCATTGCTGAACAAGCCTTCCTTCCAGTAGAGCGAATAATTGAGATTAGAAATGCAGACGGCGAACACCCAACACCCGAAGAAATCATCGGACTCGCCAGAGCATTAGGCTTAAAGCCCGACATCGTAGAAAAGCTTGGACACAAACACTATCACCATCAGGAGAAGCAAGAAAATGGATGCTAACTTTTTCATATCTCGGTGCCAGCAAGAAATTTCATCCGAAAACGAGTTAGTGCTTTACGCTCAGGATAAATTACACGCACTCGGCTTAAGGCGTTGCTGGCAGCAAGTAGCTCAATGGGGGAAGGAAAAATCCCAGGAACTAGAACAAGAATTTGACACGGTAGTAGTGCGATGGAATGGAGACGGAGGAAGCCCTCACGAAATTCCAGTGAGATATGCCCAAACCCAAGAAGCAGGCGAGGCAGGCTCTAAAAAGAGCGCAATCATAGAGTTAAAGGATTCCGGCTCTATAATTCAAACTTCTCAAATAGAACTACTAGAGTTTGCCGCCGAGGAAGAATCTAACGGAAATATAGTTATTTTGACCTGGCACACAAAATCCCAGCATCCAAACAGATGCTTCTTCACTTCAGACAACCTAAACGCCAAAAGAGCTGGTAGTAGCAAAGATGGCGAACAGTGGACACCTTCCAAATTTCATAATTACGATTACTTGAAGTCTTGGCGGGGTGCCGATCCTACGATGAAGAAGTTTGATTCCCTCTGCAACCGCTTGGAGCAAGGAGAAGTCGTAAATGATTTTGAATATGAGCTAGTGCGTCCTTCTGATAATGCCGTGGTGCGTTATTGGACAAAGTACATTTTATTCACAAATAAATTTGGGGAGCAAATTCGCGGTGGCATCTCCAAACCAGCAGCCTACGATGTATTGAGAGAAGCCCCAGTCCTTTAAAACACAGTAATACAGAAAATAAGAACCCTGCCTTTGAGCAGGGTTCTTATTTTACTGAAAGCATCTTTAGTCAAATAAGACTACGGAAACGCGATCTTATTTCACAGTTCATGCGGAAATCCGCAGAAGCAATTAACAACCACTGGAGAAGAGAATTATAGTCCGATGAGTCCAGCAGAAATAATCGCCTATTTACACAAGCTGAAAGACATAAAAGAGCAACCAGATGATGGTTCTCGTCTAGTTTCAGAATTGCAGAGCAATCCAAGACCCGTGCCGTTGAACCCAGACCATCCTGTCTTGTTGGAAGCTACTAAATACTTGGGCTGGATGTTATGCAAGCCGCTACCGCCGCAGTGGGATTACTGGCACTGCATAACAGACGAAGGTGGGGTTGTTCCCATCATTTTGGAGGGACTGCTAAGAGCAATGGAAGCTAAACATACGCCTGAGAAGAATTGAGAAAGAGAATAATAATGAATCGTAGAGTTCGCAAAAGAATCAAAAGTGTGACAGTAGAGACAATGGCAGTTAGTTGCGCCTTCGGCTTTATGACTCTATTAATCCAGCCAAAATACCCAAGCAAAGGTATGTTACTAGGCTTCGGCTTCGGACTGTGCTGTGGCATCAAATTTACTGAAGATTAAAGATAATAAAACCAAACAAAAAAACCGCTGCTTATTACTGCGCAGCGGTTTTTTTGTTTGCCTGAAATCAATCTCTCGATCAAGAATTTCCCAACCTGTAAAACCATCTGACTGCAAGGATTTGAACTGTCAGACCTTTCTTTTTGGCAACCCGCCAAAACTGGGCGCTTAAAGGAAAATCACTGGACAATTTTCCTAATGTTGTGTTTTGCCCCAATTTGTGAACCAATGCCTGATCATTAATTTTTAAACCGCGATTCAAAAATTATAAATTTGTGCGCCTGCAAAACGATTATCCCGTAAGGCTTTCATCCATTTTAAGAGCCATTTTGTGCGCCTGTAAAATTACCATCTTCCAGGAAATAGTCACTATCCCCTGGAATTGATAGAGTTGCTGTCCGTCCATGCCGAAATAATAAAACCCCACCAAGGGGCAGGGTCTATACATCCTATTGATTATTTGACAGATCCACAGGTAGCCTAGCTAGTTCTCCTAGCTACTCTCCGGTAAACGTCAATAAGATTATATATTTACTTTTCTCCTTGCTTCTAAACTCCTAAACAAACAAAGAAAATGCTTTATCTTTTAAATTGCTTATAACTTAAAAACTGTAGTACCAACTTAACTTATATAGTCAATATCCGAGTCAGATTCGCCAAACTATTTGTCATATTCAAGCATTATTGAGAATTAATCTTATACCTAAAATCGCAACCCTTTGCACTATGAGCGTTTCATGATTCGCCAAACTATTTGTCATTGACATGACATGATTTGCCAAACTATTTGTCTAATAGAAATAATTCTCAAGAGGCTAAAAGCCTTGCATCACAACACTTCCCGGCAAATCCCAGCACTTCCCACATTCGCCAATCTATCTGTCCCTCCATACTGGTTGCCGTCCATTTAGCAGCATCTTCCTGTAAAGCACACCAGGAAACTAATGCCACCTGAGAGTCCAAGCTTGGAGGAAGGTGGAAGAATCGAACTCCTACGGTTATTAGCCGCACCACGGTGTTCAAGACCGCTTGCCGTCCACTCGGCGGCACCTTCCTTGAGGGTGTCTGACGGGACTCAAACCCGCTATGGCTTGCCTCACAAGCAAGCGCCGCGATCGCTTTGGCTTCAGACACCATCATGGAGTCAAGGAGAATCGAACTCCTGACCTCTTGCGTGCGAAACAAGCGCTCTACCAATTGAGCTATGACCCCTAAATTTGGTGGATACTCGTCAGAATCGAACTGACATCTTTCTACTTGCAAGGTAGACGCTCTGCCAATTGAGCTACAGACCCGTGTTTTGTTTTGTTGAATGCGATCGCATTCTCGCGTGCAAGTTAAAAGAGCAATTTACGTTTTCTCAGTTACTAGAGGGACTCCGCCGATGAGTTGTTACACACTCTTTAAAGGATGGCTACCTTTAAGCCAACCTGCCGGGTTCTTCGCACTCCTCGTTTACAAACGCCCACTGTCTTAGAACAGCGTTACTTTTCCTTTCGTACTAAAGTATGTAGGCTCTAAAGATTGGGTCACGCAAGATGCGATGCGTTAGCGAAGCATGCCGTTAGGCTTATCGCATATCTCGTTCAATTAATTACAGAAGAAGGCAACCTCCTTTTATCTTGTTTTCAACAGGAGTAGTAGGACTTGAACCCACAACCTCGGAGGTAGAAGCTCCTTGCTCTATCCATTGAGCTACACTCCCATGATTGGTAGTCCTGACAGGGCTTGAACCTGTGACATCCTCTTTGTAAGAGAGGCACTCTCCCGACTGAGCTACAGGACTACGTAAGCGAGTGGAGGGACTCGAACCCTCGCGCTGAGTGTGGCGCACTCAGATGCTAGCCGCTACATCACACCCGCATATTTGAAAGAGCGGATAACGGGACTCGTTCGCGGAGCGTTCTCGAAGAGTACCCGTATCGTGAGTTTGGAAGACTCAGATGCTAGCCATTGCACCATATCCGCTTGAGAGCAGGAGGCGAGATTTGCACTCGCAAGAAGGCTTTACAAGAGCCTCATGTTGCTGTTACATCACACCTGCATTATTCAAAGAGCAGACGGCGGGGATTGAACCCACATCGAGGACTTACCATGCCCTTGTGTTGCCACTTACACCACATCTGCACCGAAGCAGGCGGCGAGAGTCGTTCGCGAAGCGTTCCCGAAGGGTACTCGCATCAGAAGATTACGAAACTTCTATGCTTGCCATTGCACCACACCTGCATTTTGGTGGCGGGGGCAGGAGTTGAACCTGCTGATAAGAGGCTTATGAGACCTCCAAGCCTACCCTGGCTACTTCACCCGCATCGCACCAATACCCCTGACTGGGCTTGAACCAGTAACCTCCGCATTCTAAGTGCGGCACCTCTTCCGATTGGGCTACAGGGGCATATCGGGATGGCAGGATTTGAACCTGCGACTCCATGCTCCCAAAGCATGGCTTCTAGCCGCTGAATTACATCCCGTTAATACTCCTGGCTGGGCTTGAACCAGCAACGCGCAAGGTTTAAGCTTGCTGCCTCTTCCGATTGGGCTACAGGAGCATTACTTAGCTGCTCTAATCAAAACGAGAGAGCAGAACTGGGGAGGCAGGAATCGAACCTACGAAATCCTGAGTCAAAATCAGGTGGCTTTGCCAACGTCGCCTACTCCCCAATGAATGGCTGCCGGGGTAGGGCTTGAACCTACATGACTTCCGCTTCAGGGGCGGAGGACTTTACCAATTCGTCTACCCGGCATTGAAAAATGGGAAGAGTGGGAGTTGAACCCACGTCTCTTGCTTTTCAGGCAAGTGCTAAAACCATCTCAGCTATCTCCCCTTAAAAGACGACCTTTGTACCTTGCAGCTTCCGCTATAAGAACTTGATCATGTTTACTGTGTTCAATCCTGTGACAGTTAGAACAAAGTAGCTCACACTTATCAAGTTCCTGCTTGATTAGCTCCCACTTACGATTGGCTACATTTCCAATAGCAAAGTCCTTGCTATTGGGATCTAGGTGGTGGAACTCATAAGCTGGAAGCGCTCCTTCCCAACCGCAGCGCTGACATTTGCCGCCGAGGTACTGTACTGCCGCTGACTTAGCCAAGTAACGCCTGATTTTAGTGCAGCAGGATTGGCACCGTCGTCGTCTTCGGGCGGTTGTACAGCGCCCACAAATCGAACAGTAATGCTCAATTGGTGGCTTTTTTGCGAGAACAAGTTTCCTTGTATTGCGACTGCCAAACGGTGAACAGTCCAAGCAATACTTCCGCCGTTGAAGGTTGTGTTGTTTACCGTCAATGACGATTTTGACAGGAAACTGCTTTTCGCAATACAGACAGGTAGGCATAATTCCAGGTAGTCTTAAATGGTAAAACCCAAATAGCTTACCATTTAAGCTACTGAGGAAAGTTTCAAAGCGGAGAGGACAGGATTTGAACCTGCGTTAGGTAAAACCTAATCAGACTTTCCAAGCCTGCGCCTTAAGCCACTCGACCACCTCTCCAAGTTGACGAGAGCGGAGGGACTTGAACCCCCACGTCTTCGGTTTCGTAGACCGAGATTTTATCCAGTTAAACTACGCTCTCATTTGTTGTCAGGAAAACAGTCATTTGACTGCACTGCCCCGGCAGGAATCGAACCCGCGATCATCGAGTTAACAGCTCGCTGCTTTACCACTCAGCTACAGGGCATTAGTAGTGCTGACGGGATTTGAAGTGAGCAAATCACTTGATTGAAAGTCAAGCGGCTTAAACCATTTGCCTACAGCACTATGAAAGGCGCGGGGACTGAGATTTGAACTCAGATCATCGATTTTGGAGATCGAGATGTTGCCGTTACACCATCCCCACATACGGTTTGAACTTTGAATCCAAAGTCTAAAATCCAAAATCCAGAATCGAATGGGTCGGGCAGGATTTGCACCTGCAACCAAAAAAGGACGATTTTACAGACCGTTGCCCCACAAACTAATAGGCGGGCCGACCCAGGTAAAAAGGCGGAGAGGACAGGACTCGAACCTGCAATGGGTTGCCCCAAACTGATTTAGCAAACCAGCGCTTTGACCATTCAGCCACCTCTCCAGATAGCCCCAGGGAGATTTGAACTCCTCGTCTCTGCCTTGAGGGGGCAGCGTCCTAAACCACTAGACGATGAGGCTTTGAGTTTGAGTAGGAGTAGTAGGACTTGAACCTACGACTAGCCTCTTATGAGAAGGCTGCTCTACCAACTGAGCTATACTCCCTTGATGGCAGTGGGAGTAGCAGGACTCGAACCTGCAACCATACGGTTAAGAGCCGCCTGCTCTGCCAATTGAGCTATACTCCCTTTGAGAGGTCGAGGTGGGATTTGAACCCACGCAAAAGAGTTTTGCAGACTCCCCCCTTAAGCCACTTGGGTACTCGACCTTAATGGTTCGGATAATTTATCCTCTGCAAAGAGGCACAGATACTAAATTGTCCGATAGCCCCAACGGGGTTTGAACCCGTATTACAGTATTGAAAGCACTGTGTCCTAGCCGCTTAGACGATGGGGCCATGTGGTGAGAGCAACCAGATTTTCACTGTCCGAATTGCTGCTGAACGAGGCTGACGGGTCTCGATCCCGCGACCTTCGGCGTGACAAGCCGATGCTCTCCCAACTGAGCTACAGCCCCATAATTTCAGCAGCATTTCAGCAAATACTCTCACTACAATCGTGTTACATCTCAGGAATGTGGGGGCATTGCTTGCTAGGCTTTTCCCCCACTTGAGATGTCTGTGCTTCATTAAAAATGCACAGTATAAATCGTTAAATGGGTGATTTATTATTCAGTTTTCAAGGTTCAGAAAAAAGACTGTAATTGGTTACAAACACAACCGCCTTTCTAGGTGATAAATCTGTTGAATATTACGCCTAGATTCAGCAATTTTGGTTTGAATTAGGTGTGTATTATCCGCTTTTTCCATGTCTACTTCAGGTTTTTTGGAAGTAGGCTGATGCGGCAATTCAAAGGATTCTGGCGGATGCCAGCCTTTATTAATTCGTTCAATGTAGAGTAGCACCATGACTCTTTGGGGTTAGAGGTTTTTGTCTCTTCTCTCTTTCAATATATTTATACTACATAAATACTACATAAAGTGTCAAGGGTTTGGGGAAAGTTTTTTTTGAGAATTTCCCTGGGATATAAAAAATAACCAGAAGCCTTGCCAAAACAGGGTTTTACGGCTGATAACCGGGCAAGTCATCTATATATATGTAGCTGTAGTACGTGCTGAAGGATGGGGGAGAGCGATCGCATATCTTGCACTCAGGCTGGCGAATAGAATTCCCGCCTATACAAACAAAACCTGTATAGGCAGGTTTCAAAAGCAGATGAGGAGTGGGCGATCGCATATGTTGCACTAAGGCTGGTGAAGAGAATTCGCGCCTATACTGACAAAACCTACCGAAGGCAGGTTTCAAAAGCAGATGAGGAGTGGGCGATCGCATATGTTGCACTAAGGCTAGAGAATACAATTCGCGCCTATACAAACAAAACCTGTATAGGCAGGTTTCAAAAATCCGCGCAGGCGGAGGCAAGTTTGTGTAGCTGCAATTTCTAATCGCCAAGGCTGCACAATATGCGATCGCGCTACACGACAGCAGCTAGTCGCCGATGAGGAGTGGGGATCTGGCCTGTCATCTTGCGGTGAGGCTGACGAATGGAATTCGCGCCTATACGAGACTTAACCTGCCTTCGCAGGTTTCACAAGTCCGCGCAGGCGGACTTGGTTTGTTTAGCCGCGATTTCTAATCGCTAGGGCTGCTATTTAAAAATTACAGACGTTAGAACTCAGTTGCTAATGGGAATACGGTAGTGGTATAGAAGTAGTGATAAATCTACTTTCACCCCCTACTGTACAAGGCTTTGAGCATTGAATATCACTACCTGTTTACCACTACCGGGAATACTTAGTTTGATGGGTTATTTACGGAGAATAATCATGAGATCCCTTCAAACAGCAGTTTTGTCTACAATTGCAACCTTAACAAGTGGAATTTTTTTACCCCTACAGTCTCAAGCAACAGTTCCGTTGCAACAGCAGCTTGTAGCTCAAGTCAGTATTGTAGATGTAATTCGTGATCTAGATGGCAACGCATATATTTTGGGTGCAGATGATCAGAAGTTGGGTGTGGTTTCAAGTAACCAACGTGCAGCTATGTCAATTTGCAACCAGTATGGAAGTTATGGCAGCCGCTATTCTGCAAGCAGTGTATGGAATAAATACGGACAGTATGGTAGCCCTTATTCCACTATGGGTGCTTATAATGCTCGTGGAAATAAACCTCCCCTAATCGTGTTTGAAGGAGGGGCGTTTATCTTGAGTAAGAATCCTAACATGGCTAACCGAATAGATCCAGACGATCTGTTCGCTGTTCTATGTAGATAGTAGAAGACATAACGCCTTTTGCCAAGAAAAAGGCGCACCGCAGTGCGCCCCTACAGTTACCTCAAGGAGGAGGTACAAGCTTGAGCATCTTGCCAGAGTTTGAAGAGGAAGAATTCAGTGCGATCGCTTAATGCAGCTACAAACACACCTTCGCCATTCTCCCCATCTCCCTCGATCCAAGTTCCATTCAGACAGACTTCGATGTAATCGGCATCGCAAGCACACACGCCGATGATTTCAGAACCTTCCCGCTGTACCAGAGTTGCTAATTGTTCTACTTCTGGCAAAGTAGCGGGGAGCAAAAACGAAGCAGTGCTGGGTTCGATGGAGATACTTGTGCCAACTCGCAGCGCCAAAACAACCCGTAGTGTTACCCACTCCTCTAAGGATTGAGCCAGACATTCCAAGTAAAATCCATTTTCGGTGTATGTTAATTTCAACATTGCCTGGTATCTCCTTTACTCAGAGTGAGTGTGCTGTTCGCGCCAAAACTGTTCGGCAAAGGCAACAGCAGGGTGCATGGGTGCTTTTGGCTGGGTACGAAGTGGCATTCCCGCTTGTAGGGGAGTGCGATCGCCTTTACGTTGGTTACACTTTTCGCAGGCTATAACTACGTTATCCCAAGTGTGTTTTCCGCCTTTTGATAAGGGAATGACGTGATCTATCGTCAACTGTTTCGTGTTACCGCAGTATTGACAGGTGTGATGATCTCGCCGCAGCAATTCTCTACGATTTACTGGGGGAACCCGCCAGACTCTCTCTGCGCCAGTCACCGTCAAGCGGATTTGTTCTGGCACATCGATAACTATGCTGGGCGATCGCACTTGCCAACCGGCTGCATCGCTAAAATTTAGCGGTTCGGCTTTACCGCTGATCATCAATGCGATCGCTCGTTTAATATTCACCCGGCTCATCGGTAAGTAATTCTGGGAAAATACCACTACCGACCTATTTAACACCTCAGTTGCGCTTGTCACGACTTGGCTCCTCATACAATTAACCCCCGCCTCTTTTTCTTAGAAGCGGGGGCTGGAAAACTGCTCTTGGGTCTTCTCGTCCTATATAGGTACAGTCACTTTTTGCCTGTACCTCCCGCTTTGTTTATTTATCTGTGGTTCTGCAAACCGCAGGCTACCACCATTTTTGCCATCCAAATTTTTTTCATCAATCCCGCAGGAATCTCCCTGTAAGCCATAATCGCCCATAAATCGAAGCTCCACGACAATAGCCGCCGATTCCCAACTTGTTTGGGCGTTCGGATGGCAGGTTGACATGGAGCGGGTAGGTATGTGTCTCACAGGAAAGCTTTTTGAAGGTTTTAATTTGAATGTGACTTTCAATATACTACACTTGTATTACTATGTCCACATCTTTAGGAGAAAAAATCATGCGTACCTTACCACGCACCTCGACAACAGAAATGGAAGTCACCAGCATACGCCTAGAAAGGGAACTCAAGGAAGAACTCAAAGAACTCGCAGGACATCAAGGATATCAAGCGTTGATTCGAGATATCCTCTGGAACTACGTGCAGCAAAAATCCGATGAGTATAAACCCAAATTTTCCCGGTCTGATATTCGAGCCAGCGTTCCCGCCACAGCCCAGCAGGAAGAACGCTGTGTACTGACAGGCAAGTTTATCCGACAGCATGAGCCAATGCTGTTAGGATACACAACACACGGGGATTTGGTGCCGTTAAGTGCCGAGAGTTTAGGATCGAGATAGGCTTTCATTTGGTTCAAGCAGCTACATAAAAAAAGCGATCGCGCTTTTCCCCAATACAAAGGAAAAAGTGCGATCGCTTCAAAAAGGAAGTTGAAGGTTGGAAGGTTACAGGTTATAACCTCCAATCCTCCATTTTCTAACCTTCAATCTTCTAGCTTAAACATCCTGTTCGCTCAAATCGCGAGTCATGTGGTCAAACGGCTGATCTACAAATCCAGTATTTTCCACCCCAGCCGCTGCTACCTGCTGCTTCACAATATCCTTCATTATCTGGATACCGCGCACAGTCGGGCCAATAGGCACACCCAAGGAATTGTAGGTTTCCCGCAGACCTTGTAGCACTCGCTCATCCAGCACATTCGTATCACCAGCGACCAACGCATAGCTGGCATAGCGCAGATAATAGTCCATATCCCGCAGACAAGCCGCATAACGGCGAGTCGTATAAGCATTTCCACCGGGTCGAATCAACTCCGGCAATTCTTCAAATAGCTGGGAACCAGCTTGCTTGACAATCGATGCTGAATTGGCATTGATTGCCGCAGCCGCTTGGACTCGTGCCGTACCTGTCTGAAAATAAGACTTCAGCGAATCGACGGCATTACGATCCAGGTAACGACCCGAAACATCGTAATTCTTAATCAGGTTTGTGATTGCGTCCCGCATGATATTACTCTCCCAACAACAAGCTCTATAGATGATTTTCTATCACTCAGGGTGCTGTTGCCTACCCACTACCAACGTTGTAGTTTACAACACCCAACACTTCCCTGAGCATATTCTCATCTATTAAGCATCCCACAGTGTTGATGCGTGCGGTGCTTTCTTAGTGGGCAACTTTTGGAAGAGAGCAACTGCGATATGCCAGCGACCTTGTGCTGCTGTTTGGAGACTGGGAAGCTTGCGATCGCACTTTCCGACCCCCCACTGCTTTCAACCAACCGACATTCATACATGCTGTTGGCACCAATGTCAATTCTTCTGGATAGCGTGGTTGAGGATCATTAACCAACCAGATTGGTGGCACCATCATCGGGTCATATTCCGCAATAATATCTACAACCCCAGGACGCTGCTTTAGCTCTACCCGCGTTCCCGATTGATACTGTAGTGCTTCTTGCTGGTCAAAATCCTGATTTATTTTAAACACCACGCTTCCCCCCGCCTAAAAAGTAGCTTTTGATACCGATTAATTATAATTATGATGCGCATAAGATATATTTGTAAATTTTGCTACAATTTTTAACTTTTTTCAAATTAGTTGCAAATCAGGACTCGTAAATTTGTATAGTACGATACAAAACATCCCGAAACCTATCTTTAGGATGTTTCAGTACAAGCATTGCCTTTTGTCTGAAAATTGGTTGCCCTCGCTCCAAGTTTCCCCTTGACTTGGCGATCCACCACCCCTGATGATCGTTAGACCGTTTTTTTTGGCTTTCCAGATTTGAGCCAGCATAGAAATTAAGGAGTCCGCCAAATGTTCCAGAACCCGCAAGAGTTCCTGAATTACGTTAAAGAAAAAAACATCCAGATCATTGACCTAAAGTTCATCGATATGCCGGGTATCTGGCAGCATTTGTCGGTGTACCAAAACCAAATCGATGAAAGCAGCTTCACCGAAGGCGTACCTTTCGATGGCTCAAGTATTCGAGGTTGGAAAGCCATCAACGAATCAGACATGGCAATGGTGCTTGATCCAACAACTGCCTGGATCGACCCATTCATGGCAGAGCCGACTTTGAGCGTAGTCTGTAGCATTGTCGAACCCCGGACAGGCGAACCATACAGCCGCGACCCCCGCACGATTGCCCAGAAAGCAGTAGATTACTTAATTTCTACCGGAATTGGCGATACCGTCTTCATCGGCCCAGAAGCTGAATTTTTCATTTTTGATGATGTTCGCTTTGACCAAAACCAGCATGAAGGCTATTACCACATAGATTCCATCGAAGGTCGTTGGAATTCTGGTAAAAAAGAAGAAGGTGGCAACCTCGGTTACAAGCCTCGCTACAAAGAAGGTTACTTCCCCGTTGCCCCGACCGATACCTCCCAAGATATGCGGACGGAAATGCTGCTGACGATGGCCAAGTGCGGCGTGCCAATTGAAAAGCATCATCATGAGGTTGCTTCGGGCGGTCAGTGCGAACTCGGTTTCCGCTTTGAAACTTTGATCAAGGCAGCTGACTCTTTGATGACGTATAAGTATGTGATCAAGAACGTTGCGAGGAAATATGGCAAAACCGTCACCTTCATGCCGAAGCCAGTATTTAACGATAACGGTTCCGGGATGCACACCCACCAGTCTATCTGGAAAGATGGGCAACCTCTGTTTGCAGGCGATAAGTACGCTGGTTTGAGTCAAATGGCGCTGCATTACATCGGTGGCTTGCTCAAGCACGCACCCGCACTGTTGGCGTTGACTAATCCCACAACCAATTCTTACAAGCGCCTAGTCCCCGGCTTTGAAGCACCCGTAAACTTGGCTTACTCGCAAGGCAACCGTTCCGCCTCCATCCGGATTCCTCTGTCTGGCACCAATCCCAAGGCGAAGCGCTTAGAGTTCCGTTGTCCGGATGCCACCAGCAATCCCTATTTGGCTTTTGCTGCTATGCTCTGTGCTGGTCTAGATGGTATCAAGAACCAAATTGACCCCGGCCCTTCCCTGGATGTTGATATCTACGACCTCAGCCCCGAAGAGTTGAGCAAAATTCCTTCTACCCCAGGTTCTCTGGATGCAGCACTCGAAGCACTAGAACACGATCACGCTTTCTTAACTGAACCGGGTGTGTTCACAGAAGACTTCATCAATACCTGGATTTCTTACAAGCTGGATAACGAAGTTAACCCAATGCGGTTGCGTCCTCATCCTTACGAGTTCGCCCTCTACTACGATTGCTAATTTTCTCGTTCTCGTTTCCAGTCTCCGACCGGGAACGAGAAAACCAAATCTAAATCGCCACTCTGACGGGTGGCGCTTTTTTTTGCTGTCTCACTAACGACAGATGGAAACTGAAAAAACTGAGCTACGATAAAAAATGTGTCTTTACAAAACTAAATAAACCTTCTCATCGTTTTATACTCATCCCAAGTTAGAAAGCGCAAATCTTCAATCGCTATGCAGTCCACCTCCAAAATTGACCAATTAATTCCCATTCCTGACAATCTCGCCAAGCTGACCTATCAAACTTTTCAGCAGGGAAAAAGTTACTTTGGTCTAGCTCATAAAGCCTTAACTACACAGCTGCTGAACCTAATCTCTCCTCGTGTTGAGATAAAAAGTAAACCTGTTCCGCCAGAAGTTATACCCAAACTTCAACAACGGATGAATCAGATTATCGAAGCAGACTGGCAGGATGCCGAACGGGGCGTATATCCCCAGAGTGTGCTGTTTGATAATCCTTGGTCAGATTTTTTCCGCTACTATCCCGTGCTTTGCCTGGATACGCTGCAAATTTGGCAGCGCGCAAATCAGAAGCGTTATCAAGAGTTTTCGCCAGACATTGCGATGGATGGTTATCCTAGCTACTATCTGCAAAACTTCCATCATCAAACTGATGGCTACTTGAGCGATTGGTCAGCAAATCTGTATGATTTGCAGGTGGAAATTTTGTTTGGTGGCACGGCAGATCCGATGCGGCGGCGCATTCTCGCTCCGTTGAAGCAAGCACTGAAAGCTTTTGATTCGACTCCACCACAACAAATTCGCATCCTTGATGTGGCTTGCGGAACGGGTCGCACTTTGAAGTTAATTCGTGATGCTCTGCCGAAGGCATCCCTGTTTGGTGTAGATTTGTCGCCTGCTTACTTGCGTAAGGCAAATCAACTGTTGACGGAAAATCAAGGGGAATTGCCGCAACTGTTACAGGCGAATGGGGAAGAGTTACCTTATGTGGATAACTATTTCCATGCGACAACGTCTGTTTTCTTGTTCCACGAGTTGCCAGGGGCGGCGCGTCAGCGGGTGATTGAGGAATCGTTCCGGGTAACGCAACCGGGAGGAGTGTTTATTATTTGCGACTCGATTCAGATGAGCGATTCTCCGGAATTGAAGCCACTGATGGAAAATTTTCACGAAATGTTCCACGAGCCGTATTACAAGCACTACATCACTGATGATTTGGTGGAACGGTTGGATAAGGCTGGGTTCACGGATATTACCACTGAGGTTCACTTTATGAGCAAGTATTTGATCGCGAGAAAGCCACTGGTATAACGATAGTCTCGCACTATGGTTGTCTCCTGGGGACGCGATCGCTTCCTTCTCTAGCGTTCCCAGGCTCATCCTGGGAACGAGTTATGGGGAGGGGAGGTATGAGGCTCGCCCATTCAAATTTCAGAAACTTAAAAAAAACTAATCTATTGGGGTGTCCTCAAAGCGTCCCTCTAGACGATAGAGTTGGTCTAAGCAAACCGCAAAACTCATAAGCAGAAGGTTTTATGACCACCAAACAGCCTGCTACCGAAACTGTATCCACTCAAGGACTTTCAACAGAGGATCTGATTACCAACGAGCAGATCGAGGATGCAACGGCAGTGAATTATGTAGATGTGATTCAAACTGTCATCTCCAGCTTGGATCAGGACGACACCGCGATGGTGAGTCAAGGCGAGGACAATAAATACCTCTGGAAGTTTAAGTACGGTACTGTCGAAGTGTTTGTGCAACTCACTGGCATTACCGATGATGATACGTTTACAGTTTGGTCTAATGTACTGAAGCTACCTGCCAAGAACGAAGCGCAGTTGATGCGGAAACTACTGGAGATGAACTGGTCTGACACGTTTGAATCGCATTTCGGTATTGTAGACAACCAAGTTGTTGTGCTTTCGTCTCGCACTGTGGCAGAGCTTTCTCCGGGAGAAATTTCCCGCGCTATTACCATTGTGGCGACTATTGCAGATAACAACGACGAACCTTTACAGGCTGAATATGGTAGTTAGTCATTAGTCAGTGGTCATTAGTCAAAAGCTAGTAGCTAATTGGTAATCGCAAAAATAAGATGGCAATTAGCTACTACGAATACTTCAATGGACAACTGACTAATGACTAATGACAACTATTGGCGTTTGATTCCCTTGCTGCAAGCGTCAGGTTGCGTCCAGATGGCTATCGACAGATGGTTATTGGAGCAACACCAGATGGGACGGCATCCGCCAGCTTTGCGCTTTTATACTTGGTCTCCAGGGGCAATCTCGCTGGGGTATCATCAACTTCGATGGCCTGCATCTTGGCAGCAGCTAAATGCAGCTGGTGTGTTGGATTTGGTGCGTCGTCCGACTGGCGGACGTGCTGTGTTGCACCAAGGAGATCTTACCTATATGGTTGTTACTTCAGGATTGGCTGGGAGTCGCCTGAAGGCGTATGAGGCAATTTGTGAGTTTTTGATTCAAGGATGGCGATCGCTTGGCTTAGACTTACACTACGGTACAGCTGGGCGTGGCTACATTCACAATCCTAATTGTTTTGGCACCGCCACTGGTGCTGATTTAGTTACTGTTGATGGTTATAAGTTGATTGGTAGCGCTCAACTGCGGCGAGGCAATGCTATCTTACAACACGGTTCGATGCGTTTGTCTCCGGATGCTGAGTTGTTTAAACAGGTGTTTGGCGAAGTTATGACACCGATAAAGTTACCCTTTTCTCAGCAGGGAAATACGCTGATTCAAACTGTTGTGGATGCCCTAACTGTAGCAGCAGCTAATTGTTTCGGTGTCGAGATGGTGATGCAGCCTTTATCTGATGCAGAGTGGCAAGAAATTTTAGCGCACTCCAGTGCAGATGTTATAGAAAAAAAGTAAAATTATGAATTTCCTACGCCGCACAATTGTAATTCTGGGAATAGCTACTGTGTTGGCTGGACTACCTTTAATTATCTATGAACCACTACAAACACCTATTAATCACATGAGTGCTGAATACTTCTATAAACAGGGAATGGAAAAGGCTGGCATAGGGGATTATGAAGGAGTAATTGAGGATTTACAAAAAGCGGCGATATATTAATTATTGGCAAAAATTTGTATAATTCGTTAATGATTATACAGCAGCAAAAAATCATCTAAAGCTAATGTTTAGAGTTAGTATGTTAGCTTCTTATTATTCAACCTTTCTGAGATATTAACAAAAAAAGATTGGCTACATGGACAAAAATAGTAAGGTAGTTATTGCTTCGTGTTGGTGACGTTTGAGCGGAAGCTGAGTTATATCGACAAGTCGGGAAAGATAGTTATTCAGCCGTAACTTGAAGTTAATGGTGTTAGTCTTGGAGGGTTGCTGCTTTAGCGATCGCATTCAATTGTAAACTCTGCGGATAGCTAGCTTCTGCTTTGACGCGCTTGATGTCTGCATCGGAAATTGCCAGATTTAGCTTGGCGGCTACTGCACGCACAATATCACCTCTGTCAATAACGCCAGCAACTGCGCCTGCGGGTGAAAGTACGGTAATTCGATTTAACTGTTTGGCTTCAATAAAGTTAATTACTTCCGCTATGGGTGTCTTTTCTTCAACTGTGGCAATTTCTGTCAGCGGATGTACGATACTCTGTAGGGTTTCGGTTTCCCAACGACTGCGTTCGATGAAGTGCAAATCGTCAACTGAAACTAAACCGCGATAGCGACCTTCGGAAGCTGCAAAGTAAACGGGAAAGTGAGAAGCTTCTAAAATGTATTCGTCAGCAAACTGGCGCAAGCTCATGTTAGCATCCACAACTCGGAATTCCTGTTGCATAGCATCTGCTGCTATTATCTGTAGCAAGGTTTCCTGTAAGGTAGACATCCGCTCGTAGGACGTAGCGTTGCGGATGCCAAACCAGCCGAGTAAGCCAATCCAGAAGCCATTGAACCACTGATCATTGAAAGCAATAATTGCCATCCCCAATGCGATCGCGCCCCATCCTAAAATTAAACCAAATTTAGCTGCCCAACGCACGCCTTGAAAGCGGTTTCCGGTGGCTTTCCATACCGCAGCTTTCACAACTTGTCCGCCATCTAAAGGCAGTCCGGGAATTAAGTTAAATAATGCTAAGATAAGGTTGATTTTTGCCAGGTTTAATGTCATAGCCTGCACTATACCCGTTACTGGGAGAGCGTGAGCCACCAGGTAAAATAGCGACCAAAGAACAAAACTAACAGCAGGGCCTGCGATCGCTACTTGAAATGCTTCGCCTGGGGTTTTTGATTCCTGCTCTATAGAAGCAATTCCACCAAATAGAAATAAAGTAATTGAGTTAACTTGAATGCCTTGCTTTCGCGCTACCAAACTGTGACCCAGTTCGTGTAGCAAGACAGAACCAAACAGCAATAAAGCCATTAATAATCCAGCACCTCCACCAAGAACTGGGCCTAAAACTGTTGAGAAATCCAGGGCATTGGCAAGAGTTATCAAAGCTAAAATAAAAAACCACGAATAATCTATAAACAGCGGAATTCCGAATATCGAGCCAATACGCCAACTTGCTTGCATCGAAATTTTCCTCTTTGATTCCTGCTATTACAAATAACAAACGATTCATCCCGTTGCTTCTAGCTGTGGGATGAATCGATAGAGTGCCATAATCACTAAGGTGAGCAATACCCACCTTAGTAACTTGTTCGTTTCGCTCGCAGTTAAATCAGAGTGCTAAAGGACACCAATGTTGGTCAGCCCTAAAATCGCACCAGTCCCCAGCACATGACCAAAGCTCATCCCTGCAAGAAATTGAGCGACGCTAAAGTTTTTACCAAAACCAGGAAGCTGCAAAGGCAATTTGGGGCCGACTCCCTTCTTTTGGACTGCATTGGCGGCGACGAACAAGCCAAGAAGGTTGAAAATACCCATGATAATGAACCCGGCCATAGTGCCGCTTGGAGTTGGGGGAACAGTCGGCTGCACTGCTGCAAGTAAACTACTTAAGTCAACCATTTTTGTTTTCTCCTGAATTGT
Organism: Trichocoleus sp. FACHB-40; assembly: GCF_014695915.1. Lineage (GTDB taxonomy): Bacteria > Cyanobacteriota > Cyanobacteriia > Cyanobacteriales > FACHB-T130 > Funiculus > Funiculus sociatus. The sequence goes on from NZ_JACJPF010000103.1 coordinate 44,956, forward strand.
TAATAGGGGATAGGGGCTGAAAAGGAAAAAGTGAAGAATTATTTTTGCCTTTCGCCTGTTTTGCCTCAACATCCGGGGAAGGCTGTAGCGCGATCGCGCTCATCCTCGCACCAGAATTTTGGACGCTTTTGCCTGTTGCCTTATTTTATAGCGCTCCGGCGTTAGTCAGTCCCAGAATGACACCTGCGCCAATTATGTGACCAAAGCTCATGGTTGCCAGCAATTCAGGAATACTGAAATTCCGGAACAGAGCAGGTTTTTCAAAGGGCAAGTCAGGCCCCACACCGGGTTTCTGGATGGCAAAGCGACCGATGACAATAGCAAGTAAGTTGCATAAAATCATCACCAGCCCTATTGTGGGAGTCCATGATGGTGTCGCGGGAACGGTAGACTGGAGGGCAGCTAGTATTGTCATCAAATTACTGTCTCCTGCTTTTATTAAAATCTAGTAACAAAAAAGATTATAAAAATCTCTTTGCACTAAGCCAGAATTTGTTTTAAGAGTTAACAGTTATATTAATTTTTAATACAAATCAGAACAATTTCAATGCGAATTAAAATTTGTGGGATTACGAAACCGGAGCAAGGGCAAGCGATCGCGCATCTGGGAGCAACCGCTCTGGGATTTATCTGCGTACAGGCGTCCCCGCGCTACGTCAGTGCCGTGCAAATCCGAGCAGTCGGGAAAGAACTGCCCCCCGACGTTGACCGGATTGGTGTCTTTGCCAACGCTACACAAGAGGAAATCTGCGAAACTGTCGCCGTTGCAGCCTTGACAGGTGTACAGTTACATGGAATAGAAACAACGGAATTTTGCCACAAGCTGCGTCAATCTCTACCTAACGTGGAAATCATCAAAGCGTTGAGAATAAAAACGACACAAGATTTAACTCAGGCAGATGCCTATGGAGAGTGTGCAGACACTCTACTTCTGGATGCCTATCATCCCCAAATGTTGGGAGGCACCGGAAAAACACTGGACTGGGCTACCCTAGAACAATTCCAGCCTAGCTGTCCCTGGTTTCTTGCAGGTGGCTTAACACCCGATAACGTGTTGGATGCCTTAACGCAGGTGTATCCGTCCGGTATTGATTTATCTAGCGGCGTGGAGCGATCGCCTGGAGACAAAGATTTAGACAGAGTAGCCCAGCTATTTGAGAAGCTAGAAGGGAAGCGGCAGTAGTAATTTTACGATCTCTTCGTGTCTTTTATCCGCCACATTGTCACCCTAAGACTGGGCAAACCAGCCCGGATTAATAAAGCTGAAGCAAAGGTGAGATTAGAAGCATAATTGCACCCACAGCCACAAAGCCAAAGTTGTCTAAAAAAAGATGCTCATAAACATTTCCTCGTTTTGATGTTTAGTAGTAGGGTAGGTATTGCCTACTCTACAAAATCTTAAAACCTCTTAGGTTATTGGCTTGACAATCTCAATTCAAACTTTTGCTTGGTTTAGAGGCATTTTGCTTTCTTCGAGAGACTAATATTATTAGTCCTATAAAGAAAGTAAATTGCCTCTTTAAAAACGATAAACCACAACCTGATTAGCTGATGGTAGTTACTTTAAAACTTGCATATTGGATAGCACAATAACTGCGGTGACTCCAATCATGTGACCGAAGCTCATCGCAGCCAGAAAGCCTCCTACACTAATGTTGTTGAAAAGAGACGGGAAGGGCAAAGGCATCTTAGCACCCACCTGAGGATAGCGAATAGTACGACTAGCAATTAATAAAACCAAGAGACAGGAACCAATTATGATTGGCGTTCCTTGCCAGTGCCATAATGCAGTATCGGGAGTGGTCGATTGTATTGCTGCCAATAACATTGAGTTAAACAAGAGTTTTCTCCTACTTTGACAAATTATTAGAAAGAATTCACCCACTAAAAGTAAGCATTTTTCCCATATTTTAGTTACAATAATGGTTTTTTTGCTTACCTTTTGTGTCACCCAAACTATGAGATTACAGGTTTCTTAAAACCTTTTTGCCAAGAGTGGGTGTGGCTACAAATCATAGTCTTAGCTTTACCTAATATTCCGCCTCCTACTGCCGAAGGATTTATTCGGATCAATATCTGGAAAAAGCCTCTGCCTTTGTATAGGCGTTGACCTTTTATTAAAGGTTTACATTTGTTTACAGAAATAACCTCGAATTACTCAGGGCGCAGTAAAGATATTTGCTTAGCCCCTGAGACTAAGAAGCTGTCGTCAATTTTTTAGAAGTCTCTATGACATTTACAAACACCGATACACTCGACCAAGCTGTAAAAGCCTTTAAGCGCTTACCTGTAGATGACCAGCTGGCTGCACTCGCCTCCATTTACACCGCAGCAAGCGGATCGCTTTCATCTTCCGCTTCCGGTATAGCGTCATCAAAAGATGCTGGAGAGATGCTAAAGCACGTTAAGGAAATGCGGCCGGATGAGCAGGTGCAATTGTTGCGCGATGTTTTCTGCGACCAAAAGACTCAAGCAGAAGAGGAAGTGCTTGACCCACATCCTAGCAAGGCACTGCTGGAGCTGATTCCTGGGGTAGGTACTCCCCCCCTAAGTCAGTATCGCTCTCTGGATACTAACTCCCGTTTAGGCTTTTTGTATCAGCTTGCACAACAGGTTAGCTTGCCGACTGACTATCAGCTCTCGTCGGAAGGTACAGAATTGTTGAACTCTCTGAAATCTCTTGACTTTGACCAACAGGTGAAGTTTTTGAGCCAGGTAGTATAGCCCTTTAAGGCTTGGGTTCTATAAATCTGTAGGGACATGGCATTGCGATGTCCCTACAGTAAATAATTTTTTTTGATTCCCCAATCCCCCTTATTTAGGGGGGTTGGGATTACCGCCTAAGAACCTTGCTAAAAGAAGGCTGGTTGATGGCGAATCAAGTTCAGAAACTCTTCGCGAGTTTTTTGATCGTCCTGAAATACGCCCACCATTGCACTGGTGACAGTCCAAGAACCGGGCTTCTGGACACCTCGCATCACCATGCACATATGAGTAGCTTCCATGACAACAGCGACTCCCTGCGGCTCCAAAACTAATTGAACTGCTTCTGCAATCTGCCGCGTTAGCCGTTCTTGCACCTGTAAACGCCGCGCATACATCTCGACAATCCGAGCCAGCTTACTAAGTCCTACCACTTTTTGGTTGGGGACGTAGGCGACGTGCGCTCTGCCCATAAATGGCAGCATATGGTGTTCGCAAAGGCTAAAGAAGTTGATATCCCGCACGAGAACCATTTCGTTGTGACCTTCATCAAAGATGGCTCCATTGACAAGTTCTTCCAAGGATTCATTGTAGCCACCAGTTAGGAATCGCATTGCCTCTGCTACCCGCTTCGGCGTTTTCAGTAGTCCCTCACGTTCTGGGTCTTCGCCTACTCCCAATAGGAGCGTCCGCACAGCGTCCATCATTTCGTCATTGATTTCTTCCGAGGGCGGCTGCAAATTGGGTTCTTTGCCATTGAGTGTGTTTCGGTCAGGTCGAGGCGCAGCAATTTTAGAGCCTAAATCGGCGGATAAGTTAGAGCCGCTGGAAGAAGCAATAGTCATGATAAGTCTGTGTTATGGTTTGGAGTTGTTTTGAGAGTTATAAATTTTGAGGATTGAGTTAAGAATTATTTGAGAGTATGGAATTATAAATTTCACTCTTCATCCCTAACTCAAAATTCAAAACTCATAAAGCGCCAGCACTGGGCATTAAGGTTAATTCTTCAATTACTGCCTGTTCTGGTAGCAGTGTCATGTGAAGAATCGACTGGGCAACTATTTCTGGTGTTAACATAGCTGAACGGTTTAGGTCAGCTTGAACCGTTTCTGTGTCCCAAATTGGGGTATTAACAGCACCAGGATTGATGGTGACAATGCGAATGCCTTTGGCACGTTCCTCAGCTGCGAGGGTTTTAGACAAAGCAACTAAGCCAGCTTTGCTGACGCTATAGGCACCCCAACCGGGAAAGGGTTGCTGGGCAGCAATTGATGTCACATTAATAATTGTCCCAGACCCGCGATCGCGCATCTGAGGTAAAATTCCTTGGATGCACTGAAATACGCTGGTAAGATTCAGGTCAATTACTTGCTGCCAGTCAGTTAGGGGTGTTTCCATAACTGTGTTGGTGTAGCCCATTCCGGCGTTGTTAACCAAAATATCAATGGCACCAAATGAGTTAGCGATCGCGCTAATCTTTTCTTTTACCTGACCAACTTCCGCCAGATCCAAGGGATAAGCTTTAGCTTCCACCCCAGCTTCCCTAGCAGCTTCGGCTACCGCCTCTAACTTTGACTCTTGACGGCTCACTAAAGCCAGATTAATCCCCGCTTTAGCAAACGCCAGAGCCGTCGCTTTGCCAATTCCACTACTTGCCCCGGTAATCAAGGCAGACTTACGAACAGGAGAAGTCATCAAATCTTCCCATTTTCTCGACGAAGAATAGCCATCAATTCTCAGCTTAGCTTTCCCTTTGAGGAAGGCTACCAATAATGCCCACGGGAGCGCTTATTGCGTACATTTTCACCTTTTGAGCCGTTGTCTATCATCTGTTAGCGATAGCTGCAATTGCTAAGATTGCTAATCGCTAATTTTTAAGAAAGCTAACGGTCGCTGCTGGCACTGTAATATTTCGTTACTCGCTAATTATAGCACTCGCTACAATGCCTGATACTGTCAACCCCCTTTAGGCAGAGATTTCAGTAAAAACTCCAATGCGACGAAACTTTTGATAGCGCAACTCCCGGCGTTGTTGACCTGTCAAATTGGTGAGTTCTTCCAAATTTTGCAAAAGGGCATCTTTGAGGATGCTGGCTGCTTTAAGAGGATCGGCGTGAGCGCCGCCAATCGGCTCTGGCAAAATAGTATCGAGAATGCCGAGATTTTTCAAATCCCAAGCGGTGATTTTGAGTGCGGCTGCGGCTTGGGGAGCTTTGCTGGAATCTCTCCAGAGGATAGCGGCGCACGCTTCGGGTGTTGCTACGGTATAAACTGCGTGTTCAAACATTAACAGGCGATCGCCTACGCCAATTCCCAAAGCGCCACCGGAACCGCCTTCGCCAATAACGGTGCAGACGATGGGGACATCTAGGCGGAACATCTCGCGCAAATTATAGGCGATCGCTTCTCCCTGCCCCAATTCCTCAGCTTCCACACCCGCCCAAGCACCGGGAGTATCGATAAATGTTAAAATCGGCATCCCAAAACGGTTAGCGTGTTCCATCAACCGCATCGCCTTGCGGTAGCCGCCTGGAGAAGCCTGTCCAAAATTACGGGCGATATTGTCCTTTGTGTCTCTGCCTTTTTGATGACCGAGCATCAACACCGGACGACCGCCCAGACGAGCCACACCGCCGACTAAAGCCGGGTCATCACAACCACCGCGATCGCCATGTAGTTCCATCCATTCATCGCTGATCGCCTGGATGTAGTCTAATGTACTAGGTCGCCGAGGATGACGAGCCAGTTGTAGCCGCTGAGACGGCGACAAACTGCTAAATATCTCTTCACGAAGTTGCACCGCTCGCACCTCCAGCTGCCGAATCTGCTCAGAGACATCGACATCCTGATCTTCGGCAAGTTCGCGAATCTGGTGAATTCGTGCCTCCAGCTCAGAGAGAGGCTTTTCAAAATCTAAAAGTAACGGCTTGCGCTCAGGATTTGCCACCTTAACGAGTTCGATAACATTAAGTACATTATCTCAACATCCTACCTCGTAAGAGTATGCAAGAAATCTACCCTAACCTCAATCACCCGATTCTTGTTCGGATAAACCTGAGCGAACTGCCAGAAAATTTGGATGAGAGTGTACCGCAGGTAGTGACTGATGGCAAATAAGTGATTTTGCACCACCAAGGCAAAGGTATAGCTGTTTTAGCGCCAATTGAAGATTTAGCGCTTCTGGTTTTAGTGGAAGTTGAACAGCGCCGGGAAATCTAGGGCGATTTTACGTGAAAGAACTAGAGCGATCGCTCTAGTTCCTCTTGTACAAAATTGCGGTACATCGCATTTACAGTGGAATCGGCTGGATTATAAACTGCATTCCCAGTCTCTGACTGGGAACGAGAGTAAAGTTAATAGCTCAACAGCGGTCGGAATCCGTGCTTCACAGAAGCCTCGCCGATTAGCTCCATTTTTTCCACAGTAATCTGATTCCGTCCCCAAGAAAAGTTGGTATACCGCTTTTCAAATTCCAGCAGCATCGATTCAGCAAAACAGGCAAACAACTGACGACCTGGCACATCCATCAAGTTGACGATTTTCATAATTCGCCAGTCAATATCCAGGGAATGCTCCACAATTCCACCATTGACGACGTAAACGCCCGGATGCTGAATATTAGTTGCCATGTTTTTAGGATAGCCACCATCGATCAGCAAACACGGTTTCTTTAAAACCGTGGGGTCAATTTCGACACCTTTAGGCATACTGGCAACCCAAACCACGATGTCAGCTTGGGGTAGAGCTTCTTCCAAGTCCATAATTTTGCCCCTGCCCAATTCCGCCTGCAAAGCTTGTAATCGCTCCTGCTTCCGGGCAATCAGCAACAACTCCGCCACATCCGTCCGCGCATCTAGCCAGCGACATACAGCACTGCCAATATCGCCAGTAGCTCCACAAACTGCAACAGTCGCCTTATTCAGTTCGATTCCCAGCTTTTTCGATACCTGTTCCACTTGGCGGCAGATAATGTATGCCGTGTGGGTGTTGCCTGTCGTAAAGCGCTCAAACTCTAGCTTGATGTTGCGAACCTGCTTGCTTTCGTGCAGGTTAAATTCTTCAAAAATAATTGAGGAAAAGCCGCCCAAAGCGCTAATGTTGATACCATGCTTTTGAGCATGAGCCATAGCATTGAGAACTTTCCGCACCGCTGTCTTCCCTCTGCCAGTGGCAAGCATTTCTGGCACAAAGCAAGATTCCACATACCGACCTTCGATTTTTTGCCCAGTAATGCTGGTGACGGTGATGTGATCAACGATTTGAGGCGGAGCGCTACACCAGAAATCCAGCCCTTGATCGGCGTATTCTGGATAGCCTAGCTCTCTAGCCACAGATTGGGCGTGTTGCAAATTGGTAAGGTGACCGATTAGACCAAACATGGACTGTTTTATTTAAACCTGCGTTTCAGGCAAAAAAGTGTGGATGGGACAGAAAACCAGAGATAAACCTTAAAAAGGTTACGCAAAATTGCCGATCAGAAGACTCATTGACTGATCGGCACGACTGAGGACGAATTTAAGTAAAAAGATGATGGTTTTGGCTTTGACTTGAGTATCCTCACCGACCTTTTTCTATTATGCCCCGGTTAAACCGTAAGCTGAGAGGCGCATAATGTCGCGGGTGGTAAAGCCAATATTGCTTAGGGCTTCACCGTATTGAATCATGAAGTCTTCAACCAGCGATTCTTTTTCCATTCCCAGGACGCTTGCATCATTCTCAACAGAGTTGAGCATTTTCCAAACCAGTGGTAGGTTTTGACGATTCGCTTGTTCGAGTTCGGCTTTGGATTCCTCAAAATGGTTTTTCAGCCAAACTTCGCCGTAGTTGAGATGAGAGTATTCGTCTTTGACAACACCCTCAGTTATTTTACGGGCAAAGTCATCAGCCACAGGAATGTAGATGTTGTATGCCGCGATCGCAAAGCACTCAATAATCAATGATTGAATCAGCAAGCAGGTTACAATCTGACCTTGAGCTGCTGCATCTTGGAAATTTCTGTGCAATCCGGAAAAGAACTCGCGGGCAAAGTCCATGTCTGGTGTCACAGAAAGATTCCGGCCGCAAGCTTCAAATCCTTTCTTGTGACGATTCTCCATTTTGGATAGGCGGATTAACTCCTCCTTCTCCTCTGGGATCATTTCGCCCAGTTGGATGTAATTTTCATGTGCCTCTTGTTCGCCTTCAATCACTATCGCGTTGATGCGGCTGTAAGCGTCCTTGTAGGTTTCGCTCTGGAAGTCAATTGCGGCGTTGGCTGCAATCTGCATTTCTTGCTTGTCTCCTGTGTGCGTAACTAAGCTGTCCGAGATATGTAAACCCTAGAAATTCAGGGTGCGGGACAAAATGGTTAAATATAACTTAACAAATGTCTATCTTAGACGTTACTACTCTTTGATACATCTTCCCCATGTGGAAGAATAGCGGATCTGATTACTAAAAGCATAGAGTTAAATGCGTACTTATGCCTAAAAGACATCTAAAAAATTGGTCGGCTTGGTTTTGGCAACCGCTAAGCTTAGGTGTACTACTATTGGGCGCTGGAATTGTACTTCTGCCCCTGGGCATAGTTTTCTTCACCTCCTTTGATAAAGCTGGCACCGCGCCCGGTAGCTTGTTGCCATCTGCCCCTACCCTTGTAAACTACACAGAAGCTTGGCGGCGCGGAAAGTTCCTGCTGGCGTTTGCAAATTCGAGTTTAGTAGCGATCGCGGTGACTGCGTTTCAGGTTTTTACCTCAGCACTCGCAGGTTATGCCTTGGCGCGTCTCAAATTCCGGGGACGACAGGCAATTTTGTTAATTGTGCTGGCAACGCTGGTGATTCCGTTTCAGCTGTTGGTGATTCCGATTTTCCTAGTTTTAAAGTGGGGACACATGATTAACACCTACTGGGCGCTAATTTTGCCCACAGCTGCGAATGGTTTTGGAATTTTCCTGCTGCGGCAGTATTTTCAGACAATTCCAGTAGAGTTGGAGGAAGCGGCGGCGTTGGATGGGGCGAATCGGCTGCAAATTTTGTGGCGGGTGATGCTTCCCTTATCTCGTCCAGCGTTGGTGACGCTGTTTCTGTTCACCTTTATTGGTGAGTGGAACGATTTATTTAAGCCGTTGGTATTCACTACGCGCCCAGAGTTACGGACGGTGCAGCTGGCTTTGGCAGAGTTTCAGGAGCAGTTTACCAGTAGTTGGCAACTGTTGATGGCGGCTGTAGTAATTGCTACCGTGCCTGTGGTGTTGCTGTTTCTCGCTGGGCAGCGTCAGTTTATTCGCGGTATTGCCGCAACTGGGATGAAGAATTAGCCCCCTTATGCCCGCAGGTTTCAATCTGCGGCTACATCAAACTTAGTTAATCATAGGGAATGGTTGAGGAACCCAAACAGTAGACTTAAATTCTGCCACAATCAAGATATATGCAGAAGCTTGGTCTATTTTTAATTGTTTTCTCTTTTCTGCCTTGGGTGGCGATATTATTGGTTGTGCCGTTGCTACCACTAGCGATCGCTCAAAAAGCTCTCTTAGTTCCGGTGTTGGCGGTTTCAGCAGAAGTTACCTTTTGGGTGGGTTTGTTGCTAGTGGGAAAAGAAGCAGCAACCAAATATCGCCGTTACTTGAATCCTGGCACTATTTGGCAGAATTTGAAAAAATTGCTCCGCAGAAAGTAGAAACACGCGAACCTACACATATGTTCTAGGGTAGGCAAGATGCCCGCCCTACTCAGCATCAGTGAGAACTTTGAGGCGAATAGTTCGCTCGCCTGTATCATCAAGATTAACTTCGATCACCTCACCAGCGAGACGTTCCAAGCAAGTGAGAAGCGATCGCAAATTGGGGGTACTTGCGCCAGTGTCCACATAAAGTCTATCTGCCAGACTGCCCAGACGCTTCCAGGTCATGTAAAATTTGGCGATAGTTTGTTCCAGCTGCGCCGCTTGCTTCACCATGTCAGCAGTGGTATTCAGACAACCCACCCGCAAAGCTTCCTCTAACGCCATTTCCACATCTAGAGTTGTTTCGCTGATCGCTTGTACTTGGGCGGCGGCATCCAGATACTTAGATAAATTACGGGCATCTGATGTAGCTTGTTTAACAGTATCAACGTCAGGATTTCCCGCAACTTCCCCTCTTAGTACCTTCAGGTGAGAATCGGGCAATTTTTCCATTTCCTTGACTAGGGGAGACAGATAGCGGGAAGGAAGAGAACCGGATGCAGCCATTTCCTTGACTTCATCGGGTAGCAAGTCGGAATTCATCGCCGTCCACTCGTCGGCAAGTTGTCGAACTTCCCGCCTGGTGATGCGATCGCCTTTATTCGCCGCTTCTGTCACCAGTTGTTGAATTTCTGGAGATGCCTTAGAAGTTTCAATGAAGGCGCGTTTGCTGAAGCTGCGAATGGCATCTGGGTCTAGCTTTCCCTCTTCTAAGAGGGTATCAGCGCTATTTGCCAGTTGAATCAAAGAATAAGCCTGACTTTTGCTGATTTCCCGCTCTTTTAGCCAGTTGAGGAATCCCGTCCCGCGCCCGTCCCCGCCTTTCTTCTCTCTGTCGCGCACCACCCGCAAAATCCGCCCCCGCCAAATTTCTGTCTGTAGGTCGAAGCGATCGCACACTAACCAAGCATTATCTACCTGCTGCTGAAAATCCAGTTCTGGAATCTCCTCGTCCTCTGGATCGGGCAGATGAAAATCCAAATCGACTGGGTTGTTCAGGATAGCAGCTAAGTCGCTGGGGGATTGGGGTACTTGCACCATTAGTAGCGTTCACTGGGGAGAGATCGCCCTATTATGACACAATCTGTAGCCAAAGACTCGCTAATAGAGTAGCGCGATCGCCTCTTTTGCCGCTTTTTGAGGTGCGATCGCATTTCATAGTGAGAACCCAAACTTATTCTGGAACAAAGTCAGAGTCTAAAATCTCGGCGGATGTGTATGGGCATAATTGTGGAAAGGTTTCCACTGGTAGTTCAGTTTCAGCACTCGCCTGTTCAACCGCATCTAAATAGCATTCAGCAAACACTTCTTCCAGGTAGGGCTTAAGGCTGGGAGATTCTTTAAGAGCTTTTCGGATGCGTCTACGATGCTCAACAATACTGCCCTTCCAGCTACCACTTCTTAATTCTGGTTGATATTGCCACTTGAGTAAGTGAGTCAGGACAATGATGAGATTACTCTCTAAACTCCTGCGCTCACTTCGCCCCATATCCTCTATTTCCTCAATCAGATTTTCCCAATCGATGTTTGAGTAGTCATGAACCCGCAACTTCTCTACTGTAGTTTTAATCCATATCAGGTAGTCTGTGTCATATAAGCTCTGTTGGTTAGCTGTTATTTCTATTGTCATAACAATTACCTCTATGGCGTGCCAAACTGGTTATCAGAAGTCTTCTGATAACTGATTAACTGTAACATTCTAGACAACCGCTAGAAAGTTAAAAGATACAAATTATTTAATATTCATTCCTATTCAGGATCTAACCACTTTTGCAAACTTACCCCATATAAAATTAACCTTTCTTCTAGGCTAATTTATATTCGCTTACAGTCTGATTTTATCGATGATAGCGATCGCATACCTTAAGTATAACTTATGATTCTGGTGTAACTTTTTGTTCTTTAGTTACAGGGGTGTTAGAAGCTTGGCTAACAACGTTAGCACCTCGATACTTTAGTCGCGATGTTGGTTGAGTTGTGGGAGTTTTGTCTGTTTTGTTACATTTCCAAGCTTGACCTCGATAGTTCCCGGTTATCTGGCTTTCAGTTCCTTCAACTGTAGGAGGGGTTGGTTCGTAGTCAATTCCGCGATAAGTGAGTGTAGTTTTTTGGACTTCCTGAGTCTCCATTACAGGCTGACTCGGCAGCGAAAACTGTCTAGTGCTGAAGATGGCAATCCCTAGCAGCAAGCTTTTGAGCTGCCAAGGTGCTATCAACAAACTTAGCAGTAAGGCGCTAATTGAAATACAGGCAGCGAGATAGGAAATTTCGTCAGCAGACTTTTTAAATATATAGATAGATAGCAGGACAACTGCCAGCGGCATCATGAAAGACAAGGGCATTTCTATCATTTTTACACCCAGTGTGAGAAGCCTATTTAAAAAATATTAGGACAATTCGTCAAAATTAGTCTAATGCTTTCGGCTTAAATTACTCGATAGATTAGGAGGAACGTGGTGAGTGCTATATTAACCGCATTCCTAAATTGGCAGAATCCCAGGCAAATCGGGACTTCTAAAGCTGGCTAGAACGGGTTGGCGATCGCTCTTGCGGCGCGGATGTACTCAGCCTGGGGAACCGCATTCGCAACATAACAATGCTGCTGCACGTCTTTTTGTTCTGCGTGTAAATCATTGCTATGTCACTAAAACCTAAAATTCGCTTATCTCGAATTTTGACAAATTGCTTGCTGAGAACTATTGTCCCTGTAATGTCGCTGACTGCGCCAATTCCACCAGTTCAAGGCTTAATACCTAGTTTTTCTTCGTTTGAAGTCAAGTATGCTGATGGCAACCCTGATCCTGTTGTCAGCGTCTGTGGCGCGGAACGCCAGTTAAAGCGATCGCTTATATGAAGGGTGATGGGAATCGGCTGCACGTCAAAAGCCAGGTTCTAGTTAACCATTTGAATTTATTTCTTATACTCCCTCTTTGCTGGTTCCGAGGCTGATAGGGGGTGAGGTTCTGCAAAATTCAAGAATTGCCGAATAAATTTCATTGGGGCAATTTGCCGCCGCATCGTGTCCGCAATTTGGAATAATCTGGAATTTGGAACCGGGTAAATGGGCGTGTAGTTTCTCCCCATCTTGAAAAGGAAACCACTGATCTTGTGCGCCCCATAAAATGAGAGTGGGAGTTGCGATCGCGCTCAGTTTATCTTGTACATTACGAATCAGATTCGGTTGATTCTGTACCAAAAACTGAATTTCTCGCGCCGCGTGTTGTAAATCTTCGGCAGTTTTCGTCAAAGCATTCGGAAATTCAATGTACGGATAAGTAATCCAATACACTTCTTCTGCTGTTATCTGTGCTGGATCGAAAACAACTTCACGCCGCCCCACCGCCACAATTTGCCTCATCAACGGTGCAAGCAGTTTTGTTAACCGCATATCGTCCGCTATCCGCACTAAATCCAGGGGCAAATCTGCCAACAATTGCATACCCCAGAATGGCAATTTTTTTAGAAAAATTGGTACATTTATTACTACTAACTCAGAAAATAATTCTGGATTATTCTGAGCAGTAGCCAGTGTCACCAACGCTCCCAGTGATTGTGCAACCACTACAGCGGGTTGATCACACAAGCGTCTCATAATTCTTTCTAGTTCGACAGCTTGATGTCCCAATGTTTCTGGATGTAGTGGCTTTTCGGAAAACCCGTGTCCTTTGGCATCGAAACAAATGACGCGAAAATGTTGTGCCAGTGTGTCTACGAGGTAACGCCAATTATAGCTCCAACTGGCAACTCCATGCACCAAAAATAGCGGTTTGCCTGTGCCTTTCTCGCCATAAGCAATTTTTACAGGATGTCCGTTAGCGTCGGTAATTGTTACTGTTTGACGCCCTTGTGGAAATGTGGCTCGCCACCAGTCTTTCATATATTAAAAATTAGATATGTTTTCCTTAAAATTAAATCATGACAGAATTCCCATTTTTCCCTGGAAATTCAGTTTTTTCAACAACCTGGTCTAAATACGTCCTAAATTTAACAAAGTTTAATTTTTTATGGGTAATTTTTAAAAATTTATCACTTGCCACAATAGTCTTAGGATAACAATACTCAGAGCTGCGATCGCGATTACAAAAAGCATCAACCCGCCCAACAGCAGTATGATAAACCACCAATCTGCCCTTTGGCTCTGTCGAGGGGAATCTAGGTGAGCTTCCAGCAAAGCGATATTTTTGACATTGGCTTTCCAGGTAGCATCAAAAAAATCCCCCACAACTGGCACAGTGCCAGCTAATGTCTCTAAAACGATATTTAACACCATTCGCACCAAAGTTTCTCGCGGCAGTCCCAGCAGCGCTGCTTCTAGTACGATATAAGCTGAAAAGCCGCTTCCCAGAATATCTCCGCCTCCCGGTAGAAGTCCTAGTAGGGGATCTATGCCTATTCGATAGGATGTTCCCGGAATTGGAATCGCGTTATCCAAGATATAGCTTAAGCGGCGTACCCGCCTGAGTTTAGCAGCCTTGGCAATTTCTGATTTCGGGGAAGGTTTTGCAGGAGGTTGAGACATTACAACGAAGTAGTAGTCACTTAAGAGTTGTTAAGTTGTCAAGTTGTTAGAACTCAACAACCTTTCAATGTTCAAAGGTTTAAATGCCAACGGACACCTAGTTTAACACTGCAAACCTATCTCCTCTGGTGGTATTTCTTCTATCGTCGTCAGCGTTGAACTGGCTGCTTGTTCCATTTGAGATAACAGCTTTTGGGCTTCAATGTCTCCCTTTTGGGCTAAATTCTTGAGGTAGAATTTAATTTCTTCGGCTAGGGCGTTGGGAATATACATAACTATCCGTCCGTGTGCGGATGTGCGCTTCCTTTATGAATGATAGCTCGGTGCAGGCGCTCTCGTGAAGATGTTATTGACATCAGCGAATTTCTTTGATAGCAGCCCCCTAGAGGTTGAGATTGTTTAATGGAAGACAGTCTGCTGGGGAAAACTCGTTAGAATCAAGGGTAGAGGGGTTTAAAATTTGCATCCCTTTAATTTGCTTGAAATTGATTTTTGTTGAGTTTGTACCTAGTTTTATGGAATCAAGTGGCCAGTCCGCCAACTCTTCTGACCAACCTCCTCCTCAAAGGTGGGCAGAGTTTCTGGGAACTGCGATCGCGCTCATTACTCTGACTTTGCCTGTGTTTGCGATCGCCCACTACTCCCCTAGTCGGGTCGAAACCTTACAGCGGCCTACCCTATACTCATTACCCTTGCCAGAAGATTGATGGACTCCTCAACTACCTTCACCTAAACTGGTGTAGCTGCACTCAAGCGGGATCTGGACACTCAGCGATTATCTGCTGACCGTCTTCCCGTAGAATGCTACACGGGGGCTGTTTGCAAGGATGAGATTTAATCAAGTCTCAGCTTTTTTTCCTTAGAGCCTTACAAGCTACCCCAAACCAACGTGTCGCTTAGGAGTAAAGTTTTGGATTTATCACGCATTCCTGCACAACCCAAACCAGGTCTGATTAATGTACTGATTGAGATTACTGCTGGTAGCAAGAACAAATACGAATACGATAAGGACTTGGAAGCCTTTGCCTTAGACCGGGTGCTTTATTCTTCTGTGCAGTACCCCTACGACTACGGCTTTGTGCCAAATACCTTGGCTGATGATGGCGATCCCCTGGATGGCATGGTGATAATCGAAGAACCAACCTTTCCGGGGTGTGTAATTGCTGCGCGACCGATTGGAATGTTGGAGATGATAGACGGAGGCGATCGCGACGAAAAAATTCTCTGCGTTCCCGACAAAGACCCGCGCTACGCCCACGTAAAATCTCTCAAAGACATCGCCCCCCATCGGCTGGATGAAATCGCGGAATTTTTTAAGACCTACAAAAATTTAGAAAAGAAGGTCACGGAAATTCGCGGTTGGAAAGATGTCGAAGAGGTGATGCCGCTGGTGGAACAATGTGTTATAGCGGGTCGCAATAAGTAGCACTATCGGATAAAGCGGGAAAAAATTGTGAGCAGATGGTTTTTGAAGGTTAAAATCAACTGTAGCTCACAAAATTTTCCCTACTTACAAACATGGTGCTGATAGGGCCATAATGGGGAAGGTGCAGAGCCTGTAAAAGGAAGCATTTAGCACAAATGCACCTGCACTTTCAAAAGCATTGGTGGTAAGTACCCGTCTTCTATGCAGCGATCGCTCCTTCTATCGAAAATTCATAGATGCACCCTCACAGGTTCCCATCTGGACTATGTGGGTAGTATCAGCATTGATAAAGCTTTGTTGGATGCCGCTGGTATATTACCTTATGAGCAGGTGCAAGTTGTTAATATTGCTAATGGAGAGCGGTTCATTACCTATGCGATCACTGCACCAGAAAATTCTGGTGTGGTTGAACTAAATGGTGCAGCGGCACGTCTGGGAATAAAGGGCGATCGCTTAATAATTATGACTTACGCACAACTTAGCCCCGAAGAACTGAAAACTTATCATCCAACGGTTGTCCTCGTAGACGGGGAAAATCGCCTGGTGGAAGTCCGACGCTACGACGATCTGCAACTCTTGCAGCTAATGTGATCTAGCATATGTCTTCTTTAGAGCCAGCCGCAGCAAATCCCCAAATGTCTAACCAAGCACATCTTTCAAGTAACGCTGATACCAAGTTTGTTGTCCAGTTTTGGGGGGTGCGCGGCAAAATTGCCGCTACAGGAAAACAGACAATTCGCTACGGTGGTAATACCCCATGTCTAGAGATGCGGGTAGGCGACAAACGGTTAATTTTTGATGGTGGAACTGGCTTGCGAATTCTGGGTAACAATTTGTTGCGACAGATGCCAGTGGAAGCTTATATATTTTTTACTCAGACGGAAATCGCTCGTATTCAAGGAGTGCCTTTTTTCGTTCCCGCCTTTATTAAAGGTAATTGCTTTCACATTTACGGCGCAGCTGCATGTAACGGCGCATCTATTAAACAAAGTCTCAGCGACCAGATGACACCGCCAAATTTCCCTGTTCCAATTCAGGTGATGCAGTCTGACTTGAAATTTTACGATCTTACTCCCGGTGACACGGTGACACTAGGAGAAATTGAGATTGAAACCTGCTTAACAAAAGACTCCCTAAAGACAATTGGCTACCGAGTCACCTGGGATGGACACACTGCTGTCTATGTCACTTGTGCAGAACATAACTTGAAAGCCTCAGATAAAAATTTGCTGCACTTAGTCCGTCAAGCAGATTTGCTAATTTACGACAGCGCATCTAATTCGCAAGAAACCGGAGATTGCGGGTTGCATGGAAAGTCGGTGAAGTCTTGCGCTGATGAACTTGAGCCTTGGGATAACTGCTTTTGGCAAACCTGCGTTGAGACGGCTCATACTGCGGGTGTTAAACAGGTGGTAATGTCTTGTTACGAGCCTGACTACAACGATGATTTTCTCGACTTGATGGAACAGCAAATTCAGTCAGCTTTTCCCAATAGTTTACTGGCTCGTGAGGGAATGATTTTGTCGGTGTATTAGTTATATTCCACTACCTAAATCCGGTGGTAAAACGCGCGATCGCTATAGTTCTTTGGCGCGCAACCGTCGAAAATCGTTGTTACAGCAATATTTATATCGTTTTATTTCTACTTACTGTATCACCTCTAACAATATTTATTTTTAGAAAATTATAGGATGTCTGGCAAGTAAGTTTGCGGTCTTTTAATAACATCAACGTCTTTCCTGGCTCGCTTCTTTAGGAGTTAGGAGTAACTGATGCCTAAGGGTTGTTTAGTTAGCTTGAGCGGCTAACGTATTCAGCCTAATTCGGTATGCAAACTTGCTGTTTCTGTGTTCCTATCAAGACTGTACAGATATGCAATTTAAAACTAAACGGGCTGTTACTTATTTAGCAGTTCAAACTGCACTGATTGGGATTTTACCGACAGTAGCACAAGCATTTTCATTCACCCTACAAGAAGCCACAATTCCTGAAATTAATCAGGCTTTTGACTCTGGACGGCTCACCTCTGAGCAACTGGTTCAGCTTTATCTAAACCGGATTGAAGCCTACGATGTCAACGGGCCCAAACTAAACAGCTTCATCACCATCAATCCCGATGCGCTAAAGACAGCAGCAGCACTAGATTTAGAGCGGCAGACCACAGGAGCAAGAAGCCCACTACATGGAATTCCCGTCCTCCTCAAAGACAACATCGACACATTTGATCTGCCCACCACAGCAGGTTCTGTTGCTCTGGAGGGATCGATTCCACCAAACGACGCTTTCATCACTCAGCAACTTCGAGATGCAGGTGCAATCATTCTGGGAAAGGCAAGCTTGACAGAGTATGCCAATTTCCTGACTAACGGGATGCCTGCTGGTTACAGTTCGCTAAACGGCTACACGTTTAACCCGTATAACCCGGTTCCTCTCCCAGGCGGAGATGGCAGAGCTATCCTTTCTCCGGGTGGCTCTAGTGCGGGTTCAGCAGCAGCGGTGGCGGCTAACTTAGTGACAGTTGCGATAGGAACTGAAACTTCTGGTTCAATTCTCAGTCCCGGTAATCAAAACTCAGTTGTAGGCATTAAGCCTACGGTGGGACTGGTTAGCCGGGATGGGATTATTCCAATTGCTGCCAGCCAAGATACCGCAGGCCCCTTTGGGCGCACGGTGACAGACGCAGCCATCCTCTTAGGCGCACTTACAGGGGTAGACTCCAACGATCCGGCAACCCTCACCAGCGCAGGTAAGTTTTATAGCGACTATACCCCTTTTCTCAAGGCGGATGCACTCAAAGGGGCGAGGATTGGTGTTCCCAAAGACTTTTATTGGGATTCACTGTCTGATGAGGAGAAGACGATTGCCGAAGAAGCGATCGCCATCATGGAGAGCATGGGGGCTGAAATTATTGATGCTAGTATCTCCACAGCCAGAGAATTGTCTACCTTCAGCTCCTCGGTATTGACTTACGAGTTCAAGCGCGACCTCAACGCTTACCTTGCTAGTCTGGGGCCAGACGCTCCTGTGAAGACTCTGGCTGATGTAATTGCTTTTAATGAGGCAAATGCTGAGATTGCCTTGAAGTATGGGCAGACTCGTGCTTTGGCATCGGAAGCGATCGACCTGTCGCCAGCAAGCGACGATACAATCAAGTACCTCAGCGATCGCGCAACAGACCTGCGCCTTGCAAAAGAACAAGGGCTTGACTTCCTCATCGACACTTACGATCTAGATGCTGTTCTGTTTGCTGGAACCAGAGGCGCATCCATCGGAGCTAAGGCAGGATATCCCACCATTATCGTTCCGGCTGGATATCAAGCAAACTTGGCACCCTTCGGCATCAGCTTCTTAGGTAAGGCTTACACAGAGCCAACGCTGCTTGGGTTAGCTTATGCTTATGAGCAGGCATCGCTGGTTCGTCGTCCTCCTACCAGTACACCTCCACTGGCGGGCGAAACTATCCCCGAACCTGGAACCGTTGCGGCACTAGGATTATTTGCTCTAACTGGCATTGGCTTAAGGCTACAGCGACGTAAAGCCATGAGTAGCAGTTAATTTCCTGTGGGTGTCCTCACAAACTCTCATCAAGCCCTACGCTATGCCTTGTGTAACAATTTTCTGGGATTGCTGTAACTGATTCATCAGATGACGAGCGGGCTAACCCCCGCTCGTCAAGTCTCCAGTCCCGGATAGATATTTTTCAAACACGCTAAAAGAAGCAACAGCCTTGCTAATCTCCTGTAGTTTCTGAGCAACCTGACCGCTTTTTAACAAGTTTTCTGCTTCAGCTAAACCGGATGATAAATCTGTCACTACACCGCTATGCCACAGGTAAAATCCACCGTTCCAAATAGCAGCTTGGGTGAATTCGCCTGGTTTGCCTTGCAATACTAGCTGCATTTGTGGCACTAAAGCTTTTTCGTCTAGGGGTACTTCCTTGCCTTCAAAACCGTAGTCGCGGGGATGCAATATAATGCGTTCTAGATCCGAACCGGGTTGCCAGGTGCCAATGATGGGGGTGCGATCGCGTGGTAAATCGCAGCTACCCTCTAATCCCTTCACCGTCGTAAAATACTGCGGTTTGCCTCGGAACGCCGAAGCACCTTGAAACATTCCTTCTGTGGGAGGATGCACAAAGCCTGCTATAACGTGAGCAACTCCTGCGTAGGGACACCACATCAACTCCATCGTCGAAAAGGGAGGACGTTTGCCAATTTGGTAGCGGTAGGGAACCAAGGAAGCCGCGAGGGGAAAATGCGATGGCAAATAGATAAATCCTATTTTGGTCGTCTCGAAGACTTGCTGGGTTTGCGCTAAAGATAGCCCACTCCAATCAACGCCTAAACCCTGCCAAATCTCAACCAGCGGCAAGCCTTCTTTGGTGGGCATCCGGCCGCCGCCGTGCATCACCACTGGTTGCCCTGCGGTTGCCAGAATCAAAGCGGTTAATGGAGTCACAGGGGCGGTACGCGATCGCCCATCGTAGGGCGTTCCTAAAACTATAACTGGTCGCTGGGAGTCAATCGGTTGCAACTTTGGCCCCACTTGGTCGCAAGCATCCAGCATCCCGGCTAATTCTTCGCCTGTAGGACGCTTAATTCGGTGGGCGATCATAAACGCCCCAATCTGCGCTGGTGTTGCTTCCTGTAGCAGCATCATCCGCGTCGCTTCCGCCGCCTCAAAGCGAGTCATATTTTCCCCGGTGTGGGGGCCGCTACCAATTTTTCGCAGAATTTCCCTAAAGGCGTTACTCATAAAGAGTTTTGAGTTTTGATTTTATTAGTTGTCAGTTGTTTTTCTAATGACTAATGACTGAGGCTGGGGAACAGATTACGGCGTTGCTAATTGCTTGCTTAAATTGCAACGGAATTGATTCGCGCACCAGCTGGCAAAAACGCTGAATTGGGGGAATCAGCAAGCGATCACGTGTTGTCACCATCACCACTTGACGAGACAAGCCCATTTCTGTGAGAGAGTCAGCGACGCTATGGGATGCTGGGGTGGATTCAATGGTGCGGATAGCCAGCGTTGAATCGTGACGCGCATCCACCAAAGCCGACTGCGGCAAAAGAGCAATTAATTCTCCCTGACGCACAACGCCGCGAAAGGCATCAAGCGTATTTAACTCCATAACTGCCTGAAGATTAGCACCAAGGCGCAAAAATCGCTCTTGCACTAAGCGTTGCATCCCGTAGCCATCTTTAAACACAACTTGCGGGTATTTAACGAGTTCTGACCAAGGCACCTGTTCATACTCAGTCAACGGATGATTTGCCGCCATCAGGATTTCGATGGGTTCATTGTATAGGATGTCTACCACCATATCCGGACTAGCCGTTAAAAAGCGGTTATTCATCACAATTGCCACATCCACCAACCCGTCGCGGAGGACTTTTAAAGCGCGATCGCTTCCCAGTGAAGTCACTCGCAGCTGCACATCTGGATAATTTCGGCAAAATTGCTGCAACACTGGCGGTAAATAGTGGGCGCAAACTGAATGAATCGCCGCTACGCATAGTTCTGGCTGTTTTCCCGCCAACAAGTCTGCTAATTCCTGGGTGGCTTGTTGCCACTCCTGACAGATTTTGCCTGCTCTTGGCAAAAATCTTTCTCCCCCTAATGTTAGCTTTGCCTGAGCTGTGCGATGAAACAGTGGAACACCAAGTTCTGATTCTAGAGACTGGATTTGTCTGCTGATGGTGGACTGGGTGAATCCACATTTTCGTGCTGCTTGCTGAAAGCTGCCTGTTTGTGCAACTGCCAGAAATGCTTGCAACTGCTCTAGCCGCATGGGTGTAGCCTAAATTACATTTCCTTCTGAAATGAATTTAGCGGATTTGGCTACTGAGTTTGGTAAGGCTTGATACAGCAGTAATGGGGATTGGGGATTGGGGATTGGGGATTGGGGATTGGGGATTGGGGATTGGGGATTGGGGATTGGGGATTGGGAAGAATCTTACCTAGTCCCTAGTCCCTAGTCCCCATTCCCCAGCCCCCATTCTTCTAACGCTATCGCTACTCCTTGTTGTAACTCTGCTGTCAGCTTTTCGTCGGTAGCTAGTTGCTGTAATTTCTCATAAGCCGTGGGAAATTTTTTCAAAGCTGCTATGCAATGCAGTCTTATCCCTGCATCCGGATCTGCTAAAAGCTCAATTAGCGGCTTTATCGCTAATGGATCGCCAAGATGTCCCCATGTCATTGCCATAGCTTGCTTGACTTTGGGATTTTGAGCTGTTGGGCTTCCAATGTCAAGTGCGCTTTGGAGAATTTTAGCGGCTAATGGTACTAACTTTGGTTCCTCAACTCGCCCCAAAACCATGATAATTTCCTGCCATAGTTCAGGGGACTCAACAGAGAGGGCTTTTTGTAAATATTCTAAGGAGGTTGCTGTTTGAGGAAGCGATCGTACAATATCTACTTTTAAGCGGATCGGCGTATGGGGCGACAACAGTACCTCATACAAAGCGGCGGCGGCTTCCTCTGTACCCAGCCGTCCTAATGCGATCGCTGCCTGCTGGCACACTTCCAAATTAAAATCAAATAATAGCGATCGCACATGCGTAACCAGATCCAATTTTGGTAGCAAGTCAGGCCGCATTCCTAAGCCAATTACAGCTTCTTTTCTGACTTGTGCTGCGGTATCTTTCAGAGCTTTTATCAGTATCAGCGGCACCCGACTGTCGTGAAAGCTACCAAGTGCTTCAATAGCCGCAGCCCGGATCGTCGCTTCAGGATCTTCAACTACTTCCATCAACGGCGCAATGGTTTCGGAACGACGAATTTGGGCAAGACTACGCACTGCTAACAGCCGCGTGTTGGGATCTGCCAATAGCCCAGTTAAAGCCTCCACAGCAGGAGAACCGATATTCGCCAAAGCCGCCGCCGCCGCCACAGTAAGTTCTTCATCATCAGCCGTTTTCAAGCTTTCTACTAAGGCGGTGACAACGGCGGGATCGTCAAATTCTCCCAGGATTCGCCCAGCAAACCAACGCTCTTCTATTTCGGCATCTTCGTCTTCTAAGATGGAAATCAGAGGAGCGATCGCGCAGCTTCCAAATTTTGGAAGCACCTTCGCCACCTCCCACCGTTCCCGAAAATCACCAGAGTACAGTACCTCTAAAGCCAACGAAAGGATTTGCTCTAAACATTCATCTTCCAGATGAATACTCGCCTCACCTTTTCCCGCCGAGGTTTTCGTCACTGGTAGCTGCTGCAAGCACTCGGTTAGCAATGACCAGTTTTTTTGCTGTGCCGCAATAGTAGCCTGTTCTATAACATTTAATGTCATCATTACAAATCTATGTTATCCAGTTTACATTACAAGAAAAATTAACCCTTACCCAAAGACATCCCCAGCGGCCTTTTTCAATTTGAACAATATAAATGTTTATAAATCAACTCATCTAAACTGTAAAATGTAAAAAAAGCATTTTTTCAATGCGTTTGTTTCATTTTTTAACTTTTTTTTGTATCTTCATATACCAATAAACCGAAATCCTCACATATTTTATATCAAAAAGCGGATTGACTAAAGTAAACTATTTTACTAAAGGCAGTTTGTTTGAGTAATTTGTTTCTGCTATCTGTAATAAACATTAAAACAATTATCAAGTCGAACAAACTGATGTTAACAACTATGGAGCTGCGCTGGTTTTATCGCGGCACAATACCAGAAGAAATCAAACAGTGGTTCGGTGCAGATTCTCTCTTAGGTCATCTAGCACCACCAGAAGAACCGGAAGATTTATATTTATACGCGGCGGGGTGCGATTACCTGGGTATCAAATTTCGGCAGAATAAGCTAGAAGTCAAATGGCGACAACAAGAATTAGGCGTGCTGCGTGCAGAAAAAGTAGAGGGGAAAGCAGAGAAATGGGTAAAGTGGAGTTGTAAAGATCCTACACCAGAGAGCTTCTTAGTAGCATCTGTTGCAGAAAAAGGCGAGTGGGTGAGTGTAAAAAAGGTGCGATCGCAGCGTCTTTATGAAACCTGCGCTGTAGAAATTGCTCAGGTGAATATCAGAGATAATGATTGGTGGAGTTTAGGCTTTGAAACCTTGGGCGAAGATGAGCATCTGATGGGTAATCTGAAAGCTGTAGCCAGTCACGTATTCCAAAGTTATCACGGCTCCTTATTACAAGCTCAGGATTCTTTTGCCTATCCAAAGTTACTCGCGCTAGTTGTTGAGTAGATGTGGCGCGACTCAACGCAGAAAGGTTGCGGAGGCGTTAGGGGTGTCAGCCTGACGCTTCGCTTTAATCTTCTATTACATCTACCCAAAACCAAAGATAATTTTAATATTAGGAGCTGCTTGCCTGGTTAATTTGCGGGTTTCATTTTATTGAAAATCAGCTGAATAAAGTTTAAAAAGTTGCATGAGGTTCCTCATTTTATTGAAAATCAGCTGAATAAAGTTTAAAAAGTTGCCTGAAGTTCCTCACCCTAACTTAATGCTAAATTTACTGCAACTTATAAGCAGTTCTCAGGATTTGTCCTGCTAAGATAGCGGCACCAAAACCATTGTCTATATTCACCACACCCACACCAGCAGCACAAGAATTAAGCATTGTCAAGAGGGGGGCAAGACCGCCGAAACTTGCGCCATAGCCGACACTGGTGGGAACGGCAATTACCGGACAATCCGCCAAACCAGCAACAACGCTGGGTAAAGCGCCTTCCATCCCTGCCACGACAATCAGCACATCAGCCGACTCAAGGACGTGGCGGTTACTCAGCAGGCGATGAATGCCAGCAACGCCGACATCCCAGAGACGCTGTACTCGAAAGCCAGAGAGTTCGGCTGTCACCGCTGCTTCCTCGGCGACGGGTAAATCGGCTGTACCAGCAGAAAGAATGCCTATGGTACCGGGATACTGAGGTTCTATGGTAATAGGAGAGATAGCACAAATCCGGGCCGTGGGATAGTAGCGCAGACCAATAACTTTTTCTTGCAGCTGGTCTGAAACTGCGGGGTCAATGCGCGTCGCCATGACTACGGGGTTGCGATCGCGCATCACTTCCATAATCGCCGCAATTTGTTCCGGCGTTTTCCCCGGCCCCCAAATCGTCTCCGGGAAACCAGTTCTCAGACCTCGGTGATGGTCAACTTTAGCAAAATCGCCCACTGGTTCAAAGGCAAAGTGCTTGAGTTTTTCCAGGGCTACCTCTGGGTTTACTTCACCAGCGGCAACGGCGTTTAATAATGACTGTAAGGCTTCAGTTTGGGACACGGCTTATCCGATACAAGGATTTTAGGTTTTAGATTTTGGATTGGTCAGATAAAGCAGTTTACCCACCAATTGCTGATTTTGGTGGATAAACTACTTTAATCAGATACTTTCAATTCATAAATATTCCAGAAGGCACCGCCGAGGGAAGAGTATTTGATGCCAGAGACGCGATCGCGCACCGCCGACATTGACAGCGCATTCACTAGATAAATCATCGGTAAATATTCTTGCGTAATCCGCTGAGTTTCGGCATAAATTGCCTTACGCTTCGTTTCATCTAATTCCTGGCTTGCCTTAACGTAAAGATCCGCAATTTCCTGCTCCCAAGGATACACCTCCCGCCCTTCAATCGGCGTTTGCCCTACTTGAGGAGCCTGATTAAAGCTATGTAATCCCCCATCCGTAAACCAGACATTAGCACCATTATGAGGTTCAACGCCGCCCGTAAAGCCCAAGAGATAACATTCCCAATCCAGAGTATTAGTAAGTTTATCTACCAGCGTGTTAAAAGCCATCGGGTTAAAATCAACCTGGATACCAATTTGGCTCAAATTTTGTTTAATTGTAGCTCCTATTGACACGCGGGTTTGATTTTCAGCATTCGTAATCAGAGTAAAGCGGACGGGGTTGCCTTCTGCATCTAGCAGTGCGCCTTTTTCATTATATTTAAATCCCGCCCCTAACAGTAATTCTTTTGATTTTTCTGGATTATATTCGTATACTTTTAGACCTTCTTTTGGAGAAATGTAGTAGGGACTTTGCACAGAAATAGGTGAATTTTGCAATTCACCCAAGCCGCGCAAGGTGTTGTTAATCATAGTTTGTCGGTCAATGGCATAAGCAACAGCTTGTCTAAATGCCACATTATTAAACCACCGAGACTTGATGGGATCAATTAGTGGGCGACTATTACGCCGTCCTTTGTTAAGGTTAAAGGCAATAAAATTTGTACCCGGTCTTCCCTCTCCGGTGTAAATTTTAAACTTTCCCCGCTTTTCTTCTCGCTTCAGTAGGGGAAAATCTTCCGGTCGCATCCGTCCCCAACCGTCAGTAGTATCTAAATCTTTAGAGCGAAATTGGAGTAGCTGAGTATCCATATTTTCCGTAATTTGCCAAATTACGCGCTCAATGTAAGGTAAGCGATCGCCTTGAGCATCCCGCCGCCAGTAATAAGGATTACGCCGAAAAACAACCCGTTCGCTGGTGGTGTAGCTTTCTATTTTGTAAGGGCCATTAACAATAATTTCATCTGGTTTTGCATCAACTCCCCAAATAGACATTAATTTGGGTTTTCCTTCGGAGTTCTTTGACTTTACAGCGTCTTGAAGGGCGTGTTTTGGCAAAATAATAATAGCATCATTTTGTGTACCTGTGGTAGTTCGCAAAAAAGGCGCAAAAGGTTCTGGTAAAACAAACTCTACTCGCCGCTCATCTACCTTTCGGACTTTCGGAAAAGCACCAGAAGTTCCAATCTTGAGGCTATCTCTAGCATCGGTGGGAATTTCTTTATTAAAAACTACATCTTCATAAGTGAAAACAACATCATCCGCTGTCAGGGGTTCACCATCCGACCATTTCAAGTTTTCTCGCAGGGTGAAAACCACTCGTTTTTTATCTTTAGAAATTTCCCAAGATTCGGCTAACGCTGGTTCAATTTCACCAGTAACCCTGTTTTCAAATGTTAACCCCTCATAAGTAAAGAGAAAAACATGAGGAAACTCTTGGTTAAGCACCCAATTAAAGGTTTTGGGATCTGCCAAAGTCACTGTCACCAGCTGGGATAAATTCTCAGACTCCTGACTTTTGAATGATTGCGGACTACAGCCAAGTAAGGCAAAAGTAACACAGATAATAAATGATAAAACCCAGCCTTGGCGAAAATAATTCGCGGCTAGATTTTCTTTTTTCGTTATCAGGCTCAGCTTGGTAACGATGCTTCGGAGGCTCTGTCTGATGAAAAAGGATGTAAAATTTGAGAAAATTGCTAAATTTTTGCCATGTAAATATTTCCTTAGAGGAATCGTGAGGCTCTGCCTCATATTCTCGCTACCAGACTCAGCCTGGTAGCGAGATTTACGAAGTTTGTTGATCAAACTTTTCATCCTTTATTCTACAGACTTGGCTTTAAGTTCGGTAAGGTTCCAGAACGCACCTCCCAGAGTTGAATATCTTATCCCTTCAATGCGATCGCGTACTGCTTCCATTGTTAGCGGATTCACCAAATAGATAAATGGCAAATTCTCCTGGGTAATGCGTTGACTTTCCGCATAAATTTCTTTGCGCTTGGCTTCATCAAGTTCACCAGCACCCCGAATATAAAGCTCCTCAATTTGCTTTTCCCAGTCGGAAACTTTCCAGCCAATCAGTGGTGGTTCGCTTTCTTGGGGGCCAAGATTAAACGCATGTAAGCCTCCTTTTGTCAACCAGGTGTTTGCTCCACCGTTAGGCTCAATACCACCGCCGCCAATTTTGCCAATGTAACTATCCCAATTCCGCTGAGTGTAGACTTGTTGGAGCAGAGTATTGAAAGCGATCGCATTGAAATCCACCTGAATACCAATCCCAGCCAAATCTTGTTTAATCTGAGAGCCAATCGCTTCTCGTAGCTTATTCCCTGCATTTGTCAGCATGGTAAAGCGTACCCGATTACCATCCGCATCGAAAAGTTGCCCCTGAGCATTGTATTTAAACCCCGCTTTTCGCAACAAGTCCTTGGCTTTTTCCCGATTGTAATCGTAAACTTTCAATCCTTCTTCCGGTGAAAGATAGAAAGGACTTTGTTTATAAATTGGTGAATTTTGCGCTTCGCCCAAACCTCGATAAATATTGTTAATCATTGCCGGGCGATCGATCGCATGAGCAACAGCCTGTCTAAATTCCACCGTATTGAACCACCGAGATTTTATCGGATCTACCAACGGCTGATTTTTTGAATCTTTGGCTTGGTTCAGATTAAAAACTAAAAAAGTTGTACTCATTTCTGCTTCACCGGTGTAGACCGTGAATTTTCCTTGCTTTTCCTGTTGTTTTAGCAAAGAAAAATAATCGGGAGAAACAGTAAATGTATCCAAACTCCCAGAGCGAAACTGAAGTAATTGAGTGTCAGTAGATTCTACAATATTCCAGTAATAGCGCTCGATGTAAGGCAACTGATTGCCTTGTGCATCTTTTTTCCAGTAGTAGGGATTGCGTCGTAACACTACCCTCTCGCTGGGCGTGTAGCTTTCCAACATATAAGGGCCATTGACGACAATTTTTTTAGGATCTATATCAGTGTCCCAAGTTGTAAGAAACTTAGGTTTTCCATCCTTATCTTTAGTTTTAACAGATTCCCGCAAGGCATGAGCTGGTAAAATTGCCAACCCGCCGCTGTAGCGAAGAAAGGGAGCAAACGGCTCCGGTACTGTGAATTCTACCCTCAAATCATCTATTTTGCGGACGCTTGGCAGCGCTTCACTTTTACCAATTTTGAGGATGTCTCTGATATCTGTGGGAATCTCCTTGTTTAAGAAAATATCGTTGTAGGTAAAAACCACATCATCTGCGGTTAGAGGCGCACCAT
The DNA here is from genome assembly GCF_014695915.1 of Trichocoleus sp. FACHB-40. Classification (GTDB taxonomy): domain Bacteria; phylum Cyanobacteriota; class Cyanobacteriia; order Cyanobacteriales; family FACHB-T130; genus Funiculus; species Funiculus sociatus. Next base: position 73,101 of record NZ_JACJPF010000103.1, read on the forward strand.
CAGACCATTTCAGCCCTGGTTTGAGAGTAAAAACGATCCGTTTCTTATCTTCAGAAATTTCCCATTTCTCAGCCAAAGCTGGCTCTAGTTCTCCAGTGAGTCCATTTTGAGTCAGCAGCCCCTCATAAACAAGGCTGAGAACATCAGGCGCACCTTCGCTGAGGACGTAGTTAAACGAATTAGGTTCGCTGAGACTAGCGTCTCCGATGTACGACAATTGGGCGGCTTCTGTTTTTTTGAGGTTTGTTGGGTTGCAGCCATGAAGTGCGATCGCGCTCACTACCGCCAGCCCAAAAGCCACCACACGCCGCCAACAATATTTAATAACAGGGATTCTCATAATTCTCTACTAACTGCTGATAAAGCTTACTGAGTTTGTAGCCAACCAAGAAAGTCTTCCGTGCGGCTAAAATACCTATTCACGCCAGTATTACGCAAAGCCGCTTGAACTTCCGGCGTATTAAATTCTTTGAAATTAGCGCTGAGGAAGACTTTGATATCTCTGGGATGCAGGCGTGCATGATTAAGAATGCAGTGCAAAATCAAGTTATCTGTAGGGTCTTTGTTGATCAAACGTGTATCCAAACTTTCTTGAAGCATATCGCCATTTAATGAAATCATCTCTGCTTTCGTGTTGAGATGAGCGAGGGATTGAAAGAGACGGTTTTCGACATCGTTTAGTAACGCCTCATTCTCAATCAGGGATTGTTCTAAATGGGAAAGTAGAGACCGGGCGTGGGATGAAGTGACATCTCGCTGTAACTGGCTGATTTGTTTTTTCAGTTCATTCATGAAACGATTGCGGCGCTTCAGTTCATCCTCTAATGCAGAGAAAGCTTCCATGCAGCAAATGCTTGGTATCGCTATCTGAACTGATGCGGTCGGATTCTCTAGCAAAGTATTCGCTTGGGAGTCGCGCCCTGTAGCAATGCTCATTAGGAAATTAGTTTCAACGTAAAGTATCACCAAGCAGCGCCACCTTCAGAGTCCCTTTCAGAGTAAGTATTTCCATCTTCCAGCACCTGTAACAAACCTATGGCGGCCAATTCTTCAGATGCTGGCGGATTTTCCGACTTCCAATGATAAGCTAAGTCGCGCAACCAAGCCTCAATTAATGTTTCCAAATAGTGCCAAAATATCCGTTTGCTGCTAAATTCGGGATCATAATGATTAAGTATGGCAGCAGTGTTAAGTACGCTGACTGGTTCGGATAATTTAGCATCGTCCCATTGAAAAATCTCGATGTTTTCCAGGTCAGCCAGCATAGCGAAGGGAATTTTCGTGTTCGCAGCTTGCAAGTACGACGTGAGGGACTCGATCGCCCATTGTTTGGCTTTACTATCTTTGAGTTGAGTAGCTTTGACTTCAACTACTAGAACGGTTTGCCCTTCACTGTTGCGGGCGATAATATCCGCAGGATAAACCAAAGCGCGATCGCTCTGAGTAAGTTCAAATCTTCCAGCCTCCATTGTTCTAATTCTCCCAGCGCGTTGAGAGTCTCTGCCTTATCCGTCTCTGGTTCATTCCTATCCTAAACATTTTTAACCTTTGACTAGATATGGTTTAGCCCGGTTAATTAGAAGCTACCAGTAAGACAACAGCATAAGCGGCGATTCCTGCTTCTTGCCCAACTGCGTCTAACTTTTCGTTGGTGGTGGCTTTGAGTCCAATTTGGTCGGGTTTTAATTCTAGGACGTGGGATAAGCGATCGCGCATTTTCTCTAGATGCGGTTTCAGTTTCGGACGTTCCGCCACCACCACAGAATCAATATTTCCAATTGAATAGCCTTTATCGCGAATTAGCGCATTTACCTGCGATAGCAACACTAAACTATCAGCACCCGCCCACTTTTCATCTGTGGGGGGAAAATAATGACCAATATCACCCAAACTTAAGGCACCAAGCATCGCATCCATAATTGCGTGCGTCAACACATCAGCGTCACTGTGTCCCAGCAACCCCAACTCATGCTCAATTTTCACCCCTCCTAGAATCAGGGGACGACCGGAAACTAAACGGTGGATATCGTAACCGTTGCCAATTCTTATGTTCATGGAATTTTTACCTATTGGGGATTGGGGATTGGGGATTGGGAATTGGGGATTGGGAATTGGGGATTGGGGATTGGGAAAAAGTCTTACCTAGTCCCCAGTCCCTAGTCCCCAGCCCCTAGCCCCCGTTAGCATTATCGTCCAACCATTGAGCGTATAAATCGGGGCGGCGATCGCGCGTTCTCTCTATTTGCTGTGAGTTTCGCCAGCGTTCAATCTCCGCATGATTTCCCGACAGCAGCACTGGTGGCACTTTCCAGCCGCGAAACTCCGCCGGACGAGTGTACTGGGGATAATCCAATAATCCCGCCTCGAAACTCTCTGCTTTCAGCGACTCTTCCTTTCCCACCGTTCCCGGTAGCAGGCGCACCACACCATTAATTAGTGCCAAAGCGGGAATTTCTCCACACGTGAGCACAAAATCGCCCAAAGATACTTCTCGCGTCACTAAATGTAATACTCGCTCATCCACACCTTCATAGTGTCCGCAGATAATCGCCAACTGGTCATATGTCGCCAATTCTCGCAACAGCGGCTGATTCATCGTTTGCCCCTGCGGTGTCATCAAGATCACCTCGCGTCTAGGTAAAACGGGTAGGGACTCCACAGCGGCGAATATCGGTTCTGGTTTCATCAGCATTCCCACGCCGCCGCCGTATGGTTCATCATCGACGCGGTGGTGTTTATCGGTGGCAAAGTCGCGGGGATTTACCAGATGCACTCCTGCAATCTGTTTGGCTAAAGCTTTCCCCAGCAGTCCTGAATTCAGGGGAGAGGAGAAAAAATCTGGAAAAAGAGTAACTATATCAATTCGCACAGCAGGATTAGGGATTAGGGATTAGGGATTAGGGATTGGGGACTAGGAAAGAGTTATGAGGCCAGGAGTTAGAAGTTATAAATTCAAAACTCATAACTCCTAATTCTCCCAGTACCTAGCCCCCAGTCCAAGCATTCTGCCCACAGGTTGATGTGTTACATAAAAAAATATTAAATATTTTATAAAAAATGTTTACGGGATCTGGCATTATGCTTATAAGGTTAAGTCGCTATGGCGAGTAGTAACCGTTGTTACTGAGCGGATCAGGAAAAAAAAGCAAAATATTGGTGATGTTGATCGGACGCCTGTCATTAAGAAAAATTGGGACTATTGACAAGAGTGAAAATAGGGATTGTCCTTGTGAGCAAGGGTGTCCAGATAGTTGAGCAAAAACCAATAACGCGATAAATTGGCATTCCTATCAACTAGCTCCAAAGATTGTATTCGATTCACCCTATGCTCAAAAGTGACATTATGCTGCAATTAGAATCTCAATCCTTAGTACAGACGATGCCCCAATCGACTAAAACCGCCATTATGATTATTGGCGGCGCTGAAGACAAAGTTCATGGACGCGAAATCCTACAAACTTTTTTTAATCGTGCTGGGGCGCTAGAGGCGACTATTGCCATTATTCCATCAGCATCGCGAGAACCAGCAGTGATTGGCGATCGCTACCGTACCATTTTTACGGAAATGGGAGCGAAGGTGGTAAAGGTGCTAGACATCCGCGATCGCTCTCAAAGTGAAGATCCCTTGATGCAGGAGTACATTGAAGAGTGTACTGGAGTATTCCTGACAGGTGGCGACCAACTGCGGCTGTGCGGGCTATTGGCAGAAACACCGTTGATGGAAAGAATTCGCAAGCGGGCGCATTTGGGTGAGATTACTTTAGCAGGCACTAGCGCAGGGGCAGCGGTGATGGGACATCACATGATAGCTGGTGGCGGTAGCGGCGAATCTCCCAATCGTTCCTTAGTTGATATGGCAGTGGGCTTAGGAATTTTCCCGGATGTAATAGTCGATCAGCATTTTCACAATCGCAATCGCATGGGGCGGTTGATCAGCGCGATCTCCGGTTATCCAGATAAGCTAGGGATGGGTATTGACGAAGATACCTGCGCCTTAATCGAGGGAGACGGTGTATTACAGGTGATGGGTAAAGGTACAGTTTCTATCGTCGATCCCGGTGAAGTTTCTTACACCAACCAGCCTTCAGTGGGAGCTACCGAACCAATTAGTATATTCAATCTCCGGGTGCATATTCTCAGCTATGGCGATCGCTACCATCTACAGCAGCGAGTCATTCTGCCCCCGAATGTTTGATTTTAAATTTTACATTTGTCATAAAACTGTTCTCTATGAACAGTTTTATCACTTTTTAAAGCTGGAAACTAAGAGATTACTAAATACGGGCGGGGTCATCAGCAACCATTTCCAGCTTTCCCACCAAGATGTAAGGGCTTTCGCATTAAGTCTATATAAAAGAAAAGCACACCTATATCTAAATCGCTTTGTGTGAAAGTCCCTACCCCGCCCTACCGCCCACATCCTCTGAATCACCCGCAAAATTAGGTATGAGAATTCTAAAAATCCAGACATTACGGGGCCCAAACTACTGGAGCATTCGACGCCACAAACTGGTAGTCATGCGCCTAGACTTAGAAGAGCTGGCAGAGTTGCCCTCCAATGAAATTCCAGGCTTCTACGAGGGATTAGTTCAGGCACTGCCGAGTCTGGTAGAACACTTCTGTTCCCCTGGTTGCCGAGGTGGCTTCTTAAGCAGAGTTCAGGAAGGCACGATGATGGGACACATCATTGAACACGTCGCCTTAGAACTACAAGAACTCGCGGGGATGAAAGTCGGCTTTGGGCGTACCCGCGAAACCGCCACCCCAGGCACTTACCAGGTAGTCATCGAGTATTTTGATGAACAAGCGGGTCGCTATGCCGCCAGAGCAGCAGTGCGACTATGCCAGAGTATTGTAGACACAGGCAGCTATCCCACCGCGGAATTACAGCAGGATCTCAAAGACTTGAGAGACTTGGCGCGCGATGCCGCCCTCGGCCCCAGCACCGAAACCATCGTCAAAGAAGCAGAAGCGCGGGGTATTCCCTGGATGTCTTTAAGCGCCCGTTCTATGGTTCAGCTGGGCTATGGCATTTACCAGAAGCGAATGCAAGCAACGCTCAGCAATTACTCCGGTATTTTAGGGGTAGAGCTTGCCTGCGACAAGGAAGGCACCAAAAAAATCCTACACGAAGCTGGGGTGCCAGTACCGCGTGGCACAGTAATTAGCTACCTAGATGAACTTGAACAATCCATAGAAGACGTTGGTGGCTACCCAATTGTGATCAAGCCCCTGGACGGCAATCACGGACGAGGTATCACCATCAACATCAACGACTGGCAACTGGCACAGGAAGCCTACGATGCTGCCAGTGCTGCCTCCAAAACCCGATCCGTAATCGTGGAACGCTTCTATAACGGGCGGGATCACCGGGTGCTAGTAATAAATGGCAAAATGGTGGCGCTAGCGGAACGAGTCCCCGCCCACGTTGTGGGAGATGGCAAGTCCACAATTGAGCAACTGATAGAAGAAACCAATCGCGACCCGAACCGCGGGGAGGGACACGATAACGTCCTCACCAAAATAGAAGTAGATCGCACATCTTGGCAACTTTTGCAACGGCAGGGATACACCCTAGAGACTGTGCTAACTAAAGGTGAGATTTGTTATCTGCGGGCAACAGCCAACCTCAGCACCGGAGGCATTGCTGTTGACCGTACTGACGAGGTGCATCCAGAAAATATCTGGCTTTTTGAACGAATAGCTAAGATTATCGGTCTGGATATTGCTGGAATTGACGTGGTGACAAATGATATCAGCAAACCACTCAGAGAAATGGATGGCGTGATTGTTGAGGTAAACGCCGCCCCTGGATTCCGGATGCACGTCTGTCCCAGTCAGGGTTTACCGCGAAATGTCGCAGCACCAGTGCTAGATATGCTGTTCCCGCAAGGGTCTGCCAGCCGCGTTCCCATTGTTTCCATCACTGGAACTAACGGCAAAACCACCACTACGCGCCTGATTGCCCATATCTTTAAGCAGACAGGTAAAACCATTGGCTACACAACGACCGATGGCACCTACATTGGTGATTACATGGCGGAACCAGGAGATAACACTGGCCCGCAAAGCGCCAATTTGATTCTTTCAGATCCTACGGTAGAGGTGGCGGTGCTGGAAACTGCACGCGGCGGTATTCTTCGGTCTGGGTTGGCTTTCACCACTTGCGATGTGGGCGTAGTTTTAAACGTCGCCGCAGATCACCTGGGAATTGGCGATATTGAAACCATACATGATATGGCTCATCTCAAGAGTGTGGTAGCCGAAGCGGTTGCGCCAGAAGGCTATGCGGTACTCAATGCAGACGATCCTCTAGTGGCGGCGATGGCAAGGCGCGTGAAAGGGCAAATAGCTTATTTCACCATGAACCCGGAGAATGAGCTGGTGCAGAGCCATACGCGCAAAGGCGGCTTGGCAGCAGCTTATGAGAATGGCTATCTGTCAATTTTAAAGGCAGATTGGACGCTGCGAATTGAGCAGGCGGTGAATGTGCCATTGACAATGGGTGGGTTGGCACCTTTCCAAATTGCGAATGCGCTGGCGGCGAGTCTGGCGGCGTTTGCTCAAGGGGTGAAAATTGAGGAGATTCGTCAGGGCTTAAGTACGTTCCGGGCTTCGGCTTCTCAGACACCGGGGCGGATGAATATGTTCAATCTGGGCAAATATAATGCTCTGATAGATTATGCTCACAATGCAGCTTCTTACGAGGCGTTGGGCGGTTTTGTCCGCAATTGGCCTGGGGTAAGAATTGGGGTTGTGGGCGGCCCTGGCGATCGCCGTGACGAAGATTTTGTGACGCTGGGTAAACTCTCTAGCCTAATGTTCGATCGCATTATCGTTAAGGAAGACGATGATACGCGGGGACGCGATCGCGGTAATGCCTCTGAGTTAATTTCTCAAGGGATATCCCAAGAAAAGCCAGATGCTCAGTATGAAACTATCCTTGATGAGACGACAGCGATTAACACCGCTCTCGACCAAGCCCCAGAAGGCAGCTTGGTGGTGATTTTACCAGAAAGCGTCACTCGCGCAATTAGCTTAATTGAGGCGCGTCGCCCAGTCGGGGAAAACATCGACAATAACACTATCCCAGTGGAGAACAAAGATAGTGTGAAGTCTTCTGTAGTACAGAAGCTATAAAAAGGTAAAAGGCAAAAAGTGAGGAATTCTTCCTTTTGCCTTTTGCCTTTATTTATTATCTTGATTTTCCTGGGATGGTTCCTCGCCTTCGCGATTCATTTCATCCTTAAAGCCACGCAAGGTTTTCCCTAGCGCGCTACCTAATTCTGGAATCTTCTTGGGGCCAAAGATTAAAATAGCAGCGATCGCTACCACACCCACTTCCGGCCATCCTAAACCAAACATATCACTCTCCTGTAAAACATCTTCATTTAACTAGGACTTACGCACTGAGGGTTTCAAACCTCGATCCCCCCGCCTGCGGCGACCCCCTTAATAAGGGGGATAGGGACATCTATCCCCCTTTAAGCCCCCCTTAAAAAGGGGGGCTGATCTCTTAGCCCCCTTAAAAAGGGCGGTTAGGGGCATCTCTTCGCCCGTTAGCCCCTTAATAAGGGGGCTGGGGGCATCTCTTAGCCCCCCTTAATAAGGGGGGTTGGGGGGATCTCTTCGTGTCCTATCAACTCTCGCTACGAGGTCATTTCCTGACATTGATTGGTAATCCTAACCAATCGCTCAGTTCATAAGCCAGCCAGTCGAGTTCCGGTTCAGAAATGATACCGTTACCGCCAAGCTCATATTTTTGCGTACCTACCCAAATAATAATCTTCTGCCTAACTTGGTCTACATATTTCACTTCCAACTTATTGATATCTTGTTTCGATGCCGAACTGGGATATTTAAACTTTATTCCAAATATCTCATAAATTAGGGAAATTTGTCGCTGATCGAGCCGCAACCTGACTCGGCGAAACAATGCAAACAAAGTCCTCCACAAAGGTAGTATCAGCACCAAAAAGAAAAATTGGCTCATCCAAGGGATAGAGGCAGAAAAGGCAGAAAACAGAACTACAGCCACAAAAAGGTCAACACAGTACAAGAATACCAAATTAAACTTAAATCCCTCTGGATGGAGGAGAATTTCTAAATAATCATTGTCTTTTTTCAAAGAAACTTTGCTACCCGTTGGTTTACTAACAACTAAAGGAGCGATTTCTGGTTCTTCCGGCGGCTTTTCGAGCGTTTGCAGTGCAACGGGCGCAGAAGCTAAGCGGCGGTCTAAACTGGGTTCTATCATCCACCGCAACCATCTGCTAAATGCTGGGCTAGGATTGCACGCTTTCTCAAATTGAATGCGTCCATCCTTGTGCGGTAAATCTGCGGGATGAGTTCCCGTCACCAAAGTAATTAAAGTTGCGCCTAAGCTGTAAAGATCGGATGATGGAACTGCGCGATCGCCAAATTGTTCTGGCGGCATATAGCCATAAGTTCCCACCACTGTAATTGTTCCGCCTTCCTTGGCGGCGAGAGTCTGCACCGAACCGAAATCAACTAAGTAGACTTTGCCAACACTATTACCAGAACGATTTGTTAATAAAATATTGCTAGGTTTAATATCCCGGTGGATGACGGGAGGCTGACGGCCATGCAGGTAAATTAAAATTTTTAAAAGGTCTTTGGCTAGTTGCTTTACTTCGTCTTCGCTGAAAGTACGTCCAGCTTTAAGATGTTCTTCTAAAGATTTCCCATCTACATAAGTTTGTACGAGAGCAAATCCTTTACCTGTGGGTAAATCTAGCTCAAAAAAGTCGAGATAGCGGGGAATAGAAGTATGGGAGATAGTTTTTAAAGTTTCCGCTTCCCGTTGAAATAACTTAAGATCCTCCCAATCAAAATCGTTGCTAAAAGATAATAGCTTGACTACAACTAATTCTTGAGTTTGGTTGTCACGCGCTAACAGCGTTCTTCGTCCAGCACGTTTACCTAGCTGCTGTTCGATTTGGTAGCGACCTAATAGTTCACCCTTCATACTTTTACTATTTTTGTCATTTTTTGTAACAAGAATGAGATTCGTTGAAAAAGAGCGATCGCTATTACACTCACTTCCGTCCATCCTAAACCAAACATACCAGTCTCCGATAAACTATCCATGCCCAAATATAGGAGACTAGCTATCAGATGGAAGAACCTGCTCGTTTTTAATGGGTCGTATAATTGGCAATTTCAACCAATCACTCAGTTCATGAGCGAGCCAGTTGAGTTCCGGTTCAGTCATCACCTCATCAGTAACCAACTCATATTTCTGCGTTCCCGCCCAAATAATAACGCGGGGGCTGACCTCAACTTCTCTGCCCCTATGGCCTGTTGCCAAATATTTTCTGGTGTGTTCCAGCATAGTGATGTCTTGTCTTTGTGCTGGCTTAGGAAAATTGAATTTAAATCCAAATATTTCATAGGTTAAGCTAATTTGCTGCGGATCGATACTTAGCCGAACACGTCCAAACAACCCAAAGAGAATCTGCCATACCATGTGAATGCCTTGGTACCAAAAAGGTAGAGAGAATAACACCATGAAGAAGTTAATACCGGAAGCTGTAAAGAAGAAGGAACTTGTCCAAATTAATATGAAAGAATTCCAAGCTATCGCAAAAAAGCACAGCTTTAGAATATTAGAATTCAACCCCGCTGGAGGGATGAGAATTTCTAGAGAATCTGCTTTTTCAGTCACGGAAATTTTGCTACCAGCGGGTTTCCTCACAGTTACAGGAGCAATGTCTGGTTCCTGCGGCTGCATGAGAGCTTGCAGTGCTTCCTTAGCAGAAGCCAAGCGTCGATTCAGGTTGGGGTGAGTCATCCGCTTTAACCAATTGATTAAAGAAGGACTGAGATTAACAGTTTTTTCAAATTCAATTTGTAAATCATCGGTTTGCGGTAAATCGGCAGGATGCTGACCCGTTGCTAGATATATTAAAGTTGCACTTAAACTATACAAGTCGGATGCGGGAACTGCACGTCCACCAAATTGTTCTGGCGGCATATAGCCATAAGTTCCCACTACTGTAATAGTCCCGCCTTCCTTGGCGGCGAGAGTCTGCACCGAACCAAAATCAACTAAGTAGACTTCACCAACGCTATTACCAGAACGATTGGTTAATAAAATATTGCTGGGTTTAATATCGCGGTGGATTACTGCTGGTTGACGGCTATGTAAATAATTGAGAATTTCTAAAATTGCTGTGGCAATTTCCTTGATATCTGCTTCGCTAAAAGTTCGTCCTCCTTTGAGATGTTCTTCTAAAGATTTCCCTTCTACATAAGTTTGAACGAGGGCAAATCCTTTGTATGCTGATGAATTTAGCTCGAAATAATCTAAGTAGCGCGGAATAGCCGGATGCGTTAAAGATTTTAAAGTTTCCGCTTCTCGTTCAAATAACTTAAGCTCCTCCCACTCAAAATCGCTGCTAAAAGACAATAGCTTGACTACGACTAATTCTTGAGTTTGGTTGTCACGCGCTAACAGTGTGCGTCTTCCAGCACGTTTACCTAGCTGCTGTTCGATTTGGTAGCGACCTAATACTTCACCCTTCATATTTTTACTGCTGTCACTGGCATATATAGGCTGTTATAGCTTTTTTTGTCCCTGACAAGCTGATATTCTTAACCTACCCGTGTCTGCTGCTGGATTATCGTAGTTAAGAGAAAGCAAATTTTAAGAAATGTTAGAAACTTCAAAGTCTTCCCTACGCGAACAACAACACCCTCTAATTCGCCAACTGGCTGACACTATTGAAGCAGTTTGGCACAAACACCTCGATCTTTCACCTTACCAACTACCAGCTGAGTTGGGTTATGTGGAAGGAAGATTAGAGGGAGAAAAGCTGACGATTGAAAATCGCTGCTACCAGTCGCCGCAATTTCGCAAAATGCACCTAGAATTGGCAAAAGTCGGCACAATGCTGGATATTTTGCATTGCGTGATGTTTCCTCACCCACAATACAATCTGCCGATGTTTGGCTGCGATTTAATCGGTGGTCGGGGACAAATTAGCGCAGCGATCGCGGATCTTTCTCCCGTCAGCAGCGATCGCTCATTACCCGAAGAATATACTTTTTCCCTGGGGGGGCTACCCACCCCCAATTTCTCTCAACCCCGCGAATTACCCGATTGGGGCGATATTTTTTCGGAATTTTGCTTTTTTGTCCGTCCTGGTAGCCCAGAGGAAGAAAATCAGTTTCTCTCTCGCGTGGAGTCGTTTTTAGAAATTCATTGTCTGAATGCGATCGCAGCCCAGCCAGTAAGTTCTGAAAAACAAGCTGAAATCCTTAACGGGCAGCGCTACTACTCTACTAAACAGCAGCAGAATGACAAAACTCGTCGGGTGCTAGAAAAAGCCTTTGGTTTGGAGTGGGCAGAACATTATATGACGACTGTTTTGTTTGACAGCGTTTAGAAAATGTCTGACGTAACAAACTCGCGTCCGCGCAAGCGGATGCAAGTTTGTTTCACCGCACCTTTTTAAGAGGATGTCCCAAAAGTGTCAAAAGTTAGTTTGATCCCCCCCAGCCCCCCCTTAAAAAAGGGGGAGAATCAAGTCTTAGTCCCCCTTTTTAAGGGGGATTTAGGGGGATCTCCATCCTCTAAGCGTCTCGATTATGACTTTTCAGACATCCTCTAAAAATAGCTTTCACGAACCACTCCAGCCAAAAGAAGATGTAGAGGGAATTTGAGAGAAAAAGGGATAATTTCCGGGAAATTAGAGTTGGTGGGTAATGCCTACGCTACTAAATCTAAAATGTGACGACGCTGCGGATAGATTCGCCGTGGTGCATTAAATCAAAAGCATCATTGATGCGTTCAATCGGCATAACATGAGTGATTAAGTCGTCAATGTTGATTTTACCTTCCATGTACCAATCAACAATTTTCGGGACATCTGTACGACCTCTAGCACCACCGAAAGCGGAACCTTTCCAAACGCGCCCCGTGACAAGTTGGAAGGGACGAGTGCTGATTTCTTGTCCAGCACCAGCAACGCCAATAATAACACTAACTCCCCAACCTTTATGGCAGCATTCTAAAGCTTGGCGCATGATATTCACATTACCAACGCACTCGAAGCTATAATCTGCACCGCCTTTAGTTAAATCTACCAAGTAAGCAACCAAATCGCCTTCGACTTCTTTGGGATTTACAAAGTGAGTCATGCCGAATTTTTCAGCAAGCGATCGCTTACTCGGATTAATATCAACACCCACAATCATATTAGCGCCAACCAGCCGCGCCCCCTGAATCACATTTAAACCAATGCCGCCCAATCCAAACACTACAACATTGGCTCCCGGTTCTACTTTTGCAGTGTTGATAACTGCGCCAATGCCAGTAGTAACGCCACAACCGATGTAGCAAACTTTATCAAAAGGGGCATCTTCACGGATTTTTGCAACGGCAATTTCCGGCAATACTGTATAGTTGGCGAAGGTCGATGTCCCCATGTAATGATGTATCATTTGACCATCAATGGAAAAGCGACTCGTGCCATCAGGCATTACACCGCGTCCTTGCGTGCTACGAATAGCTTGACATAAATTAGTTTTTCTGCTTAGACAGTATTCGCACTGACGGCATTCTGGAGTGTAGAGGGGAATTACGCGATCGCCTTCTTTTAAACTACTCACTCCTGCGCCAACTTCTACAACAACGCCAGCGCCCTCATGTCCTAAAATCGCCGGAAACAAACCTTCAGGATCGTTACCAGAAAGCGTGTAAGCGTCCGTATGACACACCCCACTCGCCTTAATTTCTATCAGCACCTCGCCCGCCTTGGGGCCATCCAGCCGTACCGTTTCAATACTTAACGGTTTACCCGCCTCAAATGCTATTGCTGCTTTAACGTCCACGCTCGCGCTCTCCTGTCTAATATCTATAAACACAAAGGTAGCGCTGTCGCGCCGCTTCGCTAACGCAAAGCCTCCCTGCTCATTTGCGATTACCTTAGCTTACCTTTGCCTTAAAAACTAAAGTCTCGCAACACGCGCTGGGCTGAATTATAACCCGCCGCACCAATCACAGAACCAGCGGGGTGACAAGCTGCACTGGCAGAATAAAGTCCCGGTATCGGTGTATTGTAAGGCAACCTGTCAGCAAAACCAAAAGAGTTATCAACGTGATGAATGTGTCCCCGCGTCAAACCGAAGTGTTGTTCTAGCTTCTGGGGATGGAGGGGAAACACTTCTTGAACTAATTGTGACGTGTTGGGGGCGAAGCGATCGCATATTTCCAGCAAATGACTAATATATCTGCTTTCTTCCTCATCCCAAGTTGTACCCTCTAATTCATAAGGCACCCACTGCACAAACAGCGCTGAATTGTGGTGTTTCTCAGCATCCTGCATAGATGGATCGAGGGTAGTGTGAATATACCACTCAATCGCTGGAAAATCCGGGAGGCGACCAGCTTGCACATCAGCGAAAGTGCTACGCAACTGCTGCATCACCTGTGCCTCATCTGGAAGCAGGTGAATTGTAGTGCCGTACTGACCGCAATCTTCAGGCAGACAGGTAAATTTTGGCAATCCTTTGAGACATAAATTCACCTTAAAGGTAGAACCGTCTTTTCGATAATTATCGATTCTGGCGTTGTAATTTGCTGGCAAATTTTTCGCATCAATTATATCGCGCATTCGGAAGGGATCGGCATTCACAATTACAGTATTAGCAGATATTTCCGTATCATTTTGCAAAACAACGCCTTTGGCAACGCCATTTTCTAGCAGAATTTGCCTCACACCGCATCCCGTTTCTATTTTCGCACCAGCTTTAATTGCAGCATCCGCAAGACGTTGAGTTACTGTACCCATACCGCCTTTAATCATCATCCAAGTGCCGTCGCTACCTGGAAGTCTGCACATATTATGAATTAAAAAATTCATCCCCGTACCAGGAGTATCCCAAGTGCCATAAAGTCCTGAAAACCCATCAGTCACGGCGTACATTGCTTTTAGCAAATCGCTTTTAAACTCAAAGCGATTCAGATATTCGCCTACTGATTTTTGACACAAATCAATGAATACCTGACGCAAAGATGGACGCAGGTAGCGTTCTGCTGTATCTTCAATTGAAAGTGGTTCTTCTAGCCAAGTTGGTGCAATATCTTCCCGAATCTGGGAAATTTCCTCTTGCAACTTCTGGTTAGCTTTCCAGTCAGCTTCAGAGAAAAATTCGGTAAATTGTTGCTGCATCGCCTCTATGTCTGAACCGAACAGCAGATACCGCTTGCCTGTAGTGGGGAGAAAGTAGTGCGGGTCACGGCGGATGAGAGGCAAATCTATATCTAAAATTTGCAGGAGTTCCGGCGGCATTAATCCCAGCAGGTAAGCACCAGTTGAAATGCTTAATTGTGGCGCAGTTTGAAATGGCTTTTCTGTACGGCAAGCACCGCCAATAACGGCTTTTTCTTCAACTATTAAAACATCCAATTTTTGGCGTGCTAGTAGTACTGCTGCTACCAAGCCATTGTGACCGGAACCCACGACGAGGACATCAACTTTTTTCATGAGGTCATTGGATTGGGGATTGGGGATTGGGGATTGGGGATTGGGGATTGGGAAAAAGTCTTACCTAGTTCCTAGTCGCTAGCCCCCAGTCCCCAGTCGCTAGCCCCCAGTCCCCAGTCCCCAGCCCCCAGCCCCTAACCCCCACAAAGAACCTGCCGCATTTTTCGCATATTAGCAGGCAATTCCAATTGCATTGCCTGTTCAATAAAAAGTGACGGTACTGGGATAGTGGGCGTTGCTTGCACAGCATAGGTGAGCAAAGTTCCATCCGCGTAATCTTGCAGACTTAAATCGGCTGAGAAATCAACAAAACTGCCTTTTTCTAAGCGAAACTGAATTTGCTGCTGAACAATTTCAACTACCCTTAGATAAGCCTCAACCTGGATACTGAGAAACAGGAAAGCTTTATTGGCAACTTGATAGAGACGCTTGCAACCTTGATTTAAAGCATCTGGTGGGTGAAGAACCTCCGAACGAATGACATCCGGGAAATAATGCACCCATCGGGGGTAATCTGTTAATTGGGGCCAGATAAGCGATC
Source organism: Trichocoleus sp. FACHB-40 (assembly GCF_014695915.1). Lineage (GTDB taxonomy): Bacteria > Cyanobacteriota > Cyanobacteriia > Cyanobacteriales > FACHB-T130 > Funiculus > Funiculus sociatus. Next base: position 88,155 of record NZ_JACJPF010000103.1, read on the forward strand.
GCGAAGAAGGCAAATACATTTGGGCTGTGACAGCACCACCCCAAGCAGAATGCTTTCGGGTTTCCAACAAAATCTCGCCTTTTAAAAGCGCCGCTGAGCATCCCTTATTCAGCGGTGAGTCTGAGAAGGCGTCCATCGAGTCCGACGGAGAAAGTATACTCATGCTGACTCAGCCACTCCTAGATCAATTTTCCTGAGATTATACTAATTCCATGTCTAGTTAACGTTGCTCTGCCCAAGGGCAATAGTCAAAGCAAATCAGTCCATCTACCGATTATTCCACCCAGTCTCATTTCAGGAGTCAACGAAAGTGAGCCGTTCTAACGCCGCAACGTCAACCGTGTTGTATATTTTTGGCATGGCCAGAGCGATCGCATCCACTATCGTGATTCAAAAGAGCGCCATAAACAACCTGAGCAGACGTTAACTAATCGTATACTCTGTTTTACCATTTATTTTGTCAAGGAAAGTGAGTCGATCTCCTAATTCCGAAAATCTGATTTCTGCTATTTTTGCTGGTGTTCTAGGGCTAACCGTCGCTGTCTATGTGCTGAGGGGCTTTGGCATTCTCACCTTCCTACCAGGCGGCGTAATTTGGATGTTAATCCTGCTGTCGATTGCTACTGGTATTTTCTTTGGAATTGAGAAAACTAGGCGATACTAGCTCAATTTCTTAATTATTATCAGTATCCAAAAGTACAATTTTTTAATCAATCTTGGGGGCCATGCAGCGCGCTGCATCGTTACATAAACTCCTAGAAGACTTAACAAAAGTTAAAAATTCTCAGGAGAAGTGAATGACAGCCATAGACACCACTGCACAGTCAACAGTTTCCACTGTTGAAAGAACTATATCAGCCGTTTTCAAAGAGCGGGAGCAAATTGATAACATAATTCCCCGCTTGCTGGATCGTGGGGTTTCCCGTGATGACATTTCAATTATTGGCAAAAACTTTCACTCGGAAACCCGGATTACTGGCTTCATCACCAAAAAAGATGTAATCTTAGGTGGACTCAAACAAGGCGGAATCTTTGGTTCCTTGTTTGGTTCAGCTCTAGCTTTGCTGACTGGCGTGGGCATGCTATTCATTCCGTTTGTAGGGCAAGTAGTGGCAGCAGGCCCATTGGGTGCGGCGTTGCTGGGTGCAGCTAGTGGAGCGATCGCAGGTGCAACTGGCGCTGGCTTAGTCTCAGCTTTAATAGCTGTGGGAATGCCAGAAGAAAAAGCCGCCATCTATCAAACCCGCGTGGAAGCCGGAGACTTTTTGTTAGCTGTGGAAGTCCCCGCTGATAAAAGTGGTGAAATTCAGCTACTACTAGAAAGTGCTGGTGGCGAAGAAGTGCATACCAGCGAAACAACATTACCCCGCAAACGTTCCGGACAACTGGAAAACCCCAGCGATTTATCCCCAGAAGTTCGCTCTCACCTTTCAGATGACGCTCAAAGAACATTTATCGCCAATTACAATCAAGCTTTAACTGAATCTGGCGATGAATCTAAGGCAGAACATCATGCTTGGGATGTAGTTTCTGAGCAGTTTGAACAAGACGAACACGGCTATTGGTCGAAAGCAAAAGCCAAGCTGTAATTTTGTGGGTTGTGAATCGATTAACCCTACAGCTAAAATCTGCCCCCAATTTACCCAAGGGTAAATTGCACAGTGGTTTCATTTATTACAAGAAAATTTTGTAACGTTGATTTTGGTTGGCGGTAGGGGCTTTTGATTGTCATGCCCCTACAAGATGTCGCAATTTTCGATATTGTCTTCGATTGTATGAAATGACCCTGCTGCCTTCAAAAGGGGGGTAAGGCTAATAAAATTGCGGTAGTGGTAAACAGGTAGTGATATTCCATGCTCAAAGCCCTGTACGGTAGGGGGTGGAAGTGGATTTATCACTACTTCTATACCACTACCTAAAATTGCATAGCAGGTTCAATCTTGCACCAGTATTAATCGAGGCTGGAGCCTCTTGATTAATAATCCTTTGCAATAAGCCTCTGGAGTTCCGACTTCAGGGGCTTTACTATACAGAAGAATTGTGAGGAAAACAGATAAAATGAAAAAGTATCTATGTAAGATTTGTGGATACGTTTACGATCCAGCAGAAGGCGATCCAGATGGAGGTATCGCACCAGGCACACCTTTTGAAGATATACCCGATGACTGGGTGTGTCCTCTGTGCGGTGCCACCAAAGAGGATTTTGAACTAGAAGAATAGTAGTTAGATATTACCTTTTGATTGTGCAACCTTTACGAGTCGTGGTAATTGGCGGTGGGGCAGCGGGTTTTTTTGGTGCCATTACCTGTGCCACCAATCCCCGCGCCCAAGTTATTTTATTAGAAGCAGGAAGACAACTCCTGAGCAAAGTTCGCATTTCCGGCGGCGGACGGTGCAACGTTACTCATGCTTGCTTCGACCCCGCCGGATTGGTGCAAAGTTACCCCAGAGGCGGAAAAGCTCTGCGGGGTGCTTTCAGTCGGTTTCAAGCCAAGGATACAGTAGAGTGGTTTGCAGCTCATGGCGTAAAGTTGAAAACTGAGCCGGATGGTAGGATGTTTCCGGTTACAGATAGTTCAGAAACGATTGTGAATTGTTTGATTAAGGCAGCAGACGCAGCTGGGGTCGAAATTCGCACGGGGATACCTGTGGCATCGATTTTACCGTTGAACCCTGTTGATGGAATCGAGGCTGAGGCTGGGAAGGAGGAGGGGAAAGGTTTTGAGATAGTGTTGAAGTCAAAAGAGAGAATAAATTGCGATCGCATTCTCCTCGCAACTGGCAGCAACTTTCAAGGCTACCACTGGGCAAAAGATTTAGGACACACTATAGAACCACCAGTCCCCTCACTATTTACCTTTAATATTCCCGACTCCCGCCTAAAAGATTTGCCTGGAGTCAGCGTAGAAAATGTGCGCCTGCGATTATTAACTTCCGGTAAAACCCCGCTAGAACAAATAGGGCCATTGCTAATTACCCATTGGGGTGTAAGTGGCCCCGCTGCGTTGAAACTCTCTGCTTGGGGTGCCAGAGTCCTACACGATTGCAAATATCAGGCAACTTTGCAAATTAATTGGCTTCCCCAGTACAATCCAGAAAGCCTGCGGGAAATGCTATTAGCAGTTAAATCCCAACTACCCCAAAAAGCAATTTCCACCAGCTGCCCAGTTCCCCTACCGCGTCGCCTGTGGCAAAGTTTAATTGCTGCTGTTGGTATTAGTGCCGAACAACGCTGGGCAGAACTATCCAACAAAACCCTCAACCAGTTAATTCAAGAACTCACCCAAAGTCAATACCCAATTAAAGGCAAAGGAGTCTTTAAAGAAGAATTTGTCACCTGTGGCGGTGTCACCCTCAAAGAAGTAAACTTCAAAACGATGGAAAGCCGCATTTGTCCCGGACTTTACTTTGCCGGAGAAATCCTAGATATCGACGGAGTAACAGGCGGCTTTAACTTCCAAAATGCCTGGACAACAGCTTACATAGCAGGAAACGCGATCGCCTCCTAACCTTTGTGTGTTCCTCTCTTGTCTGTGCGGTTTATTCTCTTAAATCTCTAGCCACAATGCTCAAATTCAGCGAAATCGTCCAAAAACTCAATGCGACCAACACCAGCCTCACATCCCACAGCGATCGCGATCCAGAAATCACCGGAATAGCCGCAGTCGATGAGGCACAATCAGGCACCCTCAGCTACATCGAAGGGGGAAAATTTGCCGCTTTCGTTGAAAAAACTTCAGCCAGCGCCTTAATTTTACCCAAAGATGAAAAATTACAACAGCAAGCCAGCGATCGCAATATTGCCTGGATAGCCGCATCCGATCCGCGATTAGTATTTGCAGGCGCGATCGCACTCTTCTACAAACCCTTTCACCCCGCCCCCGAAATTCATCCTACAGCGATAATTCATCCCGACGCAGAAATTGGCAAAGACGTTTACATCGGCGGCCATGCAGTAATTCAAGCCGGGGCGAAAATTGGCGATGGGGTAGTGATTCATCCCAACGTTGTAATTTACCCCGATGTGGAAATAGGCGATCGCACCGTCTTACACGCCAACTGTAGCATCCACGAACGCACCCGCATCGGCGCAGATTGCGTAATTCATAGCGGTGCAGTTATTGGTGCCGAAGGCTTCGGTTTTGTCCCCACCGCGACAGGTTGGTTCAAAATGGAGCAGTCTGGCTACACCCTGCTAGAAAATGGTGTCGAAGTTGGCTGCAACAGCACCATCGACCGCCCCGCTGTAGGGGAAACTCGTGTAGCACAAAATACGAAAATTGACAACTTGGTGCATATCGGTCACGGCTGCAAAGTGGGGTCTAACTGCGCGATCGCTGGACAAGCGGGGATGGCAGGCGGCGTAACAGTGGGAAATCGGGTGTTGCTGGCAGGACAGGTGGGGATAGCGAATCAAGCGCATATTGGAGATGGCGCGATCGCTACCGCCAAAGCAGGCATCCACAACAACATCGAACCCGGAGCCATTGTTACAGGTACCCCAGCCATTCCCCACAAAGTATTTCTCAAAGCAGCCGCTATTTACCACCGCCTTCCAGAGATGTATCAAACTCTCAAGCAGCTACAGCGCTTGGCGGAAAAGAAATAATTGCTAATTGCTAATAAGTATATACTACTAAAGCCGTAGAGTCACATATACTCTAACGGCTTTTTCTATCTCTTGGGCAGTAACAAAGAAGCGGTTTAGTTTCCAGCTTCAGATGGAGTTAATTGGAGGTGTGCGATCGCTATTCTTAGTAGTAAGAGAAGAGGAGATTAACACATGAAATTTTCAAACGTTTCCAAATTTGTTAGTGCTAGTGCGATCGCAGCCAGCGTAGCCGTTCTACCCCTAGCCCTACCTGCCGTTTCCCAGACAGGCGATACAACAACTGGCGATACTACTACTACTGCCCCCACTACAGGCGTTTACGACACCCAGGAAGATAACAGTTTTGATTGGGGTTGGTTAGGTCTACTAGGCTTACTAGGTTTGGGTGGTCTTGCAGGTCGCAAGAACAGCGAACCAGCCCGTTACCGTGACCCCGAAGAAGTTGGTTCTACAACCTATCGTCGTTAAGGAAAAAAAGCGATTTCTTTTGGGTTATTGAGTGATTAAAACTAGGTTTTAGATTGTAGGTTGCTGGTGAAAGAAAGTTCACCAGCAATTTTGCTATTTGCTAATAGCCATTTTGTTTATTGCCATTCGCCATTAGCTTATGTCGTTTGCAATTCATCCAAGCGAGACAACACCTCGGTACTGTGAATCGCTGGGTTTACTCCGGTAAATGTTTCCCGCAGCATTCCCTGTGGATCGACAATGAAAGTATGGCGCATTGAGACAAAGCCAATCCAAGACCCGTAAGCTTTACTTACTTTGCCATCGATATCAGCTAAAAGCGGAAATTTTAACTTTTCAGAATCGCAGAATTTGGCGTGGGAATCCACAGAATCCGCACTCACACCAATGATTTGAGTATTTTTGTCTAGGTATTTCGGCAAATCCTGCTGAAATCTGCGGGCTTCCAGAGTGCAACCAGAGGTGAAGTCTTTCGGGTAGAAGTAGAGAACCACCCACTTACCCCGGTAGTCCGACAAAGAGAGTTCGCGATCGCCGTTGTTAGTTGGCAGCGTAAACTCTGGAGCAGGTTGATCTACAGAGGGCAGCTTGCCGCCTAGTGCAGATGCAGATGGTGAGATGTTAAACCAGGCAATTAAGGCTAAACAACTGGCTAGTAAAACATTCACAAAGGTGCGACGGGAAATCATAGTGAAAACTGAGGACTTTATTTAACATAAGTTTACAATTTTCCACCACCTCTCTATAAAAAGGCAATACGTTAATACTGTTTTCTCCTTCCCCGTGAGATGCTGGAAATGCCTACGATTCAGGTGCCTGACTCAAAATAGACTTTCAGGCATAAAAAAGGAGGCTCTTCGCCTCCTGCAATACGTTCAGAGTCTCTGACTAAGAACGAGGATTAATTGTCCTTCATTAGTTCCTTTTTAGATTTGTAATAAACTACCGCGCCTGTATCCGGCACAAAGTGGCAGGAAGGATAGGAACGCAGGAAGGCTTGGAAGACAGACACGTTGGATTTTCGGTAGTAATCCCCCAAAATCGGTTTAAGCGCCTCAGTTGCTGTTTTCAGATTGTAGTGAGGAATGTTTAAAAACAGGTGATGAGCGACATGGGTACCGATATTGTGGTGAATCCCATTGATAAACCCGTAATCGTGGTCAATTGTGGATAAGGCACCTTTGAGAAAATACCAGTCTTTGCCACGATACCAGGGGATATCCGGGTCGCTGTGGTGTAAAAATGTCACAAAATCAAGCCAGGTTATAAAAACCACGTATGGCCCCAAATAGTATTTTACTAGCCACATCCAACCCCACTGATAGGTCAGCAAACCCAGCAAACCTACCATCAATGTCCAGAGGGTGGTGCTAGTAATTACATCCCATTTTTCTGAGGGTTTAAACAGAGGGCTATTGGGGGAAAAGTGGGAGCCTTGCTTACCTGGAGAACGCTTAAACAGATACAGGGGATAGGCAAGCAGTAAGGCATCGAAGCGGACAAATTTTTCAGCCCACTCCATCTCCTTATACTTGGTTTCCGTTACTGGATACCAGCTTTCATCAGTATCAATGTTGCCAGTATTTTGATGGTGAGTTCGGTGGCTGATGCGCCAAGCGTGATAGGGAACCAGTATAGGAGTATGAGCTATATGACCAATCAGATCGTTTAGCCATTTTTTCCTAGAAAAGGAACCGTGACCGCAGTCGTGTCCGACGACAAACAACGCCCAAAACATCGTTCCCTGCATTAGCCAGAATACTGGCCAGAACCACCAGGAATCAAGGTAGCTGGCAACTGCATAAAGGATGCCAATTATGGATACATCCAGCAAAAAGTAGGAAAGCGATCGCCCAACAGATGGCATAAAGCAATCTGAGGGAATTGCAGCTTTCAATTGTTGCAGGGTGAAGGGGGGTTCTGTGTTACCAGAATATGACTCCTCTTCAACAGGATTATTTAACTTTGCAAGATTCGATTGCACGTAGTTTCCAATTTAACCTGACTTGTAGACCAAAGTGCATTATTCTACAGCCATCCAATAGACGCAATAGCGATCATAAGTGCTGTTTAGTCAACAGTAGGAAGTTGTGTATTCCCAAAACCAAACTTCCGAATTAATACGGTTGCTTATGTACTATTTAATATGTTACAGGGACTTTGTATACGCGATCGCATTTCGCCGCCAATTTTCTAAGTCGGACTTGACAAGGTTACCCGTAGGGAATGATAGCGGTGTCAAATCGCTTGCGCGATCGCGCAGCGGATACTACTACATTTAAAGGGGTAGAACCCGCTCTAGTTATAGCTAATAGGTCTTTTAGCAGGAGTTTAAAATAGAAGTAAGGAACAAAATAAACATTCTTCTAAATGAAACTACAGTCAGCGGTCTTAGTCCATCTCGGATTTGGAAAGTACGTGCGCTCCGACCAGGTGACAGCAGTTATCCCAATTGAGGAAGAGCGTGGACCGGGGCGGCGAACCTTCGTTCATCTACAGGGGGAAGCTGACCCCATCGTTGCCTCACGAGCTGAAGATACCATTGTCCGTGACTTAGTACAAGAACCGCGTGAAGTCACCCAATCGCGTCAACAGCAAGAAATTCTCCAAGATTTATTGGTAGACCTAGGCAACGTTAACTTAACTGTGCGTCGCATTAGTCGCGATGAAGGCGGTCTGGATCTGGAACGGTTGGAACGGCGCATCCGCCAAGTTTTAGAGAATTAAGGTCATGGGTAAGGGGTAATTATGATTACCCCTTACTTAAGCTCCAAGTTGATAGATATCGAGAACCACGCGGACGAACGGATATCTGCGTTGGGTTTCCAAGTTTGATGCGGTGGATGAATTACTCGACTTACCGCACAATGGTCACACCCGCTGTCGAATCAGTGTGAATGCCGATCCGGTGTCTTGTCGGTTTGAAGGCGGTACAGCCTCGGTCGCTTCCCGGCTTCAAGCTTTGCGGCGGTTGGCTTTACCTCGATCTTCTGGCGGTGGCGGGTATCCAGTGGGTTTAGTAATTGCGCCGATTATGCCTATAGAGGATTGGGAGACACATTACACTCGTTTGCTTGACTCGATTAGCGAAGCACTCGATTTTGATTGTGACCTGACTTTCGAGCTGATTTCTCACCGCTTCACACCTGGCTCAAAAGAGGTTTTGCAAACTAGGTATCCCCAATCAAAGCTGGACATGGACGAAGAAACACGCACTGTTAAGCGTAACAAGTTTGGCGGCACCAAGTATGTTTATGACACTGACACGATGAAGACGCTACGGCGCTTTTTTGAGGGTGAGATTACTAAGCGCTTTCCCCAAGGTCGCATTCTCTACTGGACTTAAGATTTCTAGCTAAATCTAATCTTATGAGCTGACCAAATTACAGGTCAGCTTTTTTATATTTTGAGCAAGTTTGCAAGGATTGAGAATGCGATCGCCCTGGAGAGCTGATCCAGCTAATTCCTTTTTTTGGGCGTCTACACACTTCGCGTTCCCCAACACTACGCGATCGCGCTGACTCGCTTTATCTGGGACAAAGGGAAGGAAGCGATCGCGCTTAGCGGCTAGGATGCGTTAACTATTTTATTGTTCTACTTCTTTTGTTGACACTTCCAATTAAGCCAATTCTTCAGGATTTCCCTAATCAAATTCTTTGCTTCTAGTAAAGACATAGGATTTTTCGGGGGTTCTTGCTTTTCGACACCGTGGCGTGCGTCATCGCCAATAGCGTTTACGCTCTGAGATGTGTGCGTGAAGTTACTAATCTTATTTTTCGTTACCCATTCTTCGAGCTTCTTGCTTTTAGCATCTTGATTAACAATTTCGTAAATTTTGTAAAGATTAACCCAGTTCTGTTCAAAAGAAGTCCAAATCCGGAAAACATTTTCAACTATTTTGTCTTTATCTGCAAGATCAATCCAAGGTTCTAACTCTAAAAACTGGGCCGAATCTTGGCCACCTTCGACTTTTATCGAAGCCTTACTTTTATCCATTTTTATAGTACCTGAACCAGCAATAAAGCGGTGATGTTTCCTATTTTCGTCAACTTGCTCAATTACATCAGCATTGAGCAATTGAAATTCAGGAAAATGAATCATCGCCACAGCATTTAGTTTCTGAAAGAGTTCAGTAGCACGCCCATATACATCGCTGACGTTCGTTAGCGGTTCAAAATCTAAAGAATATAGGTAATAACAACTATTTTTTTCTATTAACTTCAATTTTTCAGACAAAGTAAGCAATTTGGACAGATTCAAAAAATCTGACTCATTAATTTCTAGTAAAATTAGCCATTTCATAATTAATATTCCCCTTTCAATATAACATTTTGCATTTTTTTAATTAAATTTAAAGGTCGGTTAGGTTTATTTGAATACGCTTGTACTTTGATAGTAGCAACTTTTAGTAATGGGGAAAATCCCTAGCTTCATTGATAATAAAGCGCGATCACTCTACCTTCCCACACCCTTGACACTTTCGTAGTATAAATGTAGTATAAAATTGCCGCACAAGTGGCAAACGTCTTTTCATGGCTCTGGTAAGGCAGAGTATTTGTCCTATGATTCCCCGAACGCGCATCCGTAATATTGGAATTTCTGCTCACATCGACTCTGGTAAAACAACCCTCAGCGAGCGGATTCTGTACTACACGGGCAAAATTTACAAGATTGGCGAAGTTCGGGGAGGTAGCGATCGCGCTACGTTGGACTACATGGAGTTGGAGCAACAAAAAGGCATTACCATCACTTCAGCAGCGACAACTTGCGTATGGAATGATACGCAGCTTAACCTGATTGATACCCCCGGACACGTAGATTTCACGATTGAAGTTGAACGTGCATTGCGGGTTCTTGATGGTGCGATTATGGTGCTTTGCGCGGTTGCTGGTGTGCAATCGCAATCTATCACCGTAGATCGGCAGATGAAGCGATACCGAGTGCCGCGTATTGCCTTCATTAATAAGATGGATCGGACGGGTGCAAATCCATTCCGAGTCGTGCGATCGCTGCGAGAAAAACTCGGTTTGAACCCGGTACTGCTTCAGTATCCTATCGGCAGCGAGGATAAGTTTGAAGGCGTCATTGATTTGATTGAAATGACGGCAAACTATTTTGCTGGAGAAAAAGGCGAAATTCGCGTCATTCAGTCGATTCCCGAACACTTACGCGAGGAGGCAAAAGAAGCACGAGAAAAGATGCTCGATCAACTCTCTATGTTCTCCGAACCAATGATGGAGATGCTACTTGAGAGCGAAGAAATCCCCAAAGGAATGATTTGGGAAACCCTTCGTCGGGCAACTTTAAGCTTGCAATTAACGCCAGTTATGATGGGTTCCGCCTTCAAAAATAAGGGGGTTCAAAACCTATTAGATGCTGTTGCTCTTTATTTGCCGTCTCCAGTGGATAGAGAGGTGGTGAAAGCGATCGCGATTTCGACCAATGAGCCGATTCATGTCTATCCAGACACGGAAGTCGCACTCGTTGCCTTGGCTTTCAAAATCGCCAAAGATGAGTATGGACAACTGACTTATACCCGCATCTATTCCGGGACGCTGCACGAGGGACAACGCATCTACAACACTCGCACCAACCAACGGGTGCTAGTGAGCCAAATTGTGCGGATGCACGCGAACAAACGCGAGGAGGTCGAAAGTGCCGCAGCTGGGGACATTGTAGCTTTACTGGGCGTAGACTGCGCTTCTGGCGATACGTTCTGCTCGGACGGAACCTACCTTTCTTTAGAGGGGATGTTTGTGCCAGAACCTGTGATGACGCTAGCGATCGCGCCCAAGAAACAGGAAGATGCCGCTCAAATGTCGAAAGCGCTCAATCGCTTTACACGAGAAGATCCTACCTTCCGCGTCAGCATCGATCCGGAGTCCAAGGAAACCCTGATTTCGGGGATGGGCGAACTGCATCTAGAAATCTACATTGAACGCATGAAGCGGGAATACAACGCCGAAGTGAACGTCGGTGCGCCCGCCGTAGCTTACCGCGAAACCGTTACCCAGTCGGCAACCTTCGACTACAGGCTCAAGAAGCAAGGCGGTGGTCCCGGTCAATATGCTCATGTTATCGGTCGGATTGAACCCTGCGAAGAACCGTTTGCGTTCGAGAATCGGGTGGTTGGTGGTGCAATTCCCAAAGAATTCATCCCCGCTTGCGAGAAAGGTTTCCGCGAAGCGATCGCAAGCGGACATCTCATCGGTTATCCGATTGTTGGTGTCAAAGCGATACTAGAAGCGGGTTCCTACCACGCGATTGACTCTTCGGAAATGGCGTTCCGAACTGCGGCGAGTCTTGCACTCAAGCAAGCTTTTGCCAAAGCAACGCCAGTCATCCTCGAACCGATTATGCTCGTGGAAGTGGAAACACCTAACGAGTTTGTCGGTCGAGTTCAGGGCGATCTCTCGTCTCGTCGCGGCGTCCTGCTGGGTTCTGAGACGATGGAAAATTACGCTGTCATCCGTGCGGAAGTGCCGTTCGTGGAAATGTTCGGTTATTCTGCACAGTTGCGATCGCTTTCTTCCGGTCAAGCTAACTTCTCAATGGAGTTCGTCTCCAACAAGCCGGTACCCGCGAATCTGCAACAGCAGCTGATGGAAGCTGCCCATCTGCGCGGCTAAAGCCTTCATCTGAAAATAGCACTAAGGAGTGTTCGCGTAGCGGCACTCTCTTCGCGGACTGAGGACTAAATTTTAGTTCTCAGTCTTTTCTTTGCACTCATAAAATGGAGTAACACACTCAAGGAGTGCCTGATGAGCCAAACCACTACCGATCGAGTCCGTTGGACAGTTGCCGATCTGGAGTTGTTGCCAGATAACGGGAATCGCTATGAGATTGTGGATGGAGAATTATTTGTGACACGCGCACCACACTGGGGTCATCAAAGAGTATGTAGCAACATTTGTACAGAGTTGAATTTTTGGTCGCGACAGACTGGTCTAGGAGAATCTGCAAGTGGTGCTGGCATCATTTTTACAGATGCTGATAACGTGATTCCTGACGTAGTTTGGGCAAGCAAGGAACGATTAGCTGCTGTGCTAGATGATGCAGGGCATTTAACCGCAGCACCAGAGTTGGTGGTTGAGGTGCTATCTCCAGGCGAGGAGAATGAACGCAGAGATAGACAGGTGAAACTGAAACTTTACGCATCGCAGGGAGCCACGGAATACTGGATAGTGGATTGGCGTTTGCAGCAAATTCAGATTTATCGACGAGAGGGGGCAACATTGGTGCTAACAGCGACATTGTTTGCCAGCGATGAACTGACTTCGCCTTTGCTTCCCGGTTTTACTTGTCCTGTGGCGCGGTTGTTTAATTGATAAAAAAATAGGGTGGGAAAAAACCCACCCTACCTAATACTTAATGTGCAGTTACTAACTCAGCTGGTAAGCGCTTGAAGGCAAGACGCTCATTTTCCACATCGACAAAGATGGTGTCGCCGTCGTTAAATTCGCCGCGCAGGATACCCTTGGCGATTTGGGTTTCCAGTTCCCTCTGAATGGCACGCTTTAAGGGACGTGCGCCGAAAACTGGGTCGTATCCAACTTCTGCCAAAAAGTCAAGAGAAGCTTCGGAAAGTTTGAGAGACATCTTGCGATCGCTTAACCGTTTTTCCAATCGCTTGACTTGGATTTGGACAATCTGCCGCAGTTCCGACTTCTGCAAGCCGTGGAAGATGATAATTTCGTCAATTCGGTTCAAGAACTCTGGACGGAAGCTAGTACGCATCGCCTCCATTACCCGACTACGCATCTCATCGTACTGGCTATCGTCACCAGCCAAATCTAAGATGAACTGCGAACCGATGTTGCTGGTCATGATGATGATACTATTCTTGAAGTCTACAGTGTGACCTTGAGAATCGGTAACGCGACCATCATCGAGAATTTGCAACATGATGTTGAAAACATCTGGGTGAGCTTTTTCGATTTCGTCGAATAGCACCACTGCGTAAGGACGACGACGGATAGATTCAGTTAATTGTCCGCCTTCGTCATAACCGACGTATCCGGGAGGCGCACCAATAAGCCTGGAAACGCTGTGCTTCTCCATGTATTCGGACATATCGATTCGCACCAAAGCTTCTTCGGTGTCGAATAGATAAGCGGCGAGGGCTTTTCCGAGTTCCGTCTTGCCAACACCAGTGGGCCCAAGGAAAATAAAGCTAGCAGTTGGACGATTTGGATCGGCAAGACCAGCACGCGATCGCTGAATCGCATCAGCTACAGCTGTCACCGCTTCATCCTGACCGATGACGCGCTTGTGTAGTTCGTCTTCCAACTGCAAGAGTTTTTCTTTCTCTGATTCCACTAACTTGCTGATCGGAATCCCAGTCCACTTAGAAATGATTTCAGCAATATCAGATTCAGTGACTTCTTCCCGAAGTAGCGATCGCCCACTATTTTGAGTTTGCGCTAGTTGCGTTTCCGTCTCTTCTAACTGACGTTGCAATTCGGTCAACTTGCCATATTTCAATTCAGCAGCTTTGTTAAGATCGTACTCTCTCTCAGCTTGTTGAATTTCAATATTCACCCGATCGATTTCTTCTTTGAAGGTTTTACGGCGTTCGAGAACATCTTTCTCAGCTTGCCATTGAGCATTCAGCGTCCGTTGTTTTTCCTCAAGATCGGCAAGTTCTTTATCCAACCTTTCCAGCCGTTCTCTAGAAGGTGCATCGCTTTCTTTTTGTAGCGACAAACGCTCCATTTTTAGCTGGATAATTTTGCGGTCGATTTCGTCAAGTTCCTCTGGTTTAGAGGTACTTTCCATCTTCAAGCGGGCGGCGGCTTCATCTACTAAGTCAATCGCTTTATCTGGGAGGAAGCGATCGCTAATATATCTAGTAGACAAAGTAGCCGCAGCCACTAACGCACTATCAGAGATTTTCACGTTATGGTGCGTTTCGTAGCGATCTTTCAAACCCCGCAGAATGGAAACAGTATCTTCCACGCTGGGCTGATCGATATAAACTTGTTGGAAACGCCGTTCTAAAGCTGCATCTTTCTCGATGTACTTGCGGTATTCATCCAGAGTTGTCGCACCGATACAACGCAACTCACCTCTTGCTAACATTGGTTTGAGCAAGTTGCCAGCATCCATCGCCCCTTGAGTTGCACCAGCACCAACAACGGTGTGAATTTCATCTATAAATAGGATGAGTTGTCCTTTGGAATCGGTAACTTCCTTGAGAACAGCTTTCAAGCGTTCTTCAAATTCACCCCTATATTTGGCACCAGCAATCAAAGCACCCATATCGAGGGCGATAAGTTTGCGATCGCGCAACGACTCAGGAACATCACCACTGACAATTCGCTGCGCCAAACCTTCAGCGATCGCAGTTTTACCTACCCCAGGTTCACCAATCAGCACCGGGTTATTCTTAGTGCGACGAGACAGAATTTGGATCGTGCGGCGAATCTCATCATCGCGCCCAATCACTGGATCTAACTTCCCTTCACGGGCGAATGCTGTCAAATCGCGCCCATATTTTTCCAAAGATTCATACTTGCCTTCTGGATTTTGGTCAGTCACTTTTTGGCTCCCGCGAACTTGGGCGATGATAGTTCTTAGCTTGTTTTCATCCAGTTTAAATTCTTGAAACAAAGCCTTACCAAAGCGATCGTCTTTGGGATAAGCCAGCATCAAGTGTTCGATAGAGATGAAGTCGTCTTCAAACTCTTTGCGAAAAGCTTCAGCCCTATCTAGCAAAGTATCAAGACTGCGCCCTACATAAACAGAGGTGCCGCTACCAGAAACCTTGGGCTGACGCTTAATAAAGTCTTCCGTGCGTTCTCTAAATCGCTGCACGTTCGCCCCACCTTTGTTGAGAATGCTGGTGGCGAGTCCTTCTTGATCCAGCAGCGCTTTCATCAAGTGTTCGCTTTCCAGTTGTTGCTGCTGGGCAGATTTAACAATATCTGGGGTGCGGGTGATGGCTTCCCAAGCTTTTTCTGTAAATTGGTTCGGATTAGTTGGTTGCATGATAACTACTGCTTAACAGACCACTCCAGACACCCATAACACAGAAAAATCAGCATTACATCTGGCTTATGGCTGCCTCTATGGTCATTGTAAGTAGCCTTGTGCAATCCCAGGATCGGTATTTACGTATCCACGGTTGGGTATTACCGTCCCAAAAGCGTCCCATCTTTAACAAATCCTGAACAAACTGCGCTCTCCTTCATCAATCCTTTATATAATATTTTTAATCATTTGTTAACCTGAAGTTAATTAAATACTTCTGATTAGCTAAATTACCAGTTTAAAGTTTAGCTCGATTCGGCACCAGCAACCGCAGTGCAGTCATTTCTCCTGAAAAAAAACAAGAAAAATTCATTTGTTTTTCAAGCCCTTAATCGTTTTGTTCGGGAGTATGTCACGCTTCCGGTTCAATTCCCATAGCTCTTAATTGTGCTGCTAATCGCTCAGCGCGTTGGCGCTCAGCTTCCGCCCGCTGGCGCTCAGTTTCAGCGCGTTGGGTTTCCTGGTCAGCGCGTTCATCGCCAGTCAACAACAAATTACCTTGTGCATCCCACCAACGCAACCAAGGTAATTCTGTATTTTGATACTGTCCTTGCCAAATTCCCAACTCGACTCCAAGCGGTGAAATTGGATAGTGTCCCCGCTCATTTGCAGCTATGAGTTCATAGCGATTTTCTATCATGTGATAGACCTCAACACTGGCTTTATTTACTTCATAAATTCCGTAGAATGCCGGACGAATCACCTGTTCATAAACCCAAAATTTGCCAGTCATGGGTGTGGTGTCGCGTTCTTCTTGTCCATCCCCAGATACAAATTCCAACACAATCAACGGTGCAATATGTTCTTGCCACATGACATAAGAACGCCGAATTTGACCATTGAATGTAGGCGGGACATTTGGCACATAAAACCAGTCTGGTGCTTCTGCGCCTCGTTCTGGTGGTTCAGTAATGCGCCAGTAGATGCCTAAATCCTGTCCAATACAATAGTTTTCATCGGGATGACGTTGCTCTAGGATAGGTAGAATCGCACCAGTCAGTAAGATGCTTTGGGGATGCTCTTGCCAATTTTTCACAAATGTGCCATCTGACTCTGGTAATTGCGTATGGTCAGGTAAGAGTAAACCTAACTCTGATTGTGTAGTAACGGAAGTCATAGCAGCATTATTAACTCTGATATAAGCTCATTGTAGGGAGCTATTAGCAAAATGAGGCTACTCGCCCTATTCCCTCTGCGGTTCGTTCCCTCTAAATAGCGCCATAATAAAATTAGAATGCTATAAATACTATGAAACTCAAAACGCTAGTTGCCGCGCTATCAGTGCTGTGTTTAACAACACCCGTACAAGCTGCAAATCCGGGACACGTAGATCGTTTACTAAAAACCAAAGAATGTTTAGGTTGTGATCTCAGCGGTGCTGATTTAAGCGGCGCTGACTTGAGAGATGCTAACCTGCAACGGGCAAACTTGACAAAAGCTAATTTGACAAAAGCAAATCTTGCGGGTGCTAATTTGTACGTAGCTAATTTAGATCGCGCCCAACTCCAGCAAGCTAACTTGCAAAATTCCTTTCTGAGATTTACTAACTTGCGCGGTGCCAACTTAGAAGGTGCTGACTTGCAACAGGCAGATATGAGATTTGCTAACTTAGCATACGCCAAGATGATAGATGCAAACTTGCTTGGTGTTAATCTGCAAAATGCTAATTTATACCTGGCCCAGCTAAGGGGAACTATACTGCAAGGTGTATTGGGAATTAATTACTAAAATTGGGAATTGGGAATTGGGAATTGGGATTAAAGTTAGTTAAAAGTTACTAATTACTGGCTCCTCACCTCCTAACTTTTCACTTTTCCATTAACAATTAACTTTCCCGATTTTAAGATGTAGATTGTCGAATTGATTCCCGCTCTAAAGAGCACATTTGTTGATATAGCAGTCCTAAACGAGTTATGAAATATTTTTTCCTCTGTAGCGTTCTCGCCTGTCCTACAGTTTACAAATGAAATAGGACTGCTATAACTTTCCTACTATCTCGTAATAAAAGAGTTTTGAGTGTTAAGTTTGAATTGAAGGCTGTTTAAACTCATAACTCTCCCTAACGGGGATATGGTGCTTGCCAGCGGCGGCGGGGGCCAATATCTAGATGAACCATGTAGGGTACATAAAGGTACGTACCTAAACCGCCCTCCCACCAATCCAACATCTGAGCCAGTTGAGGACCAGTGTAGCCCTCCACCCAGAAATCAACAGCTCCTCCCATGACATACTCTTTCTTCGACGCTCCATTGAGCTTAAAACCGAAGGGTTGATGATGATACCAGCTGGTGATGCGGAAAGGCTTGCCAATTTGGTCTCTAATAACTTGTAGCTGCTCGGCTAGGGTGATAATATTTTGGACGATTTCTTTGTTTTCGGGGAGGTGGCGATCGCCATTAGGAATCGCTGCTGCCCAAGTAATATCGCCCCCTGGAATAATCGGATCGTCTAAACGAATTTTATCCGAGTAGCTTGCTAGATCAAGGATTTCACTGGTTTGTTTTTTAGGTACGGCGATCGCTTCCGCGTGAATTTCTGGGGTGGGCCCACTTAGCAAAGCTTGGTGAAATTTCTCTAACTCCTCTGGGTGCTTATCGTGCAACCATTGTTCTAGCTCATCAATGGCTTGATTTTGATGATCTAAATTTTGATAAAACTTAAAGGCGTTCCTCAGTTTGAATTCCATATCGATCGATCCCTCCAGCGGGCAATTCCCTGATACCAGCCTACCGCGCTACCGTACCAGTATCTTCAGGTAAATGTAATAAATAGCAATCGCATTCCCAACCCACTTGTGGAGAGACGTTGTAGACATGGGCAATCTGCTTTACAGCCCTTTACATCTTGCAAAATGGCACAATCACATCAGCTTAGCGTCTTCAAGGCTTAGCGAAGTAAACTAAAGCAACACTATATCAAGGGAGGAAAAAGTGATAGATAAACATCAGCAGATGAAAGTTAATAATGTTTGGCTTGAGGGTTTTAAAACAGTTGGACTAAGCCTAATTTTTGCCTTTGGTTTTCGCACCTTTGTTGCCGAAAGTCGCTATGTTGCTTCCGGATCTATGTTGCCTACCTTGGAAGTTAACGATCGCGTGATGGCGGATAAGGTAAGTTATCACTTTGAAAATCCTCAGCGTGGCGACATTGTGTTGTTTTCACCCACAGAAAAGCTACAACAACAAAATTTCCACGATACATTTATTAAACGTGCGATCGGGTTGCCAGGAGAAAAGGTAGAAATCAAAGCCGGAAGAGTTTATATAAATGACCAACTTTTGCGGGAAAACTATATTGGAGATACTAAGGGGGAAGATTGGGGTCCAGTTATTGTACCGGCTAATTCTTATTTAGTATTGGGTGACAACCGCAAAGATAGTTATGATGGTCGCTACTGGGGTTTTGTACCACGCGATCGCATCATCGGTAAAGCATTTGTGCGCTTCTGGCCTTTCGACCGTTTGGGCAAATTGAAGCCAAATTTTGCTAATACTTCTGCTAGGTGAAATCAGACGCGATCGCTCCAGTAAGAAAACGCTTTATTGCCAGGCAGAAAACCCTGATTACTTTGCTAAAATGCAAGCAATTAGGATAAAAGAGAAGTCTTATATGGTACAGTACAATCCGTTACAGTACCTTTCCACAGAGGAGGATCTGCCCAACTCGGACAATACCCCTGTGGATAACGAATTTCAACTTTTGATTCCTCATCTGCTGCGCGTCATCCTATGTCTATTATGGGCAAACCGCACGGACTGGTTTTTTGGGATCAATATGGGAGTTTATTATGACCCCCAACAGCCAGCAATTGTACCGGATGGTTTCTTAAGTTTAGGAGTACCGCGACACAAGAGTAACCGAGGAAGACTCAGCTATTTAATTTGGCAAGAACAGGTTGTCCCCCAGTTTGTCTTAGAATATGTTTCCCAAACAAAAGGCGGGGAATATGACGACAAAATGACCAAATATGCCAGCATCGGGGCGCTGTATTACGTTATCTACAACCCTGATTACTGGCGGCGGGACAAGCATGATCCTTTTGAAGTTTATCGGTTAGAAAATGGGGTTTATATCCGACAGTTTGGCAACCCAGTATGGATACCAGAAATTGATTTAGGCATTGGGTACGAGTCGGGGACGCATCATGGTTGGACTCGTGATTGGCTCTACTGGTATGACCAGAACGGAAACCGCTTCCCTGCTCCTGAGAATGTCATTGAACAGGAACGCCAACGCGCTGAAACTGAACGTCAACGTGCTGAAACTGAACGTCAACGTGCTGAAACTGAACGCGAACGTGCTGAGGGCGTTCAACAGCAGCTTGCAGAGTTAATGGCTAAGTTACAAGAACGGGGAATTAATCCCGATGACCTTTAGATAGCGCGATCGCGTTGCTACTTGATGACGAATGCGATCGCTCATTAATTCCATAACAACTCAAAGGGAATTGGGCGATATTTTTTTATGTTTTCATAATGTACGCTTTCCAC
Source organism: Trichocoleus sp. FACHB-40 (assembly GCF_014695915.1). Taxonomy (GTDB): domain Bacteria; phylum Cyanobacteriota; class Cyanobacteriia; order Cyanobacteriales; family FACHB-T130; genus Funiculus; species Funiculus sociatus. Next base: position 107,757 of record NZ_JACJPF010000103.1, read on the forward strand.
TAATTTGTGCCAGTAAAGTATTAAATCGTTATGCTGTTCCTCTAAATTACAATCAAATTCAATTAGTATATTATGCGCTTCCTTCCCTACTTGAGATTTAGCATAACTTAATGTACTCCAAATATCACTAATTTGAATTATGTCCTCAACAGTTTTACCTTGATGACTAATTATTAGGAGTTCATAGGTTTTTCCATCTACCATTCTTGATTACTCGTTTTTCTTAATGCGGATGGTAGGACAGTGATAATTTATAATTTTACTTCAGCTTAAATTTATGACAACTCTAAACCAGTATATTTAATAAGGTAATATCCTTCTGTAGCGTCCTTTTTTAAAATGCTGGTGTAGCCAAGCCATTTGTAACAATCCAAAGTGTACTGATCTTTAAATATATCGTATTCTTCTGGGGCAATCGAATTGGGAAAGTTATCATCAAACTGTTCCCATTAGGGACACCAGAATTATAAGCACAAATAGCTAACTACCAAAGTTAAGGGCGAACAAATGAAGCCTGGGTCGGCTGGCTTTTAAGGCAGAAAGGGCAGTTTTTGTACGCGAAAGTCCGAAAGTAATAGGAATGCAGACTACAAAAATTCTATCCCACTCTACTTTAAAAGTAATTTCGCTAATTCACAAAATCCCTCGCCTTCGGCAAACTTGGTAATGTAAGCGGGTTTATGAATTAACTGATTGGCATACTCTAAAACATTTGCCACACCAACAGAAACGGGAAAATATTGAGGATTAAATAAACTTTCATCGTTGGGACTATCGCCAACTGTGACAACTTGTTCTGGTGGGTATTGAGGGAAGTGATGGGTTAATACTTGCAGCAACCCAGTTGCTTTATCTTGTTGCTTTGGTTTGATGTGACACTGTATGGAACTGTAGGTAAAACTCCAGCCCAATTCTTGACAAAATGCGTTTATGGTTTGCAGATCATCGGGTGTCAGTTCGCGATTATCAAATGTCCAATCGGTGATGCGAAAACGATTGTCACCAGATTCTTGAAGATAAGGAAATTTAGATTTGAGTTGGTCAAAAATATGATAAAGCTGTTGTCTGTGGGCGACAATATCAGGAATGGGGGTTAAAGTTACTGGGGTTTCGGTGCCAGATGGGTAGAATAAACCGCCGTTTTCTGCTAATGCACCCGCAATTGGCAATATCGCGCTTAAACCACTCATCCAGCCAGCGGAACGCCCGGTGACAATCAGCACGGGAATGCTGGCATCTGCTAAATTTTCTAAAGCTTGGAGTAAACTTGCGGTAAACTTGCCTTGGCTCGTCAAGGTGCCATCCATGTCGGTTGCAACTAGACGAACATTTTTCAAGTAATTCTTCATATTAGCTTGATGAAGCGGTAGGAAAGTGATCATAAAGTGGTTTTAGTGGGAAAAAAAAATGGCTATGCCAACACTGACACCAAACCAGCGCAATTACTACTATCTTTTAGAAGCGGAACGCACGGGCATCCACAAGCCGATTTTGGCAGCGCTTTATCAAGTACACTCTTCACCGTCGCTATCGGACACAGAAAAGGGGCTGGGCATCTCTCCGGCTAACCGGATTCCTTTGGAAGAGGTAGATTCTTTTCCGAAACAGGTGCAATATGCGGCTAATACTATTGGAAGTCTGTGCAACAGTTTAGTTGTTCAGGGGTGGAAAGGTGCCGAAATGTGGGATGTGGAAAAAGGTCGTTATAGCGATCGCTTCCTTCAATCTGTCGCTGCTGGTTATGTACCATCTGCCAGCGAACCCACGGCGGCGCTTTTGGAAGCAAGTAACGCTGATGCGCTACTGCAAGCTTACCTGAAAGACATGGCTATAGATTTTTCGGTGGCAGGCTTGCCGGAAAATCTTGCTTATCTGGATCAGGCGTTAGTAAGTTTGGTGGAACGTGTTGCTGATTACTATATAGGCTTGCCTCAACAACGGGATGCGGTGCTGGAAGCGGTGCGGATATGGCATCACTTGGATACCAGGAAAGATGCGATCGCAAAGCTTTCCGCAGCATCTTTGCAGAAGATCCCCCCAACCCCCGTTGAAAATGGGGACTTTTCTCCCCCCTTTCCAAGGGGGGTTAGGGGGGATCAAGCCTTAGCTGAAGACAACTTCGATGAATCGGCGCTAGATATTCCCCTGAAGCAATTTATCCAGCAAGTTGCCCAAAATTACTCTGGTTATCCGTATCAACGGGAAGCACTGCTGCGCCTAACTCAGCTGTGGCGACAACTCCAGTCGCGGGAAGATGCGATCGCATCTTTGAACAACACGTCCGCCGAAACTGGAATCAAAATAATTGATCCCGCACTGATTGCCTTTGTGCAGTTTATCCCCCAGTATTATCAAGGAACGGGAACCCAACGCCATGCCCTCACCGAGTTATTGCGACTCTGGCGGAAATTAGACTCGCGTGCGGCGGCGCTGGCGGCTTTGGGCATCGATCCCCAAATGTTGGGTAGCAGTACCGCAGATCGCACTACCTTCTCTCATCTTGCCGTCCAGTTGGACAATGAATTACTAGAGTTTGTCCGCCGTTTGCCTATTGAATATAAAGAACTGGATTACCAACGGGAAGCTTTAATTCGTCTGGTTCAACTTTGGCGCAATGTGACTAGAGATCAAGCCATCCGTTCCCTGTTCGACGATCTCAAACGCATAGATAAGGCGCGGAAAGATTCCCCGGATTCTCCACCCAAGCCAATGCCAGTTATCTTTAAAGAGCGTCCCGAACACTGGACGCTAGAAAATATTCAACTGTCGGCTGCGATTGTGCCGGATGGCAACTTTACCTGGGCAGAAGCTACCTCTGGAGGTATCTGGATGCCACCCAATCAAGAGACTTTAGATGCGATCGTCCGGATTGCTAAAATGGCACAGAAAGCACGCGATCGCATTGGACGGCCAATCTTAATCGCCAGCTGGTATCGACCACCAGCCATTAATCGAGCGCTTGGTGGCGCATTATACAGCCGTCATATTGTTGGGGATGCAATAGACTTCACCTGCGAAGGGCTTTCTGGCGCTCAACTTTATTGGTTCCTCGACCCCTGGTGGTCTGGTGGCTTGGGCCGCTACACCCGATTTCCAAACCTATGCCATATTGATGCGCGATGTTACCGCACGCGGTGGCAAAACTAAATCAATAAAAATGGAAAATTAAATTATTTTTCATTTTTAACTTTTACTTTGGGCATCCTGATAATAGACATCAATTTCTAGCCGTAGCCTATATGTCCACTCCCATCATTTTTGTAGACGCTCTTTTAGCTCAAACCCCTGCTAAGAAGACTCAACTCCCAGCCAAAAAAACTCAAACCGCACAACAAGCAGCCGCAGCTGCTAACCCTCAACCACCGTCAATCTGGATGTTCACCACCGGAGGACTGGCTTTACTGCTAGTTGCTGGGGGAGTATTTGTCAAGATCAAATCTAATGAGATAGCAAAGAGAGCCAAGTTACAAGATTTTAAAATCAAAGACCTCCAGAAAAAGTTAAAGTTGGCGCTTGATTCTATTCATAGAATGGAAAGCAATCCTGACTTGGTTAACTCGCGGGAGTTTAACTTAGACTACCTGAGAATGCGAATGGAGGAGGAGGTGTTTCATTTTGCGGTCGTCAATCAAATTAAAGTTAAAGTTAAAGAACTAATCACTTTAGCTCTTCGTCCGACTCAAGCATCACAAGCAGCGGTTGGAATTGCTAGTACGCAAGCTCGTCAAGTGGATGAAATCTTTGATGTTGCTTATGAGACGGGAGAAGGCACAAAGCGCTCTAAACGGGTGCTTTTCCGCATCCAAATTAAGTTAATGAAATTACCTACTCAGGCTACTTCTGCTACGATTAGCCAAATTATTGACTGTATCGAAACATTCCTCTCTCCAGCAGACGATCACGATACTTGGCAACCAACAATTCAGGGGCGCATTGTAAAACTAAATTGGGATCAGAAGGCAAAGCCAACACCTCTGTTGGTGCTAGAGCAATTAAGCGATGGGGTAAATGTGAGTTTTCGCACGAAGCGGGCTGCTGGTACTTAATTTTCCTCGTTAAAAGGCTCAGCCTGGGAATGCTATTACTGAGGTGCCTCATGTGTGGGGGAGACACAGCGATCACTCTAGTTATTAATAGTAGGGGATAGTTAAGCGATGCAACCCAACAAAATCCTGATAAAGTTGGGTAACGCGCACCTCAACCATTTCCTACAATTAACCAAACATTTTATGATAGACGGGGTACTACAATTATTCTTAACTGAACCGTATTGTGCTATATATGCAATAGTTTCTAATCTAAAATTGGATTAGCTCAGCTTGGTTATCGAGCGATCCGCTCAAGACTTTAGTCTGGCGTTACACAAACAAAGCCTGTATAATCAAGCCTGCCAACGCTACGGCTTCGTTTGCGGAGCATTGACCGCAACAGGAGTGTGGGCATACTATTGGATGAACCCTTATGTCAGCGTTTCCCAAACTGGTTTCTGAACATCTTTGTTTTGGCGGTAAAGTTGGTTTTTACAGCCATGTTTCTGATACTTGTAACGGCGAAATGCGATTTTCTGTCTATCAGCCACCGCAAGCAAAATCAGCACCAGTACCAGTTCTTTATTTCCTCTCAGGTTTGACTTGCACTGAAGAGAACTTTATGGGTAAGTCTGGCGCACAACAATTTGCTGCTAAGTACGGGATAATGCTCGTTGTACCAGATACCAGCCCTCGCAATACGGGAATTGAAGGTGAAGATAAAGATTGGGATTTTGGTACTGGTGCAGGATTTTACGTTGATGCTACTCAGGAAAAGTGGCGATCGCATTATCAAATGTACAGCTATGTTGTCCGCGAATTACCCGCTCTAATTGCCGATAATTTCCCGGTACAACCTGAAAAAATGGGGATTTTCGGGCATTCGATGGGCGGACACGGAGCTTTAATATGTGCTTTAAGAAACCCTGATATTTATAAATCGGTTTCAGCTTTTGCACCCATTGCCGCACCGATGCGCTGTTCTTGGGGTCAGAAAGCTTTCAGTAACTACCTTGGCGCAGATCAGGAAAGCTGGCGCGACTACGATGCAAGCAAATTGGTACTGAGTGCCAAATTTAACCGCCCCATTCTCATCGACCAAGGCACCGCGGATCAGTTTCTCGCCGAACAACTGCTTCCAGAGGCGTTTGAAAAAGCCTGTGCAGAAGCGGGACAACCGCTAACTTTGCGCTACCAAGAAGGCTACAACCACAGTTACTATTTTATCGCCACTTTCATTGAAGATCACATCCGCCACCACGCGATCGCGCTGTTTAGCTAAATTTCTCGTTCCCAGTCCGCAGCCTGGGAACGAGGAAAATTGGTTTTGAGGGAGTATTTTCATGTTTGCACGGAAAATTCTTCAGGATCGATTCCCCAATTCACCCAGCGAATTGCTTTTCTAGCTGAATTAACATCAGGAGGCACATGCAAGGCGTGAATAAATTCAGTGCTAGGGCAAGTCATTTTTAACAGGTAAACTGGCTCAATATCGACATTATTATCTATTTTTAATAAGGTGTATTCTTGCCAAGTATCTAACGCAGCCGCTTGTAATTCTTGGCAGATTCGGGCGTAGCCAATCCCTTGAATTAATACCCGCTTCAGTTCCGCATTATCTTCTTCTAAAAGCCATTTTGCTGGCCACTGCTGGGGGTGTACTTTACCATATTTTTCAGGTAAGCTTACGCCGTGATATGAGTAAAGACTGTATCCATCTGCAAACTTAATTGCTGGTTTTCCCTCTGCATGTAGGCGATTTTAATGATCGATAGAGGATTGGGTAGGGCGAAGCGCTAACGCGCAGCTTCGCTAACGCAGACAAAACAAGCATTTTCAAAATGATAAATCCAACCACAATTATTTACCAATAGCTGAAACGCTGACCATTTTCTTTTGTCGTGAGTGCAATTTAAAACAGAAAAACAGAAGTCATACAAACCACCTCTACAAGCCCATAATTGAGGCTACACGCAACCATCAAGGAATTGGCTACTGGATTGTCTTCTCAGTTGGTTCAACAGTAGACTGGACGGTAGTCTACTTCGTCCATCATCCAGCTCGTGTCCCATCAACAGTCCGATATCTAGTTGGTACGCTAGATACTGAAATTGTCTTGCCCTGTGGCTCATCAGTTGCTGCTCTAATTTCCATTTCAGCTCAAAGTCAAATAAATTTGCTAACAATCTCCCTTTTGTATTTAGAATTGGGCTGTTCAAAGCTGCATAAGGGCTATCAAAAAAAAATAATTTCAGGCTCTTTTTTGCCAATTGCGGAGTAAGCAACTTTAACCGATTTTTTAGCTTTTGAGCGATTAATTAGTCCTTTGGAGAAAACAATTGCTCTCCATTTTTCACGGATTACAGGAATCAGTGCTTCTTGTTCAGGAGTAAGACTTTTAAGCTTAGTCTTTGCCATATAACTCCACATTTATCTATAAGGGCAGAACATTGCTTTTTTCTACCTTATGATGGATAAGAACTATAATATTTGTTACGTATACCACTTTTATGGGCTTTCCTAAAAATGCAGCAGTCAACACCAAATCTGTGCTGGAGCAGCCTGAAGTTGGCAAATTAATTGATGAACTAGGGCAATTGACCAACTTGACTCAAGCGCAGCTTGCAGAGATACTGGGTGTTGCTTACGCGACTATCAATCGGTGGGAAAACGGGCATATTCAGCCTTCACCTCTGGCAATAAAACAGTTTCGCGCACTAATTGATCAACTCAGCCAGTCTTCTTCAGAAACGCTTCGAGCCGGAATCCAACGGCTGCTAACGCAGCACTTCTCACACGAAGGATAGGCGTGTCATGGGTGAAGTCAGCACATTATCTGAGAATTTGTTTGTGGGTGGTGGCGAGATGGGTGCGTTGATGCGATCGCGCGATTGGTCGCAAACGCCCCTGGGGGCTGTCGAAACCTGGCCTCAAAGCTTACGTACCATTGTGCCTTTAGTCTTGAACTCCCGCTTCCCGATGGTCATTTGGTGGGGGAAAGAATTAGTGTTGCTCTACAACGATGCTTGGCAACCCATCCTGGGGACTAAACACCCAAAGGCACTAGGACGACCCGGACAAGAAGTTTGGTCAGAAATTTGGGACATTATTGGCGTGCAGCTAGAGAGCGTACTGGAAACAGCACAGGCAACTTGGTCTGACGATATGCTGCTGCTAGTCGATCGCTACGGATACACCGAGGAAGCCTTTTTCACCTACTCCTACAGCCCAATTTTTCTAGAAACAGGCGAGGTGGGAGGGGCGTTTACGGCTGTCACTGAAACGACCCGACGAGTGATTGGTGAGCGGCGGCTCAGAACGTTACGGGAACTCGCCGCTAGTACCGGAGAAGCCAAGTCCGTTGAGGAAACCTGTCGCATGGCCTGCGCTACCCTTGCGAACAATCCTTACGACATTTCCTTTGCCTTGCTGTACCTGGTCGAACAGGAGGGGCAACAAGCTCGGCTGGTGGGAACAGTCAGGATAGACGCTGGGACACCCGCGGGGCCCAAGCTTGTTGACTTGGCTACTGAAGGTGATTGCTGGAAGTTTGCACAGGTTAAGAAGACTGGCGATGCTGAGATTATTGATGAATTAATCACCCGGTTTGGGATGCTCTCTGGTGGAGCCTGGGATGAACCGTCGAAGCAGGCGATAGTCTTGCCGATCGCGATGGCGGGTCAAAAGCACCTATTAGCAGGATTTCTAGTTCTTGGAATTAGCCCTAGACGTGCGTTTGATGATGAATACCGGAGCTTCTTTGACCTGGTAGCCAGCAATATTGCCACAGAGATCGCAAATGCCCAAGCCTATGAAGCAGAACGCAAACGCGCCGAAGCACTGGCAGAACTCGATCGCGCCAAAACCACCTTTTTTAGCAATGTTTCCCACGAATTCCGCACACCGCTGACCTTAATGCTGTCGCCGTTGGAAGAGGTGATCGCGAATCTGGATGGAACCATTCCACCCCAAGAAAGCGAACAATTATTACTGGTGCAGCGGAACGGAATCCGGCTGCTCAAACTTGTCAATAGCTTGCTCGATTTTTCACGCATCGAAGCAGGTCGAGTCCAAGCAGCTTATGAACCTGTAGATTTGGCAACTTATACGGCGGAACTTGCCAGCACGTTTCGCTCGCTGATTGAACGAGCCGGAATGTCGCTGATTGTGGACTTTCTACCCTTACCCGAAGCGATTTATGTCGATCGCGGAATGTGGGAAAAAATCGTTCTCAATCTTTTATCAAATGCCTTTAAGTTTACGTTATCTGGCTCAATTACTGTTCGATTGCAGTGGGTAGACTCTCACGTTAAATTATCGGTTGCGGATACAGGAGTCGGCATTCCGGCTGAAGAATTACCGCATTTATTTGAGCGATTTCATCGGGTCGAAAATTCTCAAGGACGGAGTTTTGAAGGCTCTGGCATTGGGCTGTCGCTGGTGCAAGAACTCGTCAAACTACATGGGGGAGCGATCGCGGTTTCCAGCACCTTCGGGCAGGGCAGTTGCTTTACGGTGACGATTCCCGCCGGAACTGCTCATCTGCCGCCAGAGCGCATTCGTGCCAGTTGCACGTTAGCATCAACGGCGTTAGGGGCAATACCCTATGTCGAAGAAGCTCAACGGTGGTTGCCAGAAGGCGATTTTAGATTGCCGATTGTGGATTTTGAATTAGACAATAATCCTACTAACTTAAATCTGGCACCAGCCAATCAGGTCGCTCAATCAAAAATCTTATTGGCAGATGATAACGCTGATATGCGCGATTATATTCGGCGACTCCTGAGCGGTTCTTATATTGTTCAAACCGTCGCCGATGGCGTTGCCGCATTGACTGCCATTGAGAAGAATCCGCCCGATTTGATATTGACAGATGTGATGATGCCGGGAATGGATGGGTTTGAGTTGTTGCGATCGCTTCGTTCTAATCCCATAACCCAAGACATTCCCATCATTCTCTTATCAGCCCGCGCCGGCGAAGAATCCCGCGTTGAAGGACTCGCGGCCGGAGCCGACGACTATCTGATTAAACCGTTCTCGGCGCGTGAACTGCTGGCAAGGGTAGAAGCAAGTTTGAAGCTGGCACGGCTGCGGCAGGAAGCAACTGTGCGAGAGCAAACCATTCTGGGGCGCGTAACCGATGCGTTTATGGCAATGGATCTCGACTTTCGCTTGACCTATGCTAATGAAGCCGCACAACGAGTGTCGCGAACTCCCTTAGAAGCAATGCTGGGCAAAACGATGTGGGAAGCCTTCCCAGGCACGATCGGCAATCAGTTTGAATTGCAGTATCGCCGATCGCTCAGTGAGCAAATCGCGGTGGAATTTGAGGAATATTATGCTCCGTTTGATGTGTGGGTTGAGGTTCACGTTTATCCTTCACCGACTGGGCTATCTCTTTTCTTTCGGGATATCAACGATCGCAAACGTATTGAGGCTGCCTTACGCCAATCTGAGGAACGCTATCGAACGCTGTTTGAGTCGATCGATGAAGGCTTTTGCATCATTGAAGTGCTGTTTGATGCCAATGACACGCCGATCGACTACCGCTTCTTAGAAATCAATCCTGTCTTCGAGCAACAAACAGGACTTCAACAAGCAGTTGGTAAAACCGTGCGTCAGTTAGTTCCAAATTTTGAAGACCACTGGATTAAGATTTACGGACAAGTTGCCCTGACGGGTGAACCCGTTCGTTTTGAGAATGCCTCCGAAGCACTGAACCGTTGGTTCGACGTTTATGCTTGCCGCACCGGGCAGCCAGAAGCTCGAAAAGTGGCGGTTGTGTTCAAAGATATTAGCGATCGCAAGCGCATCGAAGCTGAACGCGAACAACTCCTGCAACGCGAACAGACTGCACGAGAAGCCGCCGAACGTGCCAACCGCATTAAAGACGAGTTTCTGGCAGTGCTGTCTCATGAGTTGCGATCGCCGCTTAATCCGATTCTCGGCTGGTCGAACTTGTTACAGCGAGGGAATCTGGACGCTACAAAAACGGCTACCGCCCTTGCCACGATCGAACGCAACGCCCGACTCCAGGCACAGCTGATTGATGACCTGCTCGACATCTCCCGCATTCTGAGCGGCAAACTGAGCTTGAATGCGATGTCTGTTGACTTGAATATGGTGATCTCGGCCGCGTTAGAAACCGTTCGACTAGCCGCCGAAGCCAAGTCAGTGCAAATTCAAACCACCTTTTCACCCTCCCAAAGAATGGTAATTGGCGATTCCGGGCGTTTGCAGCAAGTAATATGGAATCTTTTATCCAATGCCGTGAAATTCACCCCTCAAGGGGGGCAAATTACCGTTAGGTTAACCCAAAGTGGAACTCATGCCCAGATTCAAGTCACCGATACTGGAAAAGGCATCAATCCTGACTTTCTGCCTTATGTGTTTGAGCATTTTCGGCAAGAGGATGGAGCCACAACTCGTAAATTTGGGGGTTTGGGATTGGGGCTGGCGATCGTGCGGCAAGTTGTCGAGATGCACGGTGGTACGGTTACAGCAGACAGTCCAGGTATTGGGCTAGGTGCGACATTCACAGTTCAAATTCCCTTAGCACCTCGGTTAATTGAATCACCAACCTTAGATCCATCACCTGTTAGAGATAGTGATTTGAGCGGTATTCACATCTTAGTCGTCGATGACGAAACGGACTCACGAGAGTTTGTGGCTTTTGTTTTAGAACAAGCTGGTGCGATCGTTACCACCGTTGCTTCTGGAATTGACGCACTAAGGGCTTTCTCCCAATCCGTTCCTAACATCATCGTCAGCGATATTGGAATGCCAGTAATGGATGGCTATATGCTGATGCGTCAAATTCGCGCACTTGCGGAGGGGAAACAAATTCCTGCGATCGCCCTGACTGCCTATGCCGGAGAACTCGATCGACAGCAAGCAGAGGCAGCAGGCTTTCAACGTCACGTTGCAAAACCCATTGAGCCAGAGGTCGTGGTGGCGATAGTCGTCGAATTAGTATCATCAGTCTAAATCGGGCAAAACGCTCGCTACCTTACTGTCGAATCTTGCCCGTTTGACCGAAAATAATGGGATACAAGCCCCGTCCTTCTAGAACGGCTTTTTCTTATTCGTGCTAAAATTTTGATGTAGAAGTTTTCCACGTCAAATGTTTGCTTTAGAGTTCAAGGTCAAAGGGAAAACAACTCAATACGCGGCAATAGACGAAGCAATCAAAACTGCTCAATTTGTTCGGAATAAGTGCATCCGTTTTTGGATGGACAACCGAGGTGTAGGGCAGAAAGAGCTGTATCGGTATAACACGTCACTGAGAGCCGAATTCCCATTTGTCAACGCCTTGAACTCACACGCTTGCCAAGCTTCAGTGGAGAGAGCCTATTCTGCGATTGCTCGGTTCTACGACAATTGCAAAAAGGCTATTTCGGGAAAGAAAGGGTATCCACAATTTAAAAAGAATTGCCGTTCGGTTGAATACAAGACTAGCGGATGGAAACTTTTTGAAACTCGAAAGCAAATTACCTTCACCGACAAGAAAGGGATAGGCAAGCTTAAACTCAAAGGGACGTGGGATTTAAACTTCTACCAGTTAGATCAGATAAAACGGGTTAGGATAGTTCGTCGGGCGGATGGATACTATGTTCAGTTCTTAATCAGTGCTGAAAATAAAGTAGAGGTAGAACCGACAGGAAAAACTATTGGTTTAGACGTTGGACTCAAAGAGTTCTACACCGACTCCAATGGTCATAGTGAACCATCACCTAAGTTTTATAGAACAAGCGAGAAGCGGTTAAAGTTTCGGCAACGCCGTGTTTCTCGCAGAAAGAAAGGCTCTGCCAACCGGAAGAAAGCCATTAATCGACTAGGGCGAGTACACCTCAAAATAAGTAGACAGCGAGAAGAACACGCTAAGAGAGTGGCGCGTTCCGTTATCCAATCAAACGATTTGGTCGCCTACGAAAATTTGAGGATTAAAAACTTAGTTAAAAATCACTGTCTCGCTAAGTCGCTCAATGATGCAGGTTGGTATCAATTCAGGAAATGGCTAGAGTATTTCGGAGTAAAGTTTGGCAAGATAACCATTGCGGTAAATCCTGCCTATACTTCTCAAGAATGCTCTAACTGTGGTGCAACGGTGAAAAAGTCCCTATCTATGAGAACTCACGTTTGCGAATGTGGGTTTGTCTTAGATAGAGACTGGAACGCTGCTATCAACATCCTGAAATCAGCCTTGAGTACGGTAGGGCATACCGGAACTTGGGTCTTAGATCCGAACGCTTCAGGAGATTCGACCTCTACTTTGGCTGGAGCAATCCTGTCAGAGCAAGTTAAGTCTGTGAATGAAGAATCACCGCTCATGAAAGGAACGGTGAGTGTCAATGCTGTCTGAAGAAGCTCCAATCAAAACTTTTATTTGTAGCGAACTGCCACTAGATATCCTTCAGGCGATCGCATCCTCTATTTCTTGAAAATTACATCATGCGATCGCGTGCTGTTTCGACTAGCGACTGGAAGATGCGTTGCTGATGCGGATCGTGGGGTGCCATTTCTGGATGCCATTGGAGAGCGATCGCCCAAGGATGCGTTTCATGCTCTAATGCTTCAATAACACCATCACCAGCTTTTGCCGTGACGCGCCACCCCGCCGGAACTGTCCGCACAGCTTGATGATGCCAAGATACTATATGCGCCTCTGTGATGCCAATCGTAGATGCGAGGCGACTTTGTGGGCAAATTTTTACAGTATGCTCAGAATGGCGAGACTGATGAGAACGGTGCGCGATCGCTTCCCCAAATTCATCTGGCAAATGTGGCACCAAATTACCGCCAGTTGCTACCACCAGCACTTCTAAACCGCGACAAATACCCAAAACTGGAATATCTGTAGCCAGCACCAACTTTGCTAAAGCTAACTCAAAGCGATCGCGTTGCTGATCTACGTTATAAACTGTCGGATGCGATGAACCATTGTAAAGGGTCGGCTCAATATCACCCCCGCCAGATAAAATTAAACCATCCACTCGTTCTAAAATGGCACCTGGATCGGGTTCTCCCGGCGGTAATAAGATGGGTAAGCCACCTGCTAGTCTCACTGCGTCTACATATTCGCCCCGCACGCAGAACAGACTCGTTCCCAACTGTCCGGCGGTGGTGATTCCAATAAGTGGCGGTTTAGATTTCATTTTCAAATTTTAGCAGTTGATATATTGTTCTAATTCTCAGGTTGTCACCTGGGTATTATCAGTATTCCCGTCCTGATGTTTGAAATTGCATAAATCACATTTAGCATTGTTCTGCATACAGATATAGGGGCGCACGGCTGTACACCCCTACATAAACGAATCAAATAACTTTGAATTTTAGTAAATCAAAGTCGCAATCAGAAATTTGTATTGAGAGATACTGCACCCTTAGTAAAATTAAGACAACTATGCACAAGGCCAAAGATATGAATGAAGCACAGCCACCTATTCCCCTAGCTACTCTCACTGATGTAGCGGCAATTGATGCAACTGTCAAAGAGTTGTATGCGGCAATTTCTTTTGTTGAGGGAGAACCAAACTGGAACCTCCTGCGATCGCTATTTGCTCCAGCTGGACAAATGATTCATGTGAAGATAAATAGCGTCGAGGCAATGTCGGTTGAAACCTTTATTTCCCGAATGGCTGAACAAATTCAAACAGGAAAGTTGCGGGGATTTTACGAAGTAGAAATTTCCCGCCGTCTGGAATTGTTTGGGAATATTGCCCATGTTTTTAGCACATTTGATGCCCGTTACAAGGCAGACGATCCGACACCCCTGGCGCGTGGCATCAATAGTATTCAACTGCTCAAAAATGGCGATCGCTGGTTGGTTATCTCCCTATTATGGGACGAGGAGCGCAGCGATCGCCCAATTCCAGCCGAGTACCTTCCTGAAGGCATTGCTTGAACCGAAAGCGCCCTTGTAGACCAGCACAAAATTTGTGGTGATTTTTTGCCGGATTTGCCTGGGGAACGGCGAGTATTAGATAAAAGGAATTGGGCGATACTCTATCTATCTGAAGGAACATACTGCTCTAGAAAAGAGTCTCAGAATTTGGCAGAACTGCAAGCAAAAGGAATTCTCCAACAGCAGCGCCAATCGGAAGCAAAAATTAAAGCGCTAACGGGTAAAGCAGTACCTCCAACAGGAGAGAAGGCATGGCGAACTGGTGCGGGTAAATCTCCTTTCGTAGGTATCCCTTCAGGGGAAAGTTTTGCTTTTATTAGGCTCTTTGAAAAGTAAAGCAGCAAATTTTAAACTTCGAGGTAAAGAGAAATGCTCAACAGATTCAAACCAGTTCTTTTAACAGCGCTCCTCGTCGCCATTGCCAGCCCTACTATAATAATTCCCCAACAGGTGCAGGCGCAAAGCCTTGATCGCCGCTACTACGGGCAAATTGAGCAACTTTTAGAGCGGATAGAAACGAGAACAGATAGTTTTCGCCGTATCGTTGACGGAGCGCTAGATCGCAGCCGTCTGGATGGTTCCAGCAGAGAAGATAACATCAACGAGTACATCAGAAATTTTGAAGAAGCGACAAATCGGCTGCGCGATCGCTACAACAGACGACAAGTTGCTTCCAGTGATGTTCGGGAAGTGCTAAATAGGGCAGCTAAAATAGATGAATTTATGCAGCGCAGACGTTTGGGAGGTGACGCTGAACGCGAGTGGGCGAGTCTGCGTCGAGACTTGGCGCAACTAGATCGCATCGCCCCAGGAACGACCACGCCAGGAGGTGATCGCCGATCCTACAATGGGCAAGTGCAGCAACTGGTAAACAACATAGAAAGAAACGCCAATCGGTTTCGCAGTAGCCTCGACCAAGCACTAGACCGCACTCGTCTGGATGGTTCCAACCGCGAAGACCAAATTAACCAGTATGCCAAAAATTTTGAAAGTGCGACAAATCGGCTGCGCGATCGCTACAACGATCGTCAAGCTGCTACCTCTGATGTCCAGCAAGTGCTAACTAGCGCATATCAAATAAATACTTTCATGCAGCGCCGACGTTTGGGCGGTCAGGTTGAAAGCGACTGGGCAATGTTGCGCCGAGACTTGAATGAACTAGAGCGGGTTTATTTCAACAGAAGCGGAAGGTTTTAAAAAGGCAAGTTGTTAATAGCTAATGGCTAATTATTAAAAGCCATTAGCTATTAGCAAAAAACCTAATTAAGTATTAGTCTCCGAGCGCTCCAAATCCGATATATTTTCTCTTTGGGCAAGTTGGGCAACCATTGCGATTAATTCAGCTGGCTGCACTGGTTTAGGTAGATGCGTCTGAAAGCCAGCTTCTAGCGATCGCGATCGCTCTTCACCCTTAGCATACCCAGACAGAGCGATCGCTGGAATCGTCTCCCCACCTTCTGCCTCCAAGGATCTGACTTTGCGGATCAACCCATAACCGTCTTCCATCGGCATCCCAATATCGCTCACCAGTACATCTGGTTTCAAATGTTCAAGTGCCAGGAGTGCCTCCTGCACCGATGCCACAGCCGTCACTTGCACCTGATATTCTTCTAGCACTGTAGTCAGAAAATCGCGAGTATCAGTATCGTCATCCACCACCAGCACCTGCAATCCTGTCAGGGAGTGATGGGACGATGGGGTTATCGGATGCTCGCAATTAGGAGTGGGGGACAAGGTAACTTCCTGATCTCCCAAGCCTCCCTTATTTTCCGAAACAACTTCCCTACTTCCAGGGAGTGGCAGATTTACAATAAACGTCGCCCCCTGATCCTCTCCTTCACTCTGGGCAAAGACAGTACCGCCTTGCAGTTCCACCAAGTGGCGGACAATCGCCAACCCCAGTCCGAGACCGCCATATCGCCTTGTTGTTGTGCTATCAGCCTGACGGAAGCGATCAAAAATATACGGTAGAAAGTCTGCGCTAATGCCAACGCCGGTGTCGCTTACCTTAATTTGGGCATAGCTGTCTGTTGGTGTTTTCACATTCCAACTTAACAACTCTTTCCTGACGACTGACAGTTCAACTTCGACACGTCCTCCAGCAGGTGTGAACTTGATCGCATTCGAGAGAAGATTCCAGACAACTTGCTGCAAGCGGCTTGGATCGCCGGAGACAATCAGGGGTGTTATCGATAAATTGTCCGTCTCCTTTAAAGAGGAATCCATTACAAAATCTAGTTGAATCTCCTTATCAACAGCTGCCAGACGCAACGTATCTATCGCCGCCTCAACAATTGGTATCAGGTTGACTTGGCAAATATTTAGATTCAGTTTGCCTCGAATAATCCGCGAGACATCCAAAATATCCTCGATGAGTTGCGCCTGCAACTTCGCGTTGCGCTCAATCGTTTCCAAAGCACGAGCCGTAGTCTTTTCATCAAATTTCCGACTCCGGAGCAGTTGCGTCCAGCCCAGCATTGAGTTCAGAGGGGTGCGGAGTTCGTGAGAAAGGGTTGCTAGGAACTCGTCTTTTACCCGGTTTGCCGCCTCTGCTTCCTGTCGTGCCACCTGTTCGCGGATAATTTGAGCGCGTGCTTCTTCTGCGGCTTTGCGCTCGGTGATGTCTTCTACTGTGCCAACATAACCGATGAGTTCGCCTTGAGCGGAGAGCATTGGGGATGAGCGTAGATTAACCCAACGCACTATGTCCTCATGAGGCGGTTGTACGCGAAACTCGTTTGAGTATTCCCTACCTTCATTGGCGCAGGCATACCAAGTGCTAAAGACCCCCTCGCGGTCATCGGGATGAATTGCGGCAGCCCAACCTTCTCCTAAACTCTCTTCAAGGGTGATGCCATAAATAGCTTGGTAGCGTGGGTTGGTGTAGGTACAGTTACCTTCAATATCTGTTAAGAAAATACCAACAGGCGAGCAGGCACTCAAAGAACGAAATTGCTCTTCACTTTTTCTCAGATTTGCATTGACGGCTGCAAGTTGTGTAGCTTGTCGTTTTACCTCCTCTGTCTTTTTGAACAGGTCAACAAACACCGCCACCTTAGATAATAATATTTCCGGCTCTAGAGGCTTCAGCAGGTAGTCCACCGCACCCAGTGAATAACCTTTAAACACAAAACTGTCGCTGGTGCTGAATGCTGTCAGGAAAATAATGGGGGTGTAGCGCGACGCTGGGCGTTGTCTAATCAACGTCGCTGTCTCAAATCCATCCATTCCTGGCATCTGGACATCGAGCAAAATCACAGCAAAATCTTGATTTAGCAGACACCTCAAGGCTTGTTCGCCCGATGTGGCTCTTACCAAATTTTGACCGAGGCTGCCCAGTATTGCCTCTAAAGCCAACAGATTTTCTGGATGATCGTCCACTAAAAGGACATTAACTTTATCTTTGGGCTGCATTTTATAGCGGTGCTTTAAACAAAGGCGGAATTGATCAAATCGCGGTTCTTCTGAGACTGGCAGTATTTAGCACTGGATACCACTATCCAAGGTTACAAACTTCAGGCACAGGAATCCAGAATGTAGAAATAAGAGTTTTATAGTTCTACATTTTTAAATGCAACGCCCTGATACTTTAGGTGTAGCAAGCCTGCTATTCACTGGACTGCTGGTTGACAAAGTTTGATTAAACACGGGGCAATATCGTGTATCTGCAAAATCCAGTCTACCTCTACAGATGCGATCGCTGCTTCTGGCATAATACGACTTTCTGCTGTTTCTGGATCTTGAACTATAGCTAGTCCGCCGTGTGCTTTGATTTTCAGCAGTCCCCAAACACCATCCCGACTCGCCCCCGTCAAAATCACCCCGATAACGCGATCGCCATAAGCATCAGCTGCTGACTCGAACAATACATCAATAGACGGTCTTGCATGGGTGACAGGAGCCTCAGTGGAGAGAGCAAAGTGACCTGCTTCCACCAGCAAATGATAATCGGCGGGAGCCAAATATACCCTTCTTGGCTGAATTTCTTGTTTATCTTCCGCCTCTGTAAGCGGCAGAAGACTATATCGCTGTAAAATGCTGCACAAGGCGTTGTTGGGGTCTTTGTGGCGGTGTTGTGCCACAACCACAGCACAGGGGAAATTTTTTGGCAGACCTGCTAGAAGGCAGCTGAGGGCATCTAAGCCACCCAACGACGTACCGATGACGACAATTTCAACTGCCATAACTCTTTTCTCGTCTCTGAGTTCCAGTTTTCTAACTGGGAATGTTAAAGTTGCGGCAGTTGCCGCAACTTTTCTTTATACTATAATTTCTGTCCGCAGAGGGAGGCAGAACCTCCTATAGTTTTATTCCCAGCCAGAGACTGGGAACGAGAAATTACTTTTGCCTTTTTACCGTATCCGTCTGTAAAGTTTCTCATTGCCTTCCAACTCTTCATAGTGTTTTTCGTGAGGAGTTGCTTTGAGTGATTCTTGCCGTCCTAATCCCAAGATTCCAAATCTACCGAGGCTCTCATACAAAAGGTTGTGAACCCGCTCTTGAAGCAATTGATTAAAATAAATTAGAACATTTCGGCACAATATAACATTAAATTCATTGAACGAGCTATCAATAGCCAGATTATGTTGGGAAAAGATGACATTTTCCTTCAGAGAGGAGCTAAAAATAGCGCTCTCATAAGCGGCCGTGTAATACTCAGAAAAAGACTTTTTACCGCCAGCATTAATATATTGCTGAGTATATTCTTGCATCATTTGCAGCGGAAAAATCCCAACTTTAGCTTTTCTTAATACCATTTCGTTCATGTCGGTAGCGTAGATTCGACACCGATGATAAAGACCTTCTTCTTGCAGCAGAATTGCCATAGAATAGACTTCTTCGCCAGTGGAACATCCTGCACACCAAATCCGAATAAATGGATAGGTTCGCAATAACGGTACAACCTTATGCCTAAATGCTAAATAAAACGTGGGGTCGCGAAACATAGCCGTAACATTGACGGAGAGATTAAGCAGAAATCTCTCCATACATTCTGGATCGTGGAGTACCTTTTCCTGAAGTGCGGATACGCTAGTTAACTCCTCCTCTTGAATGGTGTTCCAAATACGGCGTTTGAGTGAGGCTGGAGCATAATTTCTAAAATCAAAACCGTAATACAGATATACACCTTCTAATAGCAACTGAATTTCTATGTCTTCGAGTTCAGTTTTTTTCATGGAAACAAGGCGATCAGCAAGTTGCATAAGGCTAGTATTCCACCTCCTTTATTTTTATAAATACCAGGAATTCGAGAAAGTTGTTGTTAAGACGACTTTCTCGAAATTATTAAAGTAAGTATGGCAGACTCCTAGAAAATAGGGATCTTCCCTAATCCCTAATCCCTTAGCAATAGTAGTTTGCCCACTTATATCCACCGTTCGGGAATTGGTGGCTATGCGTGGGCAAACATAATCTAATTGCTAGTCCCTTAGCGATAGAGCCAAACTCGTAGCAGCGAAAGTAATTGCTCCGTATCGACAGGTTTGGTGATGTAGTCCGAGGCCCCTGCTTCGATACACTTCTCGCGATCGCCTTTCATGGCTTTAGCGGTGAGGGCGATCATCGGTAGCGATGCGAATTGGGCAATTTCGCGAATGGCTTTCATCGTCTCGTAACCGTCCATTTCCGGCATCATCACGTCCATGAGAACGATATCAATGTCCGGGGTTTCTTGCAACTTAGCAATACCATCTCTGCCGTTTTCAGCATACAAAACCTGCATTTGCTGCTGCTCTAGCATACTTGTCAAGGCGAAGATATTACGCACATCGTCGTCTACAATCAGGACTTTTTTGCCAGCAAGTACGGGATCGTTCTGATGCAACTGTTCGAGCATTTGGCGCTTGGTTTGAGGCAAGTTTGCCTGGACTCGGTGCAAGAACAAAGCAGTTTCATTAAGGAGACGTTCAGGCGATCGCACGTCTTTGATGATAATTGTATCTGCGATGCGCTTGAGTTCGGTTTCTTGCGCCCTGGTAAGCTCTCTGCCTGTATAAACAATGATTGGCAGCCGATTCATGTTTGGCTCCTGCTTAATCCGTTCAATCAGTTCAAAGCCAGTCATGTCGGGCAATCCCAAATCCAGAACCAGACAATCAAAGTGTCCGTTTCTCAAGGTTTCCAACGCTTCCTCACCCGTACCCACAGCAGTTGTAACAACATCGCTGTTGCCGATTAGCTCTACAATGCTGTGGCGTTGATTTTCGTCGTCTTCTACGACGAGCAAGTTCTTAACTGGACGCTCAACAAAACCTTTAATTTCAGTCAGTGCCTTCGTTATGGCTTCGCTGGACACAGGTTTTTTCAGATAAGCGATCGCTCCCTGTTGTAAACTGCGCTGTTGTCCTTCCTCAACGGAGAGGATATGTACCGGGATGTGCCGAGTTGCCGGATCGTGCTTCAAACGGTCTAGCACCGTCCAGCCATCCATGATTGGCAACCGGATATCCAGCATAATCGCGTCTGGCTGATAGTGTCGCACCATTGCCAAACCTGTATCGCTTCGCAAAGCCACCAGACCTTTGAAACCTTGCTCTCGTGCCATATCTAACATGATCCGCGCAAAGTTGACGTCATCTTCGATGATTAGCAGGATGCGATCGCCTTGTTCAATATTCTCTCGGTCATCAGTGATCGCTGACGGCGATTGCACATAAGTTCTGCCTTCATCAATAGGCATCGGGTTAGAGACAACTCTAGAACCGTCCTGTTGAGACGAGGCTGGGGGAACCGGGCTGGCTGGTATGGCAGGCACTGAAATCCGACTTGGCGCTGCGTTAGGCATAATAGCTGTCGCCTGCCCACTCGTACTGCTGCCGTCTTCTGCGTTGCCGTGGTAAGTTTGGGGTAAATATAGAGTAAACGTGCTTCCCTGACCAGGGCTGCTTACCAGGCGAATTTCTCCGCCCAGCAGTCGGGCAATTTCTCGGCTGATAGATAAGCCTAGTCCCGTACCGCCGTATTTGCGGCTGGTCGTGCCATCAGCTTGCTGAAACGCCTCAAAAATTATTTTCTGCTTACCCGGCTCAATGCCAATGCCCGTATCCCTGACTGCAAAAGCGATCACAGCTTGAGCGCGGTTTAATTCTACTTGGTCTTTACTCCATCCACCTGTCGCCAGATGGACTTGCAATCGTACTTCCCCTCTGTCGGTAAATTTAAACGCATTGGAAAGCAGATTTTTCAGGACTTGTTGTAACCGTTTCGCGTCAGTATACATAGCCCTTGGCAGAGCTGGCTCAAAGTCTAAGACAAAATTGAGTCCTTTGTCGTGGGCTACTTGCCCGAATGTGCGTTCCATCTGGCTTCGCAATTCGGCAAATAACATCTGGTCAACATCAACTGACATAGTTCCAGATTCAATTTTTGCCAGATCCAGAATGTCATTAATCAGACCTAATAAATCAGTACCTGCTGAATGAATTGTACGGCTGTATTCGACTTGCTTGCCTGTCAAGTTGCCGTCACTGTTATCAGAAAGCAGTCTGGCTAATATCAACAAGCTATTGAGTGGTGTCCGCAGTTCGTGGGACATATTTGCCAGAAACTCTGATTTATATTTGGAAGTAAGGGCCAGTTGTTCAGCTTTCTCCTCCACAGACTGCCTTGCTTGTTCAATTTCCTGATTTTTGCGCTCAACTTCTCGGTTTTGGCGTGCCAACAAGCGCGATCGCTCTTCCAACTCCTCATTAGTTTGTTGCAACTGTTCCTGCTGTCTTTTCAGCAGTTCTTCCGATGCTTGCAGCGATTTCGCTTGTTGTTCCAGTCGCTTATTAGTATCAGTTAGTTCTTTTTGCTGAGTTTGCAGTTCTTCTGCCAGAGATTGCGATTGTTTGAGCAATTCTTCTGTTCTCATCGAAGCAGCGATCGTGTTCAACACAATGGCGATACTTTCGGTGAGTTGATCGAAGAAAGTCAGGTGAATTTCGCTAAATCTGCGGAAAGAGGCAAGTTCAATAACTGCTGTAACTTGTCCTTCAAACAAAACTGGTAAAACGACGACATTAATCGGAGTAGATTCCCCTAAGCCAGAGCTAATCTTGATGTAATTGTCTGGTACTTCGGTGAGCAGAATCCGTTCTTTTTCTATGGCGCATTGTCCCACCAAACCTTCACCCAGATGGAAACGATTTGCTAGATGCTTGCGTTCCCGGTAGGCGTAGGTACTCAGAAGTTTTAGATAAATCTGATGGTCGATAGATCCTTCCATCAAGTAAAATACGCCGTGTTGCGCGGAAACCAAAGGTGCGAGTTCCGACAAAATTAGTTTGGAAACAGTCTCCAAATCTCGCTGACCTTGTAACATGCGGGTAAACTTGGCTAAGTTGGTCTTCAACCAATCTTGCTCAGTATTTTTCTGCGTAGTCTCCCGCAGGTTAGCGATCATTTGGTTGATATTATCTTTGAGGACTGCTACCTCGCCTTCCGCTTGGACGTTAATCGTGCGGGTCAAATCTCCCTTAGTCACGGCGGTAGCAATTTCAGCAATTGTCCGGATCTGGGTTGTCAGATTCGCCGCCAGTTCGTTCACGTTGTCTGTCAGCGCCCGCCAAGTGCCAGCAGCCCCTGGAACCTTCGCCTGACCTCCCAGTTTACCTTCAATTCCCACCTCACGCGCCACGGTGGTAACTTGCTCAGCAAAGGTTGCTAGGGTGTCGATCATCTCGTTGATCGTATCAGCTAAGGTTTCAATTTCTCCCTTCGCCTCCAGCATCAGTTTTCGCTTCAAGTCGCCATTGGCTACCGCCGTCACGACTTTGGCAATACCGCGCACCTGTGCAGTTAAGTTACCCGCCATTGAGTTTACGTTGTCGGTTAAGTCTTTCCAGGTTCCAGCAACGCCGCGCACCTCTGCTTGACCGCCTAATTTCCCTTCCGTTCCCACCTCACGCGCCACTCTAGTTACTTCTGAGGCGAAGGACGAAAGCTGATCCACCATCACGTTGATCGTGTCTTTGAGATCCAAAATCTCGCCTTTGACATCTACAGTGATTTTCTTGGAAAGGTCGCCGTTAGCAACAGCTTTGGTAACTTCGGCAATATTTCGCACTTGCGCTGTCAAGTTACCCGCCATTGAGTTTACGTTGTCGGTTAAATCTTTCCAAGTGCCAGCAACACCCCGGACGTAAGCTTGTACTCCTAATTTACCTTCCGAACCGACTTCGCGGGCAACCCGCGTCACTTCACTAGCAAAAGAGTTGAGTTGATCCACCATTGTATTAATAGTGTTTTTCAACTCTAAAATTTCGCCTTTGACATCTACAGTAATTTTCTTGGACAAGTCGCCATTAGCAACAGCTGTAGTAACTTCGGCAATATTTCGCACCTGCGCTGTCAAACTTCCCGCCATGAAGTTCACACTGTCGGTCAAGTCCTTCCAAGTTCCCGCCACCCCGCGCACTTCGGCTTGTACGCCTAACTTACCTTCAGTTCCCACCTCCCGCGCCACCCTGGTGACTTCCGAAGCAAAAGAGTTGAGTTGATCCACCATCGTGTTGACGGTGTTTTTCAGTTCTAAAATTTCACCTTTGACATCTACGGTGATTTTCTTGGAAAGGTCGCCGTTAGCTACCGCCGTCGTGACGGCGGCGATGTTCCGCACTTGCGCTGTCAAACTTCCCGCCATGAAGTTCACGCTGTCGGTTAAATCTTTCCAGGTTCCCGCTACACCTCGGACATCAGCTTGGACACCCAATTTACCTTCTGAACCCACCTCTCGCGCCACCCTAGTGACTTCCGAGGCAAAAGACGAAAGCTGATCCACCATGATATTAATGGTGTTTTTCAGTTCTAGAATTTCGCCTTTAACTTGGACAGTGATTTTTTTAGAGAGGTCGCCGTTAGCGATCGCAGTCGCCACTTCCGCAATATTTCGCACTTGTTCCGTCAGGTTCCCCGCCATCGAGTTCACGCTGTCGGTCAAGTCTTTCCAAGTTCCTGCCACCCCGCGCACTTCTGCTTGTACGCCCAGCTTACCTTCCGAACCCACCTCACGGGCAACTCTGGTGACTTCCGAGGCAAATGACGAAAGCTGATCCACCATGATATTAATGGTGTTTTTCAGCTCTAAAATTTCGCCTTTGACATCTACAGTAATTTTCTTGGACAAGTCCCCATTCGCAACAGCTGTGGTAACTTCCGCAATATTCCGCACCTGCGCCGTCAAGTTCCCCGCCATCGAGTTAACACTGTCGGTCAAGTCCTTCCAAGTTCCCGCCACACCGCGCACTTCTGCTTGTACGCCTAACTTACCTTCAGTTCCCACCTCTCGCGCTACTCTGGTCACTTCCGAGGCGAACGAGTTGAGTTGATCCACCATCGTATTGACGGTATTTTTCAACTCCAGAATTTCCCCGCGCACATCGACGGTAATTTTCTTAGACAAGTCGCCATTAGCAACAGCTGTAGTAACTTCGGCAATATTTCGCACCTGCGCTGTCAAACTTCCCGCCATGAAGTTCACGCTGTCAGTCAAGTCCTTCCAAGTTCCTGCTACGCCCTTGACTTCAGCTTGACCTCCCAGCTTCCCGTCTGCGCCTACCTCTCGCGCCACCCTGGTTACTTCCGAGGCAAAAGACGAAAGCTGATCCACCATGATATTAACGGTGTTTTTCAGCTCTAAAATTTCACCTTTGACATCTACAGTAATTTTCTTAGAAAGGTCGCCATTAGCAACAGCTGTGGTAACTTCGGCAATATTCCGCACCTGCGCTGTCAAGTTACCCGCCATCAAGTTTACAGAGTCGGTAAGATCCTTCCAGGTGCCAGCGACTCCACCAACTTCTGCTTGTACGCCTAACTTACCTTCAGTTCCCACCTCTCGCGCCACCCGCGTTACTTCCGAGGCAAAGGAATTGAGTTGATCCACCATCGTATTAACGGTGTTTTTTAACTCCAAAATTTCGCCTTTGACATCTACGGTGATTTTCTTAGAAAGGTCGCCATTAGCAACAGCTGTAGTAACTTCGGCAATATTTCGCACCTGCGCTGTCAAACTTCCCGCCATGAAGTTCACGCTGTCGGTCAAGTCCTTCCAAGTTCCCGCCACCCCGCGCACTTCTGCCTGACCGCCTAGTTTCCCGTCTGCACCTACCTCACGCGCCACCCGTGTTACTTCACTAGCAAAGGAATTCAACTGATCCACCATCACGTTGATGGTGTCTTTCAAATCCAAAATCTCGCCTTTGACATCTACGGTAATTTTCTTCGACAAGTCTCCATTAGCAACAGCCGTGGTAACTTCGGCAATGTTCCGCACCTGCGCTGTCAAGTTACCCGCCATCAAGTTCACCGAGTCCGTCAGATCCTTCCAGGTTCCGGCTACACCTCTAACTTGTGCCTGACCGCCTAATTTACCTTCCGTTCCTACTTCTCGCGCCACCCGTGTCACTTCCGAGGCAAAGGAGTTTAGCTGATCCACCATGACGTTGACGGTGTTTTTCAGTTCTAAAAT
Source organism: Trichocoleus sp. FACHB-40 (assembly GCF_014695915.1). Taxonomy (GTDB): domain Bacteria; phylum Cyanobacteriota; class Cyanobacteriia; order Cyanobacteriales; family FACHB-T130; genus Funiculus; species Funiculus sociatus. The sequence continues at coordinate 133,141 of NZ_JACJPF010000103.1, forward strand.
TTCCCCTTTCACATCTACGGTGATTTTCTTGGAAAGGTCGCCGTTAGCAACAGCTGTGGTAACTTCGGCAATATTCCGCACCTGCGCTGTCAAGTTACCCGCCATTAAGTTTACGTTGTCGGTTAAATCCTTCCAAGTTCCGGCAACGCCCTTAACTTCTGCTTGAACGCCCAGCTTACCTTCTGTCCCCACCTCACGCGCCACCCGCGTTACTTCCGAGGCGAAGGACGAAAGCTGATCTACCATCGTGTTGACGACTTCGGCGGTTTGGAGAAATTCACCCTTGAGGGGTCTGTTTTCAATTTCCGTCGCTATTCTCTGAGATAGGTCGCCATTGGCAACTGCCCGGATCACACGAGCAGTTTCAGCTGTAGGTTGAACTAAATCTGTAATCAGTGTATTGACCGATTCAACACTCTTCTCCCAGGAACCGCCTGCGTTTCCCAAGGAGGCACGTTCGGAGATTTTGCCTTCTTTCCCAACAATGGTGCTAATTCGCTCTAATTCGGCTGCCATCCTCTGGTTCAGCTCAATCACATCGTTGAGGGTATCGGCTATTTTCCCGGCTATGCCAGTCTGGTCGATAGGCATCCGAACAGAAAAGTCACCTTTTTTTACAGCTGCTAGGGTTTTGAGGAGTTGTCTTTCGTCGAGATTATCTGTATCGTTGGGTGCCTGTGCAGTTGGCATAGCTTTATTCTTTAAAGGATGTTTACTAATTGCGGTAGCCGAATATTAAGTCGCAGGTGCTGTCATCTCAATGATGATTCTGCCTTATAGAGACATCTGTTGACATCTTTTCTTTTCTGTTTCCCCACAGAACTTAACCCCCAGCCGCTTCGGTTGCACTTGGTGGGTTAGAAAGCCAGCGCCTTGCGGGGGTTCCTAACCCTTGTGGTGACTGGCGTGGAGGAGTCAGGGTGTAGTGCATCAAACTGATTTTTTATAGAAGTGAAGACGACCACCTCACTTACATAGCATTTCCTTCTCTGACCTGGGAACGAGAAGTGGTAGGATGAGCGATCGCTTAACGCTTGTGAGCTACGGGGGATTCGTACTCGACCCGAAACACGTTCGCGTAGAGGTTCGCCAAAATCTGCTTTCCCTCTTGCGTCACGTCCAAGAAATCCAACCCTGTTTGAATGTAGGGAAAAACAACATTCCAATAAAACTTTGGGTAGTTTCTCCGCAAGTCGCCTGGGTTGCGGTAGCCTAAGTCTTTGTTCACTCCTGTTTCTTCAAATTCGTAGAACAAGGCACTAATTTTTTGCAAGTAGCGCGGATCGCTCATTTGCCCGATTAAATCGGCGGCGCGAATTAATCCAGGAAAGTTTGTTGTGTCTTGATGATCTTCGTCTGCTGGCACAGGAAAACGGGTTAATTCGATATTGCGCTTAATCACTTCGGCATCAATTAGTTTGTGACCGCCAAAGCGCTCTTCAATAAACTGTTTTCCCCGATCCACATGGTAAGGTGTGAGGCTGGCATCGGTTAAACCTGGAGGTAGGGAAACCATTGTGCCGTTTACACCTGTGGCATACAGTCTTTCACTGTTTCGGTCAGCCAGACAAACGCCTTTAACGTACCCGATATCGTGGCACAACAAAGAAATGATGGCGTGCAACCAATCTTCGCAGTACACTCTACCTTCGCGAATTTGCTTCCCCCGCAAAACTTCCTGTCCCACTAATGTGACGTAAATTGTGTGTTCGACGTTGTGATAAAGGGCATCGCTGTTGGCAATGTTTTCCAGCGCCATGTTTCCAGCCCAAGCGATGATGTCGGCGTAGTCTGGTTTGAGTCCGCCGTAAGTGCGGCGGTAGCCAGCCCGCAGGCATTCAACGAAGGTATCAATCATCACTGTGGTGGGATTAAACATCTCTATTCCCCTGACAAAAATTCGGCGAAGTAATAAATAAAATTAATGAAGTCAGTTGTGATAATTCTAATTTGACAATCATAATTATTTGGATAAATACATTATATTAATTATGTATTATTTCTAAAAGTAAAACCGGGTGAATTAGAAACTTATATCAGTAGTTTCACTTATGTTTCATTAGATAGCAACCAGGAAAGCTCAGAAATTTTGAGTATTTTTTCTAGGTTGAGCTGACGACAAGTAACCATGCGCGATCGCGTATTCTTATGTGCAAAGTACGCGATCGCTCTCTAATATGCCCTTCTAGCTGCCGAAAACCTCAGGAAAGCTCAGAAAAACTCCGTAAAAACTCTCTTCTATCGGAAATGTATGATACATAGGGTACAGGGGAAACACAAAGACAGGGAGAGAGGAAGAAAAAAGATTTTTCTTCTAGGCTGGGGAGCAATACTCTTGCCTGCTATCCTAATCATGGCAAGCATTTTGCCTCTCTTCCCAGACGGAACATCTGCGGACTGGAACAGTTGCATTTTGTATAATATAGGTTACTACTTAGTTAAACTTTGAAAAAACACTTGATTTTTTCAAATAAAAATTTACACAACCTATGGATGTTAAAGAGGCATTAGAGTTTACAGATAGCTTAATTTGTGCTACCACGGGAAAATACCTAAATGACCTCGAACGGCAAGTATTTACAGGGTCTTGGGAAGGTAAAACTTATGAAGATATTTACCCTCTTCACCCTCAGTATATAGAAAAAGATGTTGGCTATAAATTATGGAAAAAGCTGTCAAATGCCTTAGATGAAAAGGTTACAAAAAAAAACTTTAAAGGAGCAATAGAACGCGCCATTAAGCAGCAGTCACAATTTACGGAAGCGTCAGTAATCATTAACCAAAAATCACCTCCACAAGAAGCAGCGCGTAATTTAAGAGTTTTTATTTCCTATTCGGCTGTAGAGCCTGATCGGAGCCTTGCGGCTCAGTTTTATGAAGCTATAAATGCTGCTGGACACACAGCATTTATGGCTACTGTAGACGCAAATAATTTGGGTAAGTCCTCTGATTTACCAGAAAATTCGCTAGATAGAATTGATACGGAATTGCAGCACTGCGACTATTTTTTGTTGCTACTTTCTCCCCAAGCTGCGGTTAGTGAAATGGCACTCGAAGAGTTACGACGGGCTAAAGAGTTGCGTTTTATTCACAATAAGCCAATTGTGTTACCTATTCGCGTTAATTGTCCCTTAAATTCGTCTTTAAACCACGATTTACGCGGCTATTTGCAAGGAATTGGGCAACTTGAATGGGAATCCCCGGCTGATACTGCAATTGTGCAAGAAGTCCTGAACCTTTTAGCAAGTAAGGGGGAATGGGGAATGGAAGATTCGGGGGATAGTAGATTGGCAAAGTATAGAGACATTGCATACAACGTCTCTACAATCCAAAATCACGGTATGTTTTGGGAAGAATCAATCTCCCCAAAAATCGCTTCACAATCCACAATCCCCTCCCCTTTACCAGTAGCAGAACCAGAGTTACCAAGCGGTCAAGTACGTTTGGCTTCGGCTTTTTATGTGGAACGAGTTCCCTATGAAGCTCAATGTTACAAGGAAATTTTGCAACCAGGGGCGCTGATTAGGATTAAAGCACCGAGACAGATGGGGAAAACTTCCCTAATGGCGAGAATTTTATATCAGGCAAAAGAGCAGGGATATCGCACAGTTCCGTTGAGTTTTCAACACGCAGATACAGCAGTTTTTTCAAATTTGAATCAACTATTAAAGTGGTTTTGCGCGAGAATTTCTCGAAAGCTGCGGCTACCACATCAAGTTGATGATTATTGGTCTGATACTTATGGCAGTAAGGATAATTGTACTGCTTATTTTGAAGATTGTTTGTTGTCAGGAACCGAGAGTCCCCTAGTGTTAGGTTTGGATGAGGTAGATCGGGTTTTTCAATATCCGAAAATTGCCGATGATTTTTTTGGGTTGCTACGTGCTTGGTATGAGGAAGCTGGATATGGTGGTGGCGATAGCGATCGCTGGCAACAATTGCGCCTAGTTGTAGTACACTCAACGGAAGTTTATATCCCTCTGAATGTCAATCAATCGCCGTTTAATGTAGGATTGCCAATTGAGTTGCCAGATTTTAGCCCGGAACAGGTGCAAGATTTAACTCAGCGTCATGGACTGAATGGGAATGCAAGCCAGATTAAACAATTGATGGCGCTGGTGGGCGGACATCCCTATCTGGTGCGGCTGGCTCTCTATCATATCGCGCAGCAGACGATTACGATGGAGCAATTGTTAGAAACTGCTCCCACAGAGGCGGGACTTTATGATGACCATTTGCGAAGACATTTGTGGAATTTGCAACAACATCGAGAGTTAGCTGCTGCTTTCGCTAAGGTAGTGACAGCTGATGTACCCGTAGAATTGGAGTCAGTGACAGCATTTAAGTTGCACAGTATGGGGCTAGTACAATTGCAGGGTAATTATGTCACGCCACGCTTCGATTTATATCGGCAATATTTTAGCGATCGCTTGGGAAAATTTTAGATAGTAGAGAGAACTTGACACAATTGTTGCTAGAGGTCAAAAAATGCCTTCTCCATTTCCAGGTGTGGATCCATACTTAGAAAATCCTGAATTGTGGGCTGAGGTACATCATCGGTTAATTACTGCGATCGCCATTTCCATAGCACCCTCTCTCCGTCCTAAATATCGCGTAGCAATTGAAAAGCGGATTTATTTAAGTGATGTAAAAGATAGCGACTTGGTGATGATTCCCGATGTAACGGTATTCTCCAAGCCTTCATCCGACAATCAATCTCAATCAACCGCAACGCTTACCTCCCCCCGCGAACCGATAACAGTAACAGTACCAATCCCCGAAGAAACCAGGGAAGGTTACTTAGAAATTAGAGAGGTAGGAACGGGTGAGGTGATTACTGTTATAGAAATCCTTTCTCCTAAAAATAAACGCGCCGGAGTTGGACGAAACTTGTATGAAACGAAGCGACAGCAAGTTCTAACAAGCGCCACCCACCTAGTAGAAATTGACTTACTTAGAGGCGGCAAGCCAATGCCAGTCGAGAAGGAGATTCAGGCGGATTATCGAATTTTAGTGAGTCAAAGCGTTCGCCGTCCAGCAGCTCATTTGTATGCTTTTACTGTACGAGAAGAAATTCCCCCATTCCCTTTACCTTTGCAACCTGGGGATGCAGAAGTGCAAGTGGAATTACAAACTTTGTTAAGCGAGGTATATAACCAAGCGGGATTTGATTTAGCAGTGGATTATACTCAGCCTGCGATACCACCCCTGAAGGGAAATGATCCTGCTTGGGCTGATGATTTGTTGCGAGAAGAAGGATTGCGGTGATGAAGATATGGTGAGCGAACCGACAGGTCGGCGCTAGGCTAACGCCTCGCTTCGCTAACGCTATGGCACTGCGAACAAAAAGTATTGATCAGTTATTAACTACTTACAAAAAACTCATGTATCAGAAGCATGGTGTTTTCTACCCAATCAGAACCCCTTATGACCCAAGAGCCAAATTCAGCCTATAACTATAAAGTGGGTGGACATTTACCGCTTGATGCTCCCACTTATGTAGTGCGACAGGCAGATTTTGACTTATATGAAGGACTGAAGGCGGGGGAGTTTTGTTATGTGCTGAATTCTCGGCAGATGGGGAAAACTAGCTTGCGGGTGCAAACGATGCACAAGTTGCAAGCAGAAGGATTCGCCTGTGCAGCAGTAGACTTGACGAAAATTGGTAGCCAAGATATTACGCCGGATCAGTGGTATGCAGGGGTGATGCGGCGTTTGGTGACGAGTTTCCAGCTTTCAGACAAGATTAACTTACAGAGTTGGTTGCGCGATCGCGCTTTTCTTCCTCCGGTGCAGCGCTTGAGTGAATTTATCGAACAAGTGCTGCTAACATCAGTCAGCCAGAAAATTGTTATTTTTATCGACGAAATTGATAATGTTCTCAGCTTAAATTTTAAGACTGATGACTTTTTTGCGTTTATCCGCGCCTGCAATGAATACGAACGTCTAACTTTTGCCTTACTGGGGGTGGCGAGTCCCTCTGATTTGATGCAAGACAAAAACCGGACTCCTTTTAATATCGGTCGGGCGGTTGAATTATATGGTTTTCAATTACACGAAGCGCAGCTTTTAGCGGAGGGTTTAGCAGGGAAAATTAGCAATCCTCAAGAAGTGCTTAAAGCGGTATTAGATTGGACGGGAGGACAGCCGTTTCTTACCCAAAAACTTTGCAAATTAGTCCTCCAACAAGCAGAGAAAAACTTATTACCCATTAACGAAATTCCAGATTGGGTTGAGAAATTAGTGCGATCGCGTATCATCGAGAGTTGGGAAGCGATGGATGAACCACCGCATCTAAAGACGATACGCGATCGCATTCTCCGAATTGGACAGCGAAGCCGTGCGCTACTGGATATCTATCTGTTAATTTTGCAACGAGAGGAATTAGCGTTTGACCAAAGTCCAGAACAAATTGAATTGCTACTCTCAGGAGCAATTGTCAAGCGGCAAGGGAAACTAAAGGTTTGTAACCGCATTTATGTCTCTGTATTTAACGAGAGATGGGTGAACAAGGCGTTAGCGGATATGCACGCCGACTTTATGCAGATTGTTGCCACCCAAGAACAAAAACTTCTATCTATGCTTAGCGTGATGGAAGGCAAAACATTTAATGATATTCTTTCAGAAATATTAGGTTCTATTACCTTTAAAATGGGCGAACTATTGAGCGTAGATCGCACAACAATTTTCTTTATAGATGAAGAAAAAAGTGAACTTTGGTCAATTATCGCTAGACATGAAGACGGAAATCATCCCGAACTTCAAATTTTGTCAAATAAAGAAACAAAAGGACGGTTAACTTATTTCAAAAAATTTGTCAGCACTCCCTTTAGCTTTTGCGACGATCCCGCGGATTTGGAAGCGGACGAGCCAGACAACAATAAGGGATATCGCACCTACAATGAGTTAATTTTACCATTATTAAATGAGCAGGGAGATTTAGTTGCAGTAGTCCAATTACTGAATAAGTTAAAGCAGCCGAATAATCCGCAAGCTCGCTTAGCAGAAAGAATTGATAAATACGGCTTCACAGAAGCCGATCAAAAACAGTTTGCTGACTATGCTCCGGCAATTCGACGAATTTTGGAAAGATGCCAGTATTGTTACAAATTAGCCCAAAGACTACAAGCCTCGGAAGCACTCACAGAAGCAACGCGATCGCTCTCTCAAAGCAGCCTCGATTCTGAAGAAGTCCTGGGTCGAGTTATGGATGCGGCAAAAAAACTGATGAATGCCGACCGCAGCACGCTTTGGTTAATAGATCGAGAGGCAAATGAACTATGGACAAAAATTCTTTTTGAGGACGGTTCTTTTCAAGAATTGCGAGTCAAAGTAGGGCAAGGTTTTGCTGGCAAAGTTGCCGCATCGGGAGAAACTTTAAATCTTCCCTTCGATCTGTACGATCACCCTGATTCGGAGACAGCCAAAAAAACTGATCAAAAGACAGGTTATCGCACTTGTAGTTTACTCTGTATGCCCGTTTTCAGTCCTGATGGGGAATTATTAGGTGTCACCCAATTAGTGAATAAAAAGAAACTAGGTGTGTTTCCAGAATATAACCCGGATAATTGGCCTGAAGCCCCCGAATGCTTCAAGGCTAGTTTTGACGGAAATAGTGAAAAATATATGCAGATTTTTAACTCTCAAGCGGGGGTTGCTCTGCAAAACGCCCAGAAATTTGCCAGCGTCAAAAAAGAGGCAGAATCTCAGCAAAAAAATGTGGTGAGTCAAACTCTGGCGATGCTCAATAGTGTCATGGACAACCAGGGATTTGATGATATTTTGGATAGCACCTTGCGTTCGATTACTCTAAAAACCGGCAAATCTTTGAGTGCCGATCGCACGAGTATCTTTTTATTAGATGAAGATAAAAATGAATTCTGGTCAATTATTGCCGAAGCAGATGGAGATGGTTCTTTAGAAATTCGGATACCTGCCAATAAAGGAATTGTGGGCGAGGTAGCAGCCCGTAAAGAAGTTATCAATATTCCCTTTGATTTCTATGACGATCCTCGCTCTGATGCAGCAAAAGAGCAAGACAAAAAAAATGGCTATCGTACTTATACAATGTTAGCGTTGCCGCTCTTAAATGAGCAGGGTAATTTAGTCGCCGTTATTCAGTTACTCAACAAATTAAAGCGGTTTGGCGACCGGACTGCATCCTTAGCAGAAAGAATCGATCAACAGGGCTTTACGGACGCAGATGAAGAACGATTTGCGGAAAATGCCCCGATGATTCAAATGATTTTAGAAAGCTTCCGCTCTTATCATAAAACAGCTAGGGGACAACGAGTGGCAGCCGCACTAATGGCCGCAGCTCGTTCTGTGAATCAAAGCAGTTTGGAGCTGGAAGAAATTCTCAAGCGGGTGATGGAAGCAGCCAAGAAACTGATGAATGCCGACCGTAGTACTTTGTGGATTTTAGAGCAACAAGCTGGTGAATTGTGGACACAGATTCCTTTTGACGATGGTTCCGTAAAGGAATTGCGGGTAAAAGTAGGACAAGGTTATGCTGGCAAAGTTGCTGAATCCGGAGAGCCTTTGAATATTCCTTTCGATTTATATTCTCGCCCGGATTCGGATACAGCAAAAAAGACCGATCATCAGACGGGTTATCGCACTTGTAGCTTATTATGTATGCCAGTCTTCAGTCCCGATGGTGATTTGATTGGTGTGACTCAATTAGTTAATAAAAGGAAACTGGGCGATTTTCCCGAATATGACCCGGCGGATGGAAGGGAAGCGCCCGATTATTTCCAGGCTAGTTTTGACGAGAGCGATCAAAAATATATGCAAATATTTAATAATCAAGCTGGCGTTATTCTCCAGAATGCGGAACTTTTTGCAGCATTTAAGAAACAAGAGCGATCGCTATTGAGATAACCAGGCAACCTGGTGATACAACACGTCGAAAATCAGTCGATTAGAGGCTTTTGATAAGATATACCCTCTCTTTTTAAAGGGTATGCTACTGAATAAACTTCTTGGCGCTTTCCGATTCTCAATTTCTTGCTCTAGAGATTGAATCCGCTCAAACAAAACCCGAATAAATTAAACTTCTATATCTGGCAGACTGTCACAATTGAGCCAACTAGCTTCCTTTTTGCTGAATTGTGCAACCCCCGAAAGAACGGGTGTAGCGAATTTCCCAAGTCTTCGGGCGAGACAGAGGGGGCGGTTGGGGGGATCTTTGAGGGATGAACATACTTAACCGAGCCGTATTGGCACTATTACCTTCTCGGATATTTACAATCTACGGTTAACGGGTAGGATTACTTGGGTTTATTTGTTTTTGCCTATAGCTTCGGCAGAATAAGGGTTAAAGAGTAAAAAAATATGTAAAGACCTAAAAATCTATCGGGAAACCGGATATTGAGGTTAAAATACATAAAGCACAGCGGATAACTGTAGTACAGGAAAAAAGCTATTTATAGGCTCACGAGTTTTGGCACGTAGTGCAGAAAACTACGGAGCTTGCGATCGCACTCAGAGCAGATATCGGACATGAAGCTTTAAGGAGTGGAAAATGCGAATTGCTAATAATGTTACGGAATTGGTTGGGAATACGCCTCTGGTTCAGCTGAATCGACTACCGCAGGAACAAGGGTCTCTAGCGAGAATCGTTGTGAAGCTGGAGAGTATGAACTCAGCGGGTTCTGTTAAAGACCGCATCGGTGTGAGCATGATTCAAAAAGCTGAGGAAGCTGGGCTAATTCAGCCTGGTAAAACGGTTTTAATTGAACCAACTTCAGGAAATACTGGCATTGCCTTAGCGATGGTGGCGGCGGCTAAAGGCTACCCTTTGATTTTGGCAATGCCAGATACGATGAGCCTGGAACGGCAGAGAATGCTAAAAGCATATGGTGCCAAACTGGAACTGACACCTGGAGCTGAAGGGATGAGGGGCGCGATCGCTCGTGCCGAAGAAATTGCCGCGACAACACCTAATTCTTATATGCCGCAACAGTTCCGCAACCCAGCCAATCCCCAAATCCACGCCGAAACAACAGCCGAGGAAATTTGGGCTGATACTGATGGTGAAGTGGATATTCTGGTATCTGGGGTTGGTACTGGTGGCACAATTACTGGTGTTGCTGAGGTCATTAAACAGCGAAAACCGAGTTTTCAGGCCGTTGCTGTGGAACCAATCACCAGTCGCGTTCTCTCTGGAGGTAAGCCGGGAGGTCACAAGATTCAGGGAATTGGGGCTGGGTTTATCCCGGAAGTTCTGCGAAAAGAGCTGATTGATGAAATTGTCACTGTCTCCGATGAGGAGGCGATGTATTATAGTCGGCGGCTGGCTAGGGAAGAGGGGTTGCTCTCAGGTATCTCTACAGGAGCAGCTTTAAGTGCGGCAATTCAGATTGGAAGACGTGTAGAGAATGAAGGCCGTTTGATTGTAATGGTGCAACCGAGTTATGGCGAACGTTACTTAAGTACGCCATTATTCCAAGAACTAGAACACTTGGAAGCTGTCTCTGTTCGCTAAACTGGGAATCATGAATTGACAGCGATCGCGCCCACTCGAAATATAGCAATCCGATTTGAGTTGTGAATTAGGTTGGAGCGCGGCAAATGGGTAATTGCAAACAATTACCCATTCTCCACAAATTATTTTTCCCAAATTAACTAGGCTTAATAGTATAACGTGAGTTCGGGATAAGGATTGAGACAAGAAAGGGGCAAACCCGATAGGCTGAAAATGCAAAAACTTCATGCCCTGTTTGCCCTCATGCTTAGTCTAGAAGAACTGTTCT